>NZ_JACJTR010000070.1 GCF_014698795.1 Nostoc sp. FACHB-892
TCTATCTCTCTAATGGAGATGGCACCTTTGGTAGTCAACTTTTAACTGATTACACAATCCAGAGCGGTGACTTCACCAATCTGATTGTAGGAGACTATAACGGCGATGGCAAAGATGACTTTATTCGTCAAGAAAAAGGTGCATATGCTGTTGACGAGTTCCTGACGGCTCAAGTCTATCTCTCTAATGGAGATGGCACCTTTGGTAGTCAACTTTTAACTGATTACACAATCCAGAGCGGTGACTTCACCAATCTGATTGTAGGAGACTATAACGGCGATGGCAAAGATGACTTTATTCGTCAAGAAAAAGGTGCATATGCTGTTGACGAGTTCCTGACGGCTCAAGTCTATCTCTCTAATGGAGATGGCACCTTTGGTAGTCAACTTTTAACTGATTACACAATCCAGAGCGGTGATTTAGTCAGTATTATTGCTTAGGTAAGCCTTTTTTGTAGTCTCAAAAGGGGCAAAAAATTACTTATAGAGTGTAATCGAGTTTTAAAGACTCAGACCAAGCGAACGCTGCATCTGGAAAAGCATCAAACCAAGATTTAAGAACTCGTGGCTCGGAGTCAAGTTCATTACCCGGATGCAAGCGATCGCCTCACTCTCTCTACGCACCTATTGACCAACACCAGGATTTAGTCAACTTGTGAAAGTGAACTCCAGCGCGTGGGCTTTGGATTTGAAACAACGCGTAGTTATGGCCAATACCTTCTGTCAAAAGGTCATACAGCATTCATTGCACGCAAACCATATGAATAAATATCTGAATCAAATCCAATATCTAATTTTTTTTGCTATGGTGATCCCAAAGGAATTGTTAAGTAATTACGAGGTGCCAATTAAGTGACTAGTCGAGTTTTTTGTATTTTAAGATACACATCCATAAAAACATTCTCTCTATAAAGTGGATCTGTTTTGTTACTTATTCGGTTGGGCAATACGCGCTTCAATATCTTCCAATGTTTGTAACAATAGACTCCTTGCCTGCAATTGCCAACCCCATTTCTGAATTCTAAAAGCTAATACAGTTCCAACTATAGCGGCTAATAAACCTATGGGTTGATTTAAAGAAATTCCGAATAACAAACCCAATCCAGCAATTCCCCAAAATGGTAAAGCTGCTGCTTGTCTTTGTTCTTCTACAATTTGACTAATCATATTAGAAGATTGCTTAATGGCAAGTAATGCCTCTTTGACTTGTCGTTGTTCGGCTGCGGATACTGATAAACCGATTTTACGCCGTAGTTTTTCAATTTTGCGGGCATCAGTGCTGTACTCAGTTAGCTCATCTTCTGCCATTTTCAGCAGTCGTTCTAGTTGTGTCATTGTGCATTGCATCCGGTATTACAATACAGCCATTATCCCGAATAATTGTTATTTATAGACTATAGTTTGGTATTTAATTGCACAACCCAAAATCACGCGACTACCTGTAATATCTAAAATTGAATATGGGAAAAATATACTACCGATTACGCAATTACAAACTCAATATAAATTTAAAAGGTAATTATGGCTACAGTATCTAAAAGCACTTTATCTCCATCTTCTCAAGAGCGATCGCTCATTTTGTGGTTTGATGAAGTTGGTATTGCTGATATCCCGGTAGTTGGTGGTAAAAATGCCTCGCTGGGCGAAATGATTCAACAGCTAACGCCCAAAGGGATTAATGTTCCTACAGGATTCGCCACCACTGCTTACGCTTATCGTTATTTCATGAAATCAGCAGGGTTAGAAGCAAAGCTACGCAAACTCTTTGCTGACTTGGATGTTGAAGATGTCAAAAATTTACGAGAACGGGGAAAAAAAGCGCGATCGCTATTAATCCACACCCCATTTCCTGTAGAATTGCGAGAGGCGATCGCTACAGCATACCAGAGCTTGTGTGAACGATACAACGCAGAGACAGATGTTGCAGTTCGTTCTAGCGCCACCGCCGAAGACCTTCCAGACGCTAGTTTTGCTGGACAGCAGGAAACTTACCTTAACGTTGTCGGCGCTGAAGGAGTTTTAGCAGCTTGCCATAAATGCTTTGCTTCCATATTTACTGATCGCGCTATTTCTTATCGCCACACCAAAGGATTTGATCACTTTAGCATTGCTCTAGCTGTAGGCGTGCAAAAAATGGTGCGTTCTGACTTAGCAACCTCTGGGGTGATGTTCTCCATTGACACAGAAACCGGATTTAAGGATGCGGCATTAATTACAGCCGCCTACGGTTTAGGCGAAAATGTTGTCCAGGGGTCTGTTAATCCTGATGAATACTATGTTTTCAAACCAACTTTAAAAGCTGGTTTCCGCCCAATTATCGATAAAAAATTGGGCAGTAAAGAACTTAAAATGATTTATGATGACGGTTCAAAATTTACGAAAAATGTGTCTGTTTCACCCAGCGAAAGAGGTAAATTTGCCCTGAGTGATGAAGAGATTTTACAACTAGCAAATTGGGCGTGTTTAATTGAAGACCATTATTCCCAAGTCCACGGTATTTCCACTCCAATGGATATCGAGTGGGCAAAAGATGGAATTACTAATCAACTTTTTATTGTGCAAGCGCGTCCTGAAACTGTTCAGTCGCAAAAGACGGGAAATGTACTGCGGAGTTATCGGTTGGTTTTGGGGAATAAGGAATGGGGAATAGGGAATGGGGAAAAATCTTCCCAATCTCCAATCCCTCTTGTTACCGGACGCGCGATTGGAGAAGCTATTAGTCAAGGAAAAGCACGCCTAATTTTAGATGTTCAGAAACTCGAACAGTTTCAACCTGGGGAAGTTTTAGTAACAGAGAGAACTGACCCCGATTGGGAACCAATTATGAAACGCGCCAGTGCAATTGTTACCAATTCTGGTGGTCGCACGTGTCATGCAGCAATCATTGCGCGAGAATTGGGTGTACCTGCGATCGTGGGATGCGGCAATGCGACGGAAATCTTAAAACCTGGCCAAGAGGTAACAATTTCTTGCGCTGAAGGGGAAGAGGGAAAAGTTTATGCAGGTTTATTACCTTTTGAAGTGGAAGAAGTTCCTTTACAGAACTTACCTCGCACCCGTACTCAAATTTTAATGAATGTGGGTAATCCCCAAGAAGCACTGAGTTTATCGGCAATTCCCAACGATGGCGTAGGTTTAGCGCGGACAGAATTTATCATCGCTAACCAAATTCAAATTCATCCAATGGCGTTGATTCACTATAATTTGTTAAAAGATGAATTTGCCAAAGCTAAAATTGCTGAAATTACCGCACTTTACGACGATAAACCCCAGTATTTTGTAGATAGATTAGCCCAAGGCATCGGTAGAATTGCGGCGGCATTTTATCCTAAACCAGTAATTGTCCGAATGTCAGATTTCAAAAGTAATGAATATGCCAATTTGTTAGGTGGGCGACAGTTTGAACCCCATGAAGAAAACCCAATGCTGGGTTGGCGGGGGGCGGCGCGTTACTACGATGAAGGCTACAGAGAAGCTTTTGCCCTAGAGTGTCATGCCATCAACCGAGTAAGGGAAGAAATGGGTTTGACGAATGTTATCCCGATGATTCCGTTTTGTCGTACTCCCGATGAAGGGCGGTTGGTTTTAGCAGAGATGGCAAAAAATGGTTTAAAGCAGGGTGTTAACGGCTTGCAGGTTTATGTGATGTGCGAGTTGCCCAGTAACGTTATTCTGGCTGAGGAATTTGCTGAGGTATTTGATGGCTTCTCGATTGGTTCTAATGATTTAACTCAACTTACATTGGGGATAGACAGGGATTCGGCGTTGGTAGCCAGATTGTTTGATGAACGCAGTCCTGCTGTAAAACGAATGGTGAAAATGGTCATAGAAACAGCGAAAAAATGCGATCGCAAAATCGGCATTTGTGGACAAGCACCCAGCGACTATCCAGAATTTGCCCAGTTTTTGGTTGAACAAGGAATTGACTCAATTAGTCTGAATCCAGATTCGGTTTTAAAGACAATGCTGGAAGTGGCAAAAGTCGAAGGTACTAATTCGTAATTCGAGTAATTTATGCCAGCTAAAGACCGCTATCACCAGAACGTCAAAAATGCCCTAATCAAAGATGGCTGGACGATTACCGACGATCCATTTCATTTGAAGTGGGGAAAAAGGGATATGTATGTTGACTTGGGTGCAGAGAAATTGATTGCTGCTGAAAAGGAAGGACAGCAGATAGCCGTTGAGATTAAAACGTTTCGCAGTGTATCGGACATGACTGATCTCGAACAGGCGCTGGGACAATATCTTGCATACCGCTCTGTGATGACTAGAACCAATCCCGAACGCGTCCTCTATCTCGCTGTTCGTGACGAAGTATACGCCGATATCTTTGATGAACCAATTGCTAAACTTTTGATAGAGGATTACAAAGTTTATATCGTTGTATTTCAACTAGAGCAAGAGGTTATTTTTAGATGGATACCTTGGAGCAGTACAGGCAATTAATTCGGAATATTCTGATTGAGCATACAAAAATCCCTTTCAGCATTGGCAATATTCAATTTGAAACAGTTTTCGACGGCGAACAAGACCGTTACTTGCTGATGATTTTGGGAAGAGAACCAGCCTATGATTTATCTCCTACTGTGACTCGTCGCGTTCACGGCTGTTTGATTCACATTGATATTATTGATGGCAAAATTTGGATTCAACGTGATGGTACTGAAGAGGGGGTAGCAACAGAATTAGTTAGGGCTGGTGTGCCGAAGGATCGGATTGTATTGGGATTTCGGTCTGAAGAACTGCGGAAAGATTCAGAATTTGCGGTCGCATAGCCAACGGTAGTTAAACTTCTGGATAATTGCCAATAGCATAGCGATCGCCATATTTTGTTTGTCTAATTGTCTACAAAACTTTTGACTGCTCAACCATAAGTATCTTAGTATTTTGCAGAATGGCAATTTAGCTTAGTCAAAAGCAAGATGACAAATCTTTGGGAAACGGAACGCTTGATTATTCGCAGTTGGATACCCGAACGCGATGCCGAGCAAGCCTTTGTAATTTACAGTGACCCCGAAGTTACGCACTTTCTTGGTAAAGCTTCTCTGGTTACAAGTGTTGAGTCACAGCGTCAGCGTTTGATTGACAATATCGAGCGTTCGCACCGACGCAACAATGGTACTGGATATTGGGCAATTGTCGAAAAGGAAACTACAACAATTGTAGGAACTATCATTCTCAAACAATTGCCCGACAAACATGGTTTACCCACTCAAGATTATGAGGTAGGCTGGCACTTGAGGCGAGCTTCTTGGGGTAAAGGGTATGCAACAGAAGCAGGGCGAGTTATGCTCAATTACGGATTTAGTGTCCTGAACTTGCCAGTGATTTATGCCGTAGTAAACCCAGAAAATTATGCTTCAATCCGTGTAACAGAACGATTGGGTATGAAACCAGTGGGACGGACAAACAAATATTACAATATTGAATTACTCCTGTTTCAACTAGATGCACCTGAAGAGTGGAGGGAAAACAGGGGAGCAGTTCTTGAGCAGAGGGTAGGGGAGCAAGGGAGTGGAGTTCAAAGACTCATCGGCGAGTATTAAAGACTCATTCACGAGTATCAAAGACTCATCGCCGAGTATCAATGCCCAATGCCCAATGCCCAATGACAAATACTTCGACTTCGCTCAGTACGAGTGACTAATGACAAATGACTAAAAAGTGGTTCCGAATTGGGATGGTGAGTGTATTTATTCTGTCACTCGCCTTAAGGTTTTGGGGACTAGAGCGATTCAACACTCTGGTATTTGATGAAGTTTACTTTGCCAAATTCGGTAATAACTATCTCACGCATACCCCATTTTTTAATGCTCATCCGCCGCTAAGTCAATATATGATCGGCATCGGCATTTGGATTGGTAGTCACATTCCTTTTGGGCACGATACGGTAAATGGATTAACAGGATCATTGCGATCGCCTTGGACTTATCGTTGGTTTAATGCCTTTACTGGCTCATTTATCCCTTTAGTTGTAGCTGCGATCGCTTATCAGTTGAGTTATCGTCGTAGCTTTGCTCTGCTTGCAGGTTTGTTTACAGCTTGTGATGGCATCTTTCTAGTTGAGTCTCGCTATGCTTTAAGTAATATTTATATTGTCATCTTTGGTTTATTAGGACACTGGTTTTTATTATTAGCATTAGATAACCAAAATCGGCGACGTTCTTTTTGGTTAGTTTTTGCTGGTATTGCTTTTGGTGCGTCAGTCGGTACTAAGTGGAACGGTTTATGGTTCCTCTCAGGTGCTTATCTCATTTGGGTAGCAGCTTGGGCAATCCATTTAATACATTCTTTTCTTAACTCCAAACTCTTTTTTGCATCTTCTTCATCGAAGGAGGCAGGGGGCAGGGGGCAGGAGGTAGAAGTTAGTACTTATTCTCTTTCATCTCAGACACCACTGCAAAACCTAACTCAGCTAAATATTTTTCAGATGCTCTTTTATCTAGGAATTATCCCAGCCTTGATTTACAGCATTATCTGGATTCCTCACCTTCAACTAGATAAAACTTATGGATTTATTGCAGTACATCAGCAAATTTTAAAGTTCCACTTACAGCTAGGTGGCAATAGCCCTAACGTGCATCCTTACTGCGCTGCCTGGTACAAATGGCCGTTGATGACTCGGCCAATGGCATATTATTATCAAACGGCTAAAAGTATCACCGAACCCTTACCTGTGATGGGCCCGCCTTTGCCTGTCGGTGCTGGACAAGTGATTTATGATGTCCATGCAATGGGCAATCCATTTTTGTGGTGGTTTGGTGTCGCCGCCATGTTATTTTTAGTAGGAATGCTGGTGTCACAAGCAGTAATTCCTTGGGTAAAGGAAAAGCGTTTTTCTGTACCTGCAACTCTAAGCGTTGATACTTGGATTGCCTTGTATTTAGTTATAAATTATGCCGCTAACTTATTACCTTGGGTGAAAGTGACGAGGTGCGTTTTTATCTACCACTATATGTGTGCAGTGGTGTTTGTATTTTTAGCGATCGCTTGGTTTGTTGATCAGTGTCTTCGCAGTTATTATCAACAACTCCGGGCGCTAGGTGTCACCATTACTTTTATCATTCTGGCTGCTTTTATTTTTTGGATGCCCGTTTATTTGGGTTTACCCCTCTCACCTCATGATTATAAACTGCGAATGTGGTTCAACTCTTGGATTTGATTGAATGGCATGGAGCATTTGAAGAATAATAACTCCTAACTCCTAACTCCTAACTCCTAACTCCTAACTCCTAACTCCTAACTCATTTCTAAACTTAACATAGCTACACATATACAGAATTGTTTAATCACATGATTTTTACATTTATTATCGCTCTGTAACTTTAACGCCTGTTAGACTTTTCAAAAGCGCAAGCAGATGAGACTAAGGCTGCAAAACGCAACAGCAGGGCATGGGAAATTAGATACTAAGTAAAAGTGATGAATGGAAAATTATAAAATTTTTACATTCATGATTCTGCGTTATTATAGATACTCTAGTTTTGATGCTCCCGAATAACACAGGAGGATCGTTATGGAAATGAACTTACAATTCCCAGGTATTAATTTAATTAGCTTGAAAGAGGCACCGATTCATATTTCAAGCCAAATCCAGCCTCATGGTGTCCTGTTGGTCTTAGAGGAGCCTGAGCTAAAAATATTACAAGTTAGCACTAATACATTAAAGATTTTCGGAATTACTCCCGAAAATATGTTACATAAAAAACTAGAAGATTTACTTGATCCCTTTCAAATAGAGAGAATTAAAACAGGGCTATCCGGAGAAAATCTTGACTTCATCAATCCCACCAAAGTTTGGGTGCGAAAAAAAGGTGATGAATACGTAGTATTTGATGCAGTATTTCACCGGAATACCGAAGGATTTTTAATTCTTGAGTTAGAACCTGCTCTTACTCAAGAAAACATTCCATTTTTAAGCTTTTATCATCTAGCTAGAGCCTCCATAAATCAATTAGAAAAAACAGCAAATCTCCGTGACTTTTGTCAAGTTATCGTTCAAGAAGTTCGCAAAATAACGGAATTTGACCGGGTAATGTTATATAAATTCGATGATGATGGGCATGGTTCCGTTATCGCTGAAGAAAAATTAGAAAGCCTAGAACCTTACTTAGGGCTGCATTACCCAGAGTCAGATATTCCCAAACCAGCGAGAAAATTATTTGCTGCCAATTCGATCAGAATCATTCCAGATGCTTATTCTCAGCCAGTAAAACTTTTTCCTGCCAATAATCCAATTAGCGATCGCCCGATTAATTTAACCAACTCTATTCTTAGAAGTGCTGCTTCCTGTCACATGGAGTACCTACATAATATGGGTGTTGGTGCTTCGCTTACTATCTCTTTAATTAAAGACCAAAAACTCTGGGGACTAATTGCTTGCCATCATCAGTCCCCTAAATATGTTTCCTACGAATTGCGGAAAGCTTGCGAATTTTTGGGACGAGTAATATTTGCAGAAATCTCAGCGAGAGAAGAAACCCAAGACTACTATCACCGAATAAATCTGACACACCTTCAATCAATCTTGATTGAATATATGTCTCAAGAAGAAAACTTTATTGATGGTTTAGTTAAAAATCCGCAGCATCTTTTAGATTTTGGTAACGCTCAAGGCGCAGCTGTGTGTTTTGGGGGAAATTGCACGGTAGTTGGTGAAACGCCTAGAGAAGAAGACCTGAATTTTTTAGTTCAATGGCTCAAGAATAATGTTGAGGAAGAAGTATTCTGTACAGATTCCCTACCACATATTTATCCAGATGCCGAAAGCTTTAAAAATGTCGCTAGCGGTTTGTTAGCTATTCCCATCGCCAAGCGGAATTATGTTTTGTGGTTCCGACCGGAAGTAATTCAAACTGTAAATTGGGGTGGCGATCCTAATAAGGCATTTGAAGTTAGCCAGTCAGAAGGAAATGTCCGCCTGTGTCCACGTAAATCATTTGAACTTTGGAAAGAAACGGTTCGCTTAACATCTTTACCTTGGAAAGATGTAGAAGTTAAAGCAGCATTGGAACTGCGGAAAGCAATTGTTAATATTGTGCTGCGTCAAGCCGATGAACTAGCCCAGTTAGCGCAGGATTTAGAACGTTCTAACGCCGAACTGAAAAAGTTTGCCTACGTCGCTTCCCATGACTTGCAAGAACCACTCAATCAAGTTGTGAATTACGTGCAATTGTTGGAGATGCGGTATAGCGAAGAACTTGACGAAGATGCTCAGGAGTTTATTAGCTACGCTGTGCAGGGAGTTAGCCTGATGCAGACGTTGATCGATGACGTACTGGCATACTCGAAAGTGGATATGCAGGCGATCGCATTTCAAATGAACGATGTAGAGACAGCCTTAAATCGCGGGTTGGGCAATTTACGTCAACGCATTAATGAAACTGGGGCTACTATCACCCACGATCCCTTACCAACTGTGATGGCTGACAGCACCCAACTAATGCAGCTATTCCAAAATCTGATCGGTAACGCGATTAAGTTTCACAGCGATGAGCCGCCACAAATCCATGTGGGAGCAGAGAGAATAGAAGATGCATGGCTGTTCTCAGTTCGGGATAATGGTATTGGCATTGACCCAAAATTTAGCGATCGCATTTTCGTAATCTTTCAGCGCTTACATACGCGGGATGAATATACTGGTACAGGTATGGGTTTAGCGATTTGTAAGAAGATTGTCGAATGTCACCGGGGGCGGATCTGGGTAGAGTCAGAACTAGGTGAAGGCGCAACCTTCTACTTTACGATTCCAGTTGGAGGACGCGAACTTGAGCGTAGAAACGGAAGAAACACAACACAAAACCATCTTTTTGGTCGAGGACAATAAAGCTGACATTCGCTTAATCCAAGAAGCACTGAAAAATAGTTCGGTGCCGTACCAAGTGGTGACGGTCAGGGATGGGATAGATGCTATGGCTTATTTACATCAAGAAGGTGAATATGCTGATGCACCACGCCCTGACCTCATCCTGCTGGATTTAAACTTGCCTAAAAAAGATGGTCGAGAAGTGCTGGCAGAAATAAAAGCCGACCCAGCACTAAAACGCATTCCAGTTGTTGTGCTAACAACCTCGAAAAATGAGGATGACATTTTTCATAGTTACGATTTGCATGTAAATTGCTACATCACTAAATCCCGCAACCTTAGCCAGCTATTCCAAATCGTCAAGAGTATTGAAGATTTTTGGCTCTGTACTGTGACGCTACCATCGGAGTGAGGGGAGCAGGGGGAGCAGGGGAAGAAAAATGATTGATTAATGCCCAATGCCCAATGCCCAATGCCCAATGACTAATGACTAATGACTAATGACTAATGACAAGATAGAGGAGCAATAGGGGGTGAAACCCGAAGATTATGGTTGTGAGCTACTCAGTAAAAATCTTGTTAATTGAGGATAACCTAGCTTCTGCTAGGTTGTTGCAAGAGTTTCTGACGCAAGCCCAGTCCCAAGAGTTTACTCTGGTTCATGTGACGCGATTGGGCGAAGCACTTCAGGAACTAAGTCAATCTAATTATGATGTTATTTTATTAGATTTAACTCTACCTGACAGTCAAGGATTGTCATCTCTACCTCCTCTAATTGGTCAAGCGCCAAGCATACCGATTGTTGTGCTAACCAATACAAATGATGAAGAACTGGCAATTGAGGCAGTGCGGCAGGGGGCGCAAGATTATCTAGTCAAGCGACAGGTAAATGTAGATGTGTTGGTTCGCTCTTTGCGTTATGCGATCGAGCGTAAGCAGGTTTTAGAATCATTACGCACAGTCAATGAAACGTTACAAACCCGCGTTGAAGAACGAACTGCGGAACTGGTAAAAGCCAATGAACTCAACCAGTTCAAATCTGAATTTGTCTCAATGCTCTCCCATGATATCCGCAATCCCCTAAATACTATTCTCTTAGCTGCTGGATTGCTACAAAATCAAGATGAAAGATTGACCAAAGAGAAAAAACTGAATCATTTACAAATGATTCGCTCGGCGATTAAAAACATGGCACAGTTATTAGATGAAGTTACATTCATCGGGAGAGCCGATTCTGGTAGGCTGGGGTATGAACTCATCTGCTTAGATTTAGAAGCTTTTTGCCGCCAAATGGTCGAAGAAGTTCGATTAATGGCAAATGAGAAACATCTAACTTTGGTGTTTACCAGTTTTGGGAAATTAGACGAAGCATTATGGGATGAAAGCCTGCTGCGGCACATTTTGGGCAATTTACTGAGCAATGCTATTAAGTATTCACTGCCGGGCGGGATAGTGCGCTTTGAAGTAATTGCTCAGGAAAAAACAGTAACTTTCCGAATTCAAGATTGGGGAATTGGCATTCCTCAAGAAGACCAAAAGCGGCTGTTTCAGCCTTTCCGGCGTGCAGACAATGTTGGAGCCATTCCAGGTACTGGCTTGGGGCTAGCGATCACCAAAAAGTGTGTTGATGCACACGGGGGCGAGATTGTAGTCAATAGTCAAGTTGGAGTCGGTACAACCTTTACCGTTACCCTTCCTTTACTAGAAGTTTAAGCGGTGACAGCAATTTTCGCATCTGGGGAATACAGTTCATTGTTGGGGCACAACTATTGTGCCCTTACGCATATGTTCTCTCAAAGAAATTTTCATTTTTAGTAACGGCAATTCCGTCATCACTATTTTTTATTGCTCACCATAAATTTATTTATGTTTACAAAAAGGTTATGCGCCACTAACCCTCATTCATAACTTCTCGCCTGACAAACAAAGCTCGATAAACAGGCTCACCCTTTTTTTGCGTACCTATTTCCCGTTCTGTGGCAACTGGTAGCGGGTTTTCTACTGACCATTCTCCCGTACCCACTTTCTGATAAGCTGGGTGAGCAGCAAAGCGATCGCGCATTTCTACAGCAACAAATTCCATATCTGATTGCAGAAATACAACTCCCCCAACTGCAAGATAATTAGCTAATTCTGCCACTAGTTCTGGTTGCACTACACGACGTTTAGCGTGGCGAGTTTTAAACCAAGGATCGGGGAATTGAATTGTAACGCGTTGTAAACTTCCTGGAGGGAGGCAAGATAACAGCGATCGCAGTGAATTATTCACATTGCAAAATAAGTAGTGCAGGTTTGTCAAACCTAACTCAGAACGTAACTTATTCGCCTCCACCACCAGAGGTTCCCGAATTTCCAAGCCGAGAAAATTCCAGTTGGGTTCTATTTTGGCCATATTTAACAAAAATAGTCCTTTAGCGCAGCCAATATCTAAATGTAGCGGTTGATTTGGCTTTGCATAAATTTTTTCCAAGTCTTGGGGACTTGCTGGTGTTTGATACTTTTTACCAAGTGGATTAACATGCTGGCGAACTCGAACTGCTGCCAAAATTTGCTCTCCTTTACGTGAAAATAGCCTGTTGATTCTGATACCAATTTCTGCGAGTGTTCTTTTGATTACATATTAGAAGGCTTTATCCATTTCTGCTCTTTGTCTAAGTAGAAATGATCAACTATGGTTTAATTTTTCAAACCTTATTTAGTGACAAATCTAATAAATAACGGTTATAAAAGTAAGAGCTATAAAGCCAATTTAGATTGTTGCCTTAAATTTACCTCGCCATCTTTCAAATTAAGTAATTTTGCACTAAGCAAGCTTTTAGTTCACTGCTCTTGTTAATTAGGTAGAGATTATAAAATGTAAATTATTATACTCTATTTTAACTAGATATTTGGGTTAGCTTTCCAGGCAAAAAATAGGCAATATATGCTAGAATTGTATCAAATTATGGCAATTATTCAAGAGCAATTTAGAATAATTTTGCGCTTTGTTGAGTAAACAAGCTAAAATCTACGATTTTTGGAGATTTTTAGGTTATGACAACCTCACAGGAGAGGATTATCCCGATAGACTTGCGAACTGAAATGTCGCAATCTTATCTGGAGTACGCCATGAGCGTGATAGTGGGTCGGGCGTTGCCAGATGCCAGGGATGGTCTAAAACCTGTGCATCGTCGCATTCTCTACGCAATGCACGAGCTAGGTCTGCTCCACGATCGCCCGTTTAAGAAATGCGCCCGTGTGGTGGGGGAAGTGTTGGGTAAATATCACCCTCATGGTGACACAGCAGTATATGATGCCTTGGTGCGGATGGCGCAGGATTTTTCCATGCGATCGCCCCTAGTTAACGGACATGGTAACTTCGGTTCGGTAGACAACGATCCGCCAGCCGCCATGCGGTACACAGAATGTCGCTTACAAGCTTTAACTAGCGCAGGTCTACTCCACGACATCGAGTATGAAACCGTAGATTTCGCTGATAACTTCGACGGTTCCCAGCAAGAACCGACAGTGCTACCGGCGCGGATTCCGCAATTGTTGCTCAACGGTTCGTCTGGAATTGCCGTGGGTATGGCAACCAACATTCCGCCGCACAATTTGGGCGAATTGATTGATGCTTTGGTGGCTGTAATCCACAATCCAGAAATCACCGATCTCGAATTAATGCAGTATGTCCACGGCCCAGACTTTCCGACTGGGGCGCAAATTTTGGGGACATCTGCCATTCGTGAAGCTTACACTACCGGGCGTGGTTCCATTACCATGCGTGGTGTCGCTAACATTGAAACCGTTGAACAACGGGGACGGCCAGACAGAGAAGCAATTATCATCACCGAATTGCCCTATCAAACCAATAAAGCGGCGCTGATTGAAAAAATCGCCGAAATGGTGAACGAGAAGCGTTTAGAGGGCATCGCAGATATCCGGGATGAAAGCGATCGCGACGGGATGCGAGTTGTCATAGAACTCAAGCGTGACGCTTATCCCCGCGTCGTTCTAAATAACCTCTACAAGCAAACACCACTGCAAGCCAACTTTGGCGCAAATATGCTGGCGTTGGTGAATAGCGAACCCCAAGTACTCACTCTAAAGCAGTTCTTAACCGTCTTCTTGGATTTCCGGATCGAATCTATTGCCAGACGCACCCGCTACGAACTGCGGAAAGCCGAAGAACGCGACCATCTCTTGCAAGGGTTATTAATTGCCCTGTCTCATTTAGATCCAATTATTGTCTTGATTCGCCATGCTCCCGATGCGCCCACAGCCAAAGGCGAATTAATCACAACTTACGGACTTTCGGAAGTGCAAGCAGATGCGATTTTGCAGATGCAATTGCGGCGGTTGACTGCCTTAGAAGCAGACAAAATTCGTTTGGAACACGAGGAATTACAAGCGAAAATTACCGATTTGCAAGATATTTTGGCACGTCGGGAAAGAGTGCTAGAAATCATTGAAACCGAAGTCGCGCAACTAAAAACTAACTTTGCCACACCCCGCCGCACGGTAATTTTGCCAGGGGAAGGGGAATTAGACGATCGCGACTTAATTGCCAATGAAAAAGCGATAATTCTGGTTACAGAGCAAGGCTACATCAAACGGATGCCAGTCAACACCTTTGAAGCCCAAAGCCGTGCTACCAGAGGTAAAGCCGCAGCCAAGGTGAAAGATGATGATACCATTGAGCATTTTTTGACTTGCTGCGATCACGACAGTATTTTATTCTTTAGTGAGCGTGGTGTTGTTTATTGCCTGAGAGCTTATCAAATTCCAGCGAGTTCGCGTACTAGCCGAGGGACACCAATTGTCCAAATGCTACCGATTCCCAAAGAGGAAAAAATCACCTCGATTGTACCTGTTGACGAGTTTAGCAGTGAAGAATATCTGGTCATGCTCACCAAGGGCGGTAATATCAAAAAAACCGAATTGGCAGCATTTAGTCATATTCGCGCCAATGGTTTGATTGCCATTTCCTTAGAAGAAGGCGACCAACTGCGCTGGGTGCGACGCGCCAGAGTAGAGGACAGTGTAATCATTGGTTCTCGTAACGGAATGGCGATTAACTTTCGGTGCAACCACGAACAACTGCGTCCTTTAAGTAGGGCGACTCGTGGGGTAAAAGCCATGAAACTCAAAAATAAAGATGAACTCGTGGGTATGGATATTCTGCCCGCAGCAATTCTTGAAACTTTGGATATAGTTACAGAAGCCGAAACAGAAGATATCGAAACAATCGAAGCAATTGAAATAGAAGATATCGAAATTACTGAAACTAATGAAGAGTCCGCAGAAGTCCCTAGCAGTGGCATTGTTGGCCCTTGGGTGTTGGTAATTACAATGGGAGGATATGGTAAGCGCGTACCAGTTGCCCAGTTCCGCCTGCAAAACCGTGCTGGTCAGGGTTTAATGGCAACCAAGTTCAAAAACCGCAAAACCAAAGACAAGTTGGCAACCCTACGCATTGTCAACAATGATAATGATGAAATCATGATGGTGACAAATCGCGGTATTATCATCCGTCAAGCGGTGAATGCGATTTCTATCCAATCGCGATCGGCAACTGGAGTCAGAGTGCAGCGTTTAGACGAAGATGACGCCATTATCGGAGTGGCAGTAGTACCACCTGATGCTGCCGATGCAGAAGAAGCAGAGTAAAAAGCAGGGGGAGCTGGCGTTGCAGGGGAGGCAGGGGGAGAGGTTTATCTCTTTACTCCCTTGCTTGATTGCCCTAGCTAGCGGCATTTTAATGGGGCTAACCGTAGCCCCTGTAGGTGCTTGGTTCTTGGCTTGGATTGCCCTAGTTCCCTTATGGGTGCTAGTTATCACTTCAGCCAAACGCAAAAACCAATCCCCCCCTGCTCCCCCTGCTCTCTTCTGGGGTATCGGTTATCACGGTGTCGCCCTATCTTGGATTACCGGAATTCATCCGATGACATGGTTGGGCGTTCCTTGGTTGCCAAGCTTGTTAATCACCCTTTTTTGTTGGGGATTTATCAGTGTCTTGGGAGGGATATTCGTTACTATTTGGGCGGCTGTGATGGTTCGCCTAAACGAACATAAACCGTGGCTACGTATATTGATAGGTACAGCCGTCTGGTGCGGATTAGAGAGTCTGTGGAGTGCGGGGCCTTTGTGGTGGAGTTCCCTTGCTTACACTCAAAGTCCGCACAATCTCGTAATTGTACATCTGGGACAACTCTCTGGGCCTAATACTGTGACAGCTGCGATCACTGCTGTTAATGGTTTAATTGCGGAAGGATGGACGAACTGCCAAAACGCCAAGATTTCCTCTGCGTCGCGCCAGTTGCTACAAGTCGGGGAACCCTTTCGGCAGTCGCTCATGGGGGAAACCCCCAAGACCGCGCTGCCTCACCAACGCACTGGCTTCTCTGCGCCTCTGCGGTTCGTTAATAAATACTGGGTTATTGCCACAGGACTATTAATTACCTTACACCTGATCGGTTTTATCTTATATAGCCGTCCCATCGCCCAGTTACCAGAAGCAGCCTTGAAAGTGGGGATTGTTCAGGGTAATATCCCAAACCAACTTTTACGAAGTTCCGAAGGGTTTCGTCGCGCCCAAGAAAACTATACCAATGGATATCTAACTTTAGCCGACCAAGGTGTAGATGCAGTCCTCACCCCAGAAGGAGCCTTACCTATTTTCCAGCGTAACTTGCTAGGAACTACTTTAGTTGCAGCTGTGAAAGAAAAAGGTGTAGTTGCTTGGATTGGGGCATTTGGCGAACGGGGAGACAGTTATACAATTAGCTTGTTTACTTTCAACAGTAAGGGTGAAATTGTCAGCCGCTACGATAAGTCCAAACTAGTACCTTTGGGAGAATATATTCCCTTTGAAGAAATTTTAGGCGGGATAGTTCAGCGCTTGTCGCCTTTGGAGGCACACCAAGTTCCGGGTTCGGCAAATCAAATATTTGATACTCCTTTTGGTCGTGCGATCGCTAGTATATGTTATGAATCTGCTTTTCCTGAGCAATTTCGCCATCAAGCTGCTGTGGGTGGGCAATTTATTGTCAGTTCTTCTAACGATGCCCATTACACTGCATCGATGCCATTCCAGCACCATGCACAGGATATCATGCGGGCAATTGAAACTGATAGATGGTCAGCACGGGCAACTAATACCGGATATTCAGGCTTTATAGATCCTCACGGCAGAACCTTGTGGATATCTGGATATAATACTTACGAAACTCATGCTGAAACAATTTATCGGCGACAAACGCAGACTCTATATGTGCGTTGGGGTGATTGGTTGACACCATTGTTATTGATATCCTCTGGAGGAGCTTGGCTGTTAATTCAACTTGTGGGCATACAAAAAAATCAGTGATTAAGAATTAACTGCCAAATTACCCATAATAAAAGAACCCTACTCCTAAATACTTAGTATAAATGCTTGCCTTGATAACCAAATTATGTTAGATGCAAGCGATCGCTACTGATAAATCCAAAAAATATCAATTTTATTTTTAAACTTTTACCATTACTGGTAAGAATTCTTTTATAACAGTAACCCACCGCAATGCTTATCTAACCACAATTAAGCAAATTTCTCCAACAGGCTAATTGTTGGCTGTAATGACTGAGCTTGAAAATATAGCATACTTTGCTCACCAAAAGCAGTCCAATTTTGGTTAGATAAACGCTCAGAGGCAACAATAATTTGGTCTGGCTCCTTAAGTGCATCACAAGACCAATAAAGAGTAGGAGCTTGTGTACGGTAAGCGTAGCGAATTGCTGCAATTGCTTGACCATCGGTGACAATTATATTGGCACTAAAGCTGGTGTCGTATTTTGATGCCAACTCAGTCAATTTTTGAACCGTGGCACGTAAAGCTGAGAACACAGTGCTGTTTGGAGATGACTGCCACATTTCCACTAGCAAAGCGAAGATGTGTTCAGAGTCAGTCATGCCTTTAATCAGGTGGTATGTGGAATCAGAGAGGCTGTCACGGATTGGCCTATAGAGAGTCTGTTGAAAGTTTGAGATTTCGCCATTATGCACAAACAACAGTTTCCCACTGCGAAATGGCTGACAGTTGCTAATGTCGAGCGATTCACCTATCCCAGCTAATCGCGCATAGCCGACAGTACAAGTAGATTGTACATAGTTACTCAACTCTTCCAAATTCGGATCGTTCCACATCGGGATCGTATTGCGGTAAATGAAGGGTTTACCCGCTTCGTCATACCAGCCTACACCCACCCCGTCTGCACAAACTACTCCTGATTTTAATTCTAAAGAACTGTAACTTTGTTTGTAGAGCGAATGCTCCTGTTTATACAGCAACTCATCTAATAAGATCGCATTACCAAGGTAACCAATTAATCTACACATAAAAAAACGACGTTGCTGAAAGAGTAACGAACCAAATTCAGTCACAAGCCCCGATAGAAATCGGACCTTTTAACTGTGCCATGACTGCGAATCTTTACTAAATTTAACAACTATTTTTTATCTTGTGTATGCTTGAACTATGACTAAAGTCATGGTTTTGTTTGCAAATTCTAGAAAAATATTTTCTAAAAAAATAGATTATTCAGGCAATGAGCAAGC
Organism: Nostoc sp. FACHB-892; assembly: GCF_014698795.1. Classification (GTDB taxonomy): domain Bacteria; phylum Cyanobacteriota; class Cyanobacteriia; order Cyanobacteriales; family Nostocaceae; genus Nostoc. The sequence goes on from NZ_JACJTR010000070.1 coordinate 18,383, forward strand.
GGTGAGTGAAGCAGCAATACCTGGGGTTGGCAGTGACTGGATTAGCACTGCCCGCATCAAGAATTTGGAAGAACGCTTCTTGAAGCGTAAATCTAGTAATCGCTCCCAACCGCCATTTCTGAGTTCTCTGCGCTTCTGCGGTTAATTTCTTGTTACAAATGATCTAGGACTGCGATATTATATCCCAACAAGCGATCGCTCATCTAGCCCGCAGTTATAGGAATGCTCAAGCGCACAGGTAATTTTTTCCAGAAGCAATATCACCGGATGCTGATAAGCGAAAACCGATGAATTATGATATATGCATAAATTACGAGGGCAAAAAAATTTGTGGTTAATTCATCTCAAATCCCGAAATTACCACTACCGCCATCACTTGTAGGGTCAGAAGTTGGTTCTTTTACTGAATTCACAGTCACTCAACGAATGCCTGCAATTGCCCATCGAATCATCGTTGAAAATAGCCTTTTGGGAAATGCCTAACTCCCTCAAGAATGAGTTAGCTAATGCAAATTTGATTATAGTCAAAGGAGATGCGAATTCTCGTTGGTTATTAGGCGATCGCCACTGGAATATTACTACCAGCATTGCAGATATAGTCTGCTACTTACCTGCACCAATAGTAGCCTTACGCACCCTGAAGTCGGAAGTAGCAGTAGGTTTAAAATCTGAAGTTGTTGAGGAAATAGCAAAATCTGACCATTCTTGGTTGACAAATGGACAATGGGGTGTGATTCAGTTTGTGGCTTAGTAATATGTAGTTGTCGGAGATAATGCGATCGCTGCTTTTAGATTTACTTCCAACACTCAGATTTTGGCAAGTTGGCAATTAATATTTTACCGTGAGTTAATATCCGCTAATCTTTGTGTTTTGAGCGATTGATAGCGTTCAGCAGCAAAAATTGCTAAGGTTGCAATTAAAGTCACTGCAACTAACCCAGCCAGGGCAGCCAGGGTAAGTGCATCGGGGGAAGTTACCGACTGGGCCCGCAATGCTTGCCAAGTGAATAGGAACATCAGCATAGCATACGCAAAGCTAGCAGTCCACATCAGAGCCACCTGTGTGCGCTGTCTCAGGTGTGACAACGCTGAAGTAATCAACCAGCTTAGTAATGGTAAAGCTTGCACGGCATGGATACCCAGCAAATGAGGAAGTCGTATATCACCCCCCTGAGTACTTAAATAAAGTATAGGGATACCAGGGCCACCGTCTTTTACTCCCACGCTATGAGCGCCGATATGTAACACTGGCTGACCCGCCACCAACGCCAAATTTTGTTCAGGTGTAGGTAGAGTCATGAAAAAGCCCAAACCCATGCCAATGAAAGTTAAGGAAAGCGAAAACCGCAATGCGATCGCCAAAACAGGGTTATCCAAGCGCTCTAGCAGCAGTAGAATTACCGTAGCCAAAGTTGCTGACCAAAGGACGACTAGGGCAATTTCCATAAATCTCCAGAGGGCTTCATCTTCAGGAGTACTAAAGTTGAAGTGACTAATTGTACCTCTTACTACCTGGACTATGATAACTATTATTTGCACAACCAATCCAAAAGCCGTGGCATTTGCTGCCAAACTAGCGAGTCGCTGATGTTGTTTGAGCAAACCCAACAGCCATACAAAAGTGAACGAATATACTGAAGTTGAAAACGCAAACTTGCAGGGCTTGAGCCAAGCGGGTGCGCCAGTAATAATGCGCTCATCAAGTAGCAGTCCTGGCAGCATCAATAGCAATAACCCAAAAGTGAAAACACCAACAAAGGTCATCGACGCATTGATTCTCCAAAATTGTTTAAAAGTTTGCTGGAAATTGCGGTTTTTTAGAGCGAAACTTTGATACAGGTTTTTTCACAACTCTGGGATTAACACGGTGAACACGTTCAGGTAACAACGTATTTAAAATCTCGACAATTAACCAATCGAAAAAAAGGGGAATT
>NZ_JACJTR010000071.1 GCF_014698795.1 Nostoc sp. FACHB-892
TTTGAAATGACCATAGCTTTTGGCGCAAGCGAGTCTCTAACAGACCAATGAGTTGTCGCTCCAATTCTTGTTTTGAGCCAAAGTGGTAAACGAGCATTCGTCCGCTAGTGCCTATCTTGTTAGCGATCATATTGATGCTCGAATCCAATGCTCCTGTCTCGATTGCAGCAGATAGACATTGTTCCAAAAGTTCTTGCTTCTTTTGAGGTTCAGTAGGTCGGCTCATGAGTTGACAGTTAATGTAATAGCTATTACATTAATTATTAACGTAATAGCTATTACGTTAACATCATTAAGCAGGGCAAAACCATGAGTACAAAAGACAAGATTGGCTTCATCTCACTCGGCTTCTTCATCTGGGCAGCAGGGACATCAGTTTATCGCATAACTGGTTCATCCTTCTTTGAAGGTTCTGCTGTTGGGTATTGGCTCAACGTAATCTTCACGGGCATTTTCTACACTGTTGTTTCTTTAAGACTGATGAAGTGGCGCAACATTAAGCAGAAAGACTGGTTACAGGGTGCAATTTGTATTGCCTTGCCAGGAATGTTGGGCGAAATTCCAATTCTTGCTGGTTTTTCAGAATTCATGAGCAATATGCAACCCGAAACAGCAGGGCGATATGCAGCTTTTTTGTTTGGAGGGTACTCGACACTGATCGGTGCTGCTTGGTTCATGTCTGCAAAAGCCATTTCGCAGTCTATTTCTGAGACACGGCTTGTAAGCACAGGGCAATAAAACCTAGAGTGCGCTCTAGTAGTCTGCCAAGGAAACAATGCAAAGAAGGTCATCACACTATTGTTTGAGCGAAAAATAAGCTGATGTATTTATTAGATACATCAGCTTTTGACTTATCCCAAGATTTCAATCACAGCCGCGAGAATAGCTGGTGCTTTGTCTGAAACCGGAATGAATAGGCGCTTTTGCCAGTTGATGATCTCGGTGAAACATCCAGCAGCTAACAGTCGCTCTGCCAGTGAGATAGCATTAACCAGTTCTATGCGAGGTTCATTAGCAACGAAAGACCGCCGCAGAGTAATTCCTCCTGGTAGTTGCTGTGTATATCTCTCGTTCAGTACCAGCTTCACAAGTTCTTCTGGAGAAAGCAGCTGATTTCTTAGTCCAAGTTGTTCGCGCACGGTTTGAATGTCGTGAGCATTCACCACCCGACCGAGAATCTTTTGTCCATTGCTAGTTTGCAACCGGAAGACTCGGCTATTGTGCTGCGGCAAGATTTTCCAAATGGGCAACAAAATACCGGTGACTAAGTGCAGATAATCGGTTGTGAACTTGGGCAGTGTGTCCACTTCCTTCGACCACCCTGCGACAAACGCATCGACACAAACCGCTTTCCAAGTGGAAGATTCTAAATCCTTGACTGGTATACGGATTTCTTTCTGTGGACGGACGAGTAACACTCTTGGTACAACACCACCATCAGCATCGTAAATACTATGTGTCGGAATTGACACAGCAGCATGACCAGACTTGGTGTTAACCATCAATTTCCCCTGGTACATACTGGCAAACTCAAGCATTTCGTCAGCCGTTATGATGTTATTCTTCTGAGTGCGTTCTATCTTGAGATAGTTCGTTACGCTACCTGTGGCAGGGTGGGTGTACACAGCTTCCTGGCTCTCAACAGTAAACCGTTCAGCCCGTAAAGTCTCCACACCCATCTCATATACACCAGCCGCGATCGCTGCTTCAATCTGTTGACTTAGCAACAACTCAAAACGCTCGAAAATGATGTTTTGCATATCGATGCGTAAAGCCAGCAGCCGATTAAGGAATTGCCGCAATGGAGGCAAGTCGATTTTCATCCCGCCTTCGTGAGAGGTTAAGCACAGTCCAGTCATTTGCTCGAACTTTCCTAAAGGCACTTCATAAAATCGACCTTGGTATATTTGTCTGAATAACTCATACAGGGCGTGTTCTGCATAGTTAGACTCCAGATTATCCTTAGCCTCAAATATCCCATTGCCACCCGTCTGCCGTTGACCACGAGTAAGAGCGCCCAAGCTATCCAGCCTTCGAGCAATGGTTGAGATAAAGCGGCGTTCACCGATGACGTTAGTGGTAACAGGTCTGAACACGGGTGCTGATGCTTGGTTTGTGCGGTGTGAGCGCCCAAGTCCTTGGATTGCGTTGTCTGCTCTCCATCCGGCTTCAAGCAGGTAGTGCGATCGCCGCCGACGATTCGCAGCATTTAGATCAGCATGATAACTTCTGCCTGTCGCACCAGCGTCACTGAAGATGAGGATTTGTTTGTCACCCTGCATGAATGCAGCAGTTTCAGCAATATTCGCGCCACTACCCCGTGAATCAACGAACAAACGTCCAGATTCATCTTTCAGAACTCGTTTGCTACGACCTGTAACTTCGGCAATTTGTTTGTGCCCAAAGTGCCACAGCAATTGTTCTAATGCGCCAGGGATTGGGTCAAGGCTTGCTAACTTATCGACTAAAGCATCTCTCAAAGCTACAGCTTCTTGGGAAATAACTGGAGAGCCATCAGCGTCAAAGACCGGCTCGGATCTTTCTTCTCCATCAACGCCAGAATGAATGGAATGCAGATGAACAGGGAAAGCACTCATCAGGTAATCCATCACATATTCTCGTGGGGTCAAGTCAAGATTGAGATCCTTCCATTCGGAAGCCGTAACTTCATCAAGTCGTCGTTTCAAAAGCTCTTCATTAGTCGAAACTATTTGAATGACAATTGCAAGACCAAGGGCAAGATCCTGCTCAATCGCTTTGATCAGGGTGGGGCATTTCATCCCGGTCAGCAGATGATTGAAGAATCTCTGTTTATGGCTTTCAAACTGCGACTTAGCAGACATCTTAGCAGCACGATTGTACGTTTTTGCGCCAGTTATATTGCAAGCTTCTAACGCTTTCTCTAAATTATTATGAATAACCTGAAAAGCATCGGAATAGCTGTTATAGCTCCGTTCCTGCCTCGGCGTTAACTCAATTTCGAGAGTTTGATACTCAACTCCCTCGAATGAAAGGCTCCGCGCCAGATACAGTCCCAAAGCCTTGAGATCCCTGGCGACCACTTCCATCGCCGCGATACCACCGCCCTCAATGGATTCCACAAAATCCTCACGAGAGCTAAACGGAAAGTCGCCGGTTTGCCAAAGACCGAGACGATTTGCATAAGATAGGTTAGAAACCTTTGTCGCTCCAGTCGCAGAGACATAGATAACCCGTGCCTGCGGTAATGCGTTTTGCAACCTCAGCCCAATAATACCTTGCTGGGATGCTGCAATCATACCGAGTTTACCCTCCTGGGCCATCGCATTGCCCATACTGTGGCACTCGTCATAAGCGATTGCACCATCAAACTCCTTACCTGCCCATTCAACAATTTGCTTGAGCCGACTTTTACCACCCTTTTGAGAACGTAAAGTTGAGTACGTGCAGAATAGAATACCTTGGGTGAAAGGGATGGGGTCGCCAAGTTTGATGTTACCCAGGTCAATGATATCTTTCTCACTACCTCCGAGCGCACACCAGTCTCTACGGGCATCTTCAATTAAGGCAGAACTTTTTGATACCCAAATTGCTTTTCTTCGTTGCTGACACCAGTTGTCGAGGATGATTCCTGCACATTGTCTACCCTTACCAGCACCCGTCCCATCGCCTAAGAACCAGCCACGACGAAATTTAACAGCATTTTCTTCGCCTTGAGCCGCTACAGTCACATTATCCCATGAATCGTCTACCAAGTAAGAACCTGATAGAAACTCAGAGTGGGCAAGACCAGCGTAGATCACGCTTTCTAATTGTGCTTCAGATAGCAATCCTTGGGTGATGATGTGCTGAGGTAAGTGGGGTTTGTATGTGGGAGCCGGGGGAGAGACTAAGGCTAGTGCTGCACTTTCGCAAAGCAAGGACGGATGGGGTAGAGCATCCTTGATTCTTAATCTTTGAGGGCGGTATGTTTCGTAGAGGGTATCCTTTAAACCCTCACTAGCCGTCCACTCGATAACCTCATACTCCAGCACTACTACGTCGTCTGGAAGAAAGGAAACTGGATGTGGTTCTGCCACTACGGTACGCTTGGGCAATTTAACAACCTTTGCCACCGCAGCCGCAGCTTTAGCAGTTGAATGCTGCCACGGAGATCGCTGCGGTAATTGCTCAATCAACGCCAGCAGTTCGGGTAAGTCCAAGGTTTCTGAAATACAGGGGATGTCGCCGGGATTATCAGCCGGAACTTTGTCGATCACTGTAATCCGAGTGTCGATCTGTGTACCATGTTTTGAGTAAACCTTGCCGTTAACCCCGACTGACATTAAAACTCGTGCTTCTGAGTGCCACCTAACAAAAGTCTCATGCCAGCTTGGGTTAGCCGGAGAGAACCAGTTGGCTGTGATTGTTACCAGCCGTCCACCGTCAGCCAGTCTTTGCAATGCCGAGTTGATATGCCTAGGAGTTGCGTCGGGGTTGCGACTGTTGATTTTGGGAGATGCGGAGAAAGGCGGATTCATCAGCACAACTGAGGGCTGAGTCTTGCCAGCTAAATAATCGTTGATTTGTTCGGCGTTGATCCCAAATAATGGCGTGCCAGGGAATAACCGTCGCAGAATCTTACTTCTATCGGGTGCAAGCTCGTTGAGCATCAGACTTGCACTGTGCAGTTTAGCCATTTGTGCTAACAAACCAGTCCCGGCTGATGGTTCCAGCACCAAATCAGTAGCTTGTATAAATCCTGCTTTGGCTACCAGATAAGCCAGCGGCAGAGGGGTGGAGAATTGCTGAAGTTGTACTGACTGTTCACTACGGCGAGTATGCGTCGGGCAGAGGGCTGTTAATTCTTCTAATTGTTGCACAACCACTTGAGGTTGTTGTGATAAAATCTTAATTCCCAGATGACGCAGATATAAAATTTGCGCCACTTCAATAGCTTCGTAAGCGTCTTTCCACTGCCACGCACCAGACGCAGCAGTGCCTAGAAAGTATCGATTCATCTGGGAAGAAACAGTTTTGGTAGAGAGAGGGCGATTATCTATTAAAATTTTTGCAAGCTCTTGGGCAACATTAATAACTGACTGCCCATAATCGATTACTGTTTGCAAATCGAATAAAGAACCTTGAGTGAAAAGTTGCTGTACCATTGCATCACTCACAATATTATTTTTTCACTTTTGCTATGGCGAAGCCTTTCTCTTATTAATAAATGAGGCAAGTAATTGCCTCATTTGAAATTTTAAACTTTCAAACATTTATTCTTCGGTGATCAGCCGAGGGTTAAAAAACGAATTAGCCAGCTTTGCGCGGTCTGCCTGGCTTGCGCTTGCCTGAAGAATTTACATCAGTCTTTTTAGTTTTTGGCGACTTGTTGGCAGGATTGTTAGCTTTATTGGAACGAGTAGTACGTTTTGGTTGCGGCGAAATTTCTTTAACTGGAGGCAGTAATCTCAATGTAGGGAATGAGAGAATAACTGCTTCATTACTTGTGCGATGAACAACTTCATCATCTAACGCCCAAGGATCTGGCAATCTTTCAAAAGTCATCGCTTGTGGTGTGATTACTTGTGATACTGATGGAATTGTAGAAGTGGCTATATTTTCATTGCTAACCGAAATCACATTACTAGCATAAGCAGCCGATACAAATAGTCCATTAATGAACTGGAATATAACGAGAGTAACGAATACCCAAAAGATGACTATGATTGTCAAAGTGAGTAGAGATTGCGTATCCATGATTATTTCTCAACTAAGTATTTGTAATCTTCAACTGATTTACACAGAGCGTTTTTAAGCCTTGTTCAAATGTGAAGCGAATTTGAACAGAGCCTCTCTTCAAGAGAGGACTTCACTCTAAAATTAGCGTAGCGTCTCTTTAATTTAACTCAGTCAGCTTTCTCCACTACTTTAAAGCCTAGTTATAAAATAAAGCAACTTTTGGGATTTACCTATTTGAAGATTTCAAGTATTATATTTATAAATTTGTTTGACAAAGATAAACATCGGGTTAAGTCTATGGTTAAGATTTGATTTGTTAGCTAATTATTAAAATAAAACATTCTATTCAAACGAAAAATAAAAGTAATCCTCAGAATTAATTGAAAGTATGCCTAGCCCAACTACCGACCTAGTTCGCTCCTACCTCAAAGAAATCGGGCGCTACCCTCTGCTAACTCCTGAGCAAGAAATTACAAATGCTAGGCTTGTACAGCAGATGATGGCGATTGAGCAGCAACGGCAAGCGATCGCACTTCAACTAAACCGAGAACCAACTGCAAGAGAATTAGCTACCTTGCTTGGGCAAACCGAAGCTGAAGTACAGTCAATCGTTCAACAAGGTCAAAAAGCTAAACATAAAATGGTGACAGCTAACCTACGATTGGTGGTAGCGATCGCTAAAAAGTACCAGAATCATAATTTAGATTTTCTCGATTTGCTCCAAGAAGGGGCACTGGGACTACAGCGTGGGGTCGAGAAATTTGACCCTAACAAAGGCTATAAACTATCAACCTATACTTATTGGTGGATTACCCAGTCAATAACACGTGCTGTAGCAGATAAGTCTCGCACTATTCGTTTACCAATTCATATCAACGAAAAGTTAAACAAAATCAGGAGAGTACAGCAGCAACTGTCTCAATCTTTGGGTCGTCCTCCAGTTGTAGCAGAAATTGCCGAATCCTTAAATGTATTGCCTAGTCAAATACGGGAATACCTTCACGTTTCCCGCACTCCAGTCTCGCTAGAAATGCGAGTCGGAGATGAGCGCGAAACTGAACTAGCTGACATTTTACCGATGGATGGTATTTCCCTAGATGAGCAAATAAGTCTTGAGCTTCTACACCAGGACTTAAGCAAGTTGCTGGCATTGCTCAATCCAAGGCAACGAGAAGTATTGACTCTACGTTTTGGATTGTCAGATAATCAGGAATTGACTTTGAGTCAAGTTGCAAAACGCCTAAATCTTAGTCGAGAAACAATTCGTAAAACTGAACATCTTGCTCTCTCTATTTTGCGCTCTCATCAAAACAAGATCAAAGATTATCTTCTTAATTAAGGCTAAGGGTTATTTGACTTTAGTAGTTCGCTTTCGTGATGAAAGGGGGGTAAAGGGTTTAAATCCCTTTTCCCAGCCTGAAAAAGCGCATTTTTGGGTTGGCAGACTACCTGACTTTCCACATCCTGTTAAAAGTCAGAAGAGTGAATAAGGAAGAACAGCAGTTTAGTCGTAGTTGTTCTGTTTTGTCAGGTCAGATTCGATTGGCAACTAGTTAGCCGAAATTTTCTTCTATGAGCAAAAAATGATGCTTATAAATCGATTATTTAAAGGATTGGCTGTTATCTTGACAGTAATGGGAGGCATAGTAATTATTTGGTTAATAGCTAACTTTGTACAGTTGCAGCTAAGGATATCATCCTCTCCTCTTCAAGGCGGTTTAGCCAGAGGGCTTATTTTAGCTTCTCAGGCTCGACAAACTGAACTAACTCTCATACTTTTGTTTATTGCTAGCGCAGTTGAGATTGCTTTATTCTGGCTACTAGTAGTTCTTAATGTTGTCTCTCGACACCGTGGTTTTATAGCTACTTTAGTCCTCTTCATTTTCGTTGGAATTTTCGTTTTTATTGTTTACAGTCAGGATTTACAGGTATCAAGTTAAGTTCTGAGTTGAGACTAGACAACAAGAAACGACCCAATGAAAAAGAGGGGAAAAGGGAACCCCTTGCCTCTGTCTGGTTGCGATCACGTATCCGTCATGAGTTGGTGGCGATCGCGTACCTGCACTTTCCGGCGGCATCGCCTCTGCTTAAATTCTGGCGAAAAACCATCAGATTGTCACTGTTTCACTCAAATGATGCATGAATATATTGATACCAGAAACTATCCTTATAAATAGAACACCGATTACAGAACTGATGCCCAGCAAAACTATTGAAGTCCGAGAGTACACTGTCAGAGCGCACAAGCGGGAAATTCACACTCGCGTTTTCAACTTCGTATGTAAGCAATGCGAACAGCCCACACAACGAGAAACCTTTGGTGTGCGACCGCTCTACTGTGAGCAATGCCGTCCGCCACAAGCACCCAAGAAATCAGTAGTCCCTATACAGAAGAGAAAACCTAGAGCTATGACTTACAAGAGTGGTAAAGACATAGCCGGATGATTTGTTGTCTTAAGGTTTTGAGCGCACGAAAGTGAGTGAAGCAGTGCGCTCATTCGTCCAACCTAACTCAAACTGGTAAAAAGTAACAAGAATGTTTATTCGATAACTAAGTAAGACTAAAATGGGAAGCAGAGCGCCTACTGTTGTCGAAAAAGGCAAAGGTTTTTAATGAACCCATTACCCCCTGAAGTAAATACACCTGAATTAAAACCCGAAAAGATTGGTAGATTAATTAAGCGCTTTGGTATTGGTGCAATAACCGGAGTAGCGATCGCTGGATTGTATTGGAGTTATACAGATTGGTTTGGATATGCAGAACCAATAACCATAGGTATTATGGGTAGCGTGATCTTAGCAATTTTCTGTGGATTGCTAACACTTAAATGGGGATACAAAATATTAGAGAGCTTATTGGGGCTGTTGCCATAATACAAATCTTTTGTATGTAACAAAACTAATTTTATAAGTATCTATGCAGATTACCGCTTCAGCAATTTCACTCAATGTGGATGATGTTACAGCATCGGCAACGTTCGTCACCCAATGATGCAGCTTGCAGTTGCTCGATGTTTTGCTCCCTAGCAAGTAATAGCTGTACTTGTCGTTCGACTTCCTGGCAATACCCGTGTTCACCGCTTTTATGAATGTTTTGGTTTCCAATTTGTCGAGTCTCGACGATTTGGTAACGATGGCTACCTTGTTTATCGCGTGAACCGAGCAGATTGGCATTTGAAAGTGCTATTACATCGCGGTAGTCCAGAGCCAGCAGAACAGAACATCTGCGTCGATTTGTCAGTCAAAACCCTTAATCGTTTTGGTGAATGGGGTGCTGGTGAACCACCCATATCTGTTTTGACCCACCCTGGACAAAAAATTTTTTGGCAAGGTGTCGATTTGAGTCAGCACCGTTCGACTTACCAAAGGAGGGAAACAAGGAAGGTATACCCTGCTCGTACTAAATGATTAAATTTTTTGGCAAGGTGTCGATTTGAGCCAGCACCGTTCGACTTACTAACAAAAGGAAGCAACAGCGAGAAATAAAGGAGGCAACCCCATGAAATATTTGCTGCTAATTTACCTGGAAGAAAAAGCCCTTCAAAAGGAGAAATCATCAGTACCAAAGTTTTCGTCAATCTACCAGTTAAAAACCTTAATCAGTTAAGCCATCATAGTAAATATGTACTACTAAGTTCTTGATTTTTCATCATTTCATGCGGTTCTTAGCCCTTGGGGGCGGCTTCGCCTACAGAGTTGGGCTTCACGCTAATTACATTCCTCAATGATTCATCAAAAGGAGCTAAGGCAATGGAGACAATCAAAACACAACAGGAGCCAACAATGAATACTGAGCCACAAAAAGAACATCAGTGGCTACAGAAACTCGTCGGTGAGTGGACTTATGAAACAGAGGCAATGATGAGTCTAGATCAACCGCCTGAAAGAGCAACAGGAACGGAAAGTGTGCGATCAATTGGTGGACTGTGGGTTGTAGGTGAAGGACAGGGCGAAATGCCGTGCGGTGGTGCGGCAACAATGATAATAACGCTGGGATATGACCCGCACAAGCAACGCTATGTAGGCACCTGGGTTGGGTCAATGATGACTTATCTGTGGTTGTACGACGGTGAATTGGACGCGGCTGAAAACATGCTAACGCTCAATTCTGACGGGCCCGCGATGACGGGCGATGAGAAGATGGCAAAGTACAGAGATGTAATCGAGTTCAAGAGTGATAATCATCGGGTGATGACATCTCATGTACTGGGCGATGATGGGCAGTGGCATCAGTTTATGACCGTAAACTCTCGGCGAAAGCAGTAGCAGAACGCCAGATCAGAAAGGCGGACAGGATGGAGGCAATAGCCAATCAGTTAAACCCGATTAAAACCAAGATTGATGTTACATCTCCAATTTCAAAATATGGAGTTTTGCGTTTATCACGTAGAGTGTAACTCGATGGATGGGCTTGCTACCTCAGCCCATCCTACCGCGCTTGAGTGCAAACGACATTCTTATTTCTGTTTGCAGGTTTTGGTAAGTTCTACATTGTAGAAAGTCCCAGGTTTGGGATTAATTGAACGCAACTGCTGGATAAAAGCATTAAATGTTGTATTGCTTGTGCCGAAGCCAGCTTCAGCACAAGCAGATAAACCTCCTTCGATGGGAATAGATCCGGTACTGGGACTATATACAATGAATTTATCAACAGTGCCAGTGCCAACCCCAAACCCAATAATCTGACGAACTGTTCTCAAAGCTCCATTATCTAAGGCACCACCAATACTGCCAATACTGATATTAACCGCACGACTTTCAGCCACAGCTGGCGCACTAATCGACAATACTGCCCCAACAATCATCAAACAGGTGAACTTCAACATTATCCTCGACTCCAAAAAATTGAAAAACTAATAATTAGGTTTTGACATGGATGAAGTATATCAGAGACGTAAGCCATGTAAGGTTTTCAGATACGCTTGTGTGTGCGAGAACTACGAAATCTCTGATTCTGAACTTTTGAGGATTACTTCAGCATTACGTCTTTCCTTTTCTGAAAAATGTTAATTTCTTAAAAATTCTTTATAAAATCGTGTTTGCAGACAGACCTCTGGCTGTCTAATCAGTATTTAAGGGTTGAGACTTAAGCACAGTTAGAACTCAAGGTGTGGACATCTTCAATTTTGACGGAACAACACAAAGCGTCGCGTTACCCACCTTTCTCACGCCATCCATTCAGTCCAATGCGGCGCATCTGTCAGCAGTTGAGTAAACTTTTGAGGGTAAGCGTCTTCAAACTCCAGCATCACGCCGCAACTTCAGGCGTAACCCCTTCCATCCTTGAACTTCTTGCGTTTCGAGACTATGGTAAGATTCAAGACTATGCAGGAGAAACTTGGTTGAGGCTCAAAGGCTCAAACAAGATTTACTGCAAACACTGCCAGATCAGCCAGATTGGGGAATAAGAGAAGCTTAAGTCGATATTTTCCTCCATGAAGGATTAATTGATGATGCAATTAAAACAGTAAAGAGAGATACTTACTATGATTCCAAACTGGTTCATTGAGTCATGGATGCAGCGGTTTCCCATAGTGTAGATTGGGTAATTGATAACGCAAAGCAGACGGGCAGAACCAATTATGGAACAATAAAAAGCTGACCGTTATGATGCTGCGGTTAATTGGCTAAAAAAATCAAAGCTGCTTATGTTCAACTAGGGCAAAAAGCTGAATGGTTTGCTTCTCGCTCAAAATTAGAAGCGGCTTATGCACGTAAACATAAATTAATGGAATTATTTAAAGAACTGAATAAATAGTATGATTAATTTGGCAACTGATACCACAAAACTGCAAACACAACTCGCCCAGATATACTTCGAGTTACATCCTTCCTTACAAAAAATTATTCAGTTATTTTCGGTAATTTATGCACCGATAGACAAAAATTCATTTGTAAGTTGTATTAGTAAGACTGGCGCTTTAGATGAAAAGAATAAACCTTGGGGTACTAAAACCCTAAGTCCCCAGATTGATAAACTGTTAAAAGTAGGTTTGTTAGTACAGTCAAGTAGATCGAGTCCTGAATGTCATCCGTTACTCACAGAGATTGCTACTCGTCATGCTGTACAAACCGGACAGTTTGAAATCCTCGTCACAGCAGTAGAGGAGAAGCTACCAATACGTACTCACTGGAACAGAGATTCTCGGATATTCTACAGCTTACGCCAGTGTATTAGAGAAATTCGTATTGGTATTTATCGTCAAGACCTTAGTTTTATTAATCAGCAAATAGAAGATTACCAGAAGTACAGTGATAGCGAAGAAAAAATAGTAATAGAAAATATATTTGAGCAGATATACAATAATCCATTTGATGCAGATTGGTTTAAGACCCTTCCACTTGGATTATATGAAAGTGGCATATCAAGTATCCTCTTCAATTCAGCCTTAAAATTATCTGCTTGTGAAGATGCGTTGACGCTGCTGGAAGAAGAATGCTTTAACAGTGAAAAACATTGCTCAGATTATCTACACCTGATTTTGACAGAACAACTGTTGTTACAGGGCTGTACCCAAGAAGCACAAGAAAGTCTGGAGCGTGTATCAAATGACTATCAAAATAACGCTGCGATCTTTTGGGGTTGGTTAAGTTTTCTGCGGGGTGAAAATGAACAAGCCATAAAATATTATACAGATGCCCTGAAAGCGATCAAAAAGGCTACAGGCAAACGGCAAATATATTTCAATACAATTGGGGGCTTATTTTTTATCCTCGCATTGTTAAAAGATGGTTCAGTGCAACGCCTCAAAGAAGCAGAAGAGTATACCAGTTTGATGTCCCGTCAAGGGGATCATTGGCTGAGGTTCACTTATGGCAGACTGAACATGGTATTGCAAGTTCAGCTTGGCGATATTACCCAAAAACAATTTGTAGTCAGTGGTCATATTTCTTCCGTGGAAGAAGAAAATAGCTTACAAACATTGTTTTGTTCGCTATGCCTTTACTGGATGGATGCTGAAAGTGCTAAAAAACGCTTACCTAATTTATTGGAACCATTGTATCGGCGATCGCTCGCCTCCGGTTATCACTGGTTGGCAATGGAAAGTGCAGAACTCCTATCCCGGCTAAAACCAAGTAGTAACTATAATCAACTTGCTCTCGCACTGCGAGAAGATAGCAATATCCAAACAATAGTAGACTTAATTCGACCCCAAGAAGCTTGGGAAATGTGCCTCAATGCCTTGGCAAATCTCCAATCAAGACCACAAACATCCCTAAAACCAGAATCGGAACTGCGTTTAGCATGGTTCATAACCTTCTATCCCAGCAGATGTGTCTTGCAACCACGAGAACAAAAAGTGAATGCCAAAGGCGAATGGAGTAAAGGTCGCCCTATAGCCCTCAAGCGTCTCAACAGTGCATTATCTGAGTTTGATTACATCACACCCCAAGATATGCGGGTATGTAGTTGTATAGAAACATATAACGATGGCTCTTATTACGGGAAAGTTGATTATACCTTCGGTGAAAAAGCCATCTCTGCTTTAATTGGACACCCGTTAGTTTTTTGGGAAGATACACCCACTATTCGTGTAGAAATTGTCAAAGGAGAACCGGAACTACTGGTTAAAAAAGGGAAACTTGATCGTCTCACCTTGGAATTTTCTCCCAAATTACCAGAATCACAAAATATTCTGCATATTAAAGAAACCCCAACTCGGATCAAAGTCATTGAAATTACTGCCGAACACCGCCGCATCGCCGAGATTATAGGTAAAGATAATAAGTTAAATGTACCTGCCTTCGCCGAAAAGCAAGTTTTGGCAGCAATTAATGCCGTCTCTGGTATCGTCACTGTGCATTCAGACATTGGTGGCGGACTCGAAGGTGCAGAAGAAGTACCCGCCCAGACTCTACCCCATATTCACCTCTTACCTGCCAATGCCGGATTGAAAGTCACGCTTTTGTCGCGCCCCTTTGCCCAAGGTGGCCCCTACTACCGTCCTGGTACAGGTGGTGAAACAGTAATTGCCGAGATTGAGGGTAAACGTCTGCAAACTAGACGAAATCTACCCCAAGAGAAACAACTTGCTAAAGCCGCCATAAAAGCTTGTCCCACCTTGACGCGAACTGAAGAACAAGATGGTGAATGGGTTATAGCTGACCCAGAGGACTGTTTAGAATTGCTGCTAGAACTGCAAGCACTGGAAAGTAGCGTAGTTATAGAATGGCCACAAGGAGAAAAACTGCGTGTTAGCCACAATGCCGATTTGAAAGACTTTAATTTATCAATTCAACGTCAGCAAGACTGGTTTGCAGCCAGTGGTGAGTTGAAATTGAATAACGACCTAGTGCTGGATATGCAGCAACTACTAGAACTATTAGAGAAAACCCCCAGCCGTTTTATCCCCCTTGGTGATGGTCAATTTTTGGCTTTAACTCAAGCTTTTCGGAAACGCCTCGACGAATTGCGGATGTTTTCGGAAAAGCATAATAAAGGTATTCGTTTTCACCCCTTAGCAACATTAGGGTTAGAGGATTTTGTCGATGAGGTAGGTAAGGTAAAAGCAGATAAACACTGGAAGGCACATAGAGAGCGTCTTAAGGAAGTGCAGAACCTCCAGCCAGAACTGCCATCTACGCTTCAGGCAGAACTACGTGACTACCAGATGGAAGGTTTTTGTTGGCTGGCGCGTCTGGCAGATTGGGGTGTGGGTGCTTGTTTAGCAGACCAAATGGGACTTGGTAAGACCTTGCAGGCATTGGCGGTTATTCTCAGAAACGCCCATCAAGGGCCAACTTTAATTATTGCCCCCACCTCTGTGTGTATGAATTGGGTGAGTGAAGCGCAGAAATTTGCCCCAACTCTGAATATTATTCAATTTTCTGGTGCTAACCGCCAAAAATTATTGGATGGGTTACAACCGTTAGATATGTTGGTTTGCAGCTATGGTTTATTACAGCAGGAAGAAGTAGGGCAAATGCTTTGTCTTGTACAGTGGCAAACGATTGTCCTGGATGAAGCCCAGGCGATAAAAAATATGACCACTAAACGTTCTCAGGCAGCCATGAACCTAAAATCTAATTTTAAGTTGCTGACTACTGGGACTCCGATTGAGAATCACCTGGGTGAGTTATGGAATTTGTTCCGTTTTATTAATCCTGGGTTATTGGGTTCTTTTGAAAGCTTCAATCAACGCTTTGCTACCCCCATTGAAAAATATCAGGATAAACTTGCACGTAATAAACTCAAAAAACTGATTCAACCATTTCTGTTGCGGCGGACAAAAAATCAGGTATTAGAAGAGTTGCCATCTCGTACCGAAATTCTGTTGCATGTAGAGTTAAGTCGAGAGGAAAAGGCATTCTATGAAGCGTTGCGCCGTCAGGCCATATCTAAACTTACCGAAAGTGATGCAGAAGCAGGAAAGAAACATTTGCAGGTTTTGGCTGAGATTATGAAACTGCGTCGTGCTTGCTGTAACCCTAGTTTGGTTATGCCTGATACGGAATTATCCAGTTCCAAGTTGCAACTTTTTGGTGAAGTGCTGGGTGAACTGCTGGAAAATCGTCATAAAGCGTTAGTGTTTAGTCAGTTTGTTGACCATTTGCACATCATCCGCGATTACCTCGAACAGCAAGGTATTAATTATCAATATTTAGATGGCAGTACTTCAGTGGCAGAGCGCAAAAAACGGGTCGATGCGTTCCAAGCTGGTTCAGGAGATGTCTTTCTGATTAGTCTCAAAGCAGGGGGCACAGGACTTAATCTGACTGCGGCTGATTATGTCATCCATACAGACCCTTGGTGGAACCCTGCTGTGGAAGACCAAGCTTCAGACCGCGCCCATCGGATTGGGCAACAACGTCCGGTGACAATTTATCGTCTAGTTGCAAAAGATACTATTGAAGAAAAGATTGTGCAATTGCATCACCAAAAGCGAGATTTAGCAGACAGTCTATTGGAAGGTACTGATATGAGTGGCAAGATATCAACGGAAGCCTTGTTACAGCTGATTAGTGAAGGTTAAGGCATTTACCAAGGCTTTTTTGACAATAATTGCTCATTCAGTAAGTTGCTTTTACCTGACTTGAGCGAGCGCAAAACTTGTTGCACCATAATTATACCTGAAAATAAGGTTTTGGCACGGTAATGCCTAACCGCCTAATTCAAATTATAAAGGGATTTAATCATGATACAAGATGATGAAATACTTGACATTGTAGACGAAAGCGATTGCGTTGTTGGACAGAAGAAACGTTCGGAAATATATCGTCAAGGAGTATGCAATTTTAGAGTTGTCAATGCTTTTGTTGTTAATTCATTAGGTCAACTGTGGATACCTCGGCGTTCTGCACACAAAACTATTTTTCCGCTTTGTCTTGATGTCAGCATGGGGGGTCATGTTGAAACTGGAGAAACCTATGAAGATGCTTTACAACGTGAACTCAAAGAAGAGTTGAACTTAGAGCTAAACATGGTTAATGTTCGACCCTTGGGATATTTAATACCATATCAGTATCAAGTATCTGCTTTTATGAAGGTTTATGAAATCGAATTAGATTTGAACCCAGAGTATAATAAAAATGATTTTATTGAAAGTTTTTGGTTATCCGTTAATGATTTAATAGAATGGTTAAATAGCGGTGAACCTGCAAAAAGTGATTTGCTAAAACTTGTAAAAATATTTTATAAAAACTAAATAAAGTTCTTTATAAGACATTTGAGATATGTTTATTAGGAAGATTAAAATAAATTAGAAAATGCATATTTACGTCAAAAATATGCTGACGACTGGAAAGGATATTTAGCTAACTGTTCAATGCTAATAAACGATTTTTTGAACATGAATACGGGATTATTTCATGTAAAAATCACACCAATCTAGGTCAACAATTCTATTAAAATATTTCTAGAAGAAAATCTAAATTATCATTAGGATAATACTCTTGCTTTTCTTCTCCAAACTTGAATAAGTATATCGTTTTATTGCCAATCAATCTGATTGATGAATCTTCAATTTTTAACATTGTTCCTTCCGGCAATCCTACAACATAAATATCTGGATTTAAAACCAGAAATTCTTCCAGTCTTTGTTCTCTTGTCTCTCCATTGTGATTTGGGATTACTGCATTTGTATAGTGGGGGTTAATTTGAAAAGGAACTAAATTCAATCCTTGAAAACTTATCGGTTCAATTATTGGCATATCATTACTTGTTTTGATGGTAGGACAAGCAACATTAGAACCTGCACTCCATCCGATATAAGGAGTTCCATTACTAACTTTATTTCTGATGTCGTCAAATAGTTGAGTTTGGTGTAAGCAATGTATTAAATGAAAAGTGTTTCCGCCTCCGACTACTACAGCTTCTGCATTTTTAATTAATTCATGAGGATTTTCAACCGAATGAATAGCATCAACTTCATAACCTATATCTTGAAATACTTTTTCAACTTTTTCGGTATAGTGCTGATAAGTTGAAGTAACGGCTGCAAAGGGGATAAACACTATTTTATTGACAGAGCTTCCTAAAAACTTTTTAATTTCCTGACGGGGATAAAATAAGTATTCTTCACCAATATTTGTTGAATTACTAAGTAATAACAATCTTTTTGACATGGTTTATTTTCTGTCGTTGTAATTATCTATACTAAAGAATGGTCAAAGGAGGCAAGGGGGTAGTGGGAACAACTGAGACGGAGCTTGTACTTTGCCCCAGTTCAAACTGTATCACTATTGCTCAAGTTGACAAATAAAATCCAATATGAGTGATGTAAATTTCTCAGGATACCAGAGTCCCCATTCGTGGAAACCTTCTTCTACAGTAATTAATTTAGAGTCTGGAATAATTGCCGCCATTTCTTGAGCGTTACTTAATGGTGTAGTTAGGTCTTTTTCTGACCATAATAACAAACAGGGAGCTGGGATTTTTGGTAGCAGATGGTTGATATTTTCGTATAAAGAAATTAGCAATCCTTGAATGACATTGACTGTGTTGAACAACAAGTTGTAAGAGAAAACCAAAGGAATATCAACTAATTTCAACCTGCGTCTTGGGAGAAACAGTTGAGCGGTCATTTCGATTGCCCTTCGCGGGATCATCTCCGGTATAGACGGTGTAGGAATTCCAGTACTATCTATCAGAATTATACTTCTGACTTTTTGTGGAACAAGTGTAGATAAAGTAATAGCAATACCACCACCGAATGAGTGTCCTACTAGATGAAATTGTTGTAAATCCAAAGCTTCCAGAAACGAAAGGAGACATTTGCTATAGCTAAGGTAATCGGGAAGTAGCCCAGAGTAAGTTGATCTCCTAAAACTGGGTAAATCAGGAGCAATTATAGTATGGTGCTGTGCTAGTAGTTTCAGTACTTCTTGATAAGGCTCAGTAGAGATTCCCCAGCCGTGTAGAAATAGGATAGGGATTGAACTCGACTCCAACCTACTTTGCTGATAAAAAATAGTGCAATCCTGTAATTCGACCCGATGATTAGTTAATTGGGATTTCAAAACCGCAACCTCATTCGCTATGACTTGGTAAATTACTTCTACTGTGATGTAATAGTAGCAATCCCACAGAGTTGAGGAAACTTTCCCAAGGATCATATAGGTATGACTTATACAAAAATTGGAATTCGCAATTAAGAAATTTAAATTAGTAGCATTTTCAAAAATTGCATCTGTTGCCTAATGAAAGAAGAATTGGTATTACTGAATCATGGGGAATGGCACGAAGATTCGTGTGAAACCTTGTCAGGGCTTTTTGTTGGGGGTAGGGTTGCAGCTTCGTGTGTTTCAGACAATTAAATGCGAGTACGTCAAGCAGTTCAAGGTATAGTCCACACCTACACTTCGGGGTAATTTATTTTGTTCAGACATTTTTGCCTTTGTAAGAGCGTCATTAAAAATCAAGTTGTGGCTCAGTTTAATTCTTCACTGATCTGAATATACACAACCAGCCCAAAAATTAGATAGTTTGGTCAAATGTTCAGGAATTTCACCTTGGAAACCTGTATTGATTAGGAATTGACATAGCTAGTGAAGTGTTGAAATTATATTCCGGATCAGACTGATGCTTGGAAGTGAATATATAAAGAAGAGGATTACATTCGCAGATGATTAACCAAATTACCGCCTTAGAATCCTGTTGGCATATTTCTCCTGGATGGGGTAAGGATATGCCTCCACTAGCAGTAGAAATGTTGGAAAAAGTTTTGTTGCCAATATCAAACTTGTCAGGTTATTGCCGTGGTGTTGAGTGGTCAGGACAAGAATGGATTTATGCAATTGTTTGCCAGAGTGAAACTCTCTACTTACCTGAGCAAGAATTTCATCCAACAAATGTACTAAAAAAGTCCACTGTTACCACTCCAGCCTTTAATTTGGGAGACATAGTTGAGGTTGATTTCGGTGAACAGCCGACACGCCGTATTATTCAAGGAATTTTTAGTCTCAAAGATAATTGGCTTTATGGGGTAGAGTGGCGCTCCCCAACTTTAGAAGAAGTGTCTACCCAAAGCAAAACAATATGGCTTGCTGATGTTGATTTAGTCAATGTTAGTGTATGACCGGTTGGCACTAAAGAGCAGTACCAAGTTAACTAACAATTTGGGCTATTAATCTCAAGTTATTGGTTTTATTAGCTACTTTTAATTATTTATCTAGGCATCATAAAAAATAGAAAAATTTAATAGAAAAATTTGAGTAGTGCAAGTTTAAAACTTGACAAAGAAATTTAAGTTGTATTTGAGATAATGTTTTAGACAGTTAGGAAATAGCTGGCACTAAGGGTGAGGTCGCTAGAACCTTGAATGATCGCAATTAGTTCAGGACTAGTTTCATTCAGAAATAAGGCTGTACCTGTAGCCAAACCAGTTGGCGCTGCTCCCAAGCTATAGCTCGAGTTGGAGCCAGACAATTGCAGCGTATCTTCGGTGGCATTGAAATCAGTAATCAGAGCGTAGTCGCCCAGTCCCGAAGTACTAGTATTACTATCGCTGTAGAAGACACCGACAGTAATACCTAGCACAAACTGATCACTCCCAGCGCCGCCAGTCAAAAGGTCAACTTCAGCAACACCTCTTGCTGGTGTATCTGTTCCTGTGAGTATGTCGCCACCTTCATCTCCAAACAGGCGATCGCTTCCACTGCCGCCGAAGGCAGAATCATTTCCACGTCCACCATAGAGAAGATCATTATCATCGTCCCCAAATACGGAATCATCACCATCGCCACCTGTAATGTAGTCAATTCCTGCATTACCACGGATGATATCATTGGCTGCACCACCCGCTTGTGTGTCGTTGTTAGCAGTACCCAAAAGATTCAAAGCAACAATAGCCAAATTGTTTTTTGTGCTGGTATCGTTCTGTCCAGTAAATTCAGCATTGACTACTGTATTCAAGTTCAGGAGAATACCGTTGGATTGGGTAAAGCTATTGCCTTGGAGTAATTCTGTATAGAGAATATTGGCATAACCATGATTACCAGCAAAATTCCACTGTCCAGGCTGGAATAAGTCATTCCAGTTGGCATAAACATCTAAGGTAGCCAACTGAGAATCATAACCCAAAGATTCACTAGTATGTA
>NZ_JACJTR010000072.1 GCF_014698795.1 Nostoc sp. FACHB-892
GGACATTATCTTCTGTACAGTAGAGGTAACTTTTAGGAATGGGCAGCGAGTAAAACTGCTTCAAGTCCAACTTGTCAATCCACGGTTGATACGGTTGGGGTGATAATCGTGCGTAACTGGATCGAGCTAGTTCGAGGTCAGCATCATTGAGAAGTACTTCTCGCCAAAGCTCAAACGGCATCACCATCGTATGATCGTCCGATTCTCTAGCTAGAGAGTCAAATAACGCTTGATAGTGCGGCGGAAGGCTATCTCTGAGGCTTTCACCATCATTGAGGACAAAAGCATCTAAGAAGATGAGTCGTCTAATGCAATTGCCGATCACTTCGGCAACTTTCGCAATAATCGTGCCACCGAAACTATGTCCGAGTAGGACGATATCGCTTAAGTCTTTGTCCACAATGTAATCGACGATCGATTGTGTGCATTGAGCATGGTTAACGTTCTTATCCCTCTTATGTCAAACTGGGAAAAGCCAATCCCTGAAAGCCTTTCGGAGCTTTACTTCTCAGTTTTTGGCTATAAATTTTAGTTTCTATTAGAAAAGAAAGGCTCAAAGTTTGACTAGATAAAGGTTCCAATGTTTAGCTACGATTATTATTTTCCGAAAGTGACAGAACAGGGTTATTCACGCCTTTGCCATGACCTGCGATCGTGGGAGCAAAAGCCTGATGTCCTTTCGCTTCTAGATGGTCAATGACTAATTGCCAAGCAGAACCATCATGCCACGAGCCATGAACTAAGACAAAAGTTGACATAGCATCGCTCCTTAAATTAGTTCGCTGTGAATCCACCATCGATCGCTAAAGGTTGTCCAGTGATGTAGCTCGCAGCATCAGAACATAAGAACACAACCGTTGCAGCAATTTCTTCAGGTTGACCCCTATGCCCCATCGGGACGCTCGACGACACCATCGAATCAAACTGCTCTAAAGTCATACCCATCTCTTGGAGGCTCTTAGGAGTAACTATTTCTGTGCCGCGAATATAGCCAGGATTGACGGCATTAATCCGAATCCCTTGCTTGGCATAATCGAGCGCAGCAGAACGAGTGAGACCCATCACAGCATGTTTGCTCCCAGTATAAGGACCCATTCCAGGTATCCCGATTGATCCCGCTACTGAAGAGTTTGTCACCATTAACCGGAAGAGATTGTTGAAGTAGCTCAGTCACCTCTTGTGCAACATAGGCGAGGGCGCTATTCAAATAGGAGTAGGAGGATTGTGGCGGTAAGCTCCACAGTTCAGGACTATTGATAGGAGTAGAGTCAAGGCATTGCAAATCACGGCTCATTCGTTTGTCTCCCAATCTATATTTCACGGTTTAGAACGCATTCCCTTTTGCAACACAACCCGCTAAACTCCCCCTGGTACCACTAGTTGGAACTTTGTCTTCTTTGCGTCACAGACTGGACATAGCCAATCTTCCGGCAGATCCTCAAAAGCTGCTCCTGGAGCAATTCCAGACTTTGGATCGCCCTCTGTCGGATCATAAATATGACCACAGACCTTACATCTATATCGTTCCATCAGTACCTCCTGAGTAGTATTAGAAAAGCTGGGAAGATCTGTCAGTTGTTAACTACGTCACTAGTTCACCAACTTGATAGTGAATCCGTTACAGCAGAAACTTGGACTGTCGACCAGGTTGGGGTCGTAAGACTAGATTCCTGCTAGAAATTGGGAAATTGTGAAGGTTGTTAAGCGGTTAGGAGTTAGTGTGCTAATTCCTTTCCCTTAGACCTTTGAACCTGATGTCTCTACTGTAGGGGAGGTTTTTTGATTTGTCGTTACAGGAAAATTAGGGACTTTAGTTCCATAGAATTGAGTTATTACTAAGTCTAAATACTCACTTCTACCTTAACTTTTGATCTGATTTTGCTGGGCTTGGAGAAACTGTATCCCTCACTAGGTCTCGATTGTGAACAATGTAATGCAGGGATTTGAAAGTTAAGGTGAGTTGCGGTAAAATCGGGCGATACCGATCATTCTGGTTGAGCAGCGATGGATATTGAGCAGATGCTACAGATTGCCAATTCAACCATGTTTGCCCACAACGGCAGACGACTCAGCGAAGTGGAAACGGCAATCCTGCTCGGCTCCATACAGCGACAGTCTTACGAGCACATTGCCGAAGCGTCTGGGTATGCCGTTAGCTATCTTAAGCATGATGTGGGTCCCAAGTTCTGGAAATTGTTAGGGCAGGCACTTGGAGAAACTGTCAGTAAAACCAACTTTCGAGGGGCGCTAGAACATCAATGGCGTCAGTCGCTGATTAGTGCCGCCCAAACCCAAGCTCTAGCAGTTGAGCCGACTGCCTCACCTCCAACTACCGCGACTCAAACTATTCTGCATCAACCCCAGACTGACTGGGGAGAGGCAATGGATGTCACCCAGTTCTATGGGCGAACTGAGGAATTGGAGACCCTGGAGCAATGGATTGTGACGGAGCGCTGTCGAGTTGTGGCACTGCTAGGGATTGGTGGCATTGGCAAAAGCGCCTTGGCCGCCAAACTAGGGCAGCAGATTCAAACTCAGTTTGAGGTGGTGGTGTGGCGATCGCTGCAAAATGCACCGCCGTTTGAAGCCTGGTTAGAGACGGTGCTACCTATTCTACTGCGGGCGCAGGGAGAGGACATCGCTGTGCCGAGCAGCCTGGATGGGAAACTGCTGAAGCTGATGCAGGGGTTGCGTCAAAAGCGCTGTTTACTGGTTCTAGACAATGCTGAGACGATTTTGAGTGCAGGGCAAACTGCACAGTATCGAGTGGGCTACGAGGGATATGGTCAACTGTTCAAAGAGATTGGGGAGGTGTCCCATCAGAGTTGCTTGTTGCTCACCAGCCGCGAAAAGCCCAGAGAGATTGTGCCACTGGAAGGTAAGGAACAATCGGTACGAACGCTGCTACTAAAAGGACTGAACCCAGAAGCCGGACGAGAACTGTTTCGCTACAAAGGAATATTTGCGGGTACAGAATCGGACTGGGAACGATTAGTGTCCCACTATCGCGGCAACCCCCTAGCACTGAAGCTGGTGGCAGCCGCGACTCAAGAACTCTTTAATGGCAGAATTGTCGAGGTATTGAACTATGTGCAGCAAGGGTTAGCCGTCTTTGATGACATACGAGACTTGCTCCAGCGACAGTTTGATCGCTTGTCTGAGATTGAGCAGGAAATGATCGTTTGGTTAGCGATCAACCGAGAACCGATCTTGCTGGTTGAGTTGAGTCGGGATATTGTCACCACGGTTTCCAGACGCAGACTTCCGGCTGGAATTCAGTCCTTGTTGCGGCGATCACTGATTGAGAAGGAGGGGGAGCGGTTCTTTCTCCAGCCAGTGGTACTGGAATATGTCACTGATCAGTTCGTGCAGCACGTCTCTGGAGAAATTGCTACCCAAAGCCCAGAGCGACTCAGAACCCATGCCCTGATCAAAGCGCAGACAAAAGACTATGTCCGAGAGATGCAAAAGCGGTTGATTGTTGAGCCGATCGCCGAACAATTGCTGATTCAGTTGGGCAATTCACAAGCCCTGGAACAGCAGTTGAAAGCCATGTTGGAGCAGCAACAGCAAGCACCTCAGCCAAACTACATTGCTGGCAACCTGCTCAACCTGCTGGTACATCTGCAAAGCGATTTACAAGGCTGCGACTTTTCGGAGCTAACGGTACGGCAAGCCGACTTGCGGCAGGTCAACCTGGCAAGAGTCAATTTTCGCAATGCTGATTTGACAACCTCTATGTTTGCCGAGACGTTAAGTAGCGTTTCATCAGTCAGCTTTAACCCAGATGGCAGCTTGCTGGCAACGGGCGATTTAGAGGGTAAGATTTGCCTGTGGCGAGTGGTCGATGGTCAACAGGTTTTGACATTGCAAGGACATACCGGTTGGATCTTGGCAGTCACCTTCAGTCCCGACGGAAAAATGCTAGCCAGTTGCAGTCATGACTCGTTGATTCGGTTGTGGGATATGCAGCGCATCGATTCTGAGCCGTCCAATCCTGCAACCTTGGCTGAAGTGAGTGATTCCAGCCATCTCCCAGTCACCTGTCTCAACACCCTACGAGGTCATTTCGGTCAGGTTTGGACGATCGCGTTCAGCCCGGACGGTCAACTGCTGGCGAGTGGCAGTGATGACCAAACAATTCGGCTCTGGAATGCACACGACGGAACCTGCCTGACGGTTTTGCAGGGTCATACGGGTGGGGTCACTTCAGTCAGCTTTAGTCCCAATGGACAGATGCTGGCAAGTGCCAGCGAAGACGCCTCAATCCGATTGTGGAGTGTTGATCATGGCACCATCCTCAAAACATTGTCAGGACATACCCGTTGGGTTTGGGCAGTTGCCTTCAGCCCCGATGGTCAAAGCCTCGCCAGCGGTAGTGAGGATTGCACCATCCGGCTGTGGGAGGTAAAGACAGGCACTTGCCGCAAAACACTGCAAGGTCATACGGGTTGGGTCACTTCCCTCAGCTTCAGTCCCAATGGTCAAACGCTTGCCAGTGGTAGTGAGGACGCCTCAGTGCGGTTGTGGAGTGTGCAGGATGGAACTTCCTTCAAACGGTTGCAAGGTCACAACAATTGTGTTTGGGCAGTTGCCTATGCGCCGAGCGCAGGCTCCGCCAACAATCCGGATGGTCAAACGCTTGCCAGCGGTAGTGTGGATCTTTCAGTTCGCTTGTGGGATGTCCAAAATGGCACCTGCCTCAAGACGTTTCAGGGACGAACCAATGGGGTTCGTTCAGTCAGCTTTAGTCCGGATGGCTCCATGTTAGCCAGTGGCGGTTATGACGCCCTCGTGCGGCTCTGGGATTGGCAGCAAGAAACTTGCAAGGCTTTGCCAGGACACACAAATTGGATCTGGGCAATGGCGTTTCACCCGAATGGTCAAATGGTGGCGAGTGGCAGTGAAGATCAAACCATTCGGCTATGGGATGTGCAGAACAGCACCTGCTGCCAAACATTGCAGGAACACACGAGTTGGGTTTGCTCCGTCAGTTTCAGCCCCAATGGACAAATGTTAGCGAGTGGCAGCCATGACGGCTCAGTGCGGCTATGGGATGTGCGAGAAGGCACCTGCCTCAGAATCTTACAAGGACATACGGCTTGGGTTTGGGCAGTCGCCTTTAGCCCCGATGGACACACCCTTGCGAGTGGCAGCAATGATCAGACCGTGCGGTTGTGGGATGTGCGAAGTGGCATTTGTCTCAAAATCCTACACGGACATATGTCTTGGATTATGTCCGTTGCCTTCAGCCCGGATGGTCAGACTCTAGCAACTGGCAGCACAGACTTCTCAGTTCGACTTTGGAATGTGCAAGACGGAACGTGCTTGGCAACGTTACACGGTCATACCAGTGCGGTTGAGTTTGTTGCTTTCAGCCCCAATGGTCGTCTCCTAGCCAGTAGCGGTGTCGATCAAACCATCCGGCTGTGGGATGTCCGAGACGGCACCTGCCAGAAAGTCCTGCAAGGGCACACCAGTCCGGTCAGTTCTGTTCAGTTTAGTCCGGTTGACGTTAGCTTGCCATCCGGTACAGGTTCGATTTTGGTCAGTGGTAGTCAGGATGAAACCATTAAGCTGTGGAATCCAACAACAGGTGAGTGCCTCAAAACGCTGAGAGCTGATCGCCTGTATGAAGGCATGAATATTGGAGGCGCTCAAGGATTAACAGCCGCACAGCAAGCCACGCTGAAAGCATTAGGGGCAGTCGAAAACTAAAGAGCCGACTTACGGCTGTCGCATTCTTTTTTCAAATTGGTATTAGCGTTCTTCCCAGAGGAGAAAACGTGAGCTTTTTACCACCGCTTTTATTGGCTCAAATTCGTACCTGTGCCAAACAACTTCCATCTCCTGTTTTAGATGCTGTAATTAATTTGTTGATAGCCACTCCAGCAAGATATTGTGATTTTGCGTTGAAAGCATCTATCTTTAAACAATTGCCCTTCAAGGGGCGACAAGCGAGCTAAAGTGCTTGCTGTATAAGCTTCATAGCCCGTAAGCCTCGCTGATAATATGCCTGCTTATTGCGAATGGAATCGACCATTTCCTCGACCCATGCTTGACATTCATGCCAAGCAACTATCCAATTTAGACCATATAAACCTATCCAAAAATTACTGTGACGTTTTTGAGTTCTATTTTTTTCTTGAGGACGACAAATATATGATTCTTGGGATTGAAATTTAGTTCTTTGTCCATGTAACCAAGCACTGGTCATGGCCAAAGCAATTAAGAATATTATTCGCACAAGTTTATCAGGATTAGCTTGAGAACCTTCAAGATTATAACCACCAGTTTTACAATCACGGAACATAGCTTCAATGCCAAACCGCGCTCCATAAACTTTGATAGCAGTTTTTAAATCAGGCAAATTTGTTAATAAATACCAAGCTTCTTTATCTTGTTTACCTCTATACTTTCTTTTCCAATAAACTGCCAAATTAAAGCGTCCAAATCCTTTTTTCTGAGTGAAATTTACCCCAGAATAAAAGGAGCGGATTCCTGGATAAATTTCAAGACTCTTTAAAGGCTGAAATTTTTGTCTTTTTTGGCGAAAAGTTGTGTCTTGTTTTTGACGAAATACAAAACGCTGATTCTGTCTGTGTAACCAATCCGCTAATTCTATGCTATGAAACTCTCTATCTCCAATAATCACTAATTTGTAATTCTTTAATAACCGAATTACTGGACGTAACACTTTTTGCTGTTCAGTTAGGTTACTGCTACCATCTTTCTCTAACTCTTCCCCAATATACTGTCCATGCTCTTTTTTGATAAATTACACTCACCATTAATACATTATTTTCTTTCCACTGGGTTCTATCCATAGCAATGATTAATTGTGACCCAGTTTGAAAATGTCGATTAATTATTGCTTCAATGATGGGAAACCATAGCAGCACTACACTCAAAGCATTCAGCGTTAAAAACCTTTGTAAGTGTCGCCTGCGACTATTTTGCTGTATGGGTAAAGGTAGCGTTGCTGCCAGCCTTTCCAGTCTTACTAGATGATTGATTCTGTAACAACCACACTAACAATTTCAAAGTGATTAACTGTGATTGATTTAGGTATTTTTCAAGGTAACTTTGATAAAATGAAGGCAACATTATGCTGACGGTCTGATTCAATTTACGAGACCGTTCTTTTTTACCATTAAACTGTACCTGACAGATAGCTGCTTAATAACTGTACAGTTCATTCTCAATAAGCACCCAAATTTTTCAAGGGGTCTGTGCCCCTCATACCTTTAGCTGGCGGGGTTTAGAGGCGATTGTCGCCCCTTGAACGTAAGGGCAATACAGCAGCACAAAGAGCAGGGTTAGCGATCGCTCCCTGGAGTTGGCATGACTTGATTAGCTATCCCACACTTTGCTGATGCACTACCAAAAAGATGAACTAGCCTCGAAAACTTTTGAAGATGAATTAGACCTCGCCTATGCTGTGATTAATGGAATTCAAGCTAGAGCAGAGAAGGAAAATTACAGTACACAACGTATAAGATTTAACTCTAATTCTTCTGCTTAATTGTTTGTTACATGCTTATAAATTTTCTCCACGACTTACTTAAGTAAAACTAATTTTTCTATCTCATGACTATTAAAGACTTTTTCAGACTGTGATTTTGCCAAAATAAGTTTAATTTAAAAACAGGTTGAGCCACATCTCATACCTAAAACTATTTAGCTTTTTGGTTTACCTTACCCATTTCTGAAAATTCACCTGATTGGGTTAGTTTGAGCATCTGGTGGATTCACCCAATTGGATGAGTCGATCTACTGATACTAATCTGGGGAATTTTTAATCAAATCACAGCTTTAATATTCAGTTAATGCTAAATTCCACAGGAGGCAGTAATGAATACGCAATCTCAAGACTTTAAAAAATATGAACTTATTGATGATGAGGTTCCTATAACGCAATCTACTTGGCAAAAATTGACAACTAAACTAAAACGGCTCGGACAATGGGTTTGGAATCAAGTCACCACCAAACCTGAGTTAAAAATCCGGCAATGCAAAGATCGTGCAGGTAATGTTTGGTATCAAGTTTACAATCCTAACACGGGTCGCACTGCTTATCTGGCTTCCGAAGAAGAGGTGCGGTTCTGGATTGAAGAATCTTTTTACCAACGTCACGTTTGATATCATGTCTAGCTAATCATAAATGATTCGATGGCTCTGTGCAGAAACTTTAAAACCCTCTTTTGTGCCCCTCTGCCTCCTTGCTCTGGCAGAGGTCTTAATGAGGTCTTTCACCGGACACGATATAAACTATAACTGATAATTAATGGTTATTGCGTAATCCCTCTTTTGTTACCTTCAGTAGAGAATAATCCCAAATCCCTAATTTTGCATTTTTGTAGAGAGACGAATTATTTGGCTGTAGCGACAAATTAAAAGTCAATTTTTTCACGCCTGCAAGCTTTAATGGAAGCGGATTTAATTTTTGGGGTTTGTGATATGAAGTTGTAGAAATTGCTTGAACAGGCAATGCAAAAGCATTTGGATGGATGACAGACAATCTGTCGCTTTGGTCAAATAATTTGTCCCTTTACAACTACAACCGTTTTTGACAATTATCTTCTCTAGTTTATTGCTAGATGAACAAATTACATTATTAATAGCTGGTAGCCTCTGGTAGCGTAATTCCAGTATCGCTCTGGGGAAAAAAGCATTAATTAAACGAGCGATTTAACAAGTTATTAATTATACAATAACCATCCAGCGAATAGTATCTGCTGAAAATCCCCTAACTAAACTGGGGAGTTGTGAAGCCCAATTATGAGAAAGTAGACTATCAAAGATGAAATCTATGATTACTCAAGCAACTAACGACACTCAAACAACTGCATCCTCTTTTCTACCGCAGGCATATTTGAAAGGACATTTTCTCCCCTTCGCTCAAGCTCAAATTTCGATTGCCACTCATGCACTTCATTATGGGACTGCTGTTCTTGCTGGAATTCGTGGATTGCCGGCATCAAATAACCCTAATCGCATTTTACTATTCCGCTTAGAAGCTCACTGTCAAAGATTGAGCAATAGTGCTAAATACCTGAATTATTCTCTGACAAAAGACTCTTTAATATCTACCATTGTTGAATTTGTACGTCGCAATCAACCCAGCACTCCTTTTTACCTTCGTCCATTGGTTTATACCTCTGGCTTAGGAATTGCACCTCGTCTACATGAGGTGGACAAAGATTTGTTAATTTATGGTTTATCAATGAGTGATTTTCTACCTCAAACAGGTATCCGTTGCCGGATTAGTTCTTGGTCTAGACAAGAAGATCGTAGTATGCCTTTACGAGGTAAAGTAACTGCTGCTTACATTACTTCTGCTCTTGCGAAAACAGAAGCTGTTGCTTCAGGTTTTGATGAAGCAATTTTGTTGAACTCTCAAGGTAAGGTTAGTGAAGCCTCAGCTATGAATTTGTTTTTGGTTCGTGATGGTCAACTGATTACCCCTAGCCTCAATCAAGATATACTTGAAGGAATCACTCGCAATAGTATTCTCACTTTAGCCCATGATTTGGGAATTTCTGTGATTGAAAGACCAGTAGATAAATCTGAGTTATTTATTGCTGATGAAGTCTTTCTGTGCGGTACGGCTGCATATATTACCCCTGTTAACGATATTGAAACTTCTCGCTTGCCCAAAGAACGTCCCATCACTACAAAGCTCCGTGATTACCTTCAATCCATATTTCAGGGTGACAATGCTCAGTACCATCACTGGATTACTGAGGTTCTTATATAAATGGCTTTAGGGTTTGAATTAGAGTTATTACTCTTTTGTGTACATTAAAAAATCATTGTCCAGTTTAAAGAGTTAGTGTTATTGCTTCAAATTCCTTATCACAGTAAGGTTTAAGGGGTGGACATTAATTCTTTAAATTAGACATTAATTATTTAATGCACAGATTTCGCCGAATATTAAACAAGCGGCTTTGAAGATCGATTGCTGAACGAAGCAACGGATCTCGGTATTTCGACATTAAAGCAGCCGTTTGTGCTTCACGCGATTGGGCTTCACGTTGTTTCGCCAGGTGATCGGACAATTGTGCGACACGCATTTGCCCATAAATACTGACAATCGCACTAATAAGCTAATCGTCATTCATTTTTCCAGGTTGATTCGCTTGGAGTAAAGGGTTCAGCCCTGGTGTTATGCAACTTAAATGCTCATTAGCTTAACTGCAACGAGCGCAGAGATGATTGCAGTCATAACTTCAGGTTTCATTAGAATTACACCGATAATTGAATATGTGCATCCTACAAAATGTACTGCGTTGCTTTAATGAGATCTAAAACCGAGGAGTAAATCTATTAGTAGCAAATTTAACCTTTGTTATCTTTTTTCTTTTGAGTGCTAAAAAGTAATTTATAAGCGGAATAGAATTGGTAGCTGCGGTAGTTAAACACTCAGTCTTACCCATTCAAGCGATCGCTTCCATCTTGCTTACACTTGCCCTTCCCAAGATTCTACCAGTTGAGCCTTCCGCATCCTCCAATCTGGCATAGCGTATGAAACACAACACGAGAATCTAGATGCACAAAGAATTGTTTTAGTTAAGACACCACTATGCAACATCACAGAATATATTGGTTTAATTTTTCTAATATTTTACAGTTAACGCTGCCCATGAAAAACCAGCAGCACTACTAGCTAAAACCACAAGGTTCCCAGGCTTTATTTTCTTTGACTCTAGAGTTTTTGCTAAACCAAATATGGTGTCTACAGCACCTATATGACCATATTCTGGTAAAGAAATAAATGTTTGTTCTTCCTTTAAATTAAAGATTCTAGAATGCCTTTAGATAAGCTCTTTTTTACTTGATTTGTTAATAAAAAATCTACATCTTCTATCAAATAACCACTTTTTTCCAAAGATTTATGAATTACCTTACATAGTTCTCTAAATATACATTTGATAAGATTACGTCTAGCTCTTGAGGGTCTTTTACTTTTAAATAATTCAGTTCATCATTAATTTGTGTACCCTTAACAGGAAACTTAGTTCCTGCGGATGGAACTTTGAGACAATCCACCAATTTTCCATTTTTTACAGCACTTCCGGCTGCTATGAGGTACAGTAGCAGCAACTAGCAAACCAGTTTCTTAAATGTTGAGGATTTATTAAATCGAGTGCAACTGAGATTAAGTTATCAACCATTTCTGTTGTAGTCGGAGCAAAACTGCGTAAAAAAGATTTAAGTTGTAACCACCATAATTCAATTGGATTAAAATCGGGCGAGTATGAGGATAAACAAATAACTTTCGCACCTACAGCTTTAATCATTGGCACAATTGAATCTAGTTTATGTACGGATAAATTATCCATTACTACCCAATACGGTTCAGTTAAGGCTGAAAATCATGTAAATTAAGCATTGTTCCCAAGCATTAAAATTGAGCGTGGTGCATCTCAAGGATTTCTCGTTGGTGTGTCCTGATATACAAAGTAATGACTTGCTTAAAGCAATTGAGACGGCAATTCCAGCGGCGGCAATTGAACAGGCGATTGCTAATACCCAAACTCAAGAGGAGCGCAAGCGATAAGCCTGCGGCATGGCTTCGCTTACCGCTACCAGCACAATTAGTGGTAAGTCTGGTAATAGCAATGAGTTTTTGGTCTAAAGACTCAATGCGGGATGTGCTGAAAAATCTAATAGATGGGATGTCAGAGGCATGGGTAAAAGTTGGTAAATACTGGCGTGTGCCCTGTAAATCAGCAATCACACAAGCTCGGCAGCGATTAGGAGCAAGAGTGATGAGTGATTTATTTCATCAGTTAGTAAGACCAATGGCTACAACTGAAACCTTGGGGGCGTTTTTAAATGAGCTACGAATTGTAGTTATTGATGGTACTTGTTTTGATGTTCCCGACAGTGATGAAAATGCCAGAGTTTTTGGTCGCCCTGGTAGTCGTCCTGGGACAAAAGCCGCGTTCCCTAAAGTCAGACTAGTAATATTAGTAGAAGCAGGAACACATATAATATTTGATGCACTGGTGTGTCCGTATCGCATCGGAGAGCGAGTACGAGCATTAAAATTATTACGTTCGGTCACATCAGGAATGTTGTTGATGTGGGATAGAGGATTACATTCCTACGCAATAGTACAAGCAACAGTAACCAAGGGATGCGATTATTTAGGCAGAATACCAGCCAATGTCAAATTTACTGCCGAAAAACCCTTAGAAGACGGCTCTTATAAATCATGGATTTACCCATCGGGAAAGCTACGAAAAAAAGCTAGTCAGCCAATACTTGTACGCATTATTGAGTATACAATTGAGCATCCTGACAATCCAACTGAACAACTGACATATCGCTTAATTACTAGTTTATTAGACATTGAGAAATTTCCTGCCGAGTTGTTGGCGAGGGAATACCATCAGCGATGGGAAGTAGAAAACACCATTGATGAGTTGAAAATACATCTTCTAGGGCGAAAAACTCATGTCCGTTCTCAAAAACCACGGGAGGTTGTGCAAGAGGTATATGCTTGGTTGTTGGGACATTGGACAGTACGATTATTAATGTTTCAAGCTGCAACCAGTGCCGGAGTTGCTCCATTACGTCTTAGTTTTACTGGAACTTTACGAGTTATCCGTGGTGCTGTACCTAAGTTTCAACGTCTTAACTCTCAAGATTTGCCCCTTTTTTTGAGTGGTTGACCATAGAGATTCTGGATACATTGTTACCTGAGCGAGTTCATCGGTGTAACCCCAGGGTTGTGAAAAAACCTGTATCAAAATTTCGCTCCAAAAAACCAAGCCACAGAGGTACTGGACAGCGAGTTGAGGCTCCTAATTTCCATATCATCAATAACGCTTTCAGCGTTAACTGAACCGTATTGCGTTATAGTTGAGTAACTTTTATGCAGTTTTACGCGATCTGCCTGGCTTGCGCTTGCCTGAAGAATTTACATCAGCCTTTTTAGTTTTCGGTAACTTGTTGGCAGGATTGTTAGCTTTGTTTGAACGAGTAGTACGTTTTGGTTGTGGTGAAATTTCTTTAACTGGAGGCAGTAATCTCAATGTACTTCTTTCAGAAGTAGGGTAAAGGGGAAGGGGTAAAGGGGAAAGTATGGAATTTTCTCTTTCTCTTTCCCCTTCATTACTTGTACGATGAACAACTTCATCCCCTAACATCCAAGGATCTGGCAATTTTTCAAAAGTCCGAGCTTGTGGTGTGATTACTTCTGATACTGATGGGATTGTAGAAGCGACTATATCTCCATTGCTAACCGAAACCACATTACTAGCGTAAGCAGCCGATACAAATAGTCCGTTAATGAACTGGAATATAATGAGAGTAATGAATGCCCAAAAGATGACTACGATTGTGAAAGTGAGTAGAGATTGCATATCCATGATTATTTCTCAACTAAGTATTTGGATTTTTCAATTGATTTACGCAAAGCGTTCTTAAGCCTTGTTCAAATGTGAAGCGAATTTGAACAGTTCCTCTCTTCAAGAGAGGACTTCACTCAAAATTTAGCGTAGCGCCAGAATAGTAAAGAGTTGCTAGCGTCCTTTGCCCCAATACAATGAGAAGTACTAACTTTACGTTTCGGGCTAGAAAATGACTATCAACTGAGGTTAACTCAGATCGGAGAACGCCTTAACCTAAGCCGAGAACCAATTCGCCAGCTTGAACATAAAGCGCTCTCTATTCTTTGCCGTTAAAAAAGTGATATTAAGGAGTATCTTAATTAATTAGAATGATTTCGCTCTACCCTCAAATAAAATATGAGTCGAACTCGCTACTCTCCTGATTGGAAACAAATTGCTACTGCTGTAAAAAATGCCTCCGATTGGCAGTGTTCTAAATGTGGTCGAGTCTGTCTACGCCCAGATGAAAAGCCACCGGAATTGACTTTGAGCCAGCGTCGGGTTTATAACCTCCAGGTTCATCACTGGAATATGAACCCTGAAGATAATCGCTTAGAAAATCTTGCCTCATTATG
Source organism: Nostoc sp. FACHB-892 (assembly GCF_014698795.1). Taxonomy (GTDB): domain Bacteria; phylum Cyanobacteriota; class Cyanobacteriia; order Cyanobacteriales; family Nostocaceae; genus Nostoc. The sequence goes on from NZ_JACJTR010000072.1 coordinate 13,979, forward strand.
TAGTGGCTTATGTAGAATCCACGTCGTATAAGCCTTGATGTGACTGATTTAGGTACAATTCTTCTACAACGTAACCCCTGATAACTCTTTCTACAGTAGTTCAAAAACCTCTGGATTGGCTCTATGGGTAGGGAGGTTTCAGGGTCGAAGACACAGCTAAATGTTCCTTTGTGTGAGGGTATGTCGCCCATTCAACCTTGGTCATTTTCTACGTTGTGGAAATTAATTTGTTTCTAACCTAACGCAAGAATTAGGGCTGTTGTTGTTGTTTTTTCTACGTTGTAGAATAGATTTTTGTTGTCTATATAAAGCAGCTGTCACCTTTACTATCATCGTGGACGTAAAGGTAATATTTCGCCAGGGCAATTATCCTTGTTTTAATCATGAAGATGATGCTCTGGCTATACTATTACTCAAAAACAAGAAACTATATTTATAAATAGCAACTTAAAAAACTAATCAATGTCCAGCAAGACAATCCAAGTCCGAGAGTACACCGTCAGAGCACATAAGCGGGAAATTCACACTCGCGTTTTTAACTTCGTATGTAAGCAGTGCGAGCAACCCACACAACGAGAAACCTTTGGTGTTCGACCGCTCTACTGTGAGAAATGCCGTCCGCCACAAGCACCCAAGAAATCAGTAGTCCCTCTCAAGAAGAGAAAACCCAGAGCTATGACTTATAAGAGTGGTAAAGACATAGCCGGATGATTTGTTGTCTCAAGGTTTTGAGTGAGCGCACGAAAGTGAGTGAAGCAGTGCGCTCATTCGCCCAACCTAACTCAAACTGGTAAAAAGTAACTCTAATGAATTGAGATTAAATATATTTTCTTCTCCGATTTATCTGTGGGATTAAGAAAACTTTTCAGATTAAGATTAATGTGTTTTTTTATCGGCATAGGTTCTGTAAAATCCTTTTAATTTGCTCAGATGAACGACAAATAAAGCCAGAAGTTGTTAATAGTCAAATACTATCTCATTAATTCTGATAACATCTGCTCCAAAATATCTTCTATAGTTTCTTCATCTAAGGAGTGCAGAGGTGTTGGGCCAGCAAGAAATTCTTTAATAGTGATTTTCTGTTCTCTAAAATCCTTAACAAAATCCCGAATCCCAGAAACGACGTTAATTTGAGATTCCATTGTTTCTACTATCGCAGCCATAGCATCAATGCCTTCTTTAGCAGCTTTTCGAGAATCACAAACCATCGTCCCTTCTGGAGTATTTTTTGTCAAACGCAGTTCCTGTTTCAATTTTTCATATTGAGCCAGGAGAATTTGATTGTGCTGTTCTAGAGTTCGGCATCTACGGGTTAAATCATCCTCGTTATTATTGTCAATAATTTCTAAGGGTTGTTGACTTTGTTCAATTTCAAGAAGTCTTGCTAAATCCCCCTCTTGGTAGGCTTTATTGATTTCTTTCATGATTTCTGTGTGAGACTTCTGTGTTTCACTGTCTCTGGCTTTATCAGGGTGAAAGATTTCAGCTAATTTCAGAAATGTTTGACGAATTTTTCTTTGGTCATCTGTTCTGATTACAGAGGCAGAGTCTACACACTGTTGTCCTTGCCAATATTGATGCTGTTGTTCACTAGTTTCCTTTGAAAAATCTGATTGGGAATCTTCATTGCCAAACGATTCGTCTAATGTATCTAACTGTTGGCTGTTGGGTTTTAGACTGATGGCTCCAGTTACCTGTAGGTTACGGTAAACTGCTTGTATATTTTTGAGGGTTTGTTTACCGAACTTTCTAGTAGTAAAAATCTCCTCAAACAGAGCATGGATTTCCTGGTCTAACTCAGCCATTTTTCGGAAACTGGGATTAGCTTTGTTGAGAAATTCTGTGCCAAAAGAACGCATCTGTTCAACAAAGTTCTTCAGTTCTGTGCGCTTTCTCTTGATCTGTTTGAGTAGCGATTGATGTTCTTTTTCTAGAAACTCTAGGCGGATATGTAATTGAGACAGAGCTAGCGGAGTTACTTTAATTGATTGCGATGGAACTGTAGTTTTTCGAGGCATGAAATACGTATGTAAGGTTAAAGTTTAAAATATAACTATTGCATTACTTAGGAAATGCGAAAAAAGACACCTCAAGGATTATACACTGCGGACTTAAATGAAGTTTTTAATAGTTTTTTTCATCAAAGCGCCTGAGTGTGATTCATAAGTAAGTGAAGCAGTGATAAACCTACCCCTTGTTAAAGTCTGGTTGACAAATCGAATTCTCAAGAGCCTCAACTATTGGCGAGAGGTCGTTTAACGTTACGATTAGCAAAATACCTTCGCCCCAGCGTCAGATAATAATGCATCTGTAGTTAAGGATAGCAGCCGTCATCATTCTTATGTAGGATAGAAAACCAGCGTCCGCAATTCAATACTTTCTCTAGCTGGGGCATCTGGTGGGCTTGTTGGGTCATCAAACCCAGTATGAGCAGCAAACCTCGCCCGTCCGTCCTCTGCCGAGTCAAAGCACTTAAACAATAGTGCCTCCGAGGGTTGCATTTGGGGGAAGTAGAACCATTGATGTGTTGGGTTATACGTTATTAAGTAGGTTTCACCAACGTAATCGCGGTACACTATGTCAGTAGCTACTAGGTCTGTTGGTGCGATACTAAAAGCGTTGCACACTGCTAATGGTGACTTATAAACTGGGGCGATCGCTCGCCAAATGTTAATCAAAGCAAACCTTTGCTGTAGTAATTGATCAATGTTATCTACCCCCCGTGCTGTCAACTCTTTGCGTGCGCGAGTATAGCCAGAAATGGCAGTAAAGTCGTTATGTACATACTTAATAGGCTCACTGATCCCGCTTTCACCGTTCTGTAAGCGTTGAGCGTTACGAAGAGTGTGATCGAATATCACCACCTTTTCAGCACCTATTACCTCTTTCAAAAGTTGCTCGGCTTCAGGATAATAGACACGAAGAATCTCATCTTCGTCATAAAAATTGCGGACATTGCTTTGTTGTACAACATGTTTAAAGCCTTCTCGATCTAAGGATATGTCTTGTGAAACGGCCCGTATGTTATGGATTGGCATCAAGTGTGTCTCGAACTTTCGGTTGGATGGTGGAATCCCTGGTGGTCGTTCATAGGCATAGGTAACAGGTTTTTCCGCCATTGGCGTAAAATAAGTTAGTTCTGCCTCAACGTGCGGCAGGTCGAGCAACAAACTACTGTTTAGGCTCATAAAACATCCTTTTTCAATATAGTTAAATACTTAAATTTGAGTAATTATAAGCTGTTTGTCCCGTTTGAATGAGCGGACTGGTCGTATTTTAACAGTGAATTCTGTTGTTTTGAATGCTTGGAATCCCCAATTAATTGGTTAGTGTTAAACACTCATTAACCAATCGCCCACCACAGACATACACGCGCTATAATTGTTAATCCAAATCTGCCACTGCTCCAAATACCCATTCCAGTCAATATCTTTGGCATTAGCTATCTTACGATAATGCTCATACCGCCATAATTGTTGGGCGCAAACTGTCGGCTGATTGTAAAACAGCATGAAACAACCGTTCACAGCATCAATTTGAGGTGTGATTAAAATGGGTTGTAAATACAGATAAAATATTATTAATCACTTCAATTAATTCTTAATAACCTAATTGAATGACTCGATTTGTACATGACGAATTTGCCAAAGATTATCTAGAAGAACTGTTAAAACCTTATGGGGAAGTAAAGTCATCATCAAAAATATCAGGAGAGATCAAAGAAATTGATGTATTATTTACTCCTTCAGTACAGTAAAACTCTAATTTAGAATTGTTAGGGTTACTTGGAAGATTTACAGAGTTTCCAGCAATATTAGAGCCATTTCGCAATGCCGCTTCTGGTGATGAAATTTGTGATTGTATTCAAAAATTACTAGAAGTAAAAGCTCTCCTGCGACGAGACGCTAAAGCAAATAAAACCAAACTCCAAGAGTCAGATATTCCGAAACTATGGGTTCTAACTCCAACTGCATCCCCAGCATTATTATCAAGCTTTAATGTTAATCAAAAATTGGGGTGGTTGCCAGGAGTATACTTTTTAGGTGATGCGCTACGGACAGCAATTGTAGCCATACATCAACTACCACAAACACCGGAAACCTTGTGGTTGAGAATTCTTGGCAGGGGGAGTATGCAGTCACAGGCAATTGTGGAATTATCAAACTTACAATTGAATCACCCATACAAGCAAGCAACGCTAGAATTAGTTTATAATCTGCGCCAGAATTTAAGAGTCAATCAAAATTTAGAATCAGATGACAGGGAGTTAATTATGCGATTAGAACCACTTTATCAGCAAGACCGTGAAAGAGCAAAACTTGAAGGACAACAGGATTTAATTATACGTCAACTAAATCGTCGTCTTGGTGAAATTGATGCATCGTTGATTGAAGGAGTTCGAGGATTATCTATTGAGCAATTGTCTATTCTAGGAGAAGCGTTATTAGATTTTTCTGTAGTGGCGGATTTAGAAGCTTGGTTGAATCAGCAAGCCGAATAATAACATGACCCACATATCCATTCTATAGAGCATGGTAGTATTTGGGGGTGTTTATCTTGGCTTTTAAAATGGCAATAGAAGTGTTTCCATCATCATTTTATTGCGACTGTGGACATAAATCGTATTTCTTTGAGAATACTGTCTCTGAGATAGAAAAAATGAGCAGAACAAAACTTGTCACTTTAAGCGACGGACAAGATAACGAACACGAAATTGTTTTTTTTTAAGGGTAAGGCAATAGAGATTATTTGCTCTAAACTGGGAAAGTGTAAAATAACCGACTCACAATAACAGTTTTTAGAGAACAGTGAACTACTTTGGCCTACACCGCCACCAACCAATCGCACACCACAGACCTACACTCGTCTGCAAACTTAACCCAAACCTGCCACTGTTCTAGGTATGCGTTCCAGTAAGGCTCCCCATTAGCAATTCCAACAGCCTCGCCTTCCTTGGAGACTAGCTCACTGTAGAACTGAGCCGCACTTTTCTTGCCCCTGGCGTAATTTCAATCTTTTTGCCCTTTCACCCCCCAACAGCCTTATCTAATATTTGGGGAATATCGTGTGTATCATTAACTGGGGTAGTATTTAAATTAGTATTACCTGAGCTAGTCGGCGTACTCCCTCTTGAATTTTCTGCTCATTGAGTTCAGCATATCCTAAGATAAATTCGCTACCAGGACTATGTTTTAAATATTGAGGATACGCCGCCCCAATACTTACGCCAGCAAGAGCAGCAAGCTGGACTATTTTATCATCAGTGAGTTTAGTATTGATTTTGACCATCAGGTGCATTCCGGCATTTTCCCCCGATATTTCAATTTTGTCCCCGAAATAAGAAAACAAAGACTGCACCAAAGTCTGCCTGCGTTGGTCGTAGAGCGCACGCATCCGTCTGATATGGCGTTCTAAATGTCCTTCGGTAATAAAATCAGTCAGGGCGTACTGTTCTAACAAACTACATTGCCGATCTGCTAGCCATTTTGCACGAGCAAATATATGCACTAAATTCTGTGGTAAAACTAAATAACCAAGACGCAAAGCCGGAAATAGTACTTTAGAGAATGTACCCAGATAGATCACTGAGTTAGCTTGGTCTAATCCTTGCAATGCTGGTATGGGACGCTCACCATAACGATACTCGCTGTCATAGTCATCTTCAATAATCATCGTCCCTGATTTGTGCGCCCAAGCTAATAACTCTAACCTGCGAGAAAGAGATAGCGTAGCACCTGTAGGAAATTGATGAGATGGAGTGACATAAACGAATTTAATCTTAGGGATGATATCTGTTGTTAGGCTACTGACTATTAAGCCAGATTGATCTACAGATATAGGGAATAGACTAGCTCCCTGCGCCAAAAAAACTCGTCTAGCGCTTGGCGTTGTTGCGTGAATAAGGAAAATGGTAAATTTTACCTATCGCCTATATTCTCTTGCCGCCTAGCCCAACGATGAAGACGAAAGCCCAGTATAAAGTTCGGAATTGGAACGCTTATGATGCAGCA
>NZ_JACJTR010000073.1 GCF_014698795.1 Nostoc sp. FACHB-892
CTTTATAGTAAAGCGTTTGCATTCAAATAGAATGCCTGCGTTAGAACAATATAGTTAGCTCTCATGAAATCGGATGCTAGCAACTCTTCTTACTTTTATTCGTTACCCCGACTTATTGAGCCGATACGAAAATTATCAAGTCCAATTAACTCAGAAAAATTATTTCAAGTGGTACAGATGACACCAAGTGAGAGAAAAATTAATCTGCGTCCTAACTATGCCTTGTTCGCAGAGGCTTTCACAATAACGCTTCTACTACTTGGTCAAAATTACGGCAATATACCTTTTGTTGATATTCTTGCCACTTTTCATTTGACGAGTGAGGGAAACCTGTCAATGTTGCCTTTTGGACATATGTCACAAATGGACGACGAAGATGCTCATATTTCTCAAAGGCTATGGCTATAGCTTGCTTATCATCCCAGTTATTTTCAAGAGCGATGTTAGCAATAATCGTTGCAATAGCTAGTGCATCTTCAAGTCCTTGATTAGCTCCTTGAGCTGTGAACGGAGGCATTCCATGCGCTGCATCACCAACCAGTACAACTCGCCCGCTACTCCAGGATGGTTGAAAATTGACAGGGTACTCTTCAGTATTAATGTCAATTTTGCTAGGAATTTGGATAGGATCTGAAATGGTAGCGCGGTGAATGTAATATGGGCGCTGCTGCATATTAGTAGGGGGAGAGCTACGCACTAATTGCTTGAGTATGTGAGGAAAGCCTCCCTTTTCTAACTCCTGTACAGCTAAATTAATCAAAGAACTTCCAGACTTGCCCTGTAATGAATCCAAAGGCAAAGCCAGAGTTATGATATATCCAACTTGACTGCTTCGTTTACGAAATAACATCAATCTTGGTTTTTCTATCCAAGGTTGATCACTAAATACTTGATCATTACTGAGTGTTACAATTGACGAGTCTTGAAAAAATTTATCTTGTAATTCTGTCCACAGCTCACTTGGTATCTCAGCTGTTTCCATACAAGATATTGCTGCAAATCCTGAATATTTAGGCTGTGCAAAATCAGAATATGGACTATCTTTGTAAAGAACTTTACGAATTGTAGAGTTAATCCCGTCTGCTGCAATAATTAACTTAGCTCGAAGCGATTTTGTTTCTAATTGTTTGGGGACAGTATTTGAACTCTCGAACTGTGTATCATTATGTTTATCTCGGTTTGTCCAATGACCATAGGGGTTGGTTTCTATGCTTGTATTAGATACGCAATCTATTCGGACACACCCATTTTCTGGTTCATCCACAACATCGATGCAACGGTGATTAGCTTGAACCTGTTCCTGAGGTAGTAGATGTCTTAAGGTTGTCTGCAAATCATACCAAGGAACTGACACTCGACCTTCCCCATAATCTTTAAACCAGTCGTCGAACCCAAGAAGTATTGACCGAATTAGCTGCCCCTGTAAATTTTTGTAAACCCATCTAGGAGAAGTGTTTGGAGGTTTTTGTTCCTGATTGGTTTTAACAGTTTTCTCGTTATTAGATTGTTGAGGATTAAAGAGCCTAACACTAGTTTTTCTGACCTCTTCGTAAGCGTTAGAATCTAAACATTTGAGAGCTTTTAATCCATTTGGGAGAAGATCCAACCCATGACCAACCTGACGGAAGGTACGAGTTTGGTCGAGGACAAGAACATTTTCTATACCATGCTTGCGTAAGCCAATAGCAGTTGCTAATCCAACGGGGCCAGCACCAACAATTACAACATCATATATTTTTTCCATAAAGCAAAAGAAAGCCAAGTCAACACCAGGCTAAATCTGACAGGGAACTTCAAACAGGCGTATCAGTGTATTAGCATATTAATACCACATTGCAGAGCTTTTTATTCCAGAAATAAAAACTTTTGTAAAATTGTTGAGAGAAAAACTCAGATGATTGATGGAGACTTTTGGTTGTCCTTTATAAGTGCTAATGGTGTTGGTATTGGTGAATAGAGTGTATAGACGGAAGCCGTACCAACAAAAACTCTCAGTGTTATCTCGGTTTGACGAAGTATCAACCATTGCGCCAGACTAAGAATCACACCAAAGATTACCGCAGCGATCGCACAAAGAATAACATTACCTGGAAAAGTAAACGGAGCTATTGCAACTTTAATGATCAGCGTGATAGTAATCGGGGCAGAGAGCAAAAAGCTTACGAATAAGCTAGCACTAATGGAAAGAAACTAGTAACGACCGAGATAACCCAGGCGAAATTCTAACAACGACTCTTGTACTCCAAACAAAGTCATCCAAAATGCAATACCCGCTGTCAAATAATCAAGCATTAGCCGTTCTTTTATTCGTGTGTTGAAGAGGATATTTTCTAGAATACGCTCAAATAGTAGGCATTTTGCGAAAGTAACAAATGCTAAGAAGTTTAGTATTTTGCTGTTGTGGTGGCTCTGGTATGGTGGTTTTTTAAAAAGTCTTATATTTGGTAGTGCCTTAAGACTGCAAAATATAAAAAGCAATGGGAAACCCCATCCAAGGTATTGTTAGGGGTAAAGATAAGAAACACTGTATTCAATGATGACACAACTCAATATTTGTTCAACTACTATCAGCCTGAAGGTGGAATAATGAACAAACCACCATCTAGACGCAAGAAAATTACCCCCGCGACATCTGGTGAACCAAAGTCAGCGACTGACTCTGCTCCCGAAAATACTTCTATCCAAGACAACCCAGCTTCAGCAACTATCACGGTTACGGCTGTTGAAGTAAGAGAGTTGACCGACCAAGAACAAAGCTTACGCTTGCAATTGGAACGCCGTGTAGAACGTGCATTTTTAGAAGCGGGTCAGGCATTAATGGAGTTGAGAGACAGACGGCTATACCGTTCCACGCACCGAACTTTTGAGGAATACTGCCGCGAACGCTTTGGTTACAGCCGTGATGCAGCGTACTTGAAGATTTCGGCTACTGCTGTTTACGAGAATCTTCAAAAGTTTTTGCCGACCAATGGTCAGCAAATTCCAATGCCGACCAACGAACGACAACTGCGGTTTTTGGCGAAAGCCGAGTTGGAACCGGCTGTGCAAGCGGATGTATGGCAGCAGGCAGTAGAGCAAGCTGGGAATAAGATTCCATCCGGTCGGATCGTGAAAGACGTGGTGGACAGGATACGCGAAAGCACGAAAGTACCCAATCCTTATCATATTGGGGAAATATGCATTCTTCTGCCCAAAGATAACCCAGACTTGAGAGGTAAAACGGGTTATTGGGGAGTAGTCAGCCACGTTGGGGAATACAATTGTACAGTCCAGACTTGGGACGGCGACTACACCGTAAAAATCGAACAGATGAAATCACTGAAATTACTTGATGAAGATTGCTTTTTTATGCAGCAGTTATGTGTGAGGTTACGGCAGTTGCATCAAGTGGCTAGCCGTGATGAGGCTGTAGATTGGCTGTTGCAGGGGTTGGGGAAACAAGCCAAACCGTATCTATCATCCTTGCAGGCAAAGCTGCTGGTGGCTGTGGAACGGGAGTACAAAATCGAGTGGAGGCAACAGAAATGATGGTGCAGCTAGGAAACATTGAAGAAGGCAGGAGGCAGGAGGCAGATAGCGCAGCGTTAGCGAGTCCGCGAGCGTCGGGCAGAAGGTTCAATGTTTTATAGGGGATTCCAACCCCTCCTAAATTGGGGCTACCAAATTGAAAATTTGGTGGGGGTCTTAAACCCTTGTTCCATGATTGTCAGGGGCAGAGAGCAGAAACCAGTATTTCTTCTGCCTCCTGCCTTCTGCCCTCTGCCCTCTGCCCTCTGCCTTTCTTGATAATTTAATACAACAAAGTTCACTAAACTCGTTTAGTTTCAAATATTTCTCGCCACAATTTAAATTCCGGACAATTGCACCAAAGGGTAACGAACCCATCAAAAAGTTTAGTTTCTGAATTTTTAACTCCCCTTGGGAGAACTTGGATCAAGATAGGAATATCCAAATCACATTTCCAATTTTCTATTTCTTTCTGAAGTTGGGCAATAGTGTCTTGATGGAATCCTCGGTCATTGTTGGAACACTGAATAAGTAAACATCCATTATCAGAATCTTTGACTCGCTTGATCGAGAAATTAATCTGCGTCCACATTAATTGGACTTCATTGAAAATATTAGGCAAACCATAGTGATTGCCTAATATTGCCTTTCGGCGTTTCGATTCACCCATAAGTCTCCCTCAGCAATACAAATTTTGACAAGGATGACGAAGAAGATAAGGAATCTTCTGACGACGAGTAAGCTCAATAGCACTCAGGCTAGCCCTCTGGAGGTTATTAGCTACTAATACTATTGTAACGATAAATCAAGGGTTTCAAGTATTTTGCAATTGCAAGGATTGGGGATTTTACTAAACCTTATCTGTTATCCTTGCACGCTTTGCTGCTGGCGGCTGTTGAGAGAGAGTACAACCTTGTGTGGAGACAGCCAAAGTAAACTTGATTGTTAATACAAGAATGCAACAATTAACTTGTTGTATGAAAGCAGTAAGTGATCGCGGAGTGTCTGGTAGAGAAGACGTTGCCGGAATGGCTTATCGCTCGCTTCAAGAAGGAATCTGAGTAGTGAATGAGGAGTGTCCTTTTATAGCCGCCATAACTGGACAGTCTACACCGCTTGAAGCCCCATTCTTTCGTTGATAGTGGCATCACCGTGTCAAACTGGGTTAATTGTACTCGCTTGGCTGAAAGTAAGATGAGGTAAGCCTTTCAAGAAGCGCTTTTTGGTGAAAAAACTATAATTATACTGCTAGTTTTGATCGAGTTTGAACGAAAAATCGTCATTTCAAGCACTTGAATTTTTCGATTCGCACAAAAAACCTTTTTTGGCACAGTGATGCCTAGTGGGAATTTCTGAGCTTTTTCCCTACTACAAGTTTCCCAATGGAATAATTCACCAACCATCCTGACTTTTCAGGGGATGTGGAAAAGGTCATTTTGAGGGTTTCTCAAGCTCTGATTTTTCCGTTAGCTATTCTCATTAACTTAAAGCTATTGATAATTAGCTTGTGGAAAAAGCCACGCTTTTTCGAGACTTGAGGACTTAGGACTTACCGTGAAAAGTCAGACCAACCATCTGGGGAATTCTGGGGGTAGAAATAGAAAATCAAATTAAAACTTCTTCATTTCTTTGAATTATTCATTAATTTTTGCAATCTCTGAATATTCTCCGGTATGATATTAAAAACTTTTGTGTCATTTCTGCTACTTGTAAGTGGTTGTTTACCTATTCAAGTATGCTGTTGATTAGCGGTTGTAACCAACTTTTTAACGTATCCGCTCAATAAATCGGGGCGAGCTACCAGTTCAGGAACGAGTTTACGCTATTTGAGCCTTGTCACTGAGCGATTTACCCAGGATTATTGAGCGGTTACAAAACCAGTCTAAGTAGATGCTGCATTTATTTGAACTACCTATCTAGGGTTTCTCCCCGGTGGCAGGGCTACTCATAGACACCATTTGAGCCTTGTTACTGAGCGATTTACCCAGGATTATTGAGCGGTTACGAAACCAGTCTAAGTAGATGCTGCATTTATTTGAACTACCTATCTAGGGTTTCTCCCCGGTGGCAGGGCTACTCATCTATGACACCTCTGCCAGCGAATATTTCTGAATCAAACTTATAACCGAGGGGATTGATATGGCAGACATTATTGGAGACAACAGGAATAACACTCTAATTGGCACGTTTGAGAATGACGCTATCCTTGGTCAGGGCGGTGATGATAACCTTTTTGGTCGGGGCGGCAATGATGACCTCTTGGGTGGGGCTGGCAATGACTCGCTTAATGGCGAGGACGGCAATGACCTTCTCAATGGTGAGGAGGGCGACAACACCCTGCTTGGTGGGTTCGGCGATGATGTCCTCCTTGGTGGATCTGGCAATGACCTGCTTGATGGCGAGGAGGATGACGATCAACTCCTTGGCAGAGGCGGTGACGACACCCTGCTTGGTGGGTTCGGTAATGATGCTTTCCTTGCCGGATCTGGCAATGACCTTCTCGAAGGCGGGGACGGAAATGACCGACTCGCTGGAGAAGACGGTGAAGACCAACTCTTTGGCGGGGAAGGGGTTGACACGCTCAATGGCGGGGCTAGCGATGACCAGATTGATGGCGAGGATGGCAATGACTTCTTGATTGGTGAGGCTGGCGATGACCGACTCCTTGGCGGGGCTGGCAATGACCGACTCGAAGCAGGGGACGGGGATGACCAAATCTCTGGTGGGACTGGCAATGATACTGCTGACTATTCAAATACCACTGCTGGTGTCACCGTTAACCTAGCGACTGGAACTGCCAGTGGAGGGGCTGGGAATGATGTCCTGTTTAATATCGAACAAGTCTTTGGTTCTGGTTTCAACGATTCCCTAACTGGCGGGCGCGGTAATGACACCCTATTTGGTAGAGGTGGCAATGACGTGCTTGATGGTGGAGTTGGCAATGACGTGCTTGATGGTGAAGTTGGCAATGATATTGTCCGTGGTGGGTTGGGCGATGACACCTTGCGTGGTGGGACTGGCAATAACCAACTCTTCGGTGGAGATGGTGTTGATACTGTTGATTATTTAAGTGCCACTGCCGGAGTCACGATTAACCTTGCCACTGGAACCGCTACAGGGCAGGGCAGGAATGATGTCCTGTTGGAGATTGAAAGAATCGTTGGTTCTAGGTTCAATGACACCATCTTTGGCGGAGCTGGCAATGACTTCTTCCTCAGTGGTGGGGACGGGAATGACTCTGTCAATGGTGGGGCTGGTAATGACCGCCTCTTTGGCGATAACGGCAATGACACCCTCGTTGGCGGGACTAACGACGACTTTATTAATGGCGGGAACGGGGATGACTCCCTGCTTGGCGGTAGCGGCATTGACATTCTGCTTGGTGGGGCTGGCAATGACCAACTCGTTGGTGAGGACGGGAGCGACACTCTCATTAGTAGAGAAGGCAATGATACCCTGCTAGGCGGCAGCGGCAATGACATTCTGCTTGGTGGAGACGGGGATGACCAACTCGTTGGTGGAGGCGGGGATGACCAGCTCTTTGGTGGGACTGGTGTTGATACTACTGATTATTTAAATGCCACAGCCGGAGTCACCGTTGACCTTGGCACTGGAACTGCCAGTGGGGGAGATGGGAATGATGTCCTGTTCAATATCGAGCAAGTCTTTGGTTCTAGTTTTAACGACTCCCTGATTGGAGGAGGCAGCAGTGATACCGTCTTTGGCAGAGGCGGCAATGACACCTTGCTTGGTGGGGATAGCGATGACTTTCTTGATGGTCAGGAAGGTAATGACCTCGTCTTGGGCGAGGATGGGAATGACAGCCTGTTTGGCGGGGCTGGCAATGACCTTCTCGAAGGAGGAGAAGGCGATGACCGACTCCTTGGCGGGGTCGGCAATGACACTCTGCTTGGAGGGCCTGGAAATGATGTCCTCATAGGCGTTGATACTAACGGTTCTGATTCTCTTGGATTAGGGGAGGTTGATATCCTAACTGGAGGGCCTGGGGAAGATCAGTTCTTACTTGGAGATGCTACTAATGTCTTTTATGACGATAACAGTGGAAGTAGTGGTTTGGCAGACTACGCTACCATCAGTGGCTTCAACTCCAACGAGGATGCAATCCAGCTCAAAGGAACACTGGCAGACTATCGCTTGCAGGCTGTGGGAGCCAATACAAGGGTATTTCTGGACAAATCAGGGGGAGAGCTAGATGAACTCGTTGGTATTGTGCAAGCGTCGTCTTTGAGGCTTGATAGTGACGACTTCCTGTTCTACGAAAAAGAAGATGCTCGACAAGGAACAAACAACACACTAGCCACTGCTGAGGAGCTAGGTACTTTAACATCAGGTTCAGAAGTTAATACCTCTGCTCAACTGGCAACACTTCCAGGCAACAATCCTGATTTCGACTTTTTCACATTTTCTTTAGCTAACCCAGGAACTGTGACTATTAGCACGCCCAATTCCAGTGGTACCTTTCCAGTTCTCGGCCTATTTAATAGTGCTGGAAACTTACAGAGTTTCAGTACTTCTCAATCAATCACCGCTTCACTAGGGGCAGGTACTTACTCCATTTCAGTAAGTGATTTTGATTACTTCCCTCAAAATGGCGGAACTTTCAGTTCTAGCTTTTTTGACCCTGGTTCTTATACGCTAGGAGTTAATGTAGCCTAAAGACAAATGGTACTAAGAAAAGCGGAAACAGTTGCTAATTAAGAAGTTTGCAGTTGTTTTCGTAATTCTTGTCGAGGTTTTGTCATGAAGAGGTAATACTGAACTGCTTTTAAATTCTGGCTTCTGACTCCTGTACATGGATAGCGGGGCGTTTAGCCCGTGCTGAATTCTCACAATACTACGACCCGAAATCAAGTTCAGAATCCCCTCGGTGGCAAACAGTTCTAGTGGAATTCGTTGAAACTTTTTCTCACCCCATCTTGCTATCAACGCTTAGGGAGAAGTTTAGCTCTGAGGAATTAATGGTGCTAAGACCAGGAAATCGATTATCGGTGCTTCCCATTTCTGAAGTAGTGGCGAAGATTATTTTGGCGATGAAAACCTCATCTACTCAATCGAGATAGCCATCCTTGGGAGATCCAATAAATAAATCAGCCCAGCCGTCGCTTTCGCCTTGAGGGCTTTCATCGCCTAGATATCTCGGTTTTGCCAAAAATATTATTGATACGGCTGGGCTGATTTATTCGTGTCTTGTGCCCTATATCAAGAGCGATCGCACTCATGCGCTCCAAAATGAGTAGCTACCCAAGTAGCAAAGGAGCGAGGCGATCGCTTCATCTTCATGCAAATCAATTTTCCCGATTTGGGTGGTAAGGCACTTACCCGTTCATAAAGATACTGAAAGTACCATCCAGATCCACGCCACACAACAAGCAATTAAGAACACGGCTGGTACCTTTTTTGTGGTTCCCCCTAAAAATACACTTCTAAAAGAAAAATTTAAAAATTGTGAAATAAATAAACTAAAAATGACTTTATAGTTAATAAATGATGCTTCAGGTCAGAAAAATACTCCAAAATTAATACTACATAAATACTACAAAAGAAACTTTGGTTAAAAAGCTGGCAAAAGTGCCTATTCTAAAGAGCTTGTACAAAATTTCCCCGTGTTTCTGTTGCTTTTATACCAAATGATGTCTTACCGGAATAAGCCGCTCTTTAATCGCTATCATGCCATGAAACTATAAAGTCATTTTCAGTTTATTTTTTAAGAATGGTGGTAGCGTCTCTTCATAAAAGGCATCGCTTGAGGAATGTGCTGACGATGTAGCATCAAAGTAATTATGATAAATAAACCACAGCAATTGCTGCTAAAGAACGTGAGTGGCGGTATTAGACCGCAGTGCTGTTAAATTAATAGTTAGGACTACCCGTTGTGGCTAACGATGACACCTTGAGCATTATCGAATTGCTAGAAGAACTGCGAGCAATAGCACAGCTTGGATTGAACTATTCAAAGGACGTTTACGATCGCGAGCGCTACGAGCGACTTCTTGCTCTTGCTTCGGCACAGTATTCAGCACTGTGTTCCCTCCCTAGTTCAGAAGTAGAGAAGCGATTTCGCACAGAGCTAGGTTACATTACGCCGAAAGTGGGAGTGTCCGCTGCAATATTAAACGACCAGGGCCAGTTATTGTTGGTTCAGCGAACTGACGATAGTACGTGGTGCTTGCCGTGTGGTTGGGCTGAAGTTCGAGAAACGCCACAGCAGTCGATTGTGCGCGAAGTGCTAGAAGAAACAGGTTTGCTTGTGGAAGTTGGTTCGTTGATTCGTCTTGGTTGGCGTATGCCTGGAGATTTTGGGCAGCCGCACACTACTTATCATCTCCAGTTTTATTGCATGGTTGTCGGTGGAACGTTGCAAGAATCGCATGAAACAACGAAGATTGGGTACTACGATATATGGTCTATCAATAGATGGCATCTCGATCATCAGGTTGAAGCCGAAGCAGCACACCAGTACTGGCGCAATCAACGCAGTCAAGGCTAGCGCCATTCATTCCTGAGTCTCAGATCAGGAATTTGATTGAAAGTGTTGCAGTCTAACGGTAAAGGTGAGCGGCAGCAGATTACCTCGAACTCGTTATCAGGACACGTAATACCAATTCAGAATTCAAAATTAAGAAAGTGAGACTCAGCATAACTTTTACCGTTTGCATCTGTATCAACTTTTTCGTGAATTGGTATCACGGTTACAGTAGGAGCAGCCACAATTTTTTATGTTCTCGTCTTCAGCAGAGACTAGCTTGATTTTATCCGCTTTTTTGGACTCTTTGACCGTCATCCCTCAAGGATGTTGCTGGTCATAATTGGAGAGCTTTTCACCCAGACATTATGGTTGTGATAAAAATCACCACGCTGTTCTAATGTAAACCCACCCAGCAATAATCCCAACCAGACTTCTACCATCGGCATTTCCAACGCACGTTGCAGTTTAACTAAAGAAATCTCATCTTTGACATTTATCAGGTAGTTAGCGATTGCACTTTGCCATTTTGGCACATCTTCATCTGATGCCAAATTGCGGACATCTTCTAAACTTGTCACCTGATCGAGCATTGCCAAAACATTCGCTTTCTCAACGGGTGCTACTACAGAATCACCCTCTTCAGTAGAATGTGAAAATTGGTGTGGCCCGTGTGGTTTAAAGGTTTGTGGTGTTTCCGGTTCAATCAAATCATCTAAATCTAGGTGCATTGTTGTCCGTACCAACCCAGCAAAGAGATCGGTGCTAATAATTGGCCCCTTTGGGTTATTGCGATCGCGGGTATCTTGCAACAGCACCTCGGCACGAGACTTGAGAATATCCGCAATTTGACTGAAGGCAATACCTGCGGTTGATAATTGGGTTTCAATAGGTAAATCATACAGTTCTGTATCCAAGCACTGCCATACTGCATCAAGGGAAGAAGTTGGTGGAGATTCGGACAACTCATCCAGCACATCCCAGATTGTTAATTGGTGGTATGTGGTCATTGCTACAATTCAGGATTTAACGGGCAGGGTCGCACTGGGCAGTAGCTTGAGGTAATCTCAAACATATCCTTATATTGATATAGTGAAACACTGTATTGTTTAGCAAAAGCCTGCAACACCTGATCTGTATAGGCGCGTATTTTACCAGCCGTTAACCCAAAGCAGTGAATTGGTTCTAAGCGGCAAACAGGTTTTTGCCCCAACCAGAGTTCTGCACCCAACGCGTGTAATGGTTTATCCCCTGGCTCTTTATACAAATACAGCACTGCAAAATATGTTGCTGGTGGTTCGACTGTTACTGAATCAATTTCTGCTGAATTCTTCTGGGAGCGGTGGCGATAGAATGAGCGGCGATTGTGGCAAATGCGTGGATTCCAACACCCGTCCCCTGCTGTCCCATGTAAAACCTTGGCTTGGGCAGTTGGTAGTTTGGAACATAACTGACACTTGGGATCGAGTGGCTTGGGCATACCTTACTCCACGTCTTCGCTAATCGCGCGATAGTAAGCAGCGATCGCAGCTTCTTGCTCACTGCGAAGGGTATAGCGCCGAAACGCTTTCTCGCTTTGATGTCCTGTTAGTTTTCGTGCATGGCTGGGGTCAACTCCCAATAACAATAAGTCAGTGGCATAGGTGTGGCGAAAGGAGTGAGGGTGCAAATCCTCAATATGAGCTATTTCACCAATTTTTTCTACAGCGAAGTAAATCCCGTGATAACTCAAGCGTTCACCTTTGTATGAAGCATGGTGTGAAATCATCAGTGGGGAGTCGCTGTTTAACACTTCTCCTTGCTGTTCGCGCAATTGTACATACTCTGCTAAAACTTCCCGACTCTCTTTTCGCAGTGGAACTAAGCGTGGTTCATTGGTTTTGGTGTCTGGTAAAAATAGCAGCTTGCCATCAAATGACCCAACATTTAGCTGCACAACTTCTCCTGCCCGGAGTCCATGACTGAGAATGTGAACCAGTGCTGTATCCCGTTGCTTTGTTTCCCCCAATAACTCTAATGCTGACCATACCTGTTCTATTTGTTCTGGGGTTAAACTCTGGGCTGGTGGCAGTGGCACTTTTTCCAGTTTAATTCCCAGTGTGGGATTAGTAGCAATAATGTCAGGATACGTATAGGACATCCATTTAAAAAAGCTTTTGAGTGCAGCAACTCCGGCATTGATGCTGCTTTTTGAAAGTGGCTTACCTGTATCAGCCCTTACTTCATCCCGTAGATATTCTTTGTACAAACCAAGGTGACGTGGGCGTAACTCATTAAAGTGCAATTGCGTCCATCCCAAGAATCTCTTTAGTTCACGTTCGTACAATTTTCGACTGTTAGGCGCTAGGTTATTGCTGCGTAAAAATTCCAGTACCTTTATCCATCGAATATCTGTAGGTGTGCTAATTTTAACATAACTTCTATGTTTTGTTGTTTGCACACTAGATAAATTTTTATCCAATGGTATAAGTTTTATCGGAGGTAAAGAATCTGTGCTATAATCCATCTTTAAACCAAATAAATAATTTTAATGTTTATATTTCTTCTCTAGTATTTATAACTTTTATAAAACAATTAATTAGCTTTCATACCATTAGCTCTTATAAAATACTAACTTTACATACTCAAGGATATTTTTGCTGACTCATTAATACTTGCCTTTGTAGTAATCGATTAGGAAGATTAAACTGAAGTAACTTTGCAGTTGCTTGCCCTACTTGAGTTTTTCCCTCAATTCTTACACTCTCAAAATAGAAATGTTCATCCCAAATCTGACGGCGAGGATTATATAATGGCACTATTTCTCCGGTAGCCGAGTCAATTGTCGCAAAATCAGAACCTTTATGACGATTGCATGATAAACATGAAAGAGCTAAATTTTCCGCCAAAGTTTTGCCCCCATGTTTCATAGCAAGAATATGATCTACTTCATGGGTATATATTGAAAAATCTTGGTGAATTAAACAATATTCACAGCGTCCTGACGCTCTACTAGCTACCAGCTTGCGAAGTTCTGTTGAAATTGAAGTACTGGCCATCAAATTTTCATTACTTTTCCATAGCGCGGGCCTTTAGCAGAATCATTAGATGTTCTAATTGTTCGTAAACATCTAATTGAGCTAATTCCATCTGAGTTAGTGAAGTAGAACGGTTTTTCTCTAATAATGCTTCTAACTGCATTTGCGCTTGTGATGAAACTTTAAAAGCAATTATCTCTTCTGGCGTTGGACGTTTAATCAAGAAATCCAGCACTTCTTGATACACTTCGGAAATCTCTACAGTTTGTGCATTCACTTTTGGCTGATCGCTTGTTTGTTGCACATCTGCATCCAACAATAACCAAAGTAATTGGGGTAAGCGACTCTGCAAAGGTTCTAGACGTTGAGCTAGTTCATCCGGGATCTGAATCGTTAATTTTGCCACGTCTCCAACCATGAATTAAGGTGTTTGCTCACATTATGCTTTAAGTTACATAGTAATACAAGGTTACAACACAAAATAAGTAACCCTTATCTTTTATCCGACTAAAACTACGATTAATATTACTTGTTTTTACACACCCCTTTGTTCTAGCTATTAAAATAAGTTTATTAAGCTAGAACTAATTGGAAATTATGCCACGTAAGATATGTGGACTTGGCTTTGACTGTGCCTCAATGATGTTGCAACCGGGTATTGACCCTGGAGAATGCTCCAATTATACAACCTGTGGAACAGCTATTAAGTTGACTCCAGATGAAGAGATCGAACTAATTCGCGTGCGGGAGATTGCGTCTTGCCAACGGCAACAGGAGTGGGAACGCACAGAGGAAACCTTTAGAACCACGCGCCGTGAAGCGGCAGTGATGATGCTGATGTCGAGAGGTTGTCCTCAAAGTGCAGAATCGCTAGGCGTTGCTGCACAAATGGAAGCGATCGCCGCCTGTGTTGAACAGTTGCATCACAACTTAAATAATCTAGAAGGATGCTACATTGCTCCTGGTGGGTGTGAAATACATCATTATAATGTGAAGCGCCCAAGTGGAGTTTATGGATACAACAAACTCACTGCGACTGAGCCAATATTTGAACCATCTGAAAAACAGCAAAAAGTGAAAGTTGTTCATTTAAGCCATGATGACGATCCGCGAAACACTGAAGCACGGCTGGGAATTGAGCGCCGAAATCAGTTAACTCGTGTACGAACGCTCTTAGCAACAACTGTGGAACTGTTACTTGAGGCAGCCAATACCCTAGATTAGTCAAAGAAACTAATCAGAGTTTTGTGCATTTAACTTGACCTTGAAATACTGCCGCTTTAGTTTCGAGTCGCCCCGGTTGGGGTACTGTTTGGAGCTTTCAAAAATAGTTATTAGTCCGCGTTTCTCCATCTCCTTAAAAAACCATTCCCATCGCTCCAAGTCGGATGGTGGCGCAGTGAATCGTAAATCGTTAATCTCACCCATTATCATCACCCCAGCTGATTGCCTCTAAAAACTCAACAGCATTATTCTCCCAGGTTTCCCCTTGTCTAAACTGTCTAGCCTGACTATCTTCAACTGTCACTATGTTGGGAGGGTCGAGGACATCCAAGCGTGACTCAATCAGAGCGATGGCTTGTGCTAGTGCGGCAATTTGTTTTCTATCCTTTCTAACCTCACCCATCAAACTTATCTGAATATCAACTATTCGCCGCTTCAGTTCGTCTACTTCTAGCTTAGTGACAGCTGGTTTGGGTTGGGTAGATTGGGTAGATTGGGTAGATTGGGTAGCAAGGTGAACTCTCAGGCGATTTTTCAAGGCATCCAAAACAAACTCTTTGAGAGAAATACGTTCATCTTGGGCCCGTGTCTTGACAGTCTCAAGTAATTCTTTCTCCCCCTCACCATCAAACTTGATGTTTAATTGTGGTCGGCTCATGGCTAGACTTGGGTAGCTTTGTCTACCCAAATCATAACTTAATTGCGTTCCCCCTTGGGGTTACCGCAGGCATCGCTTTTCCTGACTCTCAATGTCGTCTAACCCACAAAAAACGATATTACCCGCGATCGCGCTTTGTGGGTTAATCTAGGACTGGTAGCAAATATTGGTAAAAGAGAAAATTTAATGCTTTCAGGAACCATTCAACCCTACAGTGAAAGACAGACCGTTTTACAAACCAATAACGGTGATTTTCTCATTCCTGGGCAAGAAATTCACCGCTTGGGTTTGTGGCGAATGCAACGGTTGAATCTGTTGTGGGGTCAAAAGGCAACTGCCCAAGCTGACCAATCGTTTATGAATGATACTCAGTTCAAAGGAGTTATTGGAGTTATCAAGTTTAATACGCTGCAACTTGATAACTTTTCAGCACTCATTGAAGCAAGCAAGCAAGCAATTACAGGGCTACGGTAAATCGAATGGTTTGCCGGAAACTGAACCTAAACCTTAAAAAAAGTCTTTAACTATTAAACAACTTGATGCCATTGCGATGTTTGCGATGAGTCACCTATGCGCTCAACTTTAGTGCTGTCGTTGATTATTTTCTAGGCTTCTTTACCAAAAGAAAACTTCTGTTTGTAACAGTGTTTACACACAGCAATAACGTATCTTTTTGCACCTATATTTAGCAAGATTATCACCCACAAAAATCATCTACCCGAATATCCCGCCAGACATCAGAAACCTGCCAGCCGGAATTGCCCACAGATTGTACTGGAGGATTGTCAAGGAATGGAACATAGTCAGGAACTCTAGGCTCTGAAATTGCTACTGGTTTCTCCTCAACCTCAACCACAGGGGCAGTAGAATTGACAGTATTAGCTTCAAGAAGTTGGTCTTCAGCCTCCTCGATTAATTTCATCTGTCTCAGCGTGAGCTTGTCAGATTTTTTGATGATTTTCTTCGTATCTGTATCATTAGAAGTTTTCATTGGCTGTTCCCTCGAAGGCATTGGCTTAAAATTTGGATGGGTAAAGTTGAGAGAAGATGGGTATTAATAATTGCACAGAATTAACAAGGTACACCAAATCTATGGAAAATACGAGTCCCTTGTTGAGGAATTTATTAATTGGACATAAATATCTTTTTTGGGCAGATGCCCTAGCCCTAGCATAATCTAGTTGCACAGATGCAAGTATTAAGCGATCGCTTCTTCATCATGACTGTAGGTCAAGATTGTTTTGTGGTTTTGTCTCCCAATAAGCAGATAATGGATGGTTAAGAGTTCTCGCTGTGGAGGAACAGCGTTGAGAAACTTATCAGGTGATAAAGGCACAATTTTAGTAGTAGATGACGAAGCCAGCATCCGCCGGATTTTACAAACGCGTCTTGAGATGATTGGCTACGATGTAGTCACTGCAAGTGACGGTGAAGAAGCTTTATTGGCTTTTCGTAAAGAAACCCCTGATTTGATAGTTTTGGATGTAATGATGCCAAAACTTTGGGAGATGTAGCAGATCGGATCACAGGGCTGGAATTAGGGGCTGATGATTATATGGCGAAACCTTTCTCTCCCAAGGAATTAGAGTCAAGAATTCGCTCGTTGCTGCGACGAAGAAACGATAGAACAACTACTGCTGCTATTTCTAACTTGGGAGTAATGGTTATAGACAATCTCAAAATTGATACCAATAAGCGACAAGTCTACAAAGCAGGTGAGCGGCTTCCATTAACGGGTGTAGAGTACAGCTTACTAGAGTTATTGATGAGCTATCCCGGCAAATCTTTTACCCGTGGAGAAATATTGCAGCAAGTGTGGGGTTATAACGCAGAACAACATGCAGATACTCGTGTGGTGGATGTGCATATCTCACGTTTGCGCTCGAAGTTAGAAGATGATCCGGAAAATCCAGAATATATACTCACAGCAAGAGGAAGTGGTTACTTTTTTCAACGAATTGCTCAACTAGAGCATTAATCATAAAACCGCCAAATGTCACTTGTTTAAGGTTGATGAAGTTATTTGTTTTAATTTTAGTGCTCTGATAGAGAGGCACAGGAAATTAGTACAATTTTTGGATACTGGAGTTTTCAGCAGGAAAAAGCATTTGAGCCAAAGTCTACCTATAGCACCAAGTCGGAAACTGAAGATTACGATCCTAACAGTAGGTTCAAGAGGAGATTTGCAACCATACTGCGCTTTGGCTATTGGCTTGAAACGTGCTGGGCATGAAATAACGGTTGCAACGCATGAGAACTTTGAACCATTTGTGAGGAAGTTCGATTTAAAGTTTGCGCCGATCGCTGGCAATATGGAAGAGTTTCTGCAATCCAAGCAAGGGCAGCGATTGATTGCGGGAGAAAAGTTGAAAAAAGAAGAAGGAGATAAGCTTTTACTTCAACAGTTGGAATCAGCTTGGAGTGCGTGTGTTGGAAGTGAGGTAATTATCTACACGCCGCTAGCCAATTGGGGATATCACATTGCAGAGAAATTAGGCGTACCTTGCTTTTTTGTATCAGTTCTACCGTTGACTCCCACAGGGATGTTTGGGTTTTTGAAATTTGCTCAAACAACTAAAAACCCGCTAAAGAAAGCGATCAATTATGGCAGCTACTTACTAGTAGAGTTCTTGCACTGGCAAAGATATCGTCAACTGCTCAATCACTTCAGAACAGAAACTTTGAAATTGCCGCCTTTACCATATTTGGGCAGACGCTTCAGACAGAAGACTCCGGCAAATGTATCACGAATCCCTGTGTTGTATGGATTTAGTTCGCACGTCATCCCAAAACCTCGTGATTGGCCGCATTGGGCGTATGTGACTGGTTTCTGGTTTATTGAGCAAGCCTCCGAATATGAGCCACCTCTGGAACTAGAGGATTTTCTTGGACGAAAGCAATTACCTTTGTGTTTTGGGTTCGGCAGCATGACGATGCCCAATCCAGAATATCTCACACATTACATCGTAGAAGCCTTAAAGAAAACACATCAAGGCGGGATTATATTGTCAGGCTGGGGCGACGTTGGAAGAACAGTGAATATAAAAGATTCGCTACGAGTGTTTGTGATCAAGGAAGTTCCTCATGATTGGTTGTTTCCCCAAGTGCCAGCAGTAGTACATCACGGAGGAGCTAGTACAACGGCGGCAGTGTTACGTGCAGGGACACCATCAATTACTGTACCCTTCTTTGCAGACCAGCCAGTTTGGGGTGAAAAGCTAACTCGGTTGGGAGTCAGCCCGCAACCGATACCGTACCAAAAGGTATCAGAAGAAACTCTAGCAGCAGCAATTGAAATCGTGCTGCGTGATGAGGGAATGCGGTGTAAAGCCCAGGAGTTAGGCCAGAAGATTAGGGATGAAGATGGTGTGGCGAATGCTGTTGAAGCATTCCATCGGCATCTGGGTTTGATTGAGTAAGTTAATACAACAATTAAATAATACATCAATGCAACAAATAATCAGCTAACCAAAGTGATGCCACCTGTGCTTGTGGCTGCCAAAGAAATTGTAGATAATCTAATTTATCCCTGTAAATCTGATGAAGTCCAAAAATAGTATTGTGATAATTTTTAGTGACTGAACTTAGCAAAACCTCCCAATAATATTATCCAAATGATAACAGCTAACCAATGAATAATAGCGGGAAGCCAAATAGAGCCAGATATCAAGTAAGCGATTGTACAGATAGCACCTAACAAACATGCTAGTATTAAGAAAGTAGGCTCTAAAAAAACTTCGTGACCGCTAGGATTCCAAGTTAATCCTTGAAGTGGATGATATATAATAAAGACCGTCAAAGCAATGATTCCCCAGATAAATTGTGTCTTAATTGAAACTTTTTCATTAGGATGAGGTAAAAATATAACGCGGAAAAATAGTTCCTCACTTAATCCAAGGATGAAAAAAGAGAAAGCAATAATTTTAATAACTTCTTCCCAAGATTTTTGTAATATATGTATTTTGAGAAAGTTAGACTGAAATCCTATTATTAATAATAAACTTGTTAATCCTATTAAAGGTAATCCTAAAATTCGCAAGTTAGCAGGACTAGCAGGGTAAGCGCATTTCAAAGGCTATTGACAACAAAGCTTTTCAGCATCATGATGATGAGATAAGCAAGCAGTTAAAATGGTCAACATATAGTTGTTATCCATAGCAGCTCTGTTTGATTTTTGACGGTTACTTCGCTTGAGTGATTGTTCCAAATTTAAAGCGTTAAGTGCAATTCGACGCAGCAATGATAGATTTTGTGGAGCATGGCCAGTACGGACGCGGCAAGCGTCTTCATTGAAGGT
>NZ_JACJTR010000074.1 GCF_014698795.1 Nostoc sp. FACHB-892
GGTTTGCAATAATGCCTCTACTTGTTTTTCTGGAGATTGCTTTTGCGCCATGTGATATATTCTACGGCGCTATGTGCATCTATCTACTTTTTATTTTTTGCACTACCCCGATTTATTGAGCGGATACGGTTTGATAATTTTTCTAAAAATCGTTTATCTTGACTAATATCAATCCCTTTACTATTGCCAAAAATCGCTAATATTCTAACTTTTTTTTCTTTAATATATATTTTGTTTTTTCGTTTTGGCTCTAAGGAACTTAGCGCTACTTCGGCATTTGGATAATCTTCAAAAAAATTCCATAAATGCCAAGGAAGCCGCCGCAATAATTTATCACTAGTTGCAATCATAAAACGAATCTCTTCATTTGGATTTAATTGCGTGCGTAACTTTTGTTCTATTTTGCGAAACTGCTCCGAGTTAAGCCAAATATTAATTCTAGATGATAATTCCTCACATAAATCGTTAAATTCAACTTCTGAAAAATTTGTAACATCAGTCTCTTCGATTTCCAGGCGTACAGACCAACCATGATAACGGTAGAGAGCCGAGTATAGTATTTGCCAATTTCGATAAAGTTGGGGAATTTCTGGTGCTGCTGGTAAACTACCACGAAATTCCATCGCCCGATGATCATTTGTCAACCCAAGTTGAACTGTGACATCGGGGAAGCCTTTGTAGAGGTCTCCCTTACCCAAATTTAAAACAACTAACTTACTCATTGCACTCCGACAAAAAAATGTCAGATGACAAAAGCCTCTTTGATTGTGAAATCACCATTAGACACTTGTATATTAAAGCCTTCTCCAGAATACCCTCTAAATCGTTTTAATTGAATAAAATTATCATTACTTCGTGATACAACTTCTTGGATATTTTCTCCTGATTCTGATAGTAAATTCATTCTCAGGCTAGATTGCAAATAAGTTTGTTCGTTTACTGGATGTAATTGTACAAGTATTTCTACTTTATCTTCAGAATAAGGTGCAATCGCTATTAGCAGCACTACAGATTGATTTCCAACTTGGAATCCCAAATCTATTATTTTTGCTCGTGCTACATTACCTTCATGCTTTGATGAAATACTTCTTAAGGCAAACTTTTTATCATTTATACTGCTGAAAACTTCTTCTAGAGGCATCCAACTATTTTCAAACAGATTCTCAAACCATTGGTTTAAATTTACCCGTATTTGGCTAGGACTGAGTGCAGGGTGAGCAACAGCGTCAGGAATACAGTCGAAGAGAAAATTAAGGGGTTTAAGGCTTGCTAGTGGTATTTGCTCCCAATCAGAAGGAATATTAACTCTTCTAACAAATCCCAACAACTGCACTTCATTTAACTGTTCGCTAAACTGGACAGCCACATAACCAATTCTATTTCCCATCACTTCAGGTGGTAGGGAAATGACTGTTTCACCAGGTTGAACTGGACGACATTCTAACTTACCAATGTTGGGAAGAACTAGATCGGCAACATCAAATAAAGCTCGTTTGAGAGGATGCCAACTATCACCTTCTTCTAGAGCAGTATCAATCCATAACCATTTCAGGTAACTGTAAACAGCATAAACTGCTAATGTATTCAAATATATTTGTTTCCCTTTTTGAGGCGTGGTTTGTTCAACAGCAAACTGGCGGGCAATAGCATGAGCTTCTTGTCCAAGTGTAATTTTTAAGCAAAGTGTTTCTGTGCTACTCATGGCTGTTAATTAGATTGATATCCGAGTTGAATGGCAACTTCTTGCAGGAGCGGTATTGCTTTTAATTTCCAGTGGGATACTAAAGTTTGGTAATTGATTTGACACTCACGCGCAATATCAGCAAGTGTATCTGGTGGGTTCTTAAAGATGAACAGCAACCTCTGGCTGAGTATTTGACAGTTACATTCCGGGTGTTTACGAGGATAGCAATTCCGTAGCTGCTTGTCTGGGTCTTGTTCAATGTAATCCGCTAGGCTTGCCACTAAGTACTGTTGTGAGTTCTGTTGCAACTGTTCTAAATAAATTTCTAGCCCACTTAGAACATACGGGTTAGATGGTGTCCCTAATAATCTTCCTCCTTCTGATAATCGTTCTAGCCAACTTGTTATCTCTGCATCTGCATCCGAAATATTTTCATCCAAGGAAAGCTGAAGCCTCCTTGTTTGAGGGGCAGATGAGGAATTTAAATCTTTAATACGCCAGGAAAGGTAGCCTTTGAGCCATTTTACTAAGTCAGTTCGTACTGAAGATGTACGTGGCTGAAAGTTTCTGATATTGTGGCTTAACCACTCCAAACTGTGGTTTAAGGCGTCTAAAAAGTGGTCGGGGCAGTCCATGCTTGAGTATTTTCTAAATTCCGGTAGTCCCTGAATTAAAATCAGAAGTCGGCTCATAGCTTTTCGCCATTCCCGGCTGCCGTCTGGGTGTTGACAAACTGCTGCTATCAATTGGCGTAGGCGCTCATCCTGATCATCCATAAAAGCTTTTACCAAAGAATAATACAGTAGATACAACACAGCAGCACAGTTATAAGCACTGCTTTATTTGACCTTACTCTTATATCAGGCAAGAATCAAAAAAATATGAAAACTTTAGAATTTTGCTTACTAATCCTTGAGATCCAGTCTAGGAGAAGATAAAAGAAATTATTTAAAGCAAGTTAGTCGGGGT
The DNA here is from genome assembly GCF_014698795.1 of Nostoc sp. FACHB-892. Classification (GTDB taxonomy): domain Bacteria; phylum Cyanobacteriota; class Cyanobacteriia; order Cyanobacteriales; family Nostocaceae; genus Nostoc. The sequence continues at coordinate 2,654 of NZ_JACJTR010000074.1, forward strand.
GCAATACTTCTCAGGTTTTGCATTTTTAATCCGGAATCGGGTTTTGGGAAAAGGTTACTAGGGTTGGGTTAAAGGTTTTTTCTTTCCCCTTCCCCCTTCCCCCTTCCCCTTTACCCTTTAACCGAGAAGTATTGGGTCGGGGTGTTGTCTTTTTCATACTTATCTAAATTTTCACTGATATAAGATTAGAGGCTTGACTTGGAAAAAGATTTTGAAAACTTTTTAGCAATTAGTAGTGACATATAACGCTATGTCAATCAAAGCAACCATTATTAATTGCAATATTTTCGGAGGAGACAGTGAAAAAAATTCTGGTGATTGAAAATACAGCCTCAACCCGAAATCTTTTTCTAGAAGCCATCAAAGCTAAAGGTTTTTATACTATAGGTGCTGAAAACGGCCTTATCGGTGTCCAACAAGCACAGGAAGATTTACCCGATTTAATAATCAGCGAAATAGCCATGCCAAAATTCGATGGTTACAGCGTCCTAACGAAGCTGCGTCAAAATCCAGATACAGCGATTATCCCCTTGATTTTTCTAACTACTAAAGTGAGTAAGGCTGACATCCGTAAAGGTATGGAGATGGGCGCGGATGACTATCTCACTAAGCCCTGTACCGTACAGGAATTGTTGAGGGCGATCGCAGCCTGCTTGGAAAAACGAGCCTTTCTCCAACAGTGCTACACTGCACAGTCACAGCCAGTCCCAAAACCACCACTAGCTGACACCACAAGACAGTTTGATTTGGAGTCGATTTTTCCATATGATCCTGGTTTAATGGAGGTTTTCCAGTTCATAGAAGCCAATTATCATCGACCAATTACCCTCAGTAATGTAGCTAATGCAGTTGGTTACTCCTCGGCTTACCTCACAAACTGGGTGCGACGGCAAACTGGGCAAACTGTGCAAAACTGGATTATCCAGCGCCGGATGGCAGCAGCACGTTTCTTGCTTTTGAAAACTAATGAGGGAATAGAAGAAATTGCTATGAAGGTGGGCTATCAAAATTTGGTTCATTTCTTTCGCCAGTTTCGTACAAATCATGGGACAACTCCCCAAGCTTGGAGAAAGTTACAACTATCTCAGGAAAAAGAAGAGCTACAAAAGTGTTAGTCCTGTCAACAAATTGTTTATTGTAGAGCATTGCATATTTTGATAAACTTGTTGTTAATTACAGTGTTCTTGATGTTTGAGATACTACTGTTTTGAGGATGGCTACAAATGATTATAGTCAAAGGCTATAAATGCAATAAGTTTCTAATTTAAGAGGATATTTTAAAAGTTGTTTATTGTAATTTTAAGCACTGTTTAATCTCCTCTAACCCCCTTATAAAAAGGGCAACCGGAATCAAAATCCCCTTTTTAAGGGGAGCTAGGGGGATCTAAAACGTTTTGCTACTGACTAGACGACTTTTAAAACATCCTCTGAGATCAAAAAATTGTGCAAAAAGCTTTTTACCAATCTTATTTTTGATAATTAAAAAAATAATTTTAAGCTTGGTAGATGTAACAATACACCTTTTTGAAACTTCATTGGCAAGTAGATTGTAAATATTATTTTTTACTTTGCCTGAAAAGGAACCATGTAATTGAGTAATACTTGTAGCATTTTAAGCAAAGTCCAAATGAAACGGATGACATCATGTGAATCTAAATTACCATGATTTGCAATATTTAAGGAGGATTTTAAATCAATGATTATCGTCATTAAATCCTGTAGCCCAGCGGCAGAAATTGAGCGAATCAGCGAAGAAATTCGCCGATGGAACATAACACCAGAAAAATGTGTAGGTCAGGACAAAGTGGTGATCGGTTTGGTAGGTGATACCGCAGAGATTGATCCCCGACAAATCCAAAATTTAAGCCCTTTTATTGAGCAGGTTATACGGGTGAAGAAGCCCTTCAAACGGGCTTCAAGAGAATTTCGCTATAGCGAACCAACTGATGTAGTTGTACCAACACCCAATGGATCTGTAACCTTTGGTCAAAACCATTCTTTAGTCTTAGTAGCTGGGCCCTGTTCCGTAGAAAACGAAGAGATGATTGTAGAAACAGCACAGCGAGTCAAAGCAGCAGGAGCGCAGTTTTTACGAGGAGGAGCCTACAAACCTCGTACCTCACCTTACGCTTTCCAGGGTCATGGTGAGAGTGCCTTAGAGTTGTTAGCTCAAGCTCGCGTTGTCACCGGGCTGGGGATCATCACAGAAGTCATGGATACAGCTGACATTGATAAGGTTGCATCTATTGCAGATGTGGTGCAAATCGGTGCCCGCAATATGCAGAATTTCTCGCTCCTCAAGAAAGTAGGAGCAACAGGTAAACCAGTTCTGCTCAAGCGCGGACTTGCAGCCACGATTGAAGATTGGTTGATGTCAGCTGAGTACATTTTGGCAGCAGGCAACCCCAATGTGATTCTGTGCGAGCGGGGAATCCGTACCTTTGACAAACAGTACACCCGCAATACCCTTGATATATCTGCGATCCCAGTATTACGTACACTGACTCACTTACCCATCATGATTGATCCCAGCCATGCCACCGGCTTTTCAGAGTTTGTACCCACGATGGCAATGGCAGCGATCGCAGCTGGCGCAGATTCGTTGATGATTGAGGTTCACCCCGATCCGGCAAAGGCACTTTCAGATGGTCCTCAGTCTTTAACGTTGGAAGGATTTGAGCAATTAATGCAAGAAATAGCTCCCTTGGGTACATTCTTTGGGCGTTGGACTCAAAACCATCGCGCTACTACAACGCCAAAGTTTGCTCCAAGAGTTTCCTCCATTGCAGGCGTTTGAACAAGTTAATCACGGGCGTGCAACTAGCTGTCCTAAAGGAGAAATAAACCACAACATGAATACAGCATCCCGAGTCTTGAACACAACAGGAAATTGTTCATCACCCTTGTTTAGAAATTTAGACAAAATTGTAGCTGTGGGCGATCGCAACCTGACAATGGACGAAGTCGTCAGTGTGGCTCGTTATGGAACTCAAGTACGCTTAACCGATAATCATGATGTGTTGCGAGGTGTGCAGGCATCCTGTGACTACATCAACAACGCCGTTAAAACGGGAGCGCCAATTTATGGCGTCACAAGTGGCTTTGGCGGAATGGCAAATGTCGTGGTTTCCCGCGAAGATGCGGCTTTGCTGCAAAACAACATGATGTGGTTTCTCAAATCTGGATCAGGTCAGAGATTACCCCTAGCTGATGTACGCACCGCTATGCTGTTGCGGATCAACTCTCACTTGCATGGAGCCTCTGGTATCAGACTTGAACTTATCCAACGCATGGAGACGTTTTTGAATGCTGGTGTGACACCGTATGTTTATGAATTTGGCTCGATTGGTGCGAGTGGGGATTTGGTGCCGTTATCATACATCACTGGAGCTATAATCGGTCTTGAGTCTTCTTATAAGGTTGACTTTAACGGCACAGAAATGGACGCACCAACAGCGCTCAGTAAGCTGGGTTTACAACCATTGCAACTCCTTCCCAAAGAAGGGTTGGCGATGATGAATGGTACCTCAGTCATGACAGGGATTGCTGCTAATTGCGTTTACGACACCAAAATTTTATTAGCACTTTCAGTGGGCACGCACACTTTAGCTATCCAAGGTTTGAATGGTACTAATCAATCATTCCATCCATTTATCCACCAGCTCAAACCACATAGCGGGCAAAAATGGGCAGCAGCGCAAATGCTTAACCTGCTCGCAGGTTCACGCTTAGTACGCGATGAGTTAGATGGTTCTCACGACTATCGCGACGATTTGATTCAAGACCGTTATTCTCTGCGTTGTCTTCCGCAGTATATGGGTCCGATTGTTGATGGCATTGAAGAGATTAAAAGACAAATTGAAGTGGAAATTAACTCTGCCACAGACAACCCACTGATTGATGTACAAAACCAAGCTAGTTATCATGGCGGCAATTTCTTGGGACAGTATGTCGGTGTGGGAATGGATCGGCTGCGCTACTACATTGGATTGTTGGCTAAACACCTGGATGTACAAATAGCCTCTCTCGTAGCACCAGAATTTAACAACGGATTGTCACCCTCTTTGGTTGGTAATCAAGAGCGTACTGTCAACATGGGTTTGAAGGGTTTACAAATAGCTGGAAACTCCATCATGCCGCTATTGACCTTTTATGGAAATTCCATAGCCGACAGATTTCCTACCCACGCTGAACAGTTTAACCAAAATATCAACAGCCAAGGTTTCGCTTCTGCCAATTTAGCGCGGCACTCAGTTGGAATCTTCCAACAATATATGGCGATCGCCTTAATGTTTGGCGTGCAAGCTGTTGACTTACGGACATATATCATAGATCGTCATTACGATGCGCGTGCGTGTTTGTCCCCCGCAACCGCAAACTTGTATATGGCACTACGCGAGGTCGTTGGACAGCCACCAACTACAAACCGACCATACATTTGGAACGATTGCGAACAATCTTTAGACGAGCACATTGCGCTGATTGCGGCTGATATCGCTGCTGGCGGTCAGATTGTGCAAGCTGTTAATGATATTTTGTCAAGCTTGAAGTGAGTCTGCAAAAGTTATGAACATTGCACACAATGTAGAACGCGGTGGTCGATTTTTTCCTAACAAAACGGCTTTGATTTTTGAGGGAAAATCTTTTACCTACAAAGAACTTAATGAGATCACAAACCGTCTTGCAAATGCCTTGCGTGGATTGGGTATTAAACGCGGACAAAGAGTGGCATTATTACTGCCAAATATTCCGGAATTTGTGATTTCTTATCTTGGCATTTTAAAAATTGGTGCTATAGCAGTCTCATTAAATGTTATGCTAAAAAAGAATGAAGTAAAATTCATTCTTAATGACTGCTCTGCTAAGGTATTAATTACAACAGAATCTCTTAGCGAAAATGTGCCCGATTCAGAATTACCTGAACTTAAACACATTTTGATTGCAGAGGGTCAAACGAGAATTGGAATCAGTCTAGATCATCTCATCTCAAGTGCCTCACCTGACGCTTCTGCGGTTGAAATGGATCGCGATGAGCTAGCAGCCATTATCTACACATCAGGTACAACAGGCTTTCCCAAGGGGGCAACGCTTTCGCATGGTAATGTGATTTCCAACGTTTACGCTGCTAACCATTGTTATCACACTCAGCCTCTTGACCGATTACTGCTTTTCTTACCTCTATTCCATTGCTTTGGTCAAAACGCTGTTCTCAACGCTGGACTGCACTCTTGTGCAACTATCGTACTGCAACGCCGTTTCGATCTGGAGCAAGTTCTCTCGACCATTGCCAGCGATCGCATCACGATGTTCTTCGGAGTGCCGACAGTTTTTATTAAACTGCTGAATACAAACACATCTGACTATGACCTGAGTTCGGTACGCTACTACTTTACAGCCGCAGCAACTATGCCAATGGAAGTGAGTCAAAAATGGCAATCAAAGCATGGCATGGTCATTTATGAAGGATATGGCCTGACTGAAACTTCCCCCTTTTCCACATATAACCACGACTTGAAATACAAACTCGGTTCAATTGGTACTCCCATCGAGAATGTGGAAATGAAGATTGTGAATCTTGATGGTGAGTCGGTACAACCAGGGGAAGTTGGCGAGATAGTTGTCAAGGGTCCGAACGTCATGCTTGGTTATTGGAATCGCCCCGAAGAAACTGCTCAAGTTCTTAAAAATGGTTGGTTTCATACTGGGGACATTGGTCGGATGGATTCAGACGGCTACTTCTACATCGTTGACCGCTTGAAAGACATGATAAATCTCTCTGGCTTTAAGGTGTATCCTGCCGAAGTGGAAAATGTGATTTATCAACATCCAGCGGTTGCTGAATGTGCTGTTTACGGCGTTCCAGATCAGGTAAAAGGTGAGATAGTCAAGGCGAATATTGTACTAAAGGCTGCGCACACAATTACAGAAGAACAAATCATTAAATTCTGTTATGAAAGAATAGCAGCCTACAAAGTTCCCCGTGCTATTAATTTTGTCGATTCAATTCCCAAAAATCCGATTGGTAAAGTTCTTAAGCGACTACTACGCGAAGAAAAACTTGCGGTTGTGTCCCATAGAAGTGTAAGTTTGCTTACTCAGTAAAGGTAAATATGGAATGACTCTATATATATATTAGGAAAACAAGGAGATTCCACAGTGACAAGCACAGAACACATTTATACTCCAGTTTTCCCTGCTACTAAGCGACCATTAGGACTCGACAGGTTTGGTCGGTTCGAGGGTAAATATGTACATGAAAAGTTGAAGATAAGTGATGCAATAGTAAAGGTTCTCATTTCCCTAGATGTGCGCTACGTATTTGGTGTCAGCGGCGCAAATATTGAACATCTGCATGATGCGATTCATCAGCTAGGTGAAGGAAAGCTAAAGTCGGTAATGGCTAAGAGCGAGGACGGAGCAGCTTTCATGGCGGACTGTCGAGCAAGGGTTCACCGAACTTTGGGTGTATGCTGCTCAACATCTGGTGGGGGAATGATGAATCTCATTGCTGGTATCGCCGAGTCCTATGCTGATTCAGTGCCTGTTCTGGCATTAGTTGGGCAGCCACCCTCAGCGCTTGAGGGAAAGGGAGCTTTTCAAGATTCTTCCGGAATCGGTCGTACAGTAGATAGCATGAAGCTTTGGGGTGCCGTTGCCAAGTATGTAGCGAAGATTTCCAAATCCGAGGACTTCTGGTATCATCTGACTCATGCTATTAAAGCTGCTGTTTCTGGTCGTCCCGGACCGGCTGTTCTTTTGTTTCCTCGCAATATCTTTGAACAAGAGGTCGAACCTTGCCCAGAAATCTGGGCTGATGAACTTAAAACACTTATCCGTCCTGCACAAGTGACATCGGAGATGATTCGTCCTCTTTTCGAGGAGATTTATCGGGCTAATAATCCCGTACTCATTTTGGGAGATGGGGTAAGACGGTGCAGCAATCCGCAAGCAGTAGTCAACTTTGCTCGTTGTGTTGATTTGCCAGTGATGACGACTCTAGGGGGACGTGGTAACTTTCCCAATGATGATCCTCTGTATTTGGGAATGCTGGGTGTTGCGGGCCATCCTTCTGCTCACGCCTACTTGAAAGAGCAAGCAGATTTGCTGATTGTTGTTGGATGTGATCTCAAGTTCATGACACGACAGCCAATCCAATCTGCACTCCTTGACAAGAAAATTGCGGTAGTGAATGTAGATGTTGATCAGATCAGCCGTACTATTTCTCCATATCTGAGCGTGGAAGCAGATGCAGGAGTGGTCTTCAAAGAGCTTTTGGAATTGCTCAAGCAAAAGCCTTTCAAGCATAAGCCACCTCAAGGCTATTATTTGAAGATATTCAAGCAGTTTCCTACCCCACCAATTTCCCCAAACGACTCAATGCCGATAACCGATAGCCAACTGCTGTTGCAAAGTGAGGCGATCGCCATTCTACAAGAGTTCCTTCCAGAGAATGGACATATCCTCTACGACGCTGGCAATTGTGCCGCTGCCGCACTTCACTTGACAAAAGTACCATTCAAATCTAGTTCTACAATCGCGCTTGGTATGGGAGCGATGGGTTATGCGATCGCAGGAGCAATTGGTGCTCAACTAGGCTCACCAAAAGGTACGCGAACAGTAGTTTTTGCTGGTGACGGTGCTTTTTTAATGACCGGATTGGAAATCCATACAGCAGTCGATTTGCAACTCCCGATCTTGTTTGTTGTGTTCAATAACAACATGCATGGTATGTGCGCCATCCGTCAACAACTCTATTTTGAGTCACGATTGGAATGCGTGCGTTATGCACCAGTGGATATTGCAATGATTGCTCAGGGTTTTGGTCCTTCCCATCGACTTTGGGCGCGAAGTGCTGGCACCGCTGCCGAATTGCGCCATCAACTTGAGGACTATATGAAGCACACTGACCTTTCGGGAGTTTTGGAACTTCGGCTCTTGCGTGAAGAAATGCCACCGTTTACACCTTTTCTGAGCGATGATGCACCGACAATTCCTATTGGTATTAAGCCCTGACAATGATGTTCAAAGGAGGTAAAACAATGCCTAGCGCACAAATTGTAGACGTTGTTAGTTTCATGCCGGAGCGTATTGTTGATAATACTGAACTCATATCTAGCTCCGAAGATGAATTAGAGAAAAACCCCTTTTTTAAAGGAGTTAAGCAAAGACGCTTCGCCTCACCAGAATATCAGTCCTCCGATTTGGGGACTTATGCTCTAAAGAAGCTGCTCGAACGAACCGAGACTAAACCAGAAGAACTTGACCTGATCTTGTATTCCTGCATATTTAACGATTTTTTCTGCCCTGGTATTGGATCGGCAATTCAACATCAGGTAGGGGCAAACCGAGCAACAGTTTTGAATATCGACACAGGTTGTAGTTCCTATCTGTCGATGCTAAATACTGCCCGTGCATTCATTAAGTCAGGGTTGTACAAAACAATTGCTGTTGTCACTGTCACCAACTACATTTCCCGGCTGCCAGAACTTCAAAATTCCAAGCGGTATTCGGTGCTGGGTGATGGAGCATCAGCAACATTATTAGTGGATGGTAAATCTAGTTTTGTAGCAAGTTATGAGCGTTCTTATGGAGAACACTACGGGCTTTTAGTTGGGCAGCCTGACTTAGTAGATGGTCGCTTTTTAAACTATTGGGAAAGTGGTTCTGGACAGATTACGATCAATTTCTCACAAGAGATGTTAGATACTTTACGTTCAAATGCTTTGAGACTTGTTCCCGAAGCGGTCAGTAAGTGCCTTTATCAGGCTGGTCTATCTTCTGATGATATATCGCTACTGATTACTCATCAGCCTAATGTCTTGTTTATCAAGGAGTGGCGTGAGCGAATCGGTATCGGTGAGCCACGTGTTCATGACACCATTGAGTGTTACGGAAATCTTTTTCAAAGTTCAATACCTGTAACCCTTGCTGATGCCATAGAGAAGAACAAAGTGCAATCTGGCGATTTGCTAGCACTGGGAGCTTTCTCGAATGGAGGAGATTTTGTCAGTTCGACAGTCATACGTTGGGGATAGCACTACCTAGTGCTCTGTATCATTAATTATGATGGGTTATAAAAGTTCGTAGTAAGGACTTTAGTCATTGATTTGAGCGATAAATCGCTCATTACAAACCTAGCAGAATTAATGCGATAGACCACTAGTAGTCCGCCAAGTCAACTTTGATGGGTGCATAAGTTTATATTAAGGATTTTAGTCCTTGATTTGAGCGATAAATCGCTCAATACAAACCAAGCATTGTTGACTTGCCGGATTACTAGGCATTCACTGTTGCACTATAGTTTGGCTTTTTAGATTCGTATAATGTCAGGAGGAAGTATGCAATTACGCGACAATTTAGAACTGTGGACTAAGGACAGCATTGTTACCAATGGAATTAATTCAAAAAAGATACCAAATGTTTGTGTCTATGAAGATGTGACTATTCCAGAGGTTATGGAAAAGCTTAAAGATGTTACCAAGCAAACTGATTCACAAGAGGGGATATTCGGCACCTATTGTACTGTTTGCGAGTACATTCAATGTCCGGTAGACATGGCTTTTGAATACGCTGCCAACATCTATAGTATGGAAGAGTGGACATATAGTGTGCGCCAGTTAAAACACATCGGCGGTGGTCTTTATAAAGGTTTAGATTTCTTAGGTGAGAATACATCTATTTACATCCGCGCTGAAGCATACCCCGACTCTAAAGTGGTGGACTTTCCCTGTGCCTGGGATCAGGGACAAGAGCTTTGGATGCGATATCATTACCGTTTTCTTGACGCAATGCCAACGCTTCGTAAACCAGGGACTATTATGCTGTGGACTAACTGCAAACATCCGTATTACGAGCGTAACGTTGCTGATGTTCCAAGCTATATATCCGAGAATCGTAATCGCACTGATCGCGAGTGGATAGGCGATTTTTGGCCATATTTTTATCCAGGTCACCAGCTTGAAGCAAGGAACATGAAAGCTATTTTAGAGTATCGCTTTGCTAATGGTTAGCCGTAGCTGCAAGTTCTTAAGAGTTCTAACCTCACACAATCTTTTCCATTAGACCATTTAACACTTTGGTTTCTGCCCGAATGGCACTAAGAAAAGCTGAAACCTGGTCAGGGCAGGATGTAGGGTGTAGTTTTTAGACAATTAAATTTTAGTTGCGTCAAGGAGTTCAACATCTTCTTAATTCTCGACACCCCACACCCAAAAGCCAGCTATATCATGGCTTTGCATTTAGCTTAGTGCCATTCGGTTTCTGCCCTAAGATTTGTTGAAATACTAGGGCTAGTAAAATTCAAATTGGTTATGAGTTTTTTAAAGGTACATTTGTCTATGGCTACTGTAAAAAATTTATCTATAGCTATCACTGGAATGGTGTTTTCAATTTTGATGAGTAGCTCTAGAGGAGAAGCTCATATTACTGGTATCCCACATACTAATTCCCCACTTATTGATTTCTCAAAGGTGACATCGCCCTCAATTGAAGAAGCTTTTAAATATCCAGAGGTAACACTGAATCCAAATCCGTCGCGGGTATTGTTTGGAGCAGGCGAACTCCTTACCTTTCAAAGAACAACTGACGATACCGACGGGCAGTATGTTCTACTCGATGCTGTAGGTCAACCGGGGAACCTTACGCCGCCGCACATTCACTATGATTCAGACGAGTGGTTCTACATTGCTGATGAAGGGATTACGTTGTACCTAGGAGATCAGGTTTATTCTAGAGGTGTAATCCCTGGAACCAATGCTCCAAAAGGAAAGCTCTACGCCATAGATACAGAACCCGGAGATTTGTTCTTTTCTCCGAGGGGTCAGATCCACGCACATCAAGTCACTGGAACAACGCCGGCAGGAGAGAGAATAGTTGCCTCACCCTCTGGAAATCTTGATAAGTGGTTCCGGCTAGGAGGTGTACCAGTTACAGACCCATCTAATTTGCCAGAACCAGATTTTAGCAAACTGGGAGCAGCTATAGCAGTAGCCCCTGATTACGGACTAATCCTTAGTTCTAATTTTGGTGAATTAGAAGACAAAGTATACTTTGATGTTCCAGTTCCAGATGAAATCGTTAAGAACAACCGTGCTGACGAATTAATAGCATTGTTATCTAACAATGCTAGACCAGTACCCGAACCTTCTTCTGTTTTGGGCGTGTTAGCATTTGGTGCTTTTTGTGCAATTTCAATCCGGAAGCGCAAACACAAAATAAACGTTTTTTAATTTCCATTACTACACGACGAATGGTGAAGTTTGCGTTTCTCGTTTTGTAACTAAGACTTCGATAAAGCTGCGACTCAATGTTCTACAGGATGAAGTACACATGAACACCCACAATCATGTCCATTCGTTTTCTAATCAACTAAATACTGGTCGCCATGCCGTAGTTATTGGTGGCAGTATGGCCGGTTTATTAGCCGCTCGCGTCCTGACTGATTACTTTGAGCAAGTGAGCATCATTGACCGCGATACCTTTCCCGACGTGCCTGAACCCCGTAAGGGTGTACCCCAGTCGTATCATGCTCACGCCCTGCATGAAAAAGGGCAAGAAATTATTAACAGACTATTTCCAGGCATCTTGGATGAGCTACGCGCAGGCGGAGCGTCTAGCGCCTATGGGGTTATGCCAACAGCAGTCGTCACACCGACTGGCAAGCTGCCTTTGGTCAAGCAAGACGGCGAGTCTCTAGGGTTCAGTCGGGTATTGTTGGAGTGGCAGATCCGTCGTCGGCTCACGGCTCAAGCTGGGGTATACTTCCTCGCTAATTGCAAGGTTACGGGCCTGTTGTCCACACCAGACCGGGCAAGGGTAATCGGGGTTCGTCTGCACCATCAAGATAAGGACGCTAGTCCTGAAATGATACAGGCCGATCTTGTTGTAGACGCTAGCGGTCGCTACTCAAAGGCTCCCGAATGGCTCGTCGAGCTTGGATACGCAGTTCCTCCTGAAGAGAGTGTTAACTCTGGGACTGGTTACGCTTCCCGCATTTACGCCAAACCCACTAACTTTCCCGCAGCTTGGCAACACCTTGTCATCTTTGGTCATCCCCCCCACAATCCTCGCTCTGGCTTCATCATGGGCAACGAACATAATAAATGGCATGTGTCACTGGTCGGCTCTGGTGGCAACTATCCACCGACTGATGAAGCGGGCTTCTTGCAGTGGGCACATGACCTGTCAGACCCTAGCCTCTATGAGGCCATCCGGGTTGCCGAACCCCTCTCCCCCATCCAGGGTTTCCGTGTTCCCCAAACTCGGTTACGCCACTTCGAGCGATTAGAACGTTGGCCAACTGGCTTTATTGTTACTGGTGATTCTGTCTGTGCCTTCAACCCCGTTTATGGTCAGGGGACAACCGTCATTGCGCTGGAGGCACTGGTCTTGGATGAATGTCTGCGCCACTACAAACATTCTAACAGGCAGGGGTTTGAGCGGCTCTTCCAGCAGCAACTAGCCCAAACCGTCGCTGGGCCCTGGTTCATGTCAAGCAGCGAGGATATGCGTTGGTCAGGGGTGAAGTTGAGTGGAGCAAGACCCCGAATTGGTTTGGGAATCCTCCATCACTACATGAATCTGGTTCTAAAGCAAGCCTGTGACGATCCTATGGTGACTCAGGCTTATCTCAACGTGGTGGGTATGATGGTACCACCACAGTCGCTGATGCAGCCCAACATTCTCCTGCGCGTCTTCTGGGGAGCAATCAAGTCAATTAATCAAGCGGCTACCTCAAACCCAGCAAACCCTGAGCAATTTCCCCTATCATCCGAAGCGTTAACGCTACATGAAACACCAGACAAAGTTGGATAACTGTAGCCAAACCCCTCAATCTAAAAATATTACTTAGCAACTTTAGGCAATTAGTGGGGGCTTCAAACCCGTGACTTTGCGTGTTGATCACTAAACCAAAGATCAGCGTGGGGGCTTGGACTGTTTACTCGTTAGCTAGTCGCACAGGAGTCATTCTGACTCCTGGCTCCTGAGTTCTGAGTTATTTCTTGACCAAGAAAGTCTCTGCTAGTAAAGGAGTCTATCCGTGCTGACTTTGGTCTATTCGAGATTTCTCAGGCATACGAAGGCAGCAATGCTGCTTGTTTATCAGTGCTAACCGACCAAAAATTTTTTCAGAGCAGTTTTGATAATCTGCGGGTGATTAGGCAAGTTGAAAGCAGTACTTCTTAATCCTGCTGTAAACAAACAAGCAATACCTTCATTCTAAGCAAGGAGAAAATCTACATTTTCTTTTTCTTTCCAAATTTTTGACATATTTTGCTAAATCTGATTTGTAGGAGAAAAGCATGAAACTTTTTGAAACCATTAAAAAGATGGGCCATGAGCAAATTCTCTTCTGCCATGATGAAGAGTCAGACCTGAAAGCAATTATTGCGATACATGACACAAGCCTAGGTTCAGCTATGGGAGCTACACGTCTATGGCCTTTTGCTAGTGAGGAAGAGGCTTTACAAGATGCTCTTCGCCTGAGTCGTGGTATGACCTACAAAGCTGCTTGTCTTAACATTCCTATTGGAGGAGGAAAAGGAGTCATTATTGCTAATCCTGAAAATAAAACAGATAAATTGCTCAGAGTATATGGACGTTTTGTCCAAAAACTCAATGGACGTTTTATTACAGGTCAAGATGTTAATCTTTCTGTTGAAGATGTTCGTACAATTGGTAGTGAAACTAATTATGTTGTTGGTGTATCAGAAAAAGGTGGAGGACCAGCGCCTGTCACAGCTAGAGGAGTTTTTTTAGGAATTAAAGCTGCTACAGAGTTTTGTTTACGTACACAAGAGCTTGATGGGCTAAAAGTCGCAGTACAGGGACTGGGGAATGTAGGCAAAAATCTCTGTCATCACTTACATGAAAATGGTGTAAAACTTTTTGTAAGTGACTTGAACAGGGAAAATACAGAGTATATTAAACACCTTTATGGGGCAACGGTGGTAGAGCCAAACGAAATTTACTGTCTTGATGTTGATGTTTTTGCTCCCTGTGCTTTAGGAGGAGTTCTTAACAGCGCAACAATTCCTCAGATTAAAGCTCCGATTATTGCTGGTGCAGCAAATAATCAGCTTGAAGATGAGCAAATAGACAGTATGCTTCTTGAATCTAAGGGAATTCTTTATTGCCCAGATTATGTGATTAACGCTGGAGGATTGATAAATGTCTATAATGAAATGATTGGATATGATGAAGAAAATGCTTGGAGACAACTTAAGAATATTTACAACACTCTTATGGAGATTTTTATTAGGGCTAAACAAGAGGAATTAACTACACACGAGGCTTCTAAACGTTTAGCTCACGATCACATTATCAGAGCAAAAAAACTAAGAGAGTGTGTAGCTAAATAGTCTTGATTCTTCGAGATTGTAAGCTAGCCACCGTTAACTAGTTTTGTTCCAAAGTCTATCATAGACTCCGTTCCAGCCTGAAGGGCTGGGACAAAGCTAGCTTGGTTTTTTGTCGTACTTAATGCCTGCATTAAGTGAACTCGAAACAGCCTTTAAGCAATAAAGTTTTCTGTACTGATTTATGGTAAAAGCACCTGTTTTTACTAATCAGATGGTCATATCAGTTGCCCAGGCACTTACAGCGAAGGTGCAACTATAGCTTATGTTAAGGAACTAGAGGCGCAAACAGGACAACAAATGCTGTTACGTCCTTATTCCAACACAGCCCAAACAATACAAGCACTGGCAAACGGTCTGGTTGATTTAGCAGTTGTGCTAGTAGAAAATTATGTGGAGGGCAGTATCTCTATGACACTAGATACATTATGGCACTAAGAAAAGCCGAAACGCTTGTGAATTAAGCAATTTGCTTTCATATTTTGTAATTCGTGCCGGGGTTTAGTCATTAAGGAGTAAGCTTTCGGGCGGCGTTTACGGACTCGTGCCTCACTTCTTGCGGGGCGATCGGGAACAGCCTTGTGAGCGATAACTTTAAGTAAAGTGAGATAAATTCGCTGAGATTCTGTTGAATGAGCAGCTAATAATTCGGGAATAAAGTTATTTAAATGATAGCGAGTCCCTTGCAGTGATAGGCGTAACGGAGGAGTACCATAAGTAGATTTAACATTGCCGAATGTACATTAAGAAACTTGAGAGGACTGACTAATGTATTTAGATACCCATAGCTATACAACCACAGGTGAAATTCATATATCTCGTTTTGTGATTGAGACTTCAATAGATACTGCTATTCAAAATAGCCTATCATGCCTTGACTCCCAACGTGGAGGCTTGTTTAAAAGTAGCTACGAATATCCAGGACGTTATAAAAGATGGGAAATCGGCTTTGTTAATCCACCTTTAGAACTTGTTACTTGCTCCAACTCGTTTACAATCACTGCACATAACGAGCGAGGCATGGTGCTACTCCATTATCTTAGAGAGCGCCTATATCAGCATCCGCAACTAATGGCAGTTAACTTAGAAAACTCTTTTATAACTGGATATATCAAAGCAGCAGAACATCTCTTTTCAGAAGAAGAAAGGAGTAAGCAACCATCTATATTCAGTATTGTTCGTGAAATTCTAGATATCTTTAATAGTCCTGAAGATGAGCATTTAGGGCTTTATGGTGCATTTGGCTATGACTTAGTTTTTCAGTTCGAGCAGATGCCAAAACATTTAACTCGTGCAGAAGACCAAAGGGATTTGGTGCTTTATCTACCTGATGAACTGGTAATTATTGACTACTATCAGCAAAAAGCTTTTCGTTTGCAGTATGAATTTGCAACCAAGTACGGTAGCACTGAGGGTCTGCCTCGCACTGGAGAAGTTATTGATTACAAAGGTAAACGTTATACCCCTACTCAAGCTTCTGATCATGAACCTGGTGAGTATGAGGAACAAGTTAAGAAAGCACTTGAATACTTCCGTCGTGGTGATTTATTTGAGGTTGTTCCCGGACAAAATTTCTTTCAATCTTGCGAAAATCGCCCAAGTGAACTATTCCAAACCTTACAGCAAATAAATCCTAGCCCCTATGGATTCCTTCTAAATTTAGGTGGCGAGTAAGTAGAACAAGGTGAAAAAACCAAACTATGTAAAGATAAGTAAATACGTACAATGTGTCTACAAAGGTAACAGCGATATGGGCAGCCGTTTAAGGGTATTTCTGACTAGAGAGCAAGATAAAACT
>NZ_JACJTR010000075.1 GCF_014698795.1 Nostoc sp. FACHB-892
AAGCGTAGTACAGTAGCACGACTTTGAGTTCTTGGTGGTATACCTTTTGCTTGAGTGAGTGCTAGTAGGGCTTGATCTTCTATTGGTGACAGGTCAACTTTTAAAGGCGCTGGCATCTTGGTCAGGGGTAAAAATATTTACGACTAAAAGAGATTATCCCAACTTGATGTGCCATTTTACTTTATCGAATTCTATTTACGAACGCCAAGATGCTCCCTGATGGGCGAAGGAACTTTAGGTGATTGCGAGTTAGTTTATGATGTCGTAAATTACACAGTCAAAAATACAATTTTAACATCGAACAAAACCCCAGTGCTGTATCATGATACTTGTCTAGGTAAACAAATAAGTTGATGTTAGGTTTAACCTATTTACCTAGATGAGTATAATGCAGAAAATTTTACTGCATAGCGATGCCTACAGTAATTAGAATTGCGTAAAATGAGGTATTTTATATTACAAAAAACAGTGATGCAGAGGGCATAAGGGAAGGCACAGACATCGTTTGGCATGGTGGTCTGCAAATTCCCGCTCTTTTTAACACCCTCGATCTTGGCTCATATAAAGGATTAGTTTTTCAGAATCATAATTAAGTTTTTGCCGACCAATAGTCGGCAAATTGCGATTTTCATAGAGCGATCAGCTACGCTCTTGCGGTTACGCCATCGCTTAGTATAAGGCACAAGACACGAATAAATCAGCCCAGCCCCTTCGGGGTTCAGCAGTCGCTCATGGGGGAAACCCCCAAGACCGCGCTGCTTCACCGTATCAATAATATTTTTGGCAAAATCGAGATATCTAGGCGCTTTCGCCTTGAGGGCGAAAGCGACGGCTGGGCTGATTTATTTATTGGATCTCCCTAAGCATGAAGTAATCAGTGACTGGGAAACTTAAGTATAAAAAACTACAGAAATTTGCTTAAAAACTGATGTGCGTGAGCAAAACTATTTACTGGCTGAACTAACTTAGAAACTTAGAAACGGCGATTACTGTTGACTGCGCTGCTCACATCAAAAATTTTGGGTTTCACTGTTCCCTCTGACCCCAAACCAAGAGAGGCTGTTGGGGTTGTTGTTAGACCAACTGGGGTTAAAGTTAACTTACCGCTTGCAGGGGACAAGGCAATACAGTTCGGTTAACAAAGTTATCTGTTGAGGCAAGCAGGGGAAGAGAAATTACTTAATAACTCTCTTTCCTCCCCTGCCTCCCCTGCATCCCCTGCCTCAAGAGCTTATCCGAACCGTATTGGGGGACAAGGGGTGAACAAGTTAAATTATTTTCTTTATCTAAGAAAGAATAAGACAAGACTAGCGTTGGTTGGTTGTACTGGAGATGGAGGAAGTCGCCGCGACTGAACTGGGATCAAAGGAAGCGACTGTGCCTGATTTTTACGATTGCGTCTTCTTCCATTCGTCTAGTGTTAAGCAAGTTTTCCCAGTGGGTATTAATCCTGTGGTTGCTGACACACCGAAATTTGTCAGCGCATAATTTTCTACTTCTGCATCTTTAAAAGCGTGTTCCACTACCTTTTGCTTCTCTTGTTTTGACAAAACTTCAACTTTCACATTCTCTGGCGTAGGAGTAGTGCCTGTTTTCTTGAGCATGAAATTTTTCACATTGTACAAGCCTTCTTCTCGCGGCTTCCCTAAATTTAAGCACCCTCTTGATTTCACAAATAGTCCTGTAGTCCAAAAATTACTTACAAAATCCTGTTTGTTAACAAACTGAACTCTATCTGCTCCCCACACATAGACAGGCTGGAAATACCCCTTAGTTCGAGGGATTTTGGTTTCGTTGCACCTTGTTCCGTTTTTGTACGGAGCGTTCCAGTCTCCGCATACCTTCCAAGTTATTCTATATAGGTTAGGTGTCTCTTCTACATATTGCCTAATTTGCTCCAGTACTTCCTTATCTTTTTGGCTTTGCACATCAGTTAACTTAGCCCCAGAATCATTCTCTGCCTGAGCTACCTTGTCTCGTTGAGACTGGCAAGCCCCATTACCCGCACCTATCAAAACAAGGGCTATGAGTAAACCTATTTTATTCATAAAAAACTCCAACAATTAATACGCGAAATTAATTACCGATTTTCTTGTTTAAGCAATATCTACTTTTAAGAATGCTTGACTACAAGCTGCAAATATTATACATATTTGTTGCATATATGCAATCAAGTTTTAACAGTTTTTAGTCATAGTTATACCCTTCCACAGCCATCGGCAACTAAGGCACAAGACACGAATAAATCAGCCCAGCCGTATCAATAATATTTTTGGCAAAACCGAGATATCTAGGCGATGAAAGCCCTCAAGGCGAAAGCGACGGCTGGGCTGATTTATTTATTGGATCTCCCTAAAATCACATAGAGGCAATGGCGCATACAGCGTCCAAATATATCGTCGCAGTACTGTCTGATACACTTCACAGCCCCAATGGTAGGTGAGGTGATAGCGACCTCTGGATCTTCCTATAGCGCAGGATGATTTTGTGTTGCTACTTGCTAAAAAGTAAATAATGGTACAACAATTATGAAAAAAGAACAAGTCACTTGAGTACGGAAAAAAACAGCACTAAAGTTTCTTCATCTTTTAAGTAGGAATATGTCATAGATAAAAGAGCAGAGTTGAGAAATAATTTGTGCGTGAGCATAATTGGCGTAAGTAACATCTAAATCAGCAATGAAAAAAATATGGACATTTTGGGAATTTGACCATACATTGGGTAGCGCGGTTCGAGTAATATCAACTCCATTAGGGCTAGAGATATTTGCTGAAGATGTATTTCAGATTATTGCACCGGAATTAAATAATGAAAAAATAGTGCCTCTGCATATCCAAGTTAGAGAACGTCATGTGGTTCTTGGTGAGCAAATAACAATAGTAAAAACTTTAAATTCGGGAGCTATATATAATTTAAAAGGCATAGTGGAGGAACAAATGATTAATAATTTCACGCAATGGATAAGGAGTAATGTCTTACCGATATTTCAAAAAGATTTTTTTTAGAGAATTGAGAACAAGTCGGAATTATGAGGAGAAGAAGAATGACACGAACTATCAATAACAGTCAAAATGGAAATATTAATGGCAAAGCTGATATATCGGCAATTGAAGCAGAAGAAATAAAGCTAAATGATTTAACACCAGAGCAGCAGTTAGAGTTAGAGAAACTAAAGTTAGACCCGGATATGTCCTCAGATGCAGATAAAGAGGCAGAAGAAATTAATAGAAAAACAGAAGAGGTAACTAAAACTCCCCCAAGAAGATTAGTAATAGTAGACGGTGGGAAAGGTGGAGTTGGTAAATCGATGTGGACGAGAGGATTTTTACAAACTTGTATAGATGAGAAAAGAAGAATTGTGGCAGTAGATGCAGATAATTCTAATCCAGATTTGTTGAGATATTATGGTGAAAACGGTGAGCATTGTCAAATACAGCAGTTAAATATTTTTAAAGATGGAAGTATAGATAGATTTTTTGATCAGGTAAAGAGAATGATGGAGCCAGAGCCAGATACATATAATCAACTGCCACCACCAGAATCGCTGTTTTTATTAGAATTGCCACCGCAATCAAGACAAATATTTAAAAAATTCATAGAACAAGAGTTCTTGGAAACAGCCGCCAATGATTATGACATTAGAGTAACAATGGTCGTGGTAATTAGTCGAGTATCAGATTCGGTAAAGCAATTAATAGATTTATACAGCTTTTGCGGAAATAAAGTAGATTACATAGTTGTTAGAAATTTATTTTATGGTGAGGAGTCAGAGTTTTCTAGATATAGCAATTCATCAATAGTTCAAGAGATAAAGCAAGAGCTATTAAAAGCAGGAATACCTTTATTTGATATTACAATGCCGGATTTGCTTGAATATGCCTATGATTATTTAGATGAAAAGTCACTAAGTTTTTCTGAAGGAATAAAGCAAAAAGAACTACCAGGAGTGAAAATGCGGGTGAAGAGTTGGCTAAAAAATTTTAAACAGCAAATTTGTCCAGTTAAGCATCTCTTAGGACTGGAGAGTATAAATGTTGAAATCTTCTAAAAGAATGGTAATGACTGTAGGTGACTCTCGTGTAGGCAAGTCTACAGTTATGAAACTGTTGCTGGAAATTTATCAACTTCAAGGTAAAATATTGAAAGTTTATGATCATGATAATCGTGACAGATTTTTGGCTTACAAAGATTTAGTATGTATTGAAAAGATAGATTTTTTCAATAAACAAACGGACAGGATGTTTATTGATCTGGTAGCTGATGATATAGATATCATTTTAGTGGATATGCCGGGGCAGCAGATAGACAAAATTTGCCAGTATATTGTTGAGTCTGAACTATTAGAAGCTTTAGCTGAATATGGATGGAAGCTAACGTTTCTGCAACCGATATCACATAGAACGGACTGCATAGACTACTTAACTCAAATCATCCAAACTGCTACCAACAATGCCAACTATGTAATAGTGAAGAATTATCATTTTGCGCCAGAATTTAGGGAATATGACGAAAAAATGCAGAAAACTCTGTTAACAATAGGAGGAGCAGAAATAAATTTGATGGCTTTACATCGAAATCACTATCAAGCGATGGAGAAAGCTGTCAAGCCATATTCAGAAGTTTGCCAGGATTTCTCAATAATATTGTTCTGGAGAAGTTTCATTTTTCAGTGGATTAAAAATTTCCGCAATTCAGTGATAAATAACAATTTGGCTATTAAATATCTAGGGCTTGATTGATGACAAAAATTAGGGTGTAGGGGGTTGGGTTGCAGGTATTGGGGAATTAAGAAGATGTTGAACTACTTGACGCAACTAAAATTTAATTGTCTTAAAACGAACCTGCAACTCTACCCCCTGCCCTGACCAGATTTCAGCTTAACAAGCGTGCCATTTACCCTACACCCTACCCCCTACCCCCTACACCCTACCTTATGACACTACAAGACACATTACAAGGCTACTCCCCATCAGAACAAAAACGCATAGTTGAAGGGGCGTACCAATTAGGAATCACACCAGATGACCCAACATTTAGGATGATGGCAACGCTGGGTCGATATGAAGAAACGATGATAGACCTACAAGCAAGAATGGAGGCAATGATAGAAGCGTGGGCAGCATTAATAGACCAAAAACTGGAGAAGACAAGTAAATCCGCCGAGTCAATGCACTATACGGTTGTCTCCAGTGCTGTGCGTGATGAGATGAAAAAAATTAAGCCCATCGGCGCAGGTATGAAAGTGCAGCCCGGCTGGGGGTTAGGAACAGTATCTCTGGTGTGTGGATTAGTAGCGGCTGGCAGTACCTTGTTGGGTTCCCTGACAACGTGGAATCTGGTGCAGAATGTAGGAACAGATCAGTCAGTGGTAGTATCACGCAACGAGATTAAGATTCTGCAATGGGCAAAATCCCAAGAGGGTAAGCAAATGTATCAAATAATCTTAAAGAATCAAGCAGCAATTGAAGCCTGTCAAACACAGCAGAGTAAAACCCAAGGCTATTGTTTAATTCAAGTAGGGAAGTGAAAAGCAGTTAACTAACTTGGGTAACAGTGTTTGAGATATAGCCGAGTTCAGAGGCTTTTAGAATAGCATTGATGCGATTATCAACACCTAATTTAGAATAAATATTCCTAGCATGATTTTTGACCGTGTTTTCACCAATGAACAACTTGTGACCTATCTCCTTATTAGATAATCCGGCAGCGATTAATGACAAAACATTAATTTCTCGCTCGGTTAAGTGGTCATCAAAGATTTTCCCTTTGATTTTGGGCTTGTGAAGAAGATTTAACAAACCTCTTTTAATAATTTCGGAATCAAATAAACTTTTATTATTATGAGTGGTTCTGATCGCCTCTAAAATCAAAGAAATGTTATTTTTTTTGAGAATATAAGAATCAGCGCCACTGCCGATAGCAGCATTGACAATTTCTTGAGAAGAATTGCAGGAAAGGACAACAACTTTAGTGTTACTGCGATAAATCTTGATTTGCTTAATGACCTCGACTCCAGAAATGTCGGGTAAACCAATATCCACAAGGACAACATCAGGCTCCCACTGTTTGACGATATTAATACCCTGCTCACCAGTAGAAGCATTAGCGACCATCTCCATATCTGGTTGCTGTTGAATAGCAGTAGTGATGCCGAGTCTGAATACCTCTTCATCCTCAATAAGTACTAATCGAATCATATAAAGTTTTGATTGTTTTGATTGTTAGATACTTCAATATTTATATCACAGTTATTGATGTTAAGTGTTTTAATATATATATATAAACGTAAACTAAAAACAGTTGCTTTAGAAAAATATGGCAGTCCAAATTAAGTAAAAGTATTAGTACTAAAGTCTGAGTGAATCAAAATTTGTAAGAATTCAGGAGTCAGGAGTCAGGAGTCAGAATGGAATTAGCATAGCGTACTAATTTCTCAAGTTGAAGCATTAATCTTGAAGTTTCACCTTGCCAGACTATCAAATCTTGAAATGTTTTAGCTGGCTGTCTCCTAAATTCTGAATTCTGAATTCAGGATAGCTGAATCCTTACAAAATTTTTTTCAGTTTAAAATAAAAATATTCGAGATGAAAGAAAATTTAATTAGCATTCATAAAAGTAGCGAAAATCACAATCTATCTTGGGAAGCATATATGCAGCAAGAATCTCTAAGCAAGCAATTGGATTTCTCATCTCTGTTACATGATGTATCAAGCAGTTTTAGAGCCACATCATTAGTGCTGAATCAGATAATTGATGGTGCTTATGGACAGTCTTTAGAAGAAATCAGACCTCTTTTGATAGGTTTGCAAGAAATGAATGAGCGAGGACTGGGCTTGGTTGATAGAAGAACGCCTTATTTAGAACCTAGTCTAGCAACGTTAGGGCAGTTTGATATGTTAGATTTTTTAGAAAAGCTATATTTTCAATACAAGGTAATAGCACAGTATCATTCCTTAAATCTCCACTATGAAACGCAAGTAACATACAAGCATGAAACGCAAGTACGGGGTGACAGCATAAGTATTGACAGAATGTTATGCAATATCATAACTAATGCTATTAAGTACACCTTGCGAGGAGATATATTTATAAGACTGCTCAATCAAGATGATGATTTAATTGTTGAGATTGAAGATACCGGCTGTGGGATTGCCGCCGAACAGCTATCAAATATATTTATTCTGTTTTGGAGAGCGCCCCAAAGTAAGTTATCTGATAAGCCGGGCAGAGGAATGGGGTTGTATATTGCCTGGCTGGTGGCTTATGCTCACGGACTGAGTATGAGGGTAGATTCGGTAGCCAAACAAGGAACCAAATTCACCATTATATTTCCTTACAAAGATGACGAGATATATGGGGTTGATGATAGGATGTTGTCCAAATCACCAAAACAAGTCGGAAGTGGGAGTTCGGAAGTCGGAAGTTTTGAGTTTAAAAAGGTTTGAAGCTCCTAATTTTAATCATGGAGAAAGATCAGAATTATGGTGAGACAAGAAGAAGTATGAAGTGTGAGATTGAAAGTCGGAAGTTTTGAGTTTAATTTCTGACTTCCGACTTCTGACTTCCGACTTCCGACTTCTAAAAGAGGTGAGTTGATGCGTTACTTGTATGATGTGAAACTTTGGGACAGGATTGAAACAGGAGTGGAATTTCTAATTTTTGTGGCTTTGATGATAGCGGCAATCATCAAACTGGGGCACAACGATTTTCTACAAGCATTGTTTTACATAGTATTAGCTGTCATCATCTCACCCTGGTCACAATTCGAGCGGGTGACTAAGCGATATGTCTTAGTAAGTGCGTACATTCTTGGGTTGTTTGTCGGGTATTTTAGTTAGTCTAACTCTGGGCCGTCAGAAGATGGCTCGTTTTGTTGTTGCTGTGGCTGTGGCGGTGGCTGTTGCTGTTGCACTCTTATATCAAAGTTGATCAGCTTTTGTGTTTCTTGTGGTGAAAGGTGATTGTGTATTACTTTGTATTCTTCGTTATCATCTACTTTATAAGCACTAAAAGCCGATTGATTATCACTTTTGCGCCAAACAGTCAGACGCTGCATACCTTCTCTCATCAACAAATTTAATTGATAAGCCATGCCTTCATAGACCCGACCACCAATAGTATCTTGTCCCTTTGTAACGATAATATTCATTAGTGCAGGAATGAGAGACTTTTTAACAACCTGATTATTTTCAGTCTCAACCAATTTTGACTGTTGGCTGTCAACAAAAGGCAGTTTGCGCCCTTTAGTTTCTAATATCTGCTGCAAGAATGTCTTTTTCTTTTCATTGATCAAATCTTCAACTCTTGTTGAGTTATCTATATCAGGTGTTTCCTCGGATTTATTTAAACCAAATTTTTGAGCGTACTCTTGGTAGTATTTTTTCTTAAGGGATAGGGAGTGAGCATTTTCACAACACTAACCTGCTCCTTTTCTAATGCGACTTTACCTAATTTATCTTTAGCCTTATTAGAAGAATTTGGCATAACTTTATTAATAACTGAAATTTAATTATCTTCAAAACTGCGAATTGCGAATTGCGAATTGCGAATTGGTTTATGTCTCATATATCCCCTACTAATTCGAGGGACGCTGACGAACTTACCGAAAAAGTCTTTGTTTGTAGAAATTGTCCACCATGTTGCCCATCCCCAAGCAATACTTAAGCTAGTACCTAACCAACTTGTTTTCAGTAGATAATTGAACAGAAAAACATTGACTACTGCTATTAATGTCCAGGCAAATATTTGGTCAGCAGGGAATGGCCCTAGTCTTGGTCTTTCTCCTAAAATTCGATTTACTGTCCGAAAACCATGTTTCTCTGACATATTTATGATTTAATAAAAAGTTATCAGCTATTAATCCGAATGCGTATGTATCAATAACTGATAACCAAAAAAAACTTTTTACTGAACAATCAAGCCAGTAATTAAATCTCCAACGAAAACTGCCATAACTATGATTAATGGAGTTCTTGCTAGTGTCTGCCAGTCTTCATCATTGCGTGCGGACTGAATAATCCGAACTAAACTGATCCCAACATATAATAGGAATAAAGCTCTCAATACATTGAAAAAAAGTGCGATAACTTCTGATGTTTGTCCATT
This sequence comes from Nostoc sp. FACHB-892, assembly GCF_014698795.1. GTDB lineage: Bacteria > Cyanobacteriota > Cyanobacteriia > Cyanobacteriales > Nostocaceae > Nostoc. The sequence goes on from NZ_JACJTR010000075.1 coordinate 9,106, forward strand.
GTTGGCATTACCAAAAGTGGTGGTCATCCAAGTTTGAGCATTATTGAAAAACTGAGCATTAGCTGGAGCCGCCGCAAAATCAATTAGACAAATTACTGCTAACAGCGCAAACAACACAGCATAGAGATTAACTCCATACTTTCGTTGTAGTTTATCGAAGTTAGTAAATAATGCTTGTGACTGTTTCGGCAAGGCAATGACGATGGCGGACGCAATCATAAATCCACCCATCAATATATTGTGGACGGACATCTCTGCTATCATCAACACACCAGTCACACCCATCAGTGTAAGTGTGCTTTTTGTCGCCCTCTCATTCTTTGGAGAAGGTGAGAGGGTTGCCGTTGCCGAAGCGGAAAAACTTTCTAGATATTCGTAGTCAGTACGCATCTCGTTCTCCTGAACGATTGGATGAGGAATACGCACATTCTTAAACAAGTCAGCTTCAAGATGGAGACACTTTAGTACTAAAAAAAAATAGCACAAAAGTACTAGTATAATATTGCTAACATTCATTCTCTAAGTATTTAGAAATCAATTATATTGTTAGCAACCTTTTTGCTTGACATATAATCCCTGCAATTATTTATTAGTATAAATATTCTTGTAATTAGCTCAGTAAGGTAGAAATGTGGAGATTGACTTTTGCTTGCTTTTGTGTGTTAAAGCCTGTTTAATGCAATACACATGTTTTTGGCAAATTGCCATCACAGCCTGATCGCAATCGATATCATTCTTTGGCTGATGATAAGGGTTGGATGTTAAGCCTATCGCCAACCTTGATATTGGCAGCGCCTGTTGCTAACTCTAGCACTTGATTGGCAACTTTCCCCTTATAGATGGGGCAAGGGGTTTTGTAACACGGTTGGGCATTGTAAACCGCAGTTGTCACCACATTGTCCTTAAGATAAAAGATGTCTAATGGAAAATTTACCTTGTACATCCAGAAAGGCACGTTATAAATTTCTCCTCCCAGGTTGAATAACATTCCGCGATCATTGTTTAAGGATGCTCGAAATTTCAGCCCTTTCTCTAATTGCTCTGGTGTAGAAGCGGCTTCCAAGTTAAATGTGCGCTTGCCATGAGTGAGGATGTAGGTAACGGGTAAATTTTGGGGACGAGTTTGGACGTAACCGAGCGCCACAGTGCCAATGATAATTGATACTCCAGCGACAGGGCCTAGTATGTTCAGTAAGTTGAAGGCAGCAAGGTATAAATCTTTTTCGGAATTAATTTTTAAAGTTTTCATGTTTCACCAAAAATATCAACATTGCCGAGACTATATATAGATGAATCAATCGGGCTAGATGGAAGGCCATGCAAAGCCGCAATGTTACGCATACTTTCAACTCGGTCAGCTTCGCGGATGGCCAGAGGATTCATACTCTGCCTTGCAGCCAGCAATGCCGATAATCTAATCTCAAGTGATGGCAGTTCGCTAGCTGGTGCAACATCATCACCAAACATTTCACAGAAACTAAAGACGGCGGCACGTTCAACAATGGCTTGAATCTCCGCCCCCACACATCGCTGCGTGGCTTTGAGTAACCTTTTCCATTCTTCTTCGCTGTACCCATCGCCCCGATCGCGGAAACGAGGATCGAAACGGGCTAAGTGAATCTTGAATATTTCGTGCCGTTCGCCGTAATTTGGGAGATCCACCTTGAAAATCTCGTCGAAGCGTCCGCTTCTGGTTAGCTCTGGTGGTAGCCATTGAATATTGTTAGCCGAAGCGATAATTAAAACCTCACTAGTACGTTCTTGCATCCAGGTCAAAAGCATACCAGCGAGGCGTTTGGATAAATCATCATCCCCGGCGAATCCCTTATCAAAATCATCGAGGTATAATATTACACGGTTGATTCGGTCTACCAGTGTGAGTAAACTCTTGAGTTTATATTCAGCCAAATTACCGTAACTGCGGAAACTCCCCCACTCCAAAATAATCAGAGGTAGCCCCAATTGTGCAGAACTTGCTTTAGCGGAGTAAGATTTTCCTGTTCCCGGTGGGCCGATTAGTAAAATCCCCTTGGGTAAACGAAGATTGTAAGCTTTAGCCAATGAGGATAGAAGGCGCTTATAAGTTTTAAACGCTTGCTGGATCAGTTCTAAACCACCAATGGGTGTGCTTGGAGGTTGGAGAAATTGAATATTATAAGTTCGCTTAAACAGTTCGATTTTGTAAGCGGACAGTTGAGACACTAACTTATCCGGTTTAATTTCACCAGGAGCGCTTGCCTGTCTGATTCCATAGTCAATGTCTGCCAAGTACATGCCTAAGCCGGCGATCGCCGTCGCATGAATATCGCTGCGGCTGTAATCAGGTAATACTTGGGCTAAGTAACTGCTTATTTCCTCTATAGCTGGCAGTTGTTGAATGACTATGGGAACTTCGGGGGCAATGTCAGATGACACAGTGGCGTTTGACCCCAAGAGAATCGCTGTCTTGTTAGCATTGTAATTGTACAGCTTCAGGTTAATGAGGGCTGACTTGATCCACTCGGAAGTCAGAAAGAAATCGGGGTCAGTGGTAGCTTCGCCCAGCCAAGGGAATATACCCTCCAGTATCAGGATTCCTTCTAAATCGGTGGTTTTCCAAAATCGGAGAATTTCAAAGTAATGTTCGCGTCGATTCTTGGCGATCGCTTGATACTGCTCAACACTTTGTAAAGTGAATCCCTCCTTACTAGATAACTGGTGCAATTGGTCATCTTCCAGTGTCCACAGGTAACAGTTAATATTGTATTGCTGGCATTCACTGGCGAGATTTGTCAAAAGTTTGACCCTCTCTTGCAATGGAGACTCGACAGCAATCAGCTTATTGTTAAGCTTAATTAATCCAAATATTTGTTTAATTAACTCATTATTCATTAGGGCTTTAGTGAAATTTCACCCCAATATTATTGATAGCTAAAACTCTTTACTAGCTACTTTGGTACTGAAAAAATCGGTACTAGAGTAGCTTGACTTTTTTGCAACTATAGCTCTAATTCCTCGTATTTTTGTTGTGAATAACGTTGTTGCAATTGATGTGAGAAATTGATTAACTGCGTATTCCAATCCCGACTTTCGCACTTGAGTTGAGTCGAGTGTGGCAATAATTCTTTAACAGCCCGTGCCGCAGTTGATTGACTAAAAGCTACTTGTACACAAGGAACATTACGTAATCTTTCAACAGGTAAACTTGAAGTGTCATCTACTGCCATGTAAACTGTTCTGTTTTCTGGAATTCCTTTAAGGTGATATTCCAGCATGGCTACTGAAATGGCATCAATAGGAGAGTCAGACAGTACAGCAGTGCTAGTTTTATCACTGGGCTTTTTCCCCAAAGTAAAGTAAAACCAGCTATCACGACGAACTGTACCTAATTCATAACCAGAGAATTTATTGGTTGTACCTTCTAAAAATGCTCCTTTGGTCTTTCCGTCGAGATCCCGCATCACAAACACAACATTTGCTTTTGAGTCGGCATAAACTAGCCCCTGGTTATGTAACATTTGTACGCAATCAGAAGGTATGCCTCGTTTCTGTTTGAGGTAATGTTCAACGTCTGACCAGTTAGCTTTATCCTCAACGGGTAGCGTAAATTGAGGTGCTGGTTGAGTTTGGATAATGTCAGCCGCAACTTTTTGAGCATGAGCGATCGCAGCACGTTTTGCGCCGACTTCACCAAATCGCTCCCCTAACCATGCGATCGCAGTTGTTTGGTTGCATTGATTAACGTGTTTCACTAAATCAATTGCATGATTACCTTCAAAATGAGAACCGGGAGCAAGGTCACTAAATTTAGAGCCATCTATATTAATGATGTGGCTTCCTCCTACCCATTCATTCCCTTTACGCCACAGCCCTAACTCCCAAGCAACATCATCTAAAGCTAAATCAGTTGACCATTCGGTAAGTTTTCGTAATTGTTGATTATCTTGCTCCAACTGCTCTATCCGCCGCCGTAATTGGTCATTCTCAAGTGAGAGAGCTTTGGCTGTAGCTTCCATTTCCTGTTTTCGCTGATTCGCCCTGTCTCGGTCGGCAGCTTTGGCCTTCAATTGCGCTGCACTTAGCTCATCAACTTCTAAGTCACGCCCCTCCTCCACAATCCGGTAAAAGTCTTTGATGTCCTGGTGCTTTGCTCTGCTTCCCTTGATACCGCGCTCTAGTTCAATTAGCCGCATTGTCTGGTAGTACGAATCCTGAAACTCATGAATTTTCTGCCGCCCGTCGAAGAAATGATTACAACGCAATTGCCCCTGATCATCAACCGGCACAAAGTAAGCGTGAATGTGCGGGGTGGCTTCATCTAGATGTAATTCTGCCCTGACAATGCGTGAGCCATATTCATCAGCCAACCACTGGTGAGTCGCTTCCACCCAATCATCCAACTTTTGTTGTTCATAGTACCCAGCATTAGTTGGGCAGTCGGGACGGAAATAACTAGGCGATGCACTCAACAGTAACTCTACACAGTAGACCGCATCAGTGCGAATCCTTCGCTTTTGTTCATGCTCGGCAATTTTGGCTAACACTAAATCCTCTAATCGTTCATGCGGGTCGAGGCTACCGATGAAGCGAATATTTTTTTGAGTGGGGTCAGCGTTTGGGGTTTCTCTTTCTCTTGCAGTGTGAGATGCACTCCCTGATATATTACCCCGCTTTAATTTTTTTAATCGCGCGATCGCGTAGCTCATGACTTCATATCTTGGATAAACTTGGTATGATTTTGTTATCACGCTGATTTTCCCAAAATCGGAGCAATTGCGACTAGTCGCCAAAATAGCTAAATTGCTCAAATGCGAAAAAGTGAAGATAGTCGTAGTAAGTACGATTATTTTAGCGGCTTGAAAGACTTTTTGAAGGAACTCTAATACCTAACTAGCTCAAGTGCTTACATAGCAAAGACTCCAGGCATTTAGTCGCCTGGTTCTAAGCGGTGAATAATTTGGGTACGAATTACGCACAGATACTCATAAATGAGGGAAAAAGCGGAACGCAGTGAAAACACAGTGGAAACGCAATTGAGAGAAAAAGGGGGATTTCTCCGCCTAAATACTCATTTAGACTACCCGCAATACTCATTTTTGTATAAAGTATTGTAAATGTAAACAATAAGACAACTGTACTGATTTTTAAAATGGACAAACAGGGAAGCAAAGACGTTGAACTGCCAAGAGTAAAACGGAGACATGATTCTTGGGATGGAAGAACTATTGAATACTTGGTGAATCATCGCTCAAAAAAGTCGGCAGGTGAACTGACAATGGAAGCAGTGACAAGTTACTGGCTAATAGAAGCATTAGTGGGAAAGGTAAGTAAAGAGGAATTTATTGAAGCTTGCTTGTCGAGTATTGGGGAATTGGAAGGAAAGCTAGTAAAGATTAGAATTTTAATGCAAAAGGTTTCTAATTCTTTTGAAGTAGATAGTAGTGCGATTTTGCCACCACAACAAATAGAGCAGAACAAATCACCGATTTTAGAAAAAAGCTTGCCAATCTCAACAAATGTGATTCGCAAAGAGAAAGAAGAACAAGAGGAACTAGAGCAAACAAGTCAGCAGGAAGAATCCTTGCTATCTGATGATGATTTGGGATTAATGGACTTGAAAATGACACCAGACTTATTAATGGCTACTCAATTGTTGGGATTTGATGAAACAAGCGGTAATAAAAATTTATGACAACTACAAATACTAATCAGGACAAATCAAGCCAAGTCGTACAGTTTATACTGACGGCAGACTTGGGGGGTAGTTCAACCAAAGCGATCGCCCAGATTTATCCGGCGGGAGTGCCATTTGCATTGTGGATGAGTCCAGAAGTTGCCGATGTGGGAGAGGGTTCAACCAAACATTTAACTGTAGATGCGCTGCCTGATGATAGCGCTTGGGTGAGAATTGGTCAGGAATATTCTGTATTAGGGAGTATTGCAAAAAGAGAGTTTGCTGGAACTGCGGCACTGCAAGATTTGAAGTCTGAATATGCCTTATCAAAGGTTGCTGGTTTGTTGTGGCTAGCTAAACGTCAAATAAATGTAGATATTCACGAAATGTTTCTCCAGATTTTGCTACCACCTGGAGAAGAGAAGAATGTACAAGATTTGGCTAAAAAGTTTGTCTTAAACTATAGGCAAGGAGTAATAACGCCAACGGGAAGAATGAAAATTAAGGTCAATAGCTTCAAAAATCTTCCTGAAGGAACAGGTATTATTTCTTACAGGAGTCGCGCTCTAGGGAATGTATTTTCTCAAAAAAATATAGGATTGTTAATGCTGGGTCATCGTAATGCCAGTTTTACCCTTTCAGAAAAAGGGAAAGTAGCAAAGAAAGAATCGACAGACTTGGGGATGAATTGGGTGTTACAAAAGTTTGTCGAACGTACTAGCGTAGGACTATCGAAAGATGATCCGTGTATAGCGGCGGCTTTAGTGGAAGCAAGTAAAGGTAATTTCACTGCATTACGAAATTTGTCACGTAGGAATACACCATCAGGAATTAACTCGGATTTAGAGTTGTTTAAATCAGTTTTAGAAGTGATTCGGGATGAATACTGTCGAGCATTGCTGCGCTGGGTGAAAAACCATGTACCATTAGACGAAGTTCTCATCTGTGGTGGTACTGGTGAGTTTGTGCGTCGAGAACTGACACAATATTTTCAAACAGAAAGCATCCCTATCGTTTGGAATGGTGGAGTAGTTATTCCCAAATCGTTAGATACCGTTGGCTTGGGTGAGCGACTGGCTGATGTTTGGGCAACTCATATTAGTTATGTGAGAATGCTGGATGAAAATTTTTGCTATGAGCGCAAACAGAAATTAGTACCAGATTCTTATTCTCCAGCAGTTAATCATCTCACTTCTATCAATAGAGTGTAGTTCATATCTTGCACTTGATGTTAGACAGATATTCTGTCTAACATCGTAAAAGCCTCTCTTGGTAAGAGATATGCTTCAACTTGCACCTTTCCTCATCTAAAAGTGCGATCGCTCTAACAGTAACAAGCGTGAACAATTAACATTGGCAAATTAAGATGGCTGAAACGACACATTTGCAGGTACAAGAATTATCACGATTTGCCCAAGAGCAAGACTTCAATCAGCAATATCGACAGTATTTCGGGGATGTCTGGGACGAAGTTGGAGTTAAAGATATCTCCAAAATGACCATCCAAGATGCCGAGCAAACCTTGAAGGTACTAGCTGATAGTGAAGCATCTCCCCAATTCATCAAATCTCTACTAGCACAAGCAGCAATTGATGGTGCGTCACCGCAGGTTTTAGAGTATTTCTTGAGTAGTGACATTGACTCAGATGGGCGGACTCTGGCACAAGAAATATTTCAGGATGGTACGAACCCGTTGGAGCCGGATACACTCCAACCACCACCGAAAGCACAGGTTCTATCCCCATCTCTACAACCAGATTTGGAATGGGAAATATAGCATAAATTCGCTAACTTTACTAGTTACTCTAGTACCCATTTTTTCAGTACTAAGGTAGCTAGTTCTTTTTTGAAAGCATATTTAAACTTCTTAAGTTAGATACGAGTTCCATTTTTCAAAAAGCACGTAGGGTGTAATTGAATTATCGATTACACCTGTTTTCTCAACTAACTCCTAAATCAAGTGAGGCCATAGTATGACTATATTAGGTATTAATAGACCTTTAGATACAACCCAGGCAAAAGTGTGGGACGAGCGCGATTTGTCTACAAGCGATCGCCGCCGGGAGCATCTAGAAATTCTTCTGTGCCAGAAAGTACAGATAGGTGAAGACCCTACCTTGTGTAAACAAGTGTTGAATTATTTGTATTTCTCGGCATTTCAACAGAATCTGAATCGCATCACTGTCCAAAAGGAGAAAGAAAAGTCAGTATTTGCCTCCCTACAGCAAGTGATTATTACGTCTTTTGCTATTTTAGGGATGTTTGCGTTCCTTGCCGCCGCTTCCAACAAGTCAGTTGTGCGATCGTCTGGGGTAATCCCTCCAGCTATAGAACGGCAAGCCAATTAACCAAACAATTCGCTTTTTCGCTCAGGAAGACAACGGAAGATCAACTGAAAGTAATGTGGGCTGAAGTAGTCAGAGAACGCTCGGCATTCAATTCACTGCACATATTAATCATTACAGCCTTTGCCATTTTAGGAATGATTGCCTTTTTTAACGGGGCGTTTCGCTCTGCCAAACCATCGGCTGCTGCTAACCTGCGTGCTGTTCAAGCTCATTAAAAGGATGTCACTAAAAAGCTGAAAGCGCTGTTTTATAATGCTTTCAGCTTATATTACCACTCGCTCTGCTTAGGGTGAGCTTAATATGCTGTGTCCTTATCGAAAGGCAAACTGTCAACATCCTCAAAGTTACGCAGGTCTTGTTCCATCTGCTGACGACGTTGGACGTATGTTTTGCTATCTTCAATCCTCCCTCTCATCTGCCATGCAGGGTAAGCGCATTTCAAAGGCTATTGACAACAAGGCTTTTCAGCATCATGATGATGAGATAAGCAAGCAGTTAAAATGGTCAACATATAGTTGTTATCCATAGCAGCTCTGTTTGATTTTTGACGGTTACTTCGCTTGAGTGATTGTTCCAAATTTAAAGCGTTAAGTGCAATTCGACGCAGCAATGATAGATTTTGTGGAGCATGGCCAGTACGGACGCGGCAAGCGTCTTCATTGAAGGT
>NZ_JACJTR010000076.1 GCF_014698795.1 Nostoc sp. FACHB-892
TTGTCCGTTAATTTAAATTAACGGACAATCATCCTTATATGTCTGCGGTGTCCTGTTAAAACATTAATATATCTGCGTTAACAGGTTAGATGGGCATCCATCTATGCGTTTGAGCGATGCTCACCGCAAGTATGTAGAACCCTTTCGGGACAACGGTTTCAAGCTTACAGAGGATTGCTGCGCGTTATAGTTAAACTCATGCTGTTAATGCTGTGTAGAGCATAACAGGTTACGAGAGTATCTGGTTAAGTTCAAAGTAACAGGTTGCCAGTTTTGTCCATGTACGGTGGGCTGGCTATGAGATGCCTTCGGTAGGCGATCGTTGTAGGACGGGTGCGCCCTTGCGCCCTACGCCTTGGCTTGAGCAATTACTATATCTGGTAATTTCATCTAGATGCGTAGTCTTTCTGGGCTGGCATCTGCTGCCGCGTCTTCTGCGATGGCGTACCGCCCGCCGTAGGCGATCGTTTCGCTTGCAATGACATAGGGGCAGCGTGAAGGCTGGACTGGCAGCGTAGCTGTAGCTGCTGACGACGACGGCTGTTGCCGCGTCTCGCCTGTCCGGTAGGCGATCGCCATCGCCATCCCAATCTCTAGTCAAATCCCATCATCCTGTTATCCTAGTTTTTTTTGGTAACTCATAACAGGTTACGTATTTACAATAGTTTGCTCATTTTTCCACATCTCTGCAATACTAATGCCCAGTGGACAGTAGTCAAAGATTCCCGTTTTGGGAAAGTAAAGGGGTGCGTTATCGTCTTAAAAGTTATGCTTTATTGTTTTCTTCTGGCATAACTTCGACAATCGTGGCTTCTATCTGTTCAAGTGCTTTGTCGATCGCATCCAATTGCTTACGATTTTCCCACTCTCGATATGCTTCAGTGACAAGAGGATCAGTTCCTAGCCCAGTACTACTGCCTACCCTGCCTATGTGTTGGTGGCAGGTGTATTCTGGATTCTTGCCGCGCTTCACAATGCCCTTTAGCCTAGCTTTTGGGTTCCTCTTGAAAATAGGCTCATTCGCTTGCCATTTGGCATACACGTACCAATAAACTTCGCCACCTTTTTTGTATTGCTTCCGCACCTCATATTGATGAATCCAGATCCCAGGTTCAGACATTGGTTCATTGACTAACTGCTGTCTGATTTCCTTTAATTCCTGAAGCTTCTCTATGATTTGGTCGAAGCGATCGCCATTAGGCGTGCGGGAGGTATCAGTCATGGCACTTATAAAAGTTATGCTTATTTAAAAATGTTAAGGCATAACTCCTATGACCGCGCTAGCGGAATTTGGCTATGGCGATCGCACCAAATCGTCGCACCAAATCGTCAGCGCGGTTATTGGTTAAAATGCTGGGCTTGACTGGTGGCGTGCCGCGTCTCCCGCGATGGCGTACCGCCCGCCGTAGGCGATCGTATCGCTTGGGTTAATTTCCTATATTGAGAAAATTTGACTTCGGCTGATCTAAGATTTATTGAGTAAACAAGATTTAACTCTGAGATGTCAAAAGCCTCTTTGTCTGGTTTTTCGATCTGCACACTACTGGCCTTATTTATATAAGTTAGGGGTATGGTGTGCAGAGAATCTTTGGTTTTAGACTGCACAGCACCACCTTGGTTTTAATAAATAGAGAGAGTCGCGTGCAGGTCATCTTTGGTTCTGGGGCTGCACACGACTGGTCTTGTTTATATAAGTTAGTGGGATCGCGTGCAGGTAATCTTTGGTTTTGGGACTGCACACTACTTGTCTGATTTATATAAGTTGATGGGGTAGCGTGCAGGTAGTCTTTGGTTTTGGGGCTGCACACTACTGGCCTTATTTATATAAGTTGATGGGGTGGTGTGCAGGGAATCTGAGTTTTGGACTGCATGGCGACACAGCGTTCCCACCACTACTCCCTCAACTTCCATCCATTAAATTTTAGCGGCGATTTGCTTAATTGGCTTGGGCAATCCTATGGTTGGCGATCGCCGTTAGATGTTGGCGAAGCCATCGTCGTTAGGTGTGCCGGAGGTGTTGCTCATGGCAATCATAAAAGTTATGCTTATTGGAAATTTTAAAGCATAACTCCCATAACCGCGCTAACAAGGTTTGGCGATGGAGTAACCGTCCACCAAGAGTGCGATCGCTCCTATCCTCTCCAAATTTCTTTAATAAAGCAATCGCCCTCATTTTCCCTATGAGATGACCGCGCCCCTCTTTCAACTTCTTACTACTTAAATTGATGCTGAACTTTATACATTATTTGGTAGTCACCACTGATAATAGCCACATTTTGTATCAAGTTCTAATACCGTAGTCACGCTCTCTATATAAATAGATATTAATCATCATGACTACCAAATTCATCATGACTACCAGAACCCTAAATCTCCAATCTGAATTCTTGGCGTGACTACGGGCAACCACTTCATTTCTGTACTGATTTGATAATGCTGATTTTTATACGAAAACTGGTAGTCACCACTGAAAATATCCGCATTTTGTATCAGATGTTGATACCGTAGTCACGCTCTCTATATAAGTAGATATTAACCATCGTGACTACCAAATTATCGTGACTACCAGACCTGACTACCAAAACCCCATAACCTCCAATCTATTTTTAGGTGTTGAATATTGGGAGCGATGCCTACGGCGGCAAGCGATCGCACTAGAGAGCTAAACGCGCATCGTGTTGCATTGACCCTAGCTTTAGGTTTTGAGCTTGTTCCTCAGCCCCAAGCAAATACGGTTTCTTAGGAGCAGACGTACTGGCGGCAATCGCCACCGGTTATGAATGAAAGAAACACTCGAAATCGAAAAATTTAATATTTATAAGGGTTTCGACTCGTGTTTCTTGAAAGAGGGATACTCAGTAACATTTAAGCTTCGCTTAGCCTGCTATATCCACATCCCGCAACATAATCATAAATTTTAATTTTCTTTCCAGGGCGGATTAAGTTGGGGTTTGAGATGCCATTACGCCTAGCAACTGGTTTGTAACAAGAAGCAGTGCCATCCCCATAGAAAATTTCAGTTATCTCAGATAGTGTGTCCCCCCGCTCTACGGTGTAGGTGGGGTAATTTGCGCCGCCTGTTATTTTCTCTTCTTCAGATTCTTTTAACTCAATAAAATCTTTGTTATCAAACAAGTCTGTAATTTTAAGCATAGGTTTTGTTCTCCTGATTTAATCATCTAGGTCTTTCTTTAGACCTCTATCTTCTTATCAAGGTTTACTCGGTAACTTTTCTGCACTATGTCTTTTTTTGTTTCAAATTTTTACAACTGGATTTGTAGGAGTAAAAGTAGCAAACAAGCTGGGATAATCGGCGTGAGTACCCATAGCTTCAGGCGTACCAGTTAACAGAGTCATGGAGGTAGCGTCCACCCCAGCGAACGCTTCTAAGGGCATCGAAATTTAGAGCAGTTGCAGAGATACTTGGAAGTGACCGACGAACAGGTGTTAGGTGCGGCGGCGGCGTTGTCTATGCTGTCACCAGTGACTAGAAGTGGTGTAGAGCGAGATACCCACATGAAACGTGCTACACGAGGCAATACGGGGTGTAATTTGGCGGGTGGGTGGGAAAAGTCGCACCCCAACTAATTACCTAACACGCTTGATTGTTACAACATTAAAAGGATTTGAACCACCACACTTAGGATTAAAGGATCTCTGAATTATAATCCAACCTGTTAGATTCAATGAAGATGAAGAACACATATCTAATAAACTATTAAGAGGTAAGCCATCAGCACGCGTGATTGTTACAACATTATAAAAACTAAAAGGAATACCACACTGAGTAATACTATGGGAGTTCCCAGTTACAACAAAACCATCTGGGCGAAAAAATGGGCTACAGATCCTTAGTGAACTACCAAGTGGGAGAATACTAGCATTTTGAATTGTTAGAAGAGTACTATTGTAAGAACGACACTGCCTGCTATAAGATTTTTGAGTTATAACAAACTCTTTTGGAAGGTCATAAGGTGAATCACAAATTTGAGTTGTCTGTGAAAAGGCTTCCTTTTCAGGCAAAACACCGCCTATCACAACTCCTAGCACTAGTATTGTACTTAAAATATTGTTTGTTTTCATTTGTTTAGTGCCTGTAGAATCCGTGAATGCTGTACCCTGTTGACCCAAGATATCTATACACCCAAGGGAAACTTTAGACCCCGGCTGATTATCAGGAAGTCAAACACGAAGGGGAAGCTGGCTACTAGGTCAATCCCAGTGATTGAAGACTTACGGCGGTTATTGACAGCCTCTTTCAGTTAATGTAATTGCCCTACAAATTTCGTCAGTTATTAAGAGTTATTTAGATGCGTTTGCCTTGGATGAAAGTAGATAATTCTGCTGTTTTTCAAGGCATTTAAAGTCCGAAAGGATTTTTAAAAATCATATTTTTATTATGGTTCAGAAATTCCACACACGCTTATGATTTGATGCAAAATTTTATGTTGCTTTCATTTAAGTTGCGAGAAAACCATTTCACATAAAATCCCGCTAACGCTCTTACACTAAGCATTAGCGGAATATTGTCTTAGATTGAATCACCTCAAACCCTGGTTTGGGGCGATTCTACAATTGAATCAACAATGTAGAATCCAAAAAAGTCGGCAATTGAGCCTTTAACGAGATTGGCAAAGGTAGTGATCGCCTGTCAACTCCAGTTTTAATATCTGAAAAATTAGCGTAACTTTTGAAATTCCAATTTCTGACCGCGAACAAAATCACCTCATCAAGTGCGGGGCCGCCGCGCACCCAAAACAAAAAAAGGGTATTCGGGAATGAGGGACAAGGGGGAAGGGGCGATTGCACCTACTACCGCCGCCACAATCGCCTATAGTCCCTTTAATCTCCTAACTTGGCTTATTTTTGCCCATTCACCACATTTACGCGGCTTATTTGTCATCCTGGGGAGAAGCTAAAAGCGATCGCTATTCATCCCTCAGCATAGCTGCCTTTTTCAAAAATTCTCGCGTGATCCCTAGTTGTACTCTCCAGGAAGATCAGTTTTTCTAACAGTAATGCTGCCAACTTTCTTACCTGACATTCTCAATAATTCATCACCTGAAAATTCAAAACCAAGCAAGAGTGCTATTCGCGCAACATCATCTGCGGTTGGTGCTGCAAGCACCTCGTTTTTAAGTTCAGGTTCAGACTGCATTTTCTTTAAAAATGCTTCGATTTGCTCAAAAGCCATATTTAAAATTTGATCCTCGCTAGCTACTCGTAATATAAAGAAAAACAGCAGTATATTTTTTAAGACTAGCAGCACAAGGGTATCAAGATTCGGGGGAAGATAATTATAGCGACGCGCTGCTCTTCATTTATCAGAATCTTGCTTATAAGAAACCACCTTCTTATAAGTAAACGGGTGGTTCATGCCACCCAAAAACCTACTCTTTTGTTAACTCCTCAAACCTGCGATCGCCAATCGGTTACATCATCACTTCAGTAGTTATGCTTTATTATTTTCTTTTGGCATAACTCCGATAAGCGCGTTTTCTATCTCATCAAGTGCTTTATCAAGTGCGTCTAACCGCTTACGATTTTCCCATTTCTGATATGCTTCTGTGACCTCTGGATCAGTTCCTAGCCCTGTGCTACTGCCTACCCTGCCTATGTATTGGTGGCAGATATATTCTGGGTTCCCGCCGCGCCTCCTGCTTTGCGATCGCCTCAAAATAGTTATGCTTTATTATTTTCTTCTGGCATAACTCTTATGCCCCGCAGCCTAACTACTGTACTGCTTTGTTAAGACTGGTTTTTATACATTATTTGGTAGTCACCACTGAATATCCCCTCATTTTGTATCAGAATTTGATACGGTAGTCACGACCTCTATATAAATAATAAATAGATATTAATCCTCGTGACTACCAAAATATAACTACCAGACCATGACTACCAAAACCCCAAAACCTCCAATCTATTTTTGCTAGGCGGCTGTACTGCTTTGCAATCGCTGCAACATTGGCGTGGCAGTGGCGTGGTCAGAGCGCGAGTTTAGCGAGGTGGTCTGGTGATAAATTCCCGTGGTTAGGTTATGAAAAAGTTAATGCTCTGGAACTGAAAACTTAACAGACACTACGCTGTCAAATTATCAGGCAGGATTTTTTCATGAACTTTTGTAAACAATTGGCTGGTTCTGCATAAAACTTGTACGCCGAACGTAAATTAAGCAGGTACTTGCTTGATGAGCATTAATTGGGGTTTACTTGATTTGCGATGGCGTACCCGTCCGCGAAGAAAGTAATCGCACGCTCATCAATCGTCTGCGTGGCTGTGGTGGCGTGGTCATACCTATCGCTTAAGCATTTTGCATAACAGGTAAAGAGGATAACAGGTTGCAGCTATTGTTTGAGCGTCGCCAAATCAAGAGAGAAAATCATCTACCCCGCTCACTAATTCGTCTATATCTATCCTGCTTGCCAAGGCTGCTCTACTTAGAAGCTCAATACTAATCTAAATTTAGAGGATTTTGATTATGCCCAAATTTACAGTTCGACCCAATTTCACAGGCACTGCTGGTGACGACACAATAGTAGGGGAAGATTTAAATAAATTTCCAGCAATTGGGATTGATATTTTAACTGGAGGTTTCATTTCTACAGGCTTAGGAAATGACACTATCACTGGCACTGGTCAGGGTGGTAAGGGTGAGGAGAGCCCTGAGAACAGAAACTTCAATGGCGGCAACGGCGGTGATGGGATTGGCATTGCCAACAGTAGGAGTGGGAGTTTGAATACGGGGGACGGAAATGACACTATTATTGGTGCTGGTCAGGGCGGCACTGGTAAGGCTTTCAGTCCCTTTACCACCAGAGACGGAAGCTACTACTATGCCGGCTACGGGGGTACAGGGACTGGCATTAGCAACACTGGGATTCTGAATACGGAGGACGGAAATGACATTATCACTGGTACTGGTCAGGGTGGTAAGGGGGAGAGCGGCAGCGACTACTCCATTAACGTTAACGGCGGAGGGACTGGGATCAGCAACACTGGGCTACTGGATACCGGAGACGGAAATGACACTATTACTGGTTCTGGCAACGCTTTAGCTTATAGCCTCAAGGTTATAGGCATCTCCAACGACGGAGTAATTGATACTGGGAATGGTTGTGACATTCTTACCGGACAGGCTACAGCAACAATTGGTGGTGCTGCCTATGGCATTTATGGAGAAGGAACTATCAAGACTGGTGATGGCAATGACTTTATTACATCCACCAGTACCATCAATGAAGTTCAACAAAAAGTTACTATTGGTGGCGGTATCAACATTTATCTAGACATTGGAAATGACTACTTTAAAGGGTTTGGTACTGGGACTGTAGATGGTGAAGAAGGTTTTGATACCTTAGACCTCAGTGCTTTCAATCGCTCTGAACTCACTTTTTCTGGTGTAATTTTGGGCAATACTCTAAACCCTGCTAACATCAGCTTCAATAACAATGGAAATGTTATTACACTTTCTACTACGGGCTTTGAGAATTTTGTCTTTGCAGATGGCTCTTTGGGCTACAGTACTTTAGTCTAAAACAATGTGGGGTTTGCATTACTAATCTAAATACTGTTTAAAATTTTTATCGGCTGTAAAGCTTACAGGCAAGGCTTAGAGGGCGTTCCATACCCTAGTAATTTTTTCTATATATATAAAAACACGAGGGGATGGAACATCCCCACTGGCTTTACATTTACTTTTCTTGGTTTGGGTATTGGGCATTGAGCATTGGGAGCGATCGTACCTCTCCACCACCGCCACAATCGCCTACACCAGTTTTCGGCTACAATCCCACTGCCAGCACCATACACACCCCTAAAATCCCAAAATTAACCCCACTCAGGCTTTGAGTAGGGCATTGGGGATGAGGGAAGAGGGGAGAGGGGAGGGCAAGGAGTGATCGCACTAACTCTGTTTTTGAATCTTTATAATCGCTTGATAATACTTGCTTAAAGTTACCGATGTCTTAAAGAGCGCTAAACTGTGACACTTCTTCTCAAAACCGACTTTTTACAACTTTTCCTAACTTAATTAATTAAATCAGACAATTTCTAAGTTTTTAAGTTACGACTTTATAAAACTTTTTCATGCTGTGCAAATTGCTGGAAAAGTTTAACCTTAATTAGAATTGCAAACTTCAATTACTTTACTTATAAGGACACGAAAATGGCTTCCATCAACGGCACTTTCAGAAACGATAGTATTAACGGCACCAGCCAGAGCGATATCATTACTGCGGGTCTCGGTAATGATACTGTCCTTGGAGCAGGCGGCAACGACTCCCTGTTCGGCCAAGAGAACAATGATAGGTTGTTCGGCCAATTGGGCAACGACACGCTCACGGGCGGTTTCGGCAATGACACCTTTTTTTATGATAGTAGAGAGGGCAACGATCTCATCCAGGATTTCACTAGAGGGGACAAAATAAGTCTCACTGAATTACCTTCTGCTTCTGCTATACAGCAGATTCGGAGCGTTTTTGGCAACACTATCGAGGCTGGTGATCGTGGTGTACGTAATGTCAACGGCGATCTGGTGATCGACTTTGCCCAGGCTTCCTCCGGCAGCATTGACCCGTTTGGCGGCTCTGGCGACCTTATCCTCAATAACTTGGGAGGCAACTCTCTAACAGTGGGTATCGATGTTATCTAAGGATTGAACGTTAATCCCACGTCGCTTGACGCCGTGGCTGGCGGGCTTCTACCTGCTGGCGACGATTACTTAACGTGAGTTCGATGGATAGAAAAGCCTAAAAAGCTTGCTAGGGATGAATTTGGTTAAGTGGGCAGGTGAAGTGCGATCGCTACGCGGCGTAAGTCTAATACTTATCGAGTTTTCCCCTAGTTTTGTCAAGGGGAAACAAAAAAAGGTTTTACGAGACTGCGTGAATTTTTATATAAGCTTTTCATTAAGTACTAAAGTAGAACAATTCGGGGCATTTGAGAAAATGGTTACGAGGGAAATGTCGGTTTATGGGAGTTAGGCGGCTTGAGGTGCAAGCATGAAATGGCTAGAACCGTGGTGGGCGACGGAAGGACAGGCCCCCGATTTTCGCGAGACGTTCGAGCGGCAACTTGAGATGGAGCTTTCACCCAAGCACAAGTTGTACGGCGTTCCGGTAAAGCTGATCGGCCGGCATGGTGGCTCCGACGACGCCTTGTTTGAACTCTCGGACGGCTCTGGCCGGGTCACGGTGGTTCACCTGACGTGGGCGAGGAGTCCGGAGATGCCGCCGTGGCCCGTGACCGCCATCTATGAGAGCTTTGAAGCCTGGTCGGAGCAGTGCATGAAGCCAGAACATGAGGAGTGGGTAACTGAATAAGCAGTAGCTGTGTCGGGGCTAGGCGCCGTCTAACAACGGCATGGGCAAGTTCACCCTATTTTTGACTGGCAACTGCGTTGCTAACGACGACCGCTTCGCGGCGTCTCTTTGGCTATACTAAAATCCTCACCCTTGTAATATATTTATGCTACAAAAACCGCATTTTGCTTAATGCGAAAAAAAGTTGCTAATCGGCAATTACCCCCCTAAATATATCCTGAATACTTAAACTTAAGAGGTAGCGATGCAAATCCTATACATTACTGGGTTTTTATACTTAGATAGCTTCACCCCAAAAAACTAGCTCTTTGTAGTACGTTCGGTTCGGCATCTAGAATCGGGCATTGGGTGTTAGTCATTAGTCATTGGGCGATCGCCTTTGGTAACAAGCTACGCACCCCTCCACCGCCGCCACAATCGCCTACACCAGTTTTCAGTTACAATCACCACAGCCACGACCATACAGCCGCCTAGAATCGCAAAATTAACCCCACTTGTGATTTAAGTGGGGCATTGGGTATTGGGGATGAGGGAAGGGAGGGGCGATCGCGCCCAATCTCAAAAAAAAATAAACCTGGGCGACGCAAGGGTGCTACGGCGTCAATTTGGCGGTGTGGAGGCATAGGCCATTGGGTATTCAGTATTGAGCAATAGGAAGGTGCGATTACTTAAATTTTTACGCTTCGTATGTAAATTTTTGTAATAAAATTTTTGCTTTTTGCGAAAAAATTGTTGAACGACTAGCTGCCTAGAAGCTTGACATACAATGCTTTCCTTGTCAGTATACTGAGGAAAGTTCAAGTAGGATTTCTATATTTCAAATAAATTCAATTACGTGGCAAAGAGCGTGTATATTCTGAAAAGTGTGATAAAAAACACAGACTTATCAGGAGTTACAACTACTAACACATGAGTATTTCAACTTTTGCGAAAAAATTATCGACTGCTGCAATCGCAGCAACAGCCATTGTTTTGGGTATAGGAGCAGTAGCACAAGCAACTGTTTTAACATTTGATGATATAGCACCTATTCAAGACTATGATCTAATTCCTAATGGTTACGGTGGATTTAATTGGGATAATTTTTACTACTCCAATGGTTCGCAGAATAATATCTCACTTTCAGGCTATGACAATGGTAGAGTGTCAGGAGACTACGTGGCCTACAACAGTTTTGGAGACCCTGCCCTAGTAAGTGATGGTATTTTTGACTTCAACAGTGCTTACCTCACAGCTGCTTGGAATAATGGTTTGTCGGTTACTGTAGAAGGTTTTAAGAGCGGCGCAACCTTGTATTCAAAGACTGTGGTTGTAGATACAACACAGCCAACTTTAGTTAATTTTGATTATTTTGGTATTGATGAATTAAGGTTCAAGTCATTTGGCGGAGTTGAGCCAGACTATCTTACAGAGAAGGGTATTGGGACACAGTTTGCGCTAGATAACTTTACCTTTAATGAAAAAGCTACATCTGTTCCCGAACCTACATTGCTACCAGCGCTACTGTCAATAGCTACTTTCAGTGCTGGTTCAGTATTAAGACGTAAACAGCTAAAGCAAAGTTAACTCAAACCTTGCACTTTCCTCAAACAATTAGAAGTTACAGCTATATAAACAAGAGCTATACTGACCTGGGCTGAAAGCTTTACAATCTGTAGAGGCAGCCTTTGTTCGTACAGCCTTTCTAGAGTGTCAAGATTTTGTCAAAACCCTTAATGGTTTGGGCGTGGATGTCGGTAAACTCCACTTTAACGAGATCAGCGTGAAACAATTGCACAGCAACGATTAAGAGCATACTACACAGGTAAAACGATATCCTGAAGAAGGTTATTTTTGGCGATCGCTCCTCCAAAATTTGACACCACTTTTGAAAACTCAAATTTTCTACACGAATGAAATCGCCTCATCTAATTGCCTCCCCGCCGCGCCGCCAAAACAAAAAAAGGTATTAGGGAATGAGTGGAGGCGATCGCACCAAAAACAAACCCCGTGCGATGCGGTGGTGAGGAGCTGAGATTAATTGGGGTGTGGGAGTAGCCGAGGCGAATTCGTGCGTAGTTTCCGAAAAAAGAATGGTACTATCTCAGCATTCTGTCTAGGATAATCTACGTGAAAAATACAAAGCTAGAAAAGAAAAGTTTGTTCACAGTAATAGATGATGCCGAAGCGATAAAAATAACTGGCGGTGTAAGTAGTCTTAAAATTAAATGTCGATTTCATGCAAAACCGCTTTTTAAAAATCGATTTCATGCAAAGCCGCTTTCAAAAAAAGGTATACTCACCGATGTTATACCTTCGACGGTAGCCTAAATACTCATTCATCTCACAACACGCCACAGCAAAATGAGTAGGCACTATTATGAGTGTCGGTTAACAGATTGTTTGTCGTTTTAACAAATTGATGCCATCGAAAAAACATTATGATGTAAGGTTTTCAGTTTTAACTACGATCGCTAGTCCACACCTTGTGAGGAATGCTCAAAATCTTACAACTTTTTAACTAGACCTGACTTTAGAAGTTTATGAGAGAACGGCATTAATTTGTTAAGGCGACAAATAATCTGTTAACCAACATTATTCATGGAACAAACCATTAGCCCGGACATAGCCCTTCCTGGCATTCAGGGCCTCGAACAATATGCGTATCATAAAAGACTTTTACTGCTGTAGAGTTGTAACGGTCAAGCTCCTGCAAGTAATTCCAAGCGGTAAGTGCAATTGCTGTGTCGAGGTTCTGCCGTGGTGTCAGGATAACACGTGCGTTAAAGTCGCTCAAAGATCGCGCCTGTTGCCGTAGCTGGGTCAACTCTTGATCTTTAATTTGCTTAGGGTTATAGCTAATAATTACTCCACCGTGTTCTAAATTATGTACTAAAAATCCATCGGCGGGCGGTTCTTTGTATATACCCCACGCTGCTGGGTACGGGTAGTGCGGCCCGGAGGTTGGTGGATTTGAGTTATAAATGACTGAAGTACCTATTTCCACGTGTTCTTGCCCCAAATCTGGGAAACGTATTCCTGGTAGTATTGTGCCAGGGTACAGGCTTGGCAACGGTGATTCAAGTGTCATTACTAAGAAAGGTTGGATTAAGCCCTTCCACTCTCGTATGGAATTCATCATTGAACTAGAAGTTGACGCGGTATTCGGTTGTGAGGAAGATTCATGAGAACTCCCAGGCATATTTCCGAATACTAAAGTTATGGTGATAGCGCAGGTCAAGCAAAGTACTAAGAAACCTGATTTAGCTAGCTTAATATTCATATAATCCTCTTCCATGACTCTTGGATAATTAACAATTCTTTCCGGCTTTTTTGCATGAAACAGAAAAAGACATACCTTATGATTATAAAAATCAACAAAACTATTTTTTTAAATTAGTTGGACAAAAAAAATTAAGCTATGTGACAAAATGTAAAATCAACAAGTAGCTTAGAAACTAGCCATTCCATAATTTTTACAAAACTAAACATATATGGGTTTGATTGTGCCGACTTACTTATTGAAATTATTACCAATTTAAAATATTTATAACACTCATAATTTCCAGAAAGTTGCAAGCTTCTCGAATTAAAATAAATATTTGTAAAAAAACTCCATTTTTTATGTAAAAGTCATGACTCAACTTGCAAAATAAAGTAGAGGTTTACAAATTTAATAGACACATAGATTCAGTAGAATAAATCCATTTATGTAAATTTCTGTAACACATAACTAACTTTAAGAAGATGTTCTAAAAGTCCCGAAAGGTATAATTTTGCAGTTCTGCACTGGATTAAGCTTTACTGTGCTAGCAATAAGAGCAAAGACCTTTTTAAAACATCTTCTAAGCTAGATAGGACAACCTATAACTTTATATAGCTGGATTTATTCAAGCCTACCTCTAAAATCAAAAAGACACATCAACTAAACTTCGGAGCGCAATATGTCTGAAAGTAAAGTTATTAATAATGTACTTCTTTTCTCTAGGATCAATGAGCAGGAAGAAGCAAGTATAGTAGGAGGCTATACGTATACCGTAAAACGTGGGGACTCACTATTCAAAATAGCTAAGAGATATTGTGGAAAGGGTAATAAGTGGACCCAAATTTACAAGGACAATAAACGCAAAATTGGTTCAAATCCTGACTTAATCCGCCCTGGTCAAAAACTCTATCTCCGTTGTTCTGGAATACCTTGGCAGTGAAGAAATAAGGAGATAAAAATTGGTGACATTAACAATCTGGACTTTGGACTAAAAGGCTAGAGAAAAGCAGTCAGCAGTAACACTGCTACCGTAAAGTCAATGAAAGTAATTGATAAATCATTGACGTGATGATCCTGACACAACTAGAAAAATTCTGCCAAGCTATCTTCGATAGTTTGGAGAAGGACAAAGATGTAGTATTGACAAGTCCGAGTATTCCATCATTCGTAAGCTTGTCACAAAGCCCAGTATTTCGACGGCAATGGTCGAGCATTTATGCAGCTTTGACGACATCAGCGTGAAACAACCTCACAGTAAGCATTAAAACCATACTACACTCGTAAAAACACATCCTGAAGAAGGAGGTTATTTTTGGCGATCGCTCTCGCTCCCCTACGGCCGATGCTTTTGTCGTGCTTCTGTAGTTTATGCATAGTAAGCGATAGGGTTAAAAAATAGGTTATGGAAACTGTCTTTTTCCAAACCTATTTTTCCACTCAACCCGATCGCTTACCGAACAGTTCCACCCTTTCCGCGATACTCCAAATTTTTTTGACAACAATAGCGATCGCCTACCAACTTCAGTTTTAATACCAGAAAAATTTTCAGTTTCTGACCGCGAACAAAATCACCTCATCTAATCCGGTTCCCGCCGCGCTCCCAAAACAAAAAAAGGTCTTAGGGAATGAGTGGAGGCGATCGCAGGGAGACAATCTCTACGCACCTATACAAAGCGCTCCGGCTAGCAAGAACCGCAGATATCGTTGACAATAATCAACCTTCGCCAAACTAGACAAAGCTCCCTCAAGCTATTGCCAGTTCTGGGTTATGAGGCTTTTGGGGGTGTGTAAAACCCTATGATTCTTCCATTCCCGTTTTGGGAAAATCATTCCTTTCATTTTGTACTGACACAACTTCCGCACCTAAAAAAGATAATTCTCCACAGTGATCGCCATAAATAATTTTCAAGAATGAATATACAATTCTGGTGCTGCCTGGGAGTAATAGGCTAATCGTTATCCTGTAAACTGTCCTCAGAATTATTCATCAATTCCCGTAATTGGCGTATGTTGTTAGGCTTGATCGTTAGGGTGTAGGCTCGTTAGCGCTGTTTTCTATAGCAATCTTAAATAATTTGTGAGAAATCAAAAGGCTGAAAAGCTTATAAATATGTACTTTTACTCATCTGATTTTCTTACAGTTTAATTCGGATTGCTATATGTTCTATCTTTTTTGAGTTTTGCCAGTTAACCAAAACTTCCGACGAAATTAGGAGAATTATGGTTTAAATTACAATAACATTGCTGTTAATCGATGTATTCACTGGAAAAGCTTGCTCTGTGCTTTGGAGGGTAAAATTGGCGAATATCTCATCGTTTCCAATATCTTCATCCAGCGTTCCAAGGCTGACTAATGCTTGAAAAGTGTTAATCCCTGCATTGGTAAAATTTTTAGTTGGAAAGAAGTACAAATCATCATTTCCTCCGTTGAAGAAATTGCCATCTTCTCCAACTAGTTTAACTGCGAGTTGTAAATTAACCAGCCCCTGGCTAACAACAAAGTTTTCAAACGGAGTGAGTGTGACATTGACCGTTGCAGTAACATTAGGATCTGAACCTGTAAGAAGATCTATTTGCAGTGTAGGATTAGATAAGCTTGCCATATTTACCTCTTGAACTGCTTACATCCTGATCTCAGCCCAAAACTCAAATTTTTCGCAGAAGTTTCAAATTTATTACAAAAGTTTACATATAAATTCTTAAGACACTGTAATTGCTACCAAGAAAAAAGAGTTAATCAGAAACTTTAAATACCTGGATCAGACCATCGGGAGATCAGCCGCAGGGTCTTACCTCCGCCTATATTGACTAGCGTACTGAAGGCAGGGCACCGGAATCCCGGGTAGAATTGTGTGGTGTAGGGGATGTTTCGGGTTCCTCCTGATCCTACGTTAACCGAGCCGTATCTTTGGACGCCTACGTACGGGCGTTCGCACGTGCCACGGTTGACAGTGTAAGATAAGAAGGTATTGGGATTAAACTCCGCAGTGCTGTTTCTTCCGTCATTTACATATTTAACCTCGGATGCCCGCACAGATGTTCCTTCATAGGTAAAGTACAACCAAGTCACCGTAACGCAGACGTTAGCTTTCCCGCCGGGGGGGACCCCACATTTTTGCGTATATTTCTTGGAAGGGGTAACTTGTGTCAATGTCCTCAGTGGCAAAGCACTTACACCTAATATTGTGGCTGTGGCCATCGCGGCCGCTATTAATGTTTTACGCATTTATCGTCTCTTATAGAATGCTGCTATGCAATTGAGCATACCTATATTAACTAGGATATAATCAGAGCGAATTAATGCATTTAATTGCATTAATTAGAAACATTTATTTGCATTAGTAGACTTTGGCACAAGTTAGTCTACCATGTATATCTGGGGGTAGGAGTGGCACCCACAGTTAGTATTCCAAAGAAACTTAATGACTTTATGGCGTAGGTCGTAGCTGTAAGCTTTTGCCATTGGTTCAAATCACACACGGTAAAAAATCACCGCTCGACCAACTTATGAAACTATGGCCCTTTAGCCACTTTAATTCCTTCCTGCCTTAAAGCCTTCACCACTCAGGAACTCATCGTTTATCAGCAACAGGATTTTATCTGTGTCCTTCCCTTTGTTGGCATAGCTGGCAGGGTTACTGGGGTCTTTCTTATTTTCCATGCCGAACTTGGCGTTATGGCTGATTATTTCATCTTTGTGCTGTTCAATCCAATCTCTGATCAGCAGACCGTTACAGCCTGATAAATCTCTGAGCGCTTGGTTAGTAATTGCCAATCGATCGCCGTCTCCAGTCGCCACAGTATCGTTGTAGAGACAGATAGCCTGATAAGACCTACGAATTTTTTCTACAGCTGCCCCAGCCGTTTTGCTCCCCCACACCTCGGCATCGGTCTTGGCTTGCCAGTCAATCTCTTCCTTTGGTGGGGCTACTTTGGCTGGTGTGGCAATGGTAGCAGGTGCGTTCAATGCTCCCCCAAGAGTTAACTTACTTACCATCTCAACAACTTTCTTTTCCAGCCAAGAATCTAATTCTGTGACATTGAGGGTAACTGTTTGGGGTTGTGGTGGGCTGGTTTCCGTAGCATCTTTCTCTTGTTGTAGTTGGTTATTCGCGGCTTCTAACTGGTTATTGTTTTCTTGTATCTGTCTAACTTGTGCTTCTAACTGGTCATTGGTTTCCTGTAACTGTTTAACTTGTGCTTCTAACTGGTCATTGGTTTCCTGTAGCTGTTTAACTTGTGCTTCTGATTGGGCTAATTTTTGCTGTGCTGACTCTAGTAGCGTGACAGTATCTAAACGGTTGTTATAAGACTTAATCAACTCGCTGACTACTGACTGATGGTTAGGTGCTTCTAATTGCTCTTGCAGGTAGCGAATAGCTTCTAAGTCTGAAGACTTAACCCGAACATTGGCGATCTTTTCTCTTGGCAGATCGCCGGGAAAGCCTACAGGTTTAGTAGTGTAATAATCTGAATAACCAAGAGTAGTAGCGACGTGTTCCAAATCCTTATCACTGATTTTATCGCCTGGGGTAATATGACCGAGAAAGCAAGCAGCGAAGTACATTTTCGCCCCTAGAGAACCCCTACAATCGCGCTCGGTTACGAGACTTGCACAAGCTGCCCTTAGCGCTTTACAGTCATTTTGATCCTGACCGTGACGGAAGTTTAAAACTGGTTCATCACTGTCCTTGCCACCGAAATAATTTTGAACTACCCGACGTAATGAATTACCGCGTCTGTCTTCAATAGCCTTATTTTGGGCTGTTATATCTCCAGGAAACTCACTAGAAACTTCTTTGATTAATTCCTTCAGGTTGGCATCCTTCCGTAAGTAAGCCAATCGCTCAATTATGTACGAAGCCCCTAACAAAGTAGAAATTTTAAAAACTGGCTTCTGACCACGCTTCTTGCCCTGTCCTTCAAACCATGCTTGATAAGATTCACC
>NZ_JACJTR010000077.1 GCF_014698795.1 Nostoc sp. FACHB-892
TTTGAAATGACCATAGCTTTTGGCGCAAGCGAGTCTCTAACAGACCAATGAGTTGTCGCTCCAATTCTTGTTTTGAGCCAAAGTGGTAAACGAGCATTCGTCCGCTAGTGCCTATCTTGTTAGCGATTATATTGATGCTCGAATCCAATGCTCCTGCCTCGATTGCAGCAGATAGACATTGTTCCAGAAGTTCTTGCTTCTTTTGAGGTTCAGTAGGTCGGCTCATGAGTTGACAGTTAACGTAATAGCTATTACATTAATAATTAACGAAACGACTATTACGTTAACATCATTAAGCAGGGCAAAACCATGAGTACAAAAGACAAGATTGGCTTCATCTCACTCGGCTTCGTCATCTGGGCAGCAGGGACATTAGTTTATCGGATGACTGGTTCATCCTTCTTTGAAGGTTCTGCTGTTGGGTATTGGCTCAATGTAATCTTCACGGGCATTTCCTACGCTGTTGTTTCTCTGGGACTGATGAAGTGGGGCAACATTAAGCAGAAAGACTGGTTACAGGGTGCAATTTGTATTGCTTTGCCAGGAATGTTGGGCGAAATTCCAATTCTTGCTGGTTTTTCAGAATTCATGAGCAATATGCAACCCGAAACAGCAGGGCGATATGCAGCTTTTTTGTTTGGAGGGTACTCGACACTGATCGGTGCTGCTTGGTTCATGTCTGCAAAAGCCATTTCGCAGTCTATTTCTGAGACGCGGCTGGTAAGCACAGGGCAATAAAGAGCAATCAATCTGTAGCGACGCAACTTAACAAGTTGATGAAGCGGACGGATAGAAGGTCTTGGCAGAGTTGCTCCCGGTCGTCTACCGCCGCTTATCTTGGTCGTTAGCTGGCTCCTCACACAGGCTTTGCACTTGTACTGTCAGGTTTCTGACACCCGTGACAGGTTAAGATAATTGCACAGTTGTCAAGTGGGTAAGAAAAAAGGGGACAGATTCAGCCTGGGGACTGGCAGCGTTTGAAAAATTCAGATATATCTACGGCAACATAAAACGACGAACAAAAAAACGATTCGGAATCTTTTTCTGCTGTCCTGGCACAAGACGATGACGGAAGAGCGATTCTGTTACCCAAACTTCCTGGCCTGCAACGGTTAAATTAACGGGTAAATCCATCCTGGATGCTAAGACATTAAATTGAGATTTCGCTCCAGCCTCCAACGGACGCAGTTGTAACACGCGACCGTTGCCACTCTCGATTCCGGCTTCAAGCATAATGAGAGAGCCATCACTAGCTAACTGGATTGCATCGGAACCATCAATTTTGCGAGGTAGCGTAATTTCTTCAATCACGGGATTTTCGACCGTTCTCGGCGTTACCTTAAACAATCGACCATCAGAGTACATCGTCACGAATAAAACACCGTCCGGTCTGCGAACAATTCCAGACAGTCCAAATCGCAATTGGGTGTGGAATCGCTCATCTTCCGCCCAAGTTTGAAATTGAGTCGCTCCAGGTGGGAGGTAGTGAATTCGAGGGCGTGAGCTATCGGTCACATAAACACCGCCATTCCTGTCGAGTGCAAGATCATTTCCAAAACCACCATCAGGCATGATGATGATTTGCAGCACTTTCTTTGAGCGAGTGTCGAGCGCAAAAATTCGCCCTGGTCTACGAACAATTTCACCATTGGATTGAGGTGTGCCTAAAACATCAGGAGAAGCTCCCCATAAGATTTCTCGTGCTTCATCTAGGCGGAGGCTAGTAACAGCAAATATATCGCTGTTACCCGGAAAAAGTGTTTCAATCCTACCGTTTGGAAAAATTTGTAGGATACGACCGTTGGTAACAGAACCAACATAAAGTGTGCCATCCTGAGTACGCGCAATGCCATTAGGATATTGAAAGCTAGAAGGCAATTCAATGGGGGACAGTTCTCTGGCATAAGCAGCAGTGGGATAAAGAGCATCGGCGGTAATCGCAGCCAACCCGGACAAAGCAATCAATACATCTCGCCTTTTCATTTACTTCATTTCTCCAAGCTCTAGATCACAAATTTAGGCAACACGATGCCCTGGAATGCCATAACCACCATCTACGGAAATCGTTTGTCCGGTGATATAGGAAGTTGCATCAGAGCAGAGCCAAACCACTGTTTGTGCCAGTTCTTCTGATGTACCCAGACGCTGGACAGGAATGTGATGAATGAAGGGCTTGGCTGCATCATCATCCGGATGAAAAAAGCGTCGCAACATTTCTGTATCAATGATGCCAGGGTTAATATTGTTGATCCGAATGTTGTACGGCGCGTACTCCAAAGCAGCAGGTCGGATCATACTATCCAGTCCGCCTTTACTCGCTGAATATATGGTGGAGCCTGCCAACCCACCTTTTGCCAGCCAAGAAGACGTGTTGACGATTGCGCCGCCACCGGGCTGTTTGAGCATTTGTTCGATTTCATACTTCATGCAGAGCCAAACTGCTTTTAAATTGACGGTGATAGTCTGCTCCCAATCGGTTTCAGAGAGTTCGATCATGGGTGCAAATTTGCCTTCTGTTCCAGCATTGTTGAAGGCAAAATCGAGGCGACCATAATATTCGACAGTTTGCTCAATCAGTGAGCGAATCTGCTCAGGATCGGTCATATCTGTTTTAATCCAGTAGGCATCTCCACCCATCTGACAAATTTGGCTAATCACCGCCTGACTCTGATCTTCGCGACGGGCTGCAACAACGACCTTTGCACCATATTTGGCAAACGCGATCGCTGCCGCACGACCCATGCCAGAGCTACCCCCAGTAATGAGGGCAACCTTTCCTTGAAAGTTAATCATTCTGTCTCCTTATATTGAATCGTTGTGAGAACTATTCGTTCACTTGGTCATCTAACGCATTTTCTAGATAGTGTTTCCAGAAGATACAGTTGTGATCGCTTTCCCCTATTGTTTCGAGGTGTTTGTAATGTGAAATTTTCAAATCAATCACCTGCAAATGATTGGTCAACTCCTCTAAATGTTGTTTGACCTGTTCGCGGTGGTTTTCTAGCAGTACACGGCGTTGAGTGACCTGATCGGGGTGTTGACGAACCAGATCGGCAAAGGCTTGCACTTTTTGAATCGGCATTCCAGTCTCCCGGAGCCGCACCAAGAACTCCAACCAGACAATATCCTCAGCAGAATACTGCCGATGACCGTTTGAGGCACGCTTAATCGGTGCTAACAGACCCACTTTCTCGTAATAACGTAAAGCGTGGATGCTTAACCCCGTTGCCTCAGCAACTTGTTGGATGGTGAATTTGCTTGTCATACCAAGACTATAAAACCTAGAGTGCGCTCTAGGTCAAGACCTTATTTTCCATAACATTCTCAATTAGAATTTTTTGTGGAAAAGTAAATTTTATAATTTGCTTATCATTTTGCCCCGTGATTCATATAGCATTACACGTAAAAGTACTATGTGTAATTAGTGACTATATATGTACACAATGTGAGTCCATCACACTCTTGTTTGAGCGAAAAATAAGCTGATGTATTTATTAAATACATCAGCTTTTGACTTATCCCAAGATTTCAATCACAGCCGCGAGAATAGCTGGGGCTTTGTCTGAAACCGGAATGAACACCCGCTTTTTCCAGTTAATGATCTCAGTGAAACAGCCAACAGCTAAGAGTCGCTCTGCCAGTGAGATAGCATTAACCAGTTCTATGCGAGGTTCTGTGGCAATATAAGAACGCCGTAAAGTTACGCCACCCGGTAACTGCTGGGAATAGCCTTCGTTTAGCACTAAAGAGACTACTGTGGGCTTAACAGCTTATCCTTCAGTCCGAGTTGTTCAGCCACAGACTTAATATCTACTGCACTGACCACCCGACCCAGAATTTTCTCGCCATCGCTGGTCTGCAACCGATATACTCGATTGTTCTTCTGGGGTAGCATTTTCCAGATTGGCAGCAATATCCCAGTCACAAGGTGAATATAATCAGTAGTGAATCTGGGCAATTGGTCAACTTCCTTCAACCAAGCTGCAACAAACGCATCAGCCGAAACCTGCTTCCAAGTGGACGATTCCAACTTATCGACAGGGACACGCGTTTCTTTCTGTGGACGAACGAGTAGAACTCTTGGAATCACCCCGCCTTGGTCATCAAAGAAGCTGTGCGTAGGAATGCTCACAGCCGCATTACCGGATTTCTCATTGCTCATGAGTTGCCCTTGATACTTAACAACAAACTCAAGCATTTCATCAGCCGTTTTGATGTTGTTCTTTTGGACACGCTCAATCTTTAAGTAATTGGTCACGCTACCAGTTTGAGGATGAGTATAAACTGATTCACAGCTTTCGATACGAAATCTATCAGCCCGAAGTGTTTCTACTCCAACTTCAAACACACCATTTGCGATCGCAGTCTCGATTTGTTGACTTAATAGCAACTCGAAACGCTCGAAAATCGTATTTTGCATCCCGATTGCCAAAGCCAGCAGGCGATTGAGGAACTGTCGCAAGGATGGGAGGTCTATCTTCATTCCACCTTCAGTGGAAGTGAGCGAGAGTCCTGTCATCTGTTGAAACTTCCCCAGAGGAACTTCATAAAATCGACCTTGAAAAATCTGCTTAAACAACTCGTATAAAGCATATTCAGCATAGTTCGATTCTAGATTGTCTTTGGCATCAAACATACCGTTACCGCCAGTTTGCCTCTGACCACGGGTGAGTGCGCCCAAGCTGTCCAGCCGTCTAGCAATCGTGCTGATGAATCGGCGTTCACCGCGCACGTTAGTAGTCACAGGACGGAAGACTGGTGCAGAAGCTTGGTTGGTACGGTGAGTGCGCCCAACGCCTTGAATTGCGTTGTCAGCACGCCAACCAGCTTCGAGTAAATAGTGCGATCGCCTTCTACGATTTACAGCATTTAAGTCAGCATGATAACTTCTGCCTGTACCACCTGCATCGCTGAAGATGAGTATTTGCTTATCTCCCGCCATGAATGCGTTAGTCTCAGCAATATTGGCACCACTACCCCGTGAATCCACAAACAAGCGTCCGGCTTCGTCTTTCAATACTCGTTTGCTACGACCTGTGACTTCAGCTACTTGCTTGTTACCGAAATGCCACAGCAGTTGTTCTAATGTACCAGGAATTGGATCAAGGCTGGCGAGTTTGTCTACTAAGGCATCTCTCAAAGCCACAGCTTCAGATGAAACAATTGGTGAACCATCGGCATCAAAGGCTGGTTCGGAGCGTTCGTCTCCATCAACGCCTGAGTGAATCTCATGCAGATGTACGGGAAAGGCACTTACTAAGTAGTCAAGAACATACTCTCGTGGTGTTAAATCAAGGTTCAAATCCTGCCATTCTTCGGGTGCAACTTCATTGAGTCGGCGTTTGAGTAATTCTTCATTGGTGGAAACTATTTGAATTACAACAGCATTGCCTTGGGCTAAATCATTCTCAATTGCTTTAATTAACTGTGGGCATTTCATGCTAGTTAATAAATGATTGAAGAATCTTTGCTTATGCGATTCAAACTGAGACATGGCAGACATTTTAGCAGCACGATTGTATGTTTTCGCACCAGTGATGTTGCAGGCTTCTAAAGCTTTATGCAAGTTATTATGGATAATTTGAAAAGCGTCTGCATAACTGTCATAGATACGTTCTTGAGTAGGAGTGAGTTCGATTTCTAACATCTCATACTCCACACCATCGAAGGAAAGCGATCGCGCCAGATACAGCCCCAAAGCCTTGAGATCCCTGGCTACCACTTCCATCGCGGCAATATCACCGCCCTCAATGGATTCTACAAAATCCTCACGGGAGGTAAACGGAAAGTCGCCCGTCTGCCAAAGCCCCAGACGATTTGCGTAAGATAGGTTAGAAACCTTCGTCGCTCCAGTCGCAGAGACATAGACAACCCGTGCCTGCGGTAAGGCATTTTGCAACCTCAGCCCAACAATACCTTGCTGGGATGCTGCAACCATGCCCAGTTTACCCTCTTGCGCCATTGCATTGCCCATACTGTGGCATTCGTCGAAAGCGATCGCTCCCTCAAAGCCAATGCCAGCCCACTCAACGATTTGCTTAAGCCGACTTTTGCCGTTCTTTTGAGAGCGCAGAGTTGAGTAGGTGCAGAACAGAATACCTTGGATGAAAGGGATGGGGTCGCCAAGTTTGATATTTGAGAGGTCGATAATGTCTTTTACATCACCTCCTAAAGCACACCAGTCTCTACGGGCATCTTCAATTAAGGCAGAACTTTTAGATACCCAAATTGCTTTTCTTCGCCCCTGACACCAGTTGTCGAGGATGATTCCTGCACATTGTCTTCCTTTCCCCGCGCCTGTCCCATCGCCTAAGAACCAGCCACGACGAAATTTTACGGCATTTTCTTCGCCCTGAGCCGCAACAGTCACATTATCCCATGAATCATCCACAATATAAGACCCAGACAGAAATTCACAGTGCGCCTGACCTGCGTAAATAACGCTCTCAAGCTGTGCCTCTGACAAATTGCCTTGTGTGATAATCTTGCTAGGAAGATGCGGTTTGTAAGTGGGTGGTGGTGGCGAGACAAGTGCTAGGGCTGCACTCTCACAAAGCAGTGAGGGATGAGGTAAAGCATCTTTAATTCTGATTCGCTGTGGGCGATAGGTTTCATATAAAGTATCTTTGAGTCCTTCTGTAGCAGACCATTCGACGACTTCGTATTCCAGAATAACCACATCTGGAATTGAAGAAAGTGTTCCTGCTTGAGCTACCACAGAGCGTTTTGGCAATTGAACAACTTTTGCGATGCCTACGGCGGGCGGGTACGCCATCGCAGCAGCTTTGACTTTTTCTGAGCGTTCCCACAAAGATCGCAGAGGTAATTGCTCAATCAACGCCAGCAGTTCGGGCAAGTCCAAGGTTTCGGGAATACAGGGGATTTGCCTGCGATTATCAGCCGGAACTTTGTCGATCACTGTAATCCGAGTGTCGATCTGTGTACCATGTTTTGAGTAAACCTTGCCGTTAACCCCGACTGACATTAAAACTCGTGCTTCCGAGTGCCACCTAACAAAAGTCTCGCGCCAAGTGGGATTATTAGGTGAGAACCAGTTGGCACTGATTGTTACCAGCCGTCCACCGTCAGCCAGTCTTTGCAATGCCGAGTTGATGTGGCGAGGAGTTGCGTCGGGGTTGCGACTGCTGATTTTGGGAGATGCGGAAAAAGGTGGATTCATCAGCACAACTGAGGGCTGAGTCTTGCCAACCAGATAGTCGTTAATCTGTTCCGCGTTTACTGAGAATAATGGTGTGCCAGGGAATAACCGCCGCAGAATCTTACTTCTGTCGGGTGCGAGTTCGTTGAGCATGAGACTTGCACCGTGCAATTTAGCCATTTGTGCCAATAAGCCAGTTCCGGCGGAAGGCTCCAGAATCAAGTCAGTACCTTGTATAAATCCTGCTTTGGCTACCAGATAAGCAACCGGCAGAGGTGTCGAGAATTGCTGAAGCTGTACTGACTCTTCACTGCGCCGTGTTTGCGTTGGGCAGAGGGCTACTAACTTCTCCAATTCCAATAATACTGTTTGTGGCGACTCTAATAAAAGCTTGTAACCTTTTTGGCGCAGATATAATATTTGCGCCACTTCCACAGCTTCGTAAGCATCTTTCCACTGCCATGCACCAGACGCGGCAGTGCCTAGAAAGTAGCGATTCATCTGGGAAGAAACAGTTTTTGTAGAGAGAGAGCGATTATCTATTAAAACTTTTGCAAGCTCTTGGGCAACATTAATAACTGACTGCCCATAATCGATTACTGTTTGCAAATCGAATAGAGAACCTTGAGTGAAAAGTTGCTGTACCATTGCATCACTCACAATATTATTTTTTCACTCTTGCTATGACGAAGCCTTAACCGTGTTGAATTAACTCTCAAATAACCTCAATTGTCGAGAGAATATTTCTTGTTTGTTCTCTCTGTATATTGCTCTAGAGGCTGTGTTTAAACTGCAAGCCATTTCCCACCACTAATTAGCTACTGGAACACCTTGCTCATTCATAAAATTAGCGTATTGATTCAAGTAATCAACAGCTTTCAAAAAATGTGTGTAACATTCAAATGCCAAGTAATTCAACTCGTGCCTAACTCTGATTTTTGTGCGAGTATTAGACCGAATCCAGATAATAGAGTGCCAAGTTTTTTCATATCGCTCGGCACAATTAACAGCAATTGCTAACTCTGATGTTGCTGCTTCTAGCAGGAAATGATTGCCTGGAATGTGATTTAAGGCAACTGATAGACAACAATATGTAGCGTTCACTATTTTTCAAAAAAGTAAGTTTAACCTCCGTTGATCAATCGGAGGCTATAGTCGAGTAACTTTTATGCAGCTTTACGCGGTCTGCCTGGCTTGCGCTTGCCTGAAGAATTTACATCAGCCTTTTTAGTTTTCGGTGACTTGTTGGCAGCATTGTTAGCTTTATTGGAACGAGTAGTACGTTTTGGTTGTGGTGAAAGTTCTTTAACTGGAGGCAGTAATCTCAATGTAGGTAATGAGAGAATAACTGCTTCGTTACTGGTACGATAAACAACTTCATCCTCTAACGTCCAAGGATCTGGCAATTTTTCAAAAGTCTGAACTTGTTGTGATGTGATTACTTTTGATACTGATGGGATTGTAGAAGCGGCTATATTTCCATTGCTAACCGAAACCACATTACTAGCGTAAGCAGCCGATACAAATAGTCCGTTAATGAACTGGAATATAACGAGAGTAACGAATGCCCAAAAGATGACTACGATTGTGAAAGTGAGTAGAGATTGCATATCCATGATTATTTCTCAACTAAGTATCTGGATTTTTTAATTGATTTACGCAAAGCGTTTTTAAGCCTTGTTCAAATGTGAAGCGGATTTGAACATATCCTCTCTTCAAGAGAGGACTTCACTCTAAATTTAGCGTAGCGTCTCTTTGATTTAACTCAGCCAACCTTCCTCGTTATTTTAAAGCTTATTTATAAAATAAACCAATTTTAGTATTTACCTGATTGAAGATTTCAAGTATTATATTTATGAGCTTGTTTCCCAAAGATAAACATTGGTTTAAATCTATGGTTAATATTTAATTTGCTGGCTAATTCTTGAAATAAAAGATCCTATTCAAACGACAAATAAAAGTATTCCTCACAATTAATTGAAAGTATGCCCAGTCCAACTACCGACTTAGTTCGCTCCTACCTCAAAGAAATCGGACGCTACCCTCTGCTAACTCCTGAGCAAGAAATTACAAACGCTAGGGCGTTGCAGCAGATGATGGCGATTGAAGAACACCGCTCAAATCTCGCACTTCAGCTAAATCGACAACCAACCGCAAGAGAATTAGCCACCTCGCTTGGGCAAAGCGATACTGAAGTACAATCAATCATTCAACAAGGTCAAAAAGCTAAAGAGAAAATGGTCACAGCTAACCTACGCCTAGTGGTTTCTGTTGCCAAAAAATACCAGAACCACAATTTAGATTTTCTCGATTTGCTCCAAGAAGGGGCACTGGGTTTGCAAAAGGGAATCGAAAAGTTTGATCCCAACCGAGGCTATAAACTATCGACCTACGTTTACTGGTGGATTAAGCAGTCAATAACACGGGCGATTGGAGAAAAGTCTCGCACTATCCGTCTGCCAATTCATATTAACGAGAAATTAAACAAAATCAGGAGAGTACAACAGCAACTGTCTCAATCTTTGGGTCGTCCTCCAGTTGTAGCAGAAATTGCCGAATCCTTAAATCTGTTGCCTAATCAAATACGTGAATATCTTCACGTTTCCCGCACTCCAGTTTCGCTAGAAATGCGAGTCGGGAATGAGCGCGAAACTGAATTAGCTGATATTTTACCGATGGATGGTATTTCCCTAGATGAGCAAATAACTCAAGAGCTTTTACACCAAGACTTGAGCAAGTTGCTGACGTTGCTCAATCCAAGGCAACGGAAAGTATTGACTCTACGTTTTGGATTGGAAGATAATCAGGAGTTGACTTTGAGTCAAGTTGCAAAACGCCTAAATCTTAGTAGGGAAACAATTCGTAAAACTGAACATCTTGCTCTCTCGATTTTACGCTCTCATCAAAACAAGATTAAAGACTATCTTCTTAATTAGGACTAACTAAGGGTTGTTTGACTTTAGTTTCATTTATATAACTCGAACTCGCTACTCCAAAGACTGAGAACAAACCGCGACTGCTGTTAAAGAGGCCTCCAATTGCTGCTGTCAGGAGTGCGATCGCGTACCTGCCATGAATCGGTGGCATTGCCTCTGCTTAAATTCTGGCGAAAAACCATCAGATTGTCAGACCAAGTAGCAAGTTACAAGTCGCAAATCGCAAGTGTACCGACAACTGTTGTCGTGAGCTTGAAACAATGACACTTTATGTCTGGTACTAAATGTATTGACATAATTCTTTTTTTGAAGTGGACTTGTATTCCACAACTGGAGTTTTTTATCTTACTTCCGACTTGCTACTTCCGACTTGCTACTTGTTTTTATCCCTGTTTCAATCAAATGGTGTATGAATATATTGCTATCTAGAAACTATCCTTATAAATAGAACACCGAAGAAAGAAGCGATGCCCAGCAAAACTATTGAAGTCCGAGAGTACACCGTTAGAGCGCACAAGCGGGAAATTCATACTCGCGTTTTCAACTTTGTGTGTAAGCAATGCGAACAACCCACACAACGAGAAACCTTTGGTGTCCGACCTCTATATTGCGAAACATGCCGTCCGCCACAAGCACCCAAGAAATCAGTAGTTCCTCTAAAGAAGAGAAAACCCAGAGCTATGACTTACAAGAGTGGTAAAGACATAGCGGGATGATTTGTTGTCTCAAGGGTGAGTGAGCGCACGAAAGTAAGTGAAGCAGTGCGCTCATTCGCTCAACCTAACTCAAACTGGTAAAAAGTAACTCTAATGTTTAGGAGTCATTCAGAAGGTGCAAACTGTGCAAAGACCTCGGCCCCTGTCAGGTTCTTAGTTTCATCGGCAAAACAGTAATATTTGGGCTTTTCATCAATGAATACCTGATGATCGAAAACAAGACCTTCACATTTCTCGAATAGTCCAACAGGAATGAAATACTGGTTATTTTGTTTTAATTTGTAAAATAGATGGCTACCACACTGCTTACAGAATCCACGTTCTGCCCACTGTGACGATTGATAAAGCCCAATATTTTCTTCACCAAAGAAGCTAACATCACCTTTACAGTCAATAGCTAATAAAGGCCCTCCACCCCACTTGCGACACATACTACAATGACACGCTCCCATCTGATTACTCATACTGGTTGTGGACAGGCTTACTGCTCCACATAGGCAGCTACCTTTTACAATGGTCATATTAGACATATTATTTTCTCCGATTCCACGCAGGCGCTCCAATTGCTCACATTTTCCCCTATTTCATACTGGAAATGCCAAGAATATCAAGTAGTTCGCTTTCGTGACTTGGCTATTTTTTGGGTAAGGGAGAAGGTAGGGTTTCCTCTAGGGATAAGGGTGGGGGGAAAGGTTTTAAGAAGATATAAATTGCAACATTCTTTAATCTGTTGGCATTTCAGGGGATTTTGTATCCTCTCAAGGTATTTAGCATAGAAGGCAACCGCGATCGCTATTTTGGTGGTTCTAATGAGTTATTTGGAAGAGCAAGCGAGAAAAAAGTAAGTGCGCGAAATTAGAACAAACACTAATTACAATCTGAACCTTGCCAAAGAATACGAAGTTTTGTGACTCGAATATTACCTATATCCGGTCGCATCAGCTCCAGAAGCTACTGCCCGAATTGCTAGGCGCATTCTGGTTTAATTGCTGATTTTAAAAGTCATTATCAGTAAAGGGAACTATGGATGGTAAAAACCTTTTCAGGGATGGGTAAAATTCTAACCTCGCGGTATAATCATCTGTTTGAGATACTGATAGCTCAATTGGTTGCTGATTTTTTTCATCAAAAAGTAACTGGATTTGATAATTTGTCCAGAATTGGTCACCTAGTTCATCTTCTAAATCGAAAAGCCGTTGTTCATCCCCCCATATATTCGACCAAAGGACAATCTTATTAGCCCGAAAATGATTTTGACCTGTTGTGTCTGCAATAACAAAATATGCTTCGACATTTAAATCAAATCCCAAGTCATCGACCTCTAACTCTGCTATTTGACAGTTAACCACTATTAATGTATCGGGGTTAACGTTTACTACCTGCTCTTGGCGCTTTAATAATTCTTGTAGCACGAAATCAGGTAATAACTGGGAACTCTCCTCAAGTAAAAGTTTTTGAGTTTCTGGGGAGTAACGAGTTTTTAATTCTTGCGTGATTAAAGTTAAAATGTCTTCAGTAGATAAATTGACAACTATCTTTTTATCTGCGGGATTAAGAAAAGCTCCCGGACTAAGCTCAATGCGTTTTTTAATTGGCATAGTTATCTAAAATTATTTTAATTTGAGCAGAGGATTCACAAATAAAGCTCAAAGGAAGTCAAAACAATTCAAAATTCACGCATTATCAATTTCATTATTACAAGACGCTCCTACGTCGCTAACGCTGCGCTATCATTGGGGGCTTTGACTCGTTCGCGCAGCGTCTCCGTTAGGAGAAGGATAATTAATTCAAAATTATTCTTATTATTCCTAACAGAATTTTGAATTTTGAATTTTGAATTCAAAAAATGGTCAATCAATAAACATCATCTCAGTTTCAGTTATCTGTTTTTAGCAGGACGTGTCTAATAGCAATTGCATCCTTTCAATCATAACGATAAATGACTGTGATTTGTGAGTCAAAAAATATTCATGTGCTAACCTTTAAAAATGCCACAGTGCTTGACCAATTAACGGATTGGTTGAGTAAGTAACGAGTAAATAAACTTTTAATAATGTCTATTTCCTCACTGGTCAAATTTGCAGCCAGACGCTCGGCATAACTTGGTCGATTGGGATTAGCAGCAAATAAACGCTTGATAAAGTTATCAGAGATGTGCATTGGTGTCAAATACTGTTCAATAACCACTTCTACGCAGTGTCCATTTGAGGCAAAAATGTGACGCAAATCGTCAGCGTCCCAGTTAAACATGGGGTCAGAGGCATCTGTATAAATAGCTTCTTCCGCTAAAACTAATCGCTCATACAATTGGGCATCTAGATTTTGGCTGGGCAGTAAGCGATAAAACCTTTGGGTATGACGAGGTACTGTCTCAGCTAAAATAAGCTTGACTGAGTGCGGCAGCAATTGAGTTAAAATCTGAGCAGCAAGCCCCTTATCCGGTTGGGAGGCTAGTACATTGCGCCCAATAATAGAGTCAAACTGTACATTTGGTGCAAGAGATGTCAGCATCGCAGGTATCTGTGCAACAGATGCAGTAAAAACTATTGGTCGCATTGTTTCAGGAAGTGCCGCAGCAAGTTCATTTAAAGCATTGGCATCAGAGCTATTGCGGACACAGGCATAAACCCCACCTTCAGGAACTTGCCGGATTGCTTCCCAAGTAAGTAAACCAGTGGCAGCATTTAAATCTAATACTAAGTGATGACGTTGTAATTGAGCAAAAGTGAAAATGCGATCACGCACAGATGCTAATTGTGTACTGACTTGAGAAAGTGTGCGTTGCAACCAGCGCTCATCTGCTCGGTCAACAGTTCCATAAGTCATGACTTCCATTGGTGCAACACCAATACCTTCTACTATTGCAGCAAGTTGAGCTTCTCGACGACGTGCCACTTGTGTTGCGATTTGGTGTTCATAACCTTGGGTTGATGGTTGATAAAACAATTGACCTTGCAAGCTAGTGGGTAAATATTGCTGTTCTACCCAATGATCTCGATAAGCGTGAGGATAGAGATAACCCGCCCCATGCCCAAAACCTTTTTTATCCCGATTGGCATCTTTAAGATGAGTGGGAATGGAAGCAAGATTTTCATTTTCTACTGCGGCTAAAGCATCAAAAAAGCCCATGATGCTATTGGATTTTGGTGCAGTAGCTAAGTAAAGTACTGCCTGCGCCAAATGATAACGTCCTTCCGGCATTCCCACACGATCAAAGGCTTCGGCACAAGCATTTGTAACTACAACTGCTTGTGGGTCAGCCAATCCGATATCTTCACTTGCAAGAATTAACATCCGACGGAAGATGAAACGCGGGTCTTCACCTGCATAAACCATTTTGGCTAGCCAGTACAGTGCTGCATCTGGGTCAGAACCTCGTAGGCTCTTGATAAAAGCACTGATGGTATCAAAATGGGCATCCCCTTCTTTGTCGTATAAAATAGCACGTTGCTGAATAGATTCTTCTGCCACTGCTAGAGGGATATGAATAACACCTGTAGCATCTGGGGGTGTAGTCTCTACAGCCAGTTGCAAAGCATTCAATAATGACCGAGCGTCACCGTTAGCAACATTAACTAGATGAGCTAAAGCATCTGTATCAATTTGTACTGTTAAGTTGCCATAACCGCGTTCCGAATCGAAGAGTGTTTGCTCAACAATTTTGTATAAATCTTTATCAGCTAATTGCTGAAGTTGAAAAATCCGCGAACGGCTGACAAGTGCCTTATTGACTTCAAAAAAAGGATTTTCGGTGGTAGCACCAATGAGAATAATTGTACCATTCTCTACCCAAGGTAATAGAGCATCTTGCTGAGACTTGTTAAAACGATGGACTTCATCGACAAAAAGAATAGTTCGTTGATTATGAAACTTGCGCTGTTGTTGGGCTATTTCAATTGCGGCTCGAATTTCTTTAACTCCTGAGAGTACAGCATTGATAGCGATGAAGTGAGCGCGGGTGGTGTTGGCAATAACACGGGCTAGAGTAGTCTTTCCAGTCCCTGGTGGCCCAGAAAAGATTAAGGAAGAGAGTTGATCCAAACTAATAGCACGCCGTAATAGCCTTCCTTGCCCGATAATATGCTCTTGACCAATAAATTCATCAAGTGTCCGGGGACGCATCCGAGCCGCCAGTGGTGCTTCTTCTTCGGTTATTTTTGTAAGATGCTGGTCAAATAAATCCATTATTTAATACGTCTTCATTCAACGCCAACTCTGATTTTTGAGAAAAATCAACTAGTATCTCATTAATTCTGACAACATCTGCTCAAGAATATCTTCCATAATTTCCTCCTGCTCATCTAATCCCATTGTACTGATTGCCGTTTGAAAGACCTGTTTCTCAGTATCGTCGAGCCGCAAATACGTATCCACAAAGCCCGAAATCAATTGCATATGTGCTGGCGATAACTTTAACGTCGCCAGCAGTCGCAAACATTCTGCTTTTACCTGAGGACGTTCCTCATGGCGAATATTCATTTTTGACATCAGTGCTGCTGCCACCGGATTTGGCTGTGTTTATATAGAAATAGGCATTATTATAGGCTATTAATTGAATCTACTTATGGCAATTGATGCCGAATGCCAAATATTAATTATGAAAATTTATTAACTGTAGTAAAAACTATGAAAATTTCCGAAATATCGGCAGAAACTCTGGAAAAAATCAAGTCAGTTAGGTGGGATAGAATTATTGAGAAACATGAAGGGCCAGAAAGTTGGTCATCAGTTTTAAGATATGAAGAACCAGAATTTTTGTCAGTGGAAGAATGCTCAATATTATTACCTGTAGATAAATCACATCATCCGAATATTACTATAATACGTTGTATTTGGAGTGCGGATAAGAATTCTGTAACAGTTTTTCTATCAGATACTACCTATGAAGATGATCCATTCTTTTCGGGATTTATGGCAGTATGCGATCGCCTGAAGAATGAAGAATTTTTCTTAGCAATTTTGTACCATGAATGGTTTGTTATTGAAAGAGCCGCAGTTTGTGAATAAAGAGTTTTCAGGAGTTATTCAAAAATCGGACAGATTCTCAGAAAAATTATGATAACTACTTCTGCTTTGACTATTGGCTCTCAAACCGCTAGAGCATGGTTTGGTAGAGATCCAACGAGCGAAAAAGGTGCAGATGTCACTCAACAGCATCTGCAAATTCTGAGTTCAAAATATACATTAGATTATCGTGAGTTACCTGTTTCAATTGTTGAAGAACGTCGCTTCAAATTAAATGTCAATCTTTCTCAAGATTAGAGGAAATAGATTGCGCTTTCATATAATGAAACAGGAAAGCTATTAGCTGTTCCAAATTTCAGAAATAATGGAATTATGACTACTGACAGGGAGAAAAATCAACTTATAACCAGAACTGTCGATAGTCCTCGATATACTAATGTGCAGCTGCGACTAGGCGGGGTGATTTTTCTGCACGGGTAAACTGTTTCGCTCGTTGTTTTGCTGCGGCATTTAAATTGACATCGTAGACACCTGTGATTTTAGGATTTGGAAATTGAATCGAGCCGAAGTGAAGAATATCACCCCAAAACTCAATGCTTTTGCCCTCGCTTTCAACTACATAAAATATGAGGTACATCCATTCTCAGAGATGAAAGCTATACTACGCTAAAAGAAAGGGAAAGAGAAAAACTGTATTGCATAATAGCGGGAAGCGCTGTATTGAGTGATTGATCGCTCTTGGTTATATTTTTCGATGCCAAGGAATCCGGTTGAGAAAGTGATCCATGCTCCGTTCTGCAAGAGCAGCAATAGTTAACGAGGGATTAGAGCAGGCTGTTGAACCAGGAATAAGCGCACCATCAATAACAAACAAATTAGGATAACCAAAGACCTGCCCATGAGTGTTGCATACTTGCCCGATGGTTGCACCTCCAAGCGGGTGTGCTGTAAAACTGTAGTCTGGTGATGCAGCTAAAGTTGTACCATTAGTTTGGTTAAGCCGTTGGTAAGTATACTGGAGAGCTTGAGCATTTTTCTGGCTATCGGTTGAGTTGTTAGTCCAAAACAAATCTGCTGACCCAGTATAGGCATTATAAGTAAGATAACCCTCTGGTTTAGAAATTCCCTGACCAAGAACAGGAATCAGACCCTGCGGAATGAAAGGAAGTGCTTGAAATGCCTCAAGTATCACTGGCAATACGGTTCGGTTAAGCTCAAAACTAGGTAGACTAAGGTTTGTCACCCAAGTGTACTGATGTTGAATGCAACTCAAAGAATTCTCACTAATTTCACCAGCAATTGAATCAGGTACAGTACTCAAA
>NZ_JACJTR010000078.1 GCF_014698795.1 Nostoc sp. FACHB-892
TATCGACACCAGTACCGAGACTGGGAGAGGTGAACAAGGCATCAAAGTTTTTGACGGCGTTGGTGATATCTTTGATGAAAGCGACATTCTCATCACTGCCAGAATTATCGGAATGAACCGACCAGATACGCCATTTTTTTGGTGTATGTGATTTTTCGGAGTTAGATTCTTCGTATTTGATAGTAAAGGATTTGTCGAGTTTTTTGATAAAACGCTTACTGTCACTGGCAACCATAACTTTTTCTCCAAGCATCAGCGCTGCCGAGATTTGGGCGACTAGGGCGCTTGAATTATCCCCCTCGTACCAATAAATTGTGCGCTCCCCGTTTCGCCATTCGTTTTTAATGATGTAAGGCACTTCACCGAGTGGTCGCATTGCAAGAAAGAAGTTTACCGTTAAATCATCCATGTGTGCATCAGCGATGACGACCAGTGGCGCGTTGTATACTATATATTCCAGTACTTCAAGTATTGCTGCACGGTGTTGTTTGCAAGT
Source organism: Nostoc sp. FACHB-892 (assembly GCF_014698795.1). Lineage (GTDB taxonomy): Bacteria > Cyanobacteriota > Cyanobacteriia > Cyanobacteriales > Nostocaceae > Nostoc. The sequence continues at coordinate 497 of NZ_JACJTR010000078.1, forward strand.
ATTACTGTGTAGTAGGTGGGTAAGGTATTGGCAGGCTTCATCTATAAATATGCAGCCGTAGGTGAGAGACTGGGTATTCAGCTTATGCAAGCTGTCAATAGTAATACTAAGGGCTTGGGCTTGGGCTAAACCTGTGTAACCCAAGTCTGAATACATCGCCGTCCGCAAACGTTCGGCAAGATTTTTCAACAAGTTAACCCGATGTCCATTGTTGAGGAACCGCGCATCAGGATTTTGGTGACGCCACCCGCGCATAAGTTCAGTTTTGCCTGTACCCATGTCGCTCCAGAGTACGACTAGCCCTGATTTTGGGAAATTGAAGGTAGGGGATTTCTTCGATTTGTCTGAATCAACTCCGCCAGAATCGGTAGACTCCTTGTTTGGAGGATGTCCTTTTATAGATGGCGTGAAAAGTTGTTCCTTTTCAAGCTCATAAAGCTCAGGCAAATTGTATTTTTCTTCAAGTTCAGGAATGCACAAAGCCTCAGAGAGATACTTAACATTAACAGTGACATCCGGCTGGTACTTGCTTAACCCCCATTTTTTAGCCCGATACGAGCGCTTGTAATCAGCAAGTGATTTAGCATCATCGATGATTGCGGTCAGTAGAGCGTTAGCATCTTCGCCCCGCGCTACAACAAAATCATCAACGCCTTTTTCTGGCCCCGGCAGTAATGCAACTTCACATTCACAACCAGCCGATTCGATTGCTTTTGCAGTGCGAACAGTGGCTTGAAACACCGACCACCTGGTTTTAGCTTTTGTTTCGTGGTCAAAAAGAATTATGAACTTGCGCCCCGCCTGAGCCATTGGTACTAAGTCAGGATGCAACCGTTCATCAAAATCTTGTTTGCCCACGCGCCCGTTCCAAATTCCAGGCAGTGCGATCGCTACAAACCCGAGACTCAGCAAGCAAGCGGCTTTCTTCTCACCCTCGCATAATATTATTGGAATCTCTGGATGCTGTTTCACCCACTCCCAAAATATTAGCGGATTGAGTTGATCCAGTAAGCGCAATGTTAAAAGTGAATGATAGCGCTTAATTAAATAACGCTTTGCAACTTTGTCCCAGATGGGGTTAGCGACATCAAAGTAGGTAACGCGGTTGGGAGTTTTGGGGGGTGACTCGTACTTAACTGGCTTGCCTTTTTGCCAATCAATGCGCGGGAAGTTGGGCTTAATCCGCCCCCATTCCATCGGTTGCCAGTTTTTAAACGGGTCAAGTGACTGAATCCACGTCCCACCTAGTAATAGGTGCTGATACATTTTGATGTATCCATCCGTAACCCGACCCGCATTCTTGCGTGGGATTTTATCAGAGATGAACAGGTAGTCGTAAACTGATTCTCCCTCTACATGGAAAAAATTGCGCTTAATCAACGCCGGATGAATGGCGCTACCAGCTAACAACTCATGGTATTGGGCAGCCGTGAGATTGTTTGGATATTCAATTGGGTGTTCCCTCTGCTCAACTGATACCTTGCAATCAGGTTTAGGCTTTTTGAACTCTTTGTTGCCACCGTTAAGTGCAATATAAGTTGTTGTATTCACTTTTCTCCTAAATTTTTCCATGACTTTGTGAGCGACTTGCAGCACCTATGCCGCAGTCAAGGCAATTCGCAATTGACAATGGGCTAACGCAATGACGCTCCTGCGTCGCTACCGCTGCGCTAACGCAGTTGAATTCAGAGTTAGCTCTGAACCCACCCCTGAATTAAGTTCACTGATTCTCTAAATCAGAGTTAGCTCCCAAACCCGTTAATTAACAATTCAACAATTAAGTAATTTCTTGTCTTTAATTGCGTTAGCAAAGCGGGGCGTTAGCAAGAGTGCGTTAGCGCAGCGTAAAGCCTTCTCTACGAGAGGCTGCGCCCTAAGCGTAGCTATGCCGCAGGCTTTAGGCATGGCAACGCTTAGAGCGACGTTCGCGTAGCGTCTCTAAGAGTTGGAGCGTCACTGCGAATTGCTCGGTCATCAGTTATCACTGTTTACTGTTAACTGTTCACTGTTTTTTTGGGCTTGTGTGATTAAATCAGTCTCGGAGGTGGTAAGTTCAGCCCAGTAGTCAGGTTTTATCACCTCGTATTTTTCAGCCACAGCCCAAAAGTCAAGCCAAGTAAACTCAATACGTGCAAGTACTTGCCTAATTTCCCTAACCGCCTGGGGTAATAGTTGTAATTGCTCCGTCCTTGTTGCGATGGCAGAGAGTGTGGGACTAGTACCCAAAATGAGAGCCGCCGCCTCAAGAGCTTGGGTATTGTTCATGGCAACGCTTAGGTTTTTCAATGCCATACCCATGAGGCGCAGACATTCAGTCGCATTTTCTTTGGGCGGTTCGGCTGCCAGAGTTCTCAAATCAATTGTCTTCTCCAGTGGTTCCTGAACCTTCTTGTTTAGCGCTTTAGCTTGAAGTTTAGTGTAAGTATTCTCCCAATCTTGTCCAGTCTTCAGTTCTTGAGCATTTTCCAAATCCCGAATGCGCTCTTTTAGCTGCTGGTTCTCAGTTTCAAGCTGCCGTAGCGATTCCATCTCGTCTAAGCGCTGCTGCAACTGGATGTTTTGCTCCTTTTGCTGCTTGTACAGGTTTTGCAAGGATGAGATTTGTTCAATTACCTGGGCTTCGGCTCTAGCAGTGGCTTCTGACTGTAGTCCAATCCTCAATTCCTGCTGTAAGCGCTCTAACTCTTGCTTATGTTGCTCTTTGAGTGCAGCGATCGCTTCGGCATAAACTTTAGGATATGTACGCTCAGTCGATTCGGACACAATTGCGTCATCCAAATCAGTGTTGTTTACCAACAGCCTTTCACCATCAACGAAAGTCACAATCTGCTGCGAATTATTCGGTGCGTCTGGAACAATAACTCCCGATTCCCCATAACGGGGATGTTCTGGTGATGAAATTGTGATGGCATTTTTCGGAAACATTGGTTCCTGATGGAATTTATTTTTTCCTCTTGGCATTGGAGCAATTGTATTTGCGGCAACTGCGAAATCTGATTCACTAGGGTTCGGGTTTGATGACAAAGCCAGTTTTATCGCAGCAATAAGTTTTTCAGGTTCTTTGGCTAACCTCAAAAGAGGACGGGCTTGGCGCTCATTTTTAATTTGTGACCCCAACTCCCCTGCTGCAACAATAACTTTTGATGCCCCTAAGAGTTGATTTATACGCCGATAGCCGCCATATACATGCAATTCGCCTTGACAATATTGTTCAAAGTTTTTGTACCCAGCGATTTTGTACATCCGCTCGTCATGCATGAGGCGAATCTGTTCTACTGCTTGCAACTCAAATTGGTCTATGGTAGCGAAGGTGTCTTTGATACTGCTGTTAAGATCATCGTAATGAAGTGCCGATTTAGTTTCTCTATCTAGTGTCAGCATATTTCTCTCCTGTAATTATCACAAGGAGAGGCGTTTGAAAAAAATTTTGATGTCACCTTAACCCCGACACTAAGGTGTATTGGGCATAAGTCATTTTTCACGATATTTTCCCCTGATTACTTAGTTGACAAGTTCAGAGGGGGTTGCATCAGTTATCAGTCAACAGTTATCGAATAAAGGTCTACTCCCAACTGGTAACTGGTAACTGGTAACTGTTATTCACGCTGCTACATCTTTTAGCTACAAAATTCGGGATATTTCTTAACCAAACTTAAGTTTACCTAAAATTGATGAATTTCGACAGCCAAAACACACCGCAAGGAATGGACTTTCCAAGCGGCAGATCCTATAATGGATCTTGCAGCGCGGTAAAAACTCTCGGACAAATTTAGTAGTCGTCTCGGTCGCCAAACTTCAACGGCCACTTATTTTGTTCCTTCGAGATCAACCCCGCTCTGAGGTTATATGGAATTTAAGACCCGCACACAGCGCTACTCCTTAGTGGCGCTTTGTACGTTAAATTCTGGTACTGTTGTATCTTCACCTCCATACCTCCTTTCAATTAGCTTGATTTTACATAACTTGTAGTCTTTCCGTATCTAACAAGATTCTGATTTTGTTTGATTCCTCCATATTTACCGGTGTTTGTTCCAGCTTACCCTGATTGGGTAATCACTTTTTCAAGAAGCAGCACCTACCGCAGAGGTCGTTTCTGCCTTGGGCTTGCACTTAAAAACTTGTATGTTGGGTGACTCTAACACGAACCCAAGCTCATTTGACTGACCAAGTTTGCCAGCAATCGCTGCTACCGAATGCGGGTAATTACTGGTTACATCGGTCAGTTTATTGTAAATCTTTGGTTTAACTGTGATTGTTGTGATAGGTCCGTCACAGTTTAGATCAAACTGCTGCCAAGCGTTCTCTACGTCCTTCGGCTGTAGCAGTTCGTTGATTTTAATTGTGATTCCTAGTTTGCCTGCAATCATAGTTACCTCTTTTAAGATGCAATAGCTAATGTTGGTAAAATATCAGATGTATGGACTAGCCCCATCGGATCTGTCGTAATATACTTTTTAATCATTGGTTGTAGAGTAAAACTAATTTCTTTTGTAACTGGGTCTTTGCTGCTTTCAATTAATGACTGTCTTTCAAGTTGTTCTAATGCTTTAATCACCTCTGAAGTAGATACAGGTGTTTCCTGGCTTTGACTTGTATCACTTAATAGTTGTTCAAAGCTAACGGGTTTCAAATTTAAATTTATTTTTTCTGCCAAATAAATCATGATCCGCCTCTGAGTTTCACTCAATATTTCGCCAAACATTTCGTCAAGCATTGCTTGAAACTCGCTGCTAACAAAGGTAGTATACTTTCTAAAAAAGTTTTCCGTACTACTAGCAAAGTAGTGGTGAATTTTCTCCACTAAGGTCTCTAATTCCAAAGGATTGCCACGATATGTATGAATTAATTTTTGACATTTATCTTTATCGGTTAGTCCATTAGCAGATAAAAGCTGCATTGCTGCTTCTGAATCTAAACCTTCAATTCTAAGATACTCAATTGGACGTTTAGCCTTCATTAAAGTACCAAACTCTTCAGGGAAAATTCGATTGGTTAGAAGCAGACAGCTTTGGTGTTGCTCCTCCAATAATCGACGAAAGAGTACTTTGTACTCTAGCCTCTGCTCCAATTTATTTCTATGGAACAATGCATCAGTCTCATCCAATACCAGCAAACAATTACGTGATTGCAATTGCTTCACCAACACCGAAATCATTGCTTGCGTATATTCAGATAAATTTGAGGATGGCTCTAGAGGATCAATTAGCTCAATCAAATCAGCTACTAAGTCTTGGACTCGTGGTGCATGAGTAACTGATTTCCAAATTAAACAATCAAATCTAGGTTGAGATTCTGTACTAAGTTCTGCTAATAGTTTTGCCGCTAATGCACTTTTTCCAATTCCTGCCACCCCTACTAATGATACACAGCGTTGCTTTACTATTAATTCTTTTAAATGAGCCAGTTCCTGTATACGTCCATAAAAAGTAGATACATTAGGCGGTTGACCCTTAATTTTCTGCATAAAACCAGTGTCAACAGGGACTTGCCCTTGATTTGAAGCAGACTGAGCAGGATACTTTTTAGCTACTTGCTCCAAAAAATATCGAAGCTTCCTTTTTCCTACTCGTTGTCCATCTCCAATTATTTCGGAGAGCAAATCCCATAACTGAGGAGCTAAACGTCGTTGCAAATAATTAACGCTGTAAGGTGAGTTTTCTGCTATCTCTACAAACTCACGACTATTCCAAGCTCCTTTCATGACAATGATCTCAGCTTCAGATAGATGTCTACCCAGTTTGGCAAACACTAAATCATTCACTGCTACCAAAGCTTCTTCAAAAGTCATTGTTTCTGAAAACCTTTGCTCTAAAGGTTCTTCTTCTGTTGTGCTGATGGATAAAAAAGAAGGGACTGAAACTTTTAGTTCCCGTAAGTCACCAAAATCCATGATTATACTTGTCCTGTTGAGATAGTGAAGTCCCGTAAGGGAAGTTCCATAGATTCAAGTTAATTTAGATAGTATCTTGGATTACACTCAATATTACTAGGTTTTTTCATTTTTGATTGTCTAACTTGAAATAAGTATCAATAGAAATTTCTAATGATGTTACTTACCGCTGAATGAAGGCAAAATGACGATTCGTTTGTTTAAGTAACATTATTTTATAAGTAAATTGAATTGAAGGAGGTAATCTATTACACTAAGTTTTTGCATAATATTACTAAGACAGCTTATTTTTTTACTTGCTAGCAGTAATTAAATAACAAGGACTAGATTAGCGATAGATATGTAGAATAAGGCTTGGTATAGGTTCGCAGCGTTATTAATTTACTTAGATACCTAGGATTTAGTTATTGAATTGTCCACAATTTCATAGAAAGCTATGGTTAAACAATTAATACTTATCTAGTAATAAGTAAGCAATACTTATGTATAAGTTTTATTAATATGTCGTCTTACTGTATTAATCCCCTTTGTGACCATCGTCAAAATCCTGATGACATAGAACACTGCCTCTCTTGTGGCACTTTGCTGCTAATTAACGACCGCATCCGTCTAGTCAAACCACTGAGGCCACTTACCGATGATCCGTTTAATTATTTTGAAGTTTTTGAAGTAGATGATGCTGGTACTCGTTGGAACCCTGTGCGTAAGCAACGAGTCATCAAAGTTCTGAAATGGAAATCGCCTAAATTAGTTAAATTAATTGAGCAGGAATCTCTTACTCTGCAACTAATTCAGCATCCAAATATTCCTGAAAGTACTTTAGATGATTTTTTTACTTTTGTTCCTAAAAATAGTCCCTTAACGCTGCGTTGCTTAGTTATGGATAAATTTGAGGGACAAAACTTGGAGCAATGGATAGAATTTAATGGGAAAATTTCACAATCTCTAGCATTAGAATGGCTTAAGCAGTTAGTTGAAATTCTTGATACAGTACACCGATCTAATTTTTTTCATCGAGATATCAAACCTTCTAATATAGTTCTCCAACCAAGTGGTCAACTGGCATTAGTTGATTTTGGTACTGCACGGCGAGTGACTGACACCTACTTGGCAAAAGTTAGTGGAAGCGGGGGAACTAGTGCAGGTAGGGAAGGAATATATGAAATTACCTCCGTCATCACGCCTTGTTACACTCCAATAGAGCAAATCAATGGTCGAGCAGTACCTCAATCGGATTTCTTTTCCTTGGGTTGTACTTTTGTAAATCTAGTTACTGCAACTCCTCTAAGTAACCTACCAACAGAGGAAAAAACAGGAAACCTGATTTGGAGAAAAGATGCACCGCAGATTGACAAACCTTTTGCTGATTTCATTGATGAGCTGATGGCTCCCTTGCCGGGGCAGCGGCCGCAAACGACTGAAGTAATTTTGCAGCGGTTAGAAAAACTGCCTAAGCAAATTAAAAATTATAGATTAGCTAATTCTAAAGTTTTTAAATATAGCAAATATACATTGATAGTTTTGGGATTTGTTGGGGGTGTCTTTCTATCTGTACCTGTAGCAGCTAACTATCTAGTAGCTCAAGGACAAAAGTTAGAAGCAGCAAATAATTCTCAGGGAGCACAAGAGTCTTTTGACTCAGCTATAAAAATTTATCCTCAAGTTAAAAATTATATTTCCAAGTTTTATTTTGATAAAGCATCTCGTAGTACTCAAAACCTGCGATCTGCGAAAAAGTATTATGAATTATCGATAAAATATAATAATCAGGATGTAGACACTTATAATAATTTAGCATTTGTTTGCCAGTTATTAAATGAGTTTGAATGTGTAAAAACTAATTATGAGAAAGCTTTGAAGTTGAAGCCTGATAGTTGGTCAGGACATTATGGGCTAGGAACGTTTTATGATGACCAAGGAAAAAAAGATTTGGCAGAGCAGCAGTATCAGTTGGCCATAAAAAGTAATAGTCAAGCAATTCCAGTTATTAATAATCTGTCAAGATTGAAAAATCTAAAAGGTGACTATAATGCGGCGATTGCTCTTGCAGTACAAGGGTTACAAAAAACTAAAGAACCAAAATTACAAGCTGCATTGTATAAAAATTTAGGTTGGGCAAAGTTACAGCAGAAGAAGTTGAGTCAAGCAAAGGAATATTTAGAAAAAGCCGGAGAATTAGATCCTCAAAGAGCAGACACTTACTGTTTGCTGGCACAAGTTCAAGAAGCTTTGGGTGATAACGATAATTCTTGGCTTAATTGGGAAGCCTGCTTGATACTTGAGTCGAAAGTGCCAGAAGTCTTTCGTTGGCGGGGGGATGTATTACAAAGAATTAGGCTGAATGGCACTAAGTTAAACTGAAGGGTAGGCGGCATAAGGCTTACAGAGGGGCAGGGGTGCAGAGGGGAATTTCCATTTCCTCTGTTCGTATGCCTAAAATTTCTTCTTTCTCCCCTGCTTTTTTGCTCCTCTGCACAAGAGCTGCCTCAACGATTTTCCCTTTTCTTAGTGCCATTCGAATTAGGCTTAAGCCTGATTCTCGACAGATCAGGACAAATCCATAACAGGCTTTGACGCTATCAACTAAATTTTATGCTTTATTTCTTCTCTACTTAGATTAAACTACAAAAAAGTAACTAGCTTTTTAAGAAGTTGTAATGCTTACCGTATCTAGTCCAATTAAAAAAGTCTTTGCAGTCCGACTTACAACCCTGGTATCAATACCAACAGTAATACTTTTGTTGGCTAGCAGTGCATGGGGACAGCAACGAATATTACAAAAGAATTTATGTGATGAACCAAGTGGTCGAGTTTATAGCACGGGCGATCGTTTCCTAAAAACAGGAAGATATTTGTGTTTGGGAGAGCGGATCAATCCTCAAAAGGGAAGCGCGGTCAAAGTTCTCTGTTTCTTAAATCGAAAAATTCTGTATTTGAAGCAGAGCACTGTTTTTAATACACAAATATGTGCGCCACCACCTAACGAAGCTGTACAGTGTTCAGTATTAAATATAGTTCCTTGTCCACATGACTATAAGGGGCCAGATGATGAAAAAAATGCGCCGATTGTAACTAGTCCTTACGGCAGTTCAATTATAGATAATAGACCAGAAATTTCTTGGCGCTCAGTGGCGGGCGCTGATAGCTATACAGTAGTAGTAAAAGGCAATGGTGTTAGCTGGGAAACAGATGTAGTAAATGCTACTCATCTATCATACCCGAAACAGCAAAAAGAATTACAGTATGGCAATACGTATACAATCACTGTAATTAGTAACTATGGCGACCAACCCCTGAATTATAGTCCCTTAGTAGTCCATCTTTTACCTCTTGATGATGTTCAGCAGATTAGAGATGAAGTCAAGCAAATTAAAGACTTGGGATTGTCACCTGATGAAGCCGCTTTCCGAGATTTGGATGCTATATATATGTCAAAGCTTCTTTTAGATGAATCAATTAAGACATTAATTGCACGAGTCATGGCAGGTAGTCAAAATCCAACTCTATACAGAGTACTAGGTGATCGCTATTTAGGAGGGTTGCTACCAAACGAGGCGGAGCAGACTTACACCATAGCAGCTCAATTAGCTTTGAGCAGTAGTAATACATCTGAATTTGAAAAGGTACAATCAGGGTTGAAATTGGTCAAATGGTTGAAAGCTCGGTAACTTACTCATGAAATTATAGCCAGCCGCCAATAAGTAAGAATGCTGCCCAGTGGGAAGGGTGTTGAGATTGAGGGTTTGATATCAGTTGTAATTGTGCAAGACGTAGTGCCTCGACTTTGGTGAAACCATCTTTCAATCGTTGATAAAATTCTTTCATCAGTAAAGCGCTGGAATCAGCATCTACTTGCCAGAGAGTGGCTATCGTACTTCTGGCTCCAGCTTGTACTGCCACTCCAGCCATTCCTAAAGCTGATCTCTTGTTACCTTTGGCAGTTTGGCAGGCACTCAAAACTAATAACTCAATTCCTTCTTGGCTAGACTGAGTTTTTTCTTTGAGTAAATCATTAAATTCGGAAACAGTAATTGGTTTATCCCAAGCAAAAATCATTGTTCGGTCAGGAACAGAACTAAATTGAGCGTGAGTAGTTAGGTGAATTATTGAAAAATCATCTGTACTCAATTCTTTATCTAGCATTGGGCTAACGAAATCTTCGTTTAAAAATACTTTTGAAGAAGTAATTCCTTTTTTTACATTTGCTATTTCTACTTCCACTCCTGGTAATACTTTGAGTCCTTTGGGAGCATTGGGAGCGTAAAAACTAGGGCTGATCTTGCTGAGCCCAGCAATGAAAGCTTTTAACTGCTTCTCTTTTAAAAGTTTAGGTGGTTGCATTCGAGAACCCAGAGTACCTGTAATGCCGTAGCGCTCGATCAGATAATTTTTTCCATCATGAAACAAGCCCATCGGTAAACTTTGCAAAGATGCATCTAAAGTAAATACTAGCGTTCCTGATGTTGGTAAATATTTGATAGGTGCAATCAATAGATTATAAAGTGCTTATGAATGGTCAAGAATCACATCTGCACCAACATAAGCAAGATTCTTGTCTTGTAAAGTGTCTATAAGATTATTAATATGCCCTCTAATTAGCTGAGATTCAATAGAGTGGTGATGAAGAGGCTGTTTAGGAGATTGAGAGATTACTTCTACACTATCAACTAAGTCGATTATATGAATAATTGTTGGGCTAGTAGCTAAGTTTTGAATTTCATTGAAAGCTACCAGATTAAGCTTGCGACATTGAAGATAATTTTCTAGTTCTGCTACTTGTAGCCTTTCATTAGTCTGAATTATTTCTGAGAAATTGGGGTTAGAATCTGTTAGGAGCAATCGCATATAATCACGATACAACGGCTCGACTTTTTCATGGAATGAGAACTGTAAATCTGTATTAGTTGACAAAAGATTGTTGCGAACTAAAGTTACATTTTCAATTGCTGCACTATATGCTTGTAGAGCTTCTTTATATTTTCCCTGCTCCTTGTACAAAATTCCTAATTCCTGCTGCCATTCATAGGCAAGATCCCATGCGTGAACTGATTGAGCCAATCCCAAAGCTTCTTCAAAATATGGTTGTGATTGCTCTAGTTTTAACTTTCCTAAAGTGCCAAAACTCTCTGACTGTAATCTTTGACTATTAGTACTTTTAGCCATTTTTAAAGCAGATTCAGCATACTCAATAGCTTGGGAATGGAACTGTTTGTCTGGAATTTTATTCAGACTTTTAGCAAAGTTCAGTTTTGCATAAACATAATAGCTGGCTGGTAATCGAGAAAAATCCGAATGATTTTTTAAAAGTAAATCTACAGCAGGCTGTATCTGTTGATTAATTCTAGTATGAAGGGAGGCTAATTTGGGATTACCTAATTTGGACTCTACTGCTAACCACTTCTCAAAGTCTAATATTAAGCTCAGGTGATGTAATTGAGCTTGTAATTGCACTTCCTTTGGAGTATTTAAGCTATTAATCAATTGTTGAAAAGTGTTAAGTGATTCAAGTGCATATTTTTGAATCAAATTGACAAATTCTTTCTGAAAAACGGGTTCTTCTATCTCTAAATATTGATTTCGTGCTTGCTTGTAAATATCCTGGTTAGTATTACCTAATGAAAGCAGAATTCCGCTAGTGTCAATAGAGGGTATCCACTTAGCAACAGATAATATTTCTGACAAGACTTTTTTTGATTCATCAAGCTTGCCCAACCGACGCAAGACTTCTGCTAAATTGTGCAATCCGAGCAAGTTTACGGGTGAAAGAGTCTGCTTATTAATGGTTGCCGTCAGCAGTTTTTCCATCTTATCAGTAGGTTGCTGTGGCTTAGTGGCGCAAAGAGAAGCATTTGCTTCTAACTTCAAAGCTGACAAAAGCGTATTACAAGCCCAATAATGTAAGCCTAGGGCTTGTAGAGCAAGATTCTGGTTGATTAAACTCCCGGTAATATCATCTTCATAACGAAGTTTTTGATAAATTTTTGTAGCTTTTTGCCAAGTTTCAAAAGCCGACTCTGCTTGGCCGATATCCAATTGCTTTTGACCTCTTTGGGTCAGTAAATTCGCCTCTTTCTGTTGTTGCGCTTCTTTATTTACAGTTTGAGCGGAGGTAAGAAATGGTTGGCTCACAACTATAGACAATCCGAAAATGACTAGCAACAAGTACTTGAACCAATATCGGAGTCTAATCATCCTTCTGAGTCGTTTTCGTCATTGGTAAGATTTTTGATACATGAGATTCTTCAGAACACGAGCTGGCAGACAACAAAGCATTAGGAACGACACTATTAGATTGTTTTGCCGTCAAAATAAAATTCCCATTAGAATCTTGTATTAAGGCTTGTGCTTCTATGATTTGTGTTGGTTCTTCGCTTGAGTATGACTTTGGTTCTTCTAAATTATTAAAAGCTTCACCTGGAACCAAGTTACTCTGCCAACTCAAATTGCTAGCTTGCAGGTCGTTAGAAGTAGTTGGAAGACCGTTAGTACCAGTAATGACCAATTTACTCCTAGCTACTGCCCCTGATTGCCCCTGACAAACCGATGCAATCTCAGGAGTTGCACGAATCGCTTCTGGTTCTGCTTTAGCCTGTACAGGATTATTAAATAAGCTGTTGATCTGAATCGTACCATTCAATCCGAACCGTGAACTAGCTGTAATTTTGCTATCAGGAGAAAGGAATAGTCCTTTGGTATCGATTCTAATATTACCGCCTTGCCCTTCAAAAGCATTCGCTGTAATGCTGCTATTTTTTATTGCAACTAAGATATCTGTGTTGATGATGATGTTGCCACCGTCGCCATTAGTACCTTGTTGTCCAGCAGTCGCAGAAATACTGGCATTGTTTAGTTGAACATATTTTGAGTTAACAGCAATATTTCCACCTTGGCCAACAGCAGTAGTAGCAGTAAGACCTCCGTTATTTGAAATGTTGATTGTATCAGCGTTAATATTAATTATCCCAGCATTGCCAGAACCATCATTCTTGACACTAATTAATGCGCCATCTTCAATATTTAAATTCTTAGTATTAATCGTTACACTTCCCAAATCTCCTCTCAATTCTGAAGGCAGGAGATATAGCTCTCGAAAAGCTTTATCGGAATCAATAACAGATGAATTAATAAGACTTGGATTTACAGCACCTGGAGCTCTCCCTATTACATCGATAGAATCAGAAGCATTAATTATAAGGCTATCAGCTTTTCCAGTTGAACGAGTAGAAGTATTAATTATTCCGCCATCCCTAACCGTTAATTTTTTTGTATTAACTATTAATTTACCACTATTACCACTGCTATAAGTTGCAGTAGCCAAAGAGCTTGGAGTAAACACATTTGGTACTACTCCAACAAGTTCTATAAAGTTTTTAGAATTTATAGTTACATCCCCTCCAGAGCCACTTCCAAGAGATAGAGAACCAATAATACCTCCATCTTTGGCACTTAGAATTCCTGTTGAAAGGATTAGATTACCTGCATTACCAGTGTCCTTTGAATCATAATTTGGGAAAATTTTTGAACCATAAATCGAGAAAGAGTTAACGTGATTTCGGGCTTTCTCACTAATCACAACATAAAGCTTTGAATCAAATCATGAGAGAAAGTTGAAATTCTGAAGCATAATTAGAAAATGAGTTAAAAAAACACAATTGAATGAAACTTGCACAAAAAATCTCTGAAAAAATTGCGCTAACTTAAACTTTTAATTCAAAATATGGTTCAAAATTCCAAGATATGCTTCACTTAAAACCATGACTCCGTAGTTTTTTCTTGTGTCCTGAAAGCCTAAAACTGCCTCCTGGCAAAGAGAAACACTCTTTTCTTGGATAAAAAACTCTCATGACAGACGATGAATTTGACCATTGGTGTAAGCAACAGCAACTAACGGCACAAACACTCTTACTAATCGCCGCAATTCGCGCTGCCCCACCTTCTCGCAGAGTACAAGGACGCGCCAAGAACGTCAGTGGAGTTTACCCTAGCCGCAAAATGGGTCAAACCATTCAATTTGAGAGCCACACAGTAGAACTGTGGGCGATTTATCAAATGGAACACGACCCACAGGTGTTAGAGTTCTACGACCAACCACCGCCATTTAAAATTCAGTACCAAAACCAAAATGGGCGAAAAATAGGTCATTATCATACCCCAGACTTCTTCGTACTGCGTTTAAGTGGTGCAGCTTGGGAAGAATGGAAAACCGAAACCGAATTAAAACGACTAGCCCAAAAATACCCTTCACGCTACCAAAAAACTGAAACTGGTCATTGGCATTGCCCACCAGGAGAAGCTTACGCCGCATCTTATGGACTCAAATACCATGTTCGCACCGATACCGAACTGAATCCCATATTCACTCAGAACCTAATGTTTTTAGAAGATTACTTTAGGTTCACCGCCAATATCCCCCACTTCATTACAGAACAAATACTAGCAGCAGTTCAAGCCACCCCAGGAACAACCATAGCCGCTACACTTACAAGTATACCTGGAGTGCGTGCTAACGATATTTACGCCATGATTGCCACAGAGCAAGTCTACGTAGACTTGTATGCAGTCCCCCTAGTGGAGCATTGGCGAGTTCAATTATGGGCAGACCAACAAACTCATACTGCTCATACACATTTAGCCATAGAGACAACTGGGCATAAACAAATCCCCTCACCCACAACACTGCTACCTAACACCTTATTAGTCTGGGACGCACAACTTTGGACTTTAGTTAACTTGGGCGAGAAGGCAACCACACTTTTACCCGAAGTTGGTCAACCAATGCAGTTGCCCACAGCATTTTTTCTGCAATTATTTGATAGTGGCACTATCAACATTCATACTTCAGAAACACACGCAACTATCAATTCTAGAGTGCGTGAATTGATGGATACCGCCTCGCCCTCTGACTTACTTTCGGCCAATCGCAGATTTCATCTAGTACAAGCATATTTCCAGCACCGCACAGACATATATAAGGACATACCTCAAAGCACCTTATCTCGATGGGTCAAACAGTTTCGTGAAGCCGAAGCCACTTTTGGTTGCGGTTATGTTGGATTACTGCCGCGTACCGCTAGTAGAGGAAATCGCCAACCTAAAGCACCAACAGATGCAAGCATTTTATTAGATCAATTTATTACCGAACACTTCGAGACACCAAGACAAGCCCCAGCCGCTTCCGTTTATCGCGCCTATACAAGAGCCTGTTGTGCTGCCAACATTCCCCCATTGAGTCAGCGCACATTTTATACTCGGCTAAAAAAGCGTCCCATCCATGAGCAGACTTTAAAACGTCAAGGAGCAAAAGCTGCATACGCAACAGAAGCGATTGTCTTAGAACTAGTTAAAACTACACCCAGGCATGGAGACAGACCGTTTGCTATCTGCCATCTTGACCACACCCAACTCGACATCGAATTACGCTCTCAAGTGACTGGTCGGAACTTAGGACGACCTTGGCTGACATTACTAATTGATGCCTACTCCCGACGCATCTTAGCAGTTTATCTCACCTTTGACCCACCTTCTTACAGGTCTTGCATGATGGCACTAAGGTTGTGTGTCCAGCGTTTTGGTCGTTTTCCCCAATCCGTAGTTGTAGATGGCGGCAAGGAATTTCATAGCGTTTACTTTGATACCTTATTAGCACGTTACCACTGCATCAAAAAGACTCGTCCTGGTGCTAAACCCCGTTTTGGTTCAGTAGTGGAGCGATTATTCGGCACAACAAATACGGAATTTATCTTTAACTTACTGGGCAACACCCAAGCCAGTAAACAACCGCGTCAATTGACCAAAGTTGTTGACCCCAAACAACTTGCCGTTTGGACGTTGGCAGATTTATATACTTACCTGAGTGAGTGGGCATACACTATTTATGACATTAGCGTACATGATACCTTGGGTGAGACACCATTACAAGTTTATACCGACGCTATCGTTGCTACAGGGGAGAGGGAACACCGACACATTGCATACAACGAAGACTTCCTCATGGCAACACGCCCTAGTACACCCAAAGGCAACGCTAAAGTCCAGCCGGGACAGGGAATTAAAGTCAATTATCTTTATTACTGGAACGATGCTTTCCGCAATCCGGTTGTCGAAAAAACCAAAGTCAGTGTGCGCTATGACCCTTTTGACATGGGTGTAGCTTATGCGTACTTAGAGGGAAGATGGGTCAAATGTATCTCCCAGTATTACAGCACCTTTGCCGGACGCACAGAGAAAGAAGTGCTGTTAGCTGCCCAAGAAATTAGACAACAAGATAAGCGTAATGCTGTGAGTACAAATATCTCTGCCAAACGCCTTGCAGACTTCATCGCGGCGGTGCAAGAACATGAAATCTTACTCATGCAACGATTACGGGATTTGGAAGCTGTTGGGGTACTGGAAAATTTAACGCCCAATAAGGAAGGTGTACCCCAGTTCCCAAGAGTCAGCATTCTTGAGCCGACTATGGAACCACACAGTCAAGATGACGAACAATTGCCAGCACTGCAAAACAACGTTGAACTGTTGGATATCACACGACTGCCGATGGACTTAACTTTTTATAATGTCTTGCTTCATGCACCCAACATAAAGCCAAATTATCTGTGATTAATTTGAATTGAGGTGCATCATCGCAGACCAGAAATTCTACCACTGGTATTTCCGATTGCTG
>NZ_JACJTR010000079.1 GCF_014698795.1 Nostoc sp. FACHB-892
ATTTTCAGCAATAGCTTGAGTGATTGGCTTGAACAAATCTATGGTTAGCGATCGCCTAACGAACAGTTACACCCTTCCCGTGATACTTCAAAATTGCATGACAACGATAGCGATCGCCTACCAACTCAAGTTTTAATACCAGAAAAATTTTCAATTTCTGACCGCGAACAAAATCACCTCATCTAATCCAGTTCCCGCCGCGTCTCCTCCATTGGCGGGAAAATTTCTCAATGGATTTTGGCTAGCATCCCACAGGGCAAACACTCCAATCAAGCTGTATTTATTATCAATGTACTAATACATACGAGTAAGTAGATTATCTAAGTAATTGTTAAAGTACAGACGATTTTATATTTATAACAGAATTAAATCGTGTGTACTGGTTCTAAACCTTGCAGTGCAGGGTGTCTAGAAAAGTTTTTGAAAAAATATTTTTTTTCAAACTCTATTTTTGGCTATAACCAAGCAATGTATTAATTAATGCTAAAGCCTAGCTAGAAATTAGAAACATTTATCCGCCTTGCAAGAATAACAAAGCCTTGCTCAGAGAGGCGATCGCACCCCTTCAATCGCACCTCTCCACCGCCGCCACAATCGCCTACACCAGTTTTCAGGTAGAATCCCACAGCCAACACCATACACACCCCTAAAATCGCAAAATTAGGGCGTTACGGGTTGGAGATGAGGGAAGAGAGGAAAGGAGCGATCGCTACAGAATACTCTAATTTTCTACTGAGATAGGGGATTGAACTGGGATGATAAAGGCGATTGCAATGCAGTTAAGATTGTCTTGGGATGTCCCATTTTGTCTTCTCGATGTGTCGTTAACCCCTAAACAATTGCAGTGTATTGGACTATTAGCGTCTGGGATGTCGCAAAAAGACATTGCTGAGTCGCTACAAATGTCCACCAAATCCATACAACGATGGATGAAGGAACCAGAATTTATATACGCATTAGAATCTTCTCAAGTACGCCAAGAAAGCCCCCATAAATCCGCACAGGTGGCTGCTGAAGTAGTGCGGGATACTTTGAGTCGGCGTGATGAACTTCGAGCTAAAGAAGTAGCATTGCTCGATAATTTACAAGAAAAGCTATTCAACTCAATTGAGTCGGATGGCTGTGGCTATCGGGTTGTTAGTTTACTGATAAAAATTTCAGAAAGGCGCTCTAAACTGCTAGGTTTAGAAATTCGGAATTTAAGCACTCTTGATGCAGTAGAAAAGTTGCTACAAGAAGAGATTTTATCTACTGGCCAAGCTGCTGTAATTTTTCATGGTGTCGAGGCGATTGAACGAAACCTACGAGTTATCGAGGATCAAAAAGAATCAAGAGGTGAAATTGAAGCAATCAAAAATTTGTCTCCCGAACAATTAGCGCAAGAATATAAGAGCCTCATTAATGAATCTTATTAGTGTGAATAACCGCACAAATTAGCAAAGAACCGAAGAAAAACATAGTTTTGGCTCTATATTTTTGTAAATCTGCTATTTCATCTGATTCAGCATTGCACAAGAAAGATAGGTAAAGTGTAGCTTTACCATAATCAGGTATTGGCTGATTCATCACTAATTAAATAACCCTCTCTTTCTAGTTTTGCGGCTGCGGCGTTCACATCTGCAAAGTAATTTACGCCTGAAAGTGCTACTATCTGCTTTGAATGGGTAATCATTCCTAGATTCGCTGCTAGCACATTCTCCCTAGAGCCACATTCTAAGGCTGTTCTTAACATTAATTCATAATAATTGAAAGCTATAAGATGAGATTCGATTAAATGCTTTTGTAGCAATTCATAATCGATATTGCTATCTTTAAAAAACTGTTTATCAATTGGTATTTTTGGGAGTTTATCAATTAATCTTTTAGAGACAATTTTTCGAGCGCTTTGAGTAATAATCATTTTTATTTTTCTTTAGTACCAAAATAAATGTCAGCAGCGCAAATATTTGCCGATATAAACAACAACCCTAAAAATAACATTCCTCTTACTCTGTCTTGAGAGGTTTTTTTCATTTTCGGCGTTTCAACATCACACAACATTTTTAGGTGCAACAGTATTAATTGAAACTTACGATTATTCTTCATTATTTTTGTCGGCTGAAATCAACTTCTGATGCTGTTCCCTATTTTTGCTCAGATATGCAGCTCCTAAAAGTGCGCCAACAAGATACTGATCGCCTTTTGAGTTTGACAATCCTTCCGCAAAAGCAATTGAGATTTCCTCGTCATTAAAAAGCTCATCTCTGGCAATTTGGATAATTTGTGAAAACAATGGAGAAAGCGATCGCACCTTCTCACTTTTGAATTTTTGACGCATTTCCCGCAGTTCATATTTATCAAGTGGCTTCATTCTAATTTCATCCAGTAAGTAGTAGCTGATTCAATGGAATTTCGCAGTCGTCCTTAAGTCCCCAACATTTACGAGCGATCGCAACTCCATCACTAACCGCCTTAATTACGTAAGTCCTGAAGTGGTCAAGCCCAAAGCCCACTTCTTTGACTTCTGCCTGTTGAGCGATCGCTCGTTCGGCCAATTGTTCTAAAGAGAATTGCTGTTGATATTCTTGATGTAGTTGCCAGAGGCGTGATTGTTCATCCTGAGTAAGCAATGGCCATGCCGTGTCAACTTGTGATTGGGTAAAGCTCAAATTTCCCCAGTGGCAAAGTTCCCGCAGTTTCGTTGCTGTTATTTCTGTCGGTGAATGGTGATTAATGACTGGCAATTCTTGAATAGTTGATACTGGTTGTTCTTTAATTTGAGTTTCTTGCAATAGTGGTGAAACTTCTACCGCTACATCTTTTACCTCAATCATTGGTAATTCTTGCTGGTTTACCTTGTCCACTATTTCGGCTTCTGCTTTTAACTGTAGTTCCCGCTTCAAATCCAGGGCTGCTAGTACATTTATTCTATCTGGGTCTAAAAGTTTTTCTGAATCGAGTTTGTAATATTTGATATTGTCAGTTTTTTTATGCTGCTTAAGCCTAATACCAACCTTGCTAAGAATACGATTGATGAATGTAATAAGCTCAGTATCTTTGTTGACTGTAATATTGAAAGCATTTTTGAGTAATCTTTTCTTAGGTAAAACCCATTTCTTAAACCAATCTATGAGAGCAGGATTGGTATCATAATATTCACTGTCAAAATCGTCCAAAGGTATAGCGTCAAATATCTTTATTGTATTGATAGCCTCAATCTTTGCACTAAAAGTACGTATATCTGGTAGGTAAGGGACACCTTCATAAAACTGCTTTAATTTATATTTCCAATGCTTTCTATCAGCTTCTTTGGTAGCTTCAGAATTCATAGTCATCCAAAACAATTTAATAGCATTCAACCCGCGTCTATTGTCTTTGTAGACGTTCTCAAATATAAACTCAGGAGTTAATTCTATTCCAGGTAATTCATCTTTTAAAAATGCTTTGTTGGCTTGATATTTCTCCTCATCTGTGGGGTTGGGCTTGCGGTTTATTTCTTTCGCAGCTTCTAAGGGGATATCAAAAGAGTAAGAGGTTTTTGTAGCAGCATTGAATTTAATTTCTGTTTTTTCTTCCCGAATACTCTCACCAGCATTAGTTTTTTCTTCAGATGCAATATCTCTAAGGTTATGCCCTTCATCAATCAATTCTTGTCTAAGCTGAACAGCTAATTGAGATAATGCAAAGTTGCGTCTAGCTTTAAATTTACAAAATAAATCTATATGTGGATTATTCCAGGTTCCATCTTTACCCATCATCTTATCTAATTGTTCTTTAAGCTTAGGAAGTAGGTCAGCATCACTATTCGATTCTGACTCTTCCCTGGCTAAATGTAGCGCTAGTCCTATTGTTTCTAAGGTTGTATCCTGATACCAAAACATCTGATTTTTAATCTCATCTGGTAAGAAGGCATTACACTCATCACTATTTGTCCTACCTTTGTCAGCACACCACACAATTCTAGGTACTGGTTGCCTTACCCGCGCTAGCGATTGTCTAGCTTGTGATGGTTCTGATTGTCCAAAAAACAAACTAAATACAAACTTAAAATATGGGTTATCTAAAGAGCATCCCACACCTAAAGACGGTGTATAAATTAGAATCTTTGGTTGGTACTCTTGTATTTTTTCGTTAGGACGTTTAACAAAATCTTTGCCAAAATCAGTTTGAGTAATTTTAGAATCAATCCGAATTAGACCATTGAAAGTTGATGCTAAATAGGGATATTTCTTAACTAGATGATTAGCCAATGCTTCAGCTTCAGCTTGGTTATCCAATGTCACTGCTATAGGTTCACAGTTTTTATCACTTAACCAATTTTCAATGAGAGAAAGTACCTCATCTCGATTACCAGTGTAAAAATCTATTTCCCATTTATCACTATCGGGTCTAATATAATCATGCTTAACGATAAAAGGTTTATGCTTTGGTGCGATCGCTGTTAAATAGTCATAAGAAATATTAGTTAAATCAGCATCAGCACCAATCACTAAGCCATTCCCATTAAGACATTCTTTAAGCTTAGTTTCAAGAGTATAAAGGATTTTTGAACGTCTATCTTTGCAAGTATTCGATGTTGCAACGTGTGATAAACCGAGTTCAATTTCATCCATTACCACTATTGTATTACTCCAATCCCTATCAAATAACTTTGATAAAGAATCCCAACATAAGCCAATTCCATCAGCAGTTTCTAAAAAAGTAGCAGTTTGAATTAGTTCTCCCTCATAATTGAACTGCTCAGATTTAGTTAAATCGCCATCCTCAATCCAGGTAATTTCCCATTCAATAGCTTGACCTCTACCAAGTGCTATTCTTGCAGTAATCGATATAAATCTAATACCTGTTTTTTCTCGATAAATTCGCTCAATTACTGACTTATTCTCTCCAGTTATAGACAGTTGAGAAGGCTTAGTAACTTCTTCCCAGTTCCCGCCACAAAGCTTATCTTTAATACGCTTGATAAGGACTGATTTACCACTACCTTTAGGTGCATGAATTAGTACAGTTCCTTTATGAGGAATAATATCAACTAAGTTATCTGGTAAATATTTTTGATGAGGGTTACAAACATAATCAGCTTTGTAAGTAAGGGTATGTAGTTCTTTTTGGGCTGCTAAAACCTTATCTTCCCAACTAATTGGAGCTTGGCTAACTCTTGCCTCACTAGCAGCTAAATTAATTTCTTGGTGCAATTCCTCAGCATTGCCTAAACCAGATTTGACCCAATCTGCAATGTCGCCACCATTAGGGCAATCAGCCCATAGTCTAGTCGGGTTGATTGCAATAAATGGTAAACCAGCTTTAGCGGCGGCTAAGTTGCATTTTTCTAATTTGGCGTAACCTGCTTTGTCGTGATCAGTCCAGTATACAATTCCAGCAACGCCACTATCTTTAAATAGCTGGAAGTATTCAACTAATAAAACTTCGCTCCATGAGCCACCTTGAAAAGTTGTAGCCAAAAAACCAAAGATACTTCTAGCAACATCGGTACACTTTTCACCTTCAACGCCTAAAATCCATTGACCCTTACCATGTTGAATAATTTCATCAAAACGGTACGGTTGCCAGAGTTGATCACCTTTGGCGTTGACTTCCTTCCCTTCGTTATCTAAATGGTAAGGCAGTGTGATTTTACTACCATCTGGCCGCTCAATTCTTTTTACAAATTGGGTTGAGGAGTATAAATACTTAATTTGAATGCTTCTCCCTACCCTTACCCTTGGTTGTGGGCTGACAATATTAGGCAACATCCCCAGGTGAATATTTTCATTTGGAATTATTGCAGGGGAAATTACAGTTTTGGGTTTTTGGCTGTAAATTTTGGGAGCAAAGCCTTTTTTTTCGATTCCGGCTTCTGCTAATACCTCATCTAATGGGCGAATTGCCTCTCTAATAACCTTAGTGAGACATTCTTCCCCCCAGCAATGATATTTACCATTGGAGGGGTCAATCGTAAGTGTACCTTTACATCCAGGGCATTCATAGCGATTTTTGCCACTTTTAGGGGTCAAGCGGTCTGTAAATTTTCTAATGTCAAATTTCTCGAAGGTACGGTCAATCATGCGACCTCCTCACGATCGCCGCTACGAGCTTCTGATTTAACCGCGATCGCTAGAGTTCTCAAGCAACTCGCGCAAAGTAGTTTTACCCGTTGGCGATCTATTGACCACGCCTCTATCGCCAAATTACATCTACACTGTGGGCATTTTTCTGGAGGAGCAAAAGCGCTCATGCTGCTACCTCCCCAGACTGGCGATCGCCTATCGAATATTGAGGGGAATCACACCTACCACACCTCACAAAACCTGAATCATCTTTGAAGCGAATAATTACCAAACCGCGTTTATAACCGCAAGCACGGCACGAGCTTGGAAGTGCGATCGCTCTCTGGCTGTAGGGATTGAAAAAATTTTTCATTCCAACACCTCAGAAATTTGGATGTTGGCAACGATGAAAAGTGCTAAATCACTCTCAATATCTTTCTGTGCAAGTATTTCAAGACTTGATGTCAATTCCCCTTTATTTATCGCCTCAGCCAATTTCCTGCAACGTTGAGATTGACCTATGAGGGGGGATTTTGCTATAATCCTTACTAGATAAGGTTTTTTTGAGCGGTGCGCGGGGGGGGATACCCGCGCATTAATCTTTTTCATAGACTGTCCTTAAATTCGTGGTGGACAGCCCCTAGCTTTTTTTAAAATTTTGCGAATCAGACGGGTTAACCGATAAGCTTAGTCATATATGAATAAAATTGTCTTGCTGGTTGCAAGTCTGGAGCTGAACCGTTTACTAGACGGCTCTTTGTGCTTACCGTTGGTTAATCCGCGATCGCACTCAAAAAGCTGAGGGCTACGCAGCTAGCATTTTTTTGTCTTTTTATAGATAAGCATGAAAAATTATCTACAAACTGGGACGCGCAGCAAGTGCTGAAATTGAAACATTTCTTTACAATATCCTCTTCAATTTTTTGTTTTTGCTAGTAGTCACTAAGTATGTTCCCTGCTCACTTGAGCAAAGAAATTGACTTTGATATTCTTTTGAGCGAGAAATTTTTCTGTCTGCTGTACGACAAATCGATATATAAGGCTCTAATACTCCATCTTGAAAATCTGTATCTTGGTTGCCAATCTCTCTAGCATCAAGCTCAATTGTTTTATGCAAATTTTCTATAAAATTCCTTATTCCATAAGATATTTTTAGTGTAATTTCTTGAGTAGCGCTATCTGATAGATATCTCATCCATTCTTGAGATTCCTTTTCTATTTGCCGCTTACCTACAATTTCTGCGCTCGGAATGGGAGTAGATAACCCATGAGAATTAATGATTTCTCGGCACTCCGCTACTTCGCACATAAACCAAAGAGCGTATGCATTAGTAAAAGTCTTTTTATAAATATCGCCCAATGGATGAAGCATGATTTTGCGGCAAAGTATTTGTCTAGCTTCTGATTTGTCAGCATAAGGAAGATAAAGTTGATATCTCGGATGTTCAAGTCGTTGATATATGTCTCCCAAAGATGGATCATGATTAAACGAAAGCCACTGAGACTTAGCTGTATAAAGTTCTTTTAAATTTCTGAAAAGCTGATACCTGCTACCGTCTGATAAAACAGGAACGCTTTCAAGAAATATTTCAGGGAATTTAGATATTAACCATAAAAAATCTTTGATTCGCAGTTTATTAAAGAATTGAAAGCAGTCGTGCCAGCGTTCAAAATCTCCTGTTTTTACCCACTGTTTTAATATCTTTAGTGCCTCTGAATGATTGTTACCACAGAACGATGGCATCAAATCAAAAAAAGATATCATGTTTGATTTTGCATTTATATACTTTTGATTTTTGCAAAATTGAATACCGCCTATTAAAATATTAGGGTCATCGTAAATCTTTGCATCAATGTTCATCATTCTTGATTTTGTAATTGTTAATAAATGCGATCGCCTCAATATTCATTGTTAGCTACAGACCGAATCTCGAACATATCACCTACATTTACACCAAAATATGAACATAGTTTCATAGCTACTTGGCAATCAATACGATTAAAACTATTTTTCGCATACCCTCTAATAGCATTTTCAGTAACTCCTACTTCACGAGAAAGTTGAGCAATATTTAGCCCTCTCTCCTCCATGTAGGATCTGAGTTTACAGAACATAATTTGTTTTTCCATTAAAGCCTTGCATATATCCTATCTTCATACTCGACTATCCGATTATCAGGATACATTATATAGTTGCTGTATAAATATTAAATAATCATATATTCGAGTATTCGCATAATCGAGTAGCTGCTGTTAGTATGTCTTCAGTGAAGGAAATCACCGGACACTGAAAACAGATAAAACGTTTATGTATCAAGGTATCGAAGTAATTGAATGTCCAGTCAGTGAGCCAAACACTGACCAGACAGTGAACGTCATTGACCGAACACCACTGACTACTAAGAAACTAGCCGAACTGCTAGGAACTACAGAGCGAACAGTTTTTAAATACGCAAATCGTTTGTTAGAAGCTTGGCACTGGCTACCAGAATCAGAATTTAGAGCCGATGGTATCTACACAGACAAGGCATTAAGCGAGATGCGCCGACTAAAAGCCATTGGTAAATCTTCCGAATATGCCAAGGCAGTAGCCATAGAAAATCAAAAGCCAGCAACACAACAAGCCATTATCAAAGCTACCTCTGCCATAGTTCCCGCAAGGCATACAGAAGCACTTGAAACTAAGCTGGCAACTATCCAAAAAAATACAACCGCGCTAAACGTATCAGTTCAAAGCAGAATCACCACTATCAAAGACCGAATCGCCACCGAAGCCAATCGCACCAAAACCAATCAAACTGTTTTGGATGAATTAGAGGCCCAACAAGCGATCGCCCGTGGCATTGAAAAAGGTTTGAAGATTTTTGAGCTAGAACAGCAGGCCGCCGCCGCCACAGTTGAGCAATTGACGCTTGAGAAATTACAGCAATTTTAATGATTTGAAGGGCTTGAAAACATGATGCACGATGATGAAAAAAATTCAATTTCCGATGCTTTGCGTGAGGCTCGTAGAGATGGATTGAGCGTTTTTGTAGAAGAATTTATTAGTCTTCTGGCTCAAGAAAAGTTTTCGCTTGCAGACTTGCTACAGGCGATCGCATCTTGGCTGTACCGCACAAAGGGGAATGTTGAGGTCATCAAACATTTAGAAGATGCCGTTATAAAACTGTCTCCCATTCAAGGTAAGGAGTAAATCAATGCGAGTCACTATTAAGCCACACCTAAAGCATTACTTTGGTTTACTCCAGCAACAGATGGAATGCGATAACCCAAGCGAAGTTTTGAACTACCTGCTAATGGATTTAAAGCTTAAAGGGTACTCATTCCTGGCTGATTACCAATATGTTCCCCAGGTACAACAGCCAGTATCTAAGCCTCAACCTTTACCCCAGGATGACATTGTTCAAAACGATGACCCTGTTATCAAACGACTATCCGCACTGTTAGAAGATTTTTAAGAGCGATCGCCCTTGCCTGAGAAACATAGCGATCGCCCGGTCATCACCCTTTATCAAAGATTACAACCAATGAAATTTTACTCACTCCTAGCAGCCATGTCTTGTATGGCTTTAATTTTCGCGTCTACTCCTGCCAGCTTCGCCAGTAATCCACATCAACCATTAACCGCAACAGAAGACAGCAACTCAACGCCAAAACCCCATAGAGGGCAAGGTAGGCGCGATTAGAGCAGGTAAAAAAGGGATGTTCGCCAACATCCCCCGCAACACTTGTAAAATCCCAATTCTGGGGATGTCTCCTAATTACTCAGCAATTATCCCATATAGCACCCATACCAAAAAAGCTTTATGGATGACTTAAATAGCCACATTCAGGATGCGAAAACGGACGAAACAGAGCTAAAGCAAGTACTCAAAAAATACGATTTAGATGAGGAATTAGCGCTTGAATTTAGCGAAATTGACAAGGCATTTCGGCAACTAGAAATCAAATATCAATCCCTAATCAACACTAGAAAATTTTTCAACAATGGCTAAAATCGACACTACAAAAGCAGCCGCGAAAGCTGTGGCTGAAAAGCTGGCAGGACGTAAACAAAATGGCTCATCTAGCAGTAATTCTACATCTGCTAACTCTGCCACATCTGCCACTGTTTCTATAGATAGCCGTATCCCTGGCTTGATGACGGTAACTCCTGATTTGATACCAGGAATGATGCCAGCTTTTAAGCCAGAAGATTACCGCATAAATGACCCTTTAAATCCTCCCGAAACTCTCCCACAAGCGACTCAAAGCCAGCTTGATAAAGGGATGAAAATCTATGAAGGTGCAACGCGATCGCTCAAATTGACGGGAGCAGCGCTCGACCTAACACGCGAGAAATTTACTGTAATTGGGAAGCACTCAAAAGCCTTTGGTGCTGGCATCCAAGCGGCTACCGAGATTGAAAAAGTCAAGGGTAACTATATTGACTACTTGAATCAAAAAGAGGTTACTACTCAAAAATCAGTTGCTTTAGATATCAGCCAAGTAAAGACGATTGCTGATACGAATATCTCGGTTTATAGCAAAGATGAGTTAAATCAAAAATTGCTACAAGCACAAATAAAAGCTGAGGAATTAAGGTTAAAAACTGTTGAGTCACAGGGGAACCTAGCAAGCTTTAAAGCCCAATTAGGTGATTATCTGGAGGTGAAATCATGAGATTATCTCACAGCTTGGGTCTAAGTGCTTTTAGCTTGTGTGCTTCTTTTGTGGTTGCTTCTGGAGGGTTCACCAACGATATAGCCAAAATAATCTCTATGCTTGGTGTGGGAGCATTGCCAGCAAGCTTTATTACTTACTTTATCGCTGATACTAAATCACAGAGATTGCTAAATGATGCCGAAAGTAAAAATCAAAAAGCAGGTGAAACACTCCATAAAATAATCAGAGATTTCGACACTTGCAAGTCAAAGTTAACCAATACTAGCAGCCAGCTAGAATCCTTGAAAGATGAACTCAAAGAAGCGAGAAACACTATCAACTCATTAGGTCACAACAAATTAGAAAACACAGGTTTAATTGCCCAACTGCAAGCCAAGTTAAATCAAGCGTTTACCCAGTCACAGCAAGATAAACAGCGTATTGAATATTTAGAATCCGAATGTGAGCAATGGGAATTTAACTTTAAATCTCAGGTAGAGACTGAAGCTAATCAACGCTTTCAACTTGCTAAGTCTCAGGAGTTAGAAAGAATTTACACTGAGCATGACTTGATAACCAGTGAAGCTATGCAGTTATTTAGGCGGCTGCAATCCTGGGGTGAGAAGGTGGCACACGGTCATCAAAGTAAAGCTGAAATTATCAAGAGTTTGGCAAGTAGCTACAACCAAAATTTAGATGAGGTTGGGGAGGCGATCGCACATGAGCGCCAAAATTATCTAGAACAAATCGAACTACTAAACGAGCGCATAGGTCAGCTACAGCAACAATTACAAGGTGATTTGATAGAACCCGTATATGGTGACTTTGGCTTTGATGTTAACGGGAAAATCGCCAACGAAATAGCGCGTACCCTGTTTAGTGATATCAGGCTAGCTTTGAGTGTTAAGGGGTTCCAGATTAAGCCTGACGGCATTTATATATTTAATGGAAGCAGAGGGCTATCATGGCTTAATTCCCGGTGCTTGGTTGCGTCGTTGCAAAATTGGGTTATCTCGCAATCCAGAAGCTAGACTTGATAACTTTCACCGTAATCAACCACCTTGCAACGTGAAAATTCTTAAGACTATCTATGTAGAGAATATGGCAGATGTAGAAGGCGAATTACATCAACAATTTAGCCGATGCAATGTTGAATTAATTAAAAGCCAAGAATGGTTTGATTTTAATCCAGTGCAATTTATGATGGTTAACTGGGAATTTCAGAAGCGATCGCTGTATGTTTTCAGTCTCAGTGAATTGCCAATTAAGCTAATCATTTTCAGCATGATCGGGCTTGTGGGAGTGGGAACCGTAGCGGGAAGATTAACAAGTCAGTCACCAATGCAGCCGCAAAAACAATTAGCTAAGTAAGCAAAATTTAAGGGTAGACAGAGATTACTTATGAGAATGTTCTTTATATGATTCTCATAAGTAATCAATCAAAAAATTAAGGGAGGTTGTTAGCCTCCCTTTGGTTCTTAGAACGGTGTGTTACCAGTCTCGTTTATTTTGGCGAGATATCCGCGCCAGTAATCGCCCTCAGGCTATACAAGTCAATATATATTGACATAAATATAGTCCTTGGTTACTATCTAAATATACGAAAATTATTTTAAGTAACTAAGGAATGCTGATATGTCAAGGCAGTTAGAAGACTCAGAAGATTTAAAAAATACTTATGTTGACGAGCGCGTTCAATGGTTGCTGCCACAATTTGAGGCGATCGCCCCCTACAAGATGAATGAGCGTAAAAAGGGTGTACGAAACGAAGCTTTACTTGGCTGGGAACAGCTAGCAGCAATTGAAGCAAAAAATTTAAAATTCGCTTACCCAGATGACCGGCCAGAAAATGAAAGAGAGTATGGCACGGCATTAAGGCAGATTACTGCATTAAAAAAAGAACTCAGAAGCGCTGCAAAAACTGATTTAAAAGATGATGCTCTTTATAATCCAGTACTCACAATCATTACTCATTTTGGTAATGCTTTAAGTTATCAGTTTGCAAGTTATAAGCAGAATCAAAACACTCGCTATAGAGAAACTGTTACAGAGCGTAGGGAAAAAATAAACAGAATTGAAATTGACCTTACAGACTCTCTAAAGTATGCCTACAATATTTTGACTGATATTAAAAATGGTGATGATGCTAATTGGCTCGATGTTTCTTGTGCGGTTGCACTGGCAACAGGCCGCCGTATGGGTGAAGTACATCTATCAGCCACCTTTGAAAAAATCGACACTTACGCCGTAGCTTTTAAGGGTCAACTAAAAGGTAAAACCCGTAAGGTAAGACAAGGTGATAAAGCAGTTTATATCAGAGATGTAATTTTTAAAATCCCTACCTTATTACCTGCTGAATTGGTCTGTTTTGCCTTGCAGTGGCTTGATGAAAAAGGTAAGCGTTTTCCACAAACTGAAGACCCCGAACGAGTCAACAGACGGTTTAGCAAAACCTTAAATGAAGCTTGTAAAGATTGGGAGATTTTTCCCAAAGATGAACGCACTTATCACAAATTCCGTGCTGCATATTTGAGAGCAGCGATCGTAAATGATGGAAATGTTGACCCCTACGACTTTACAGACTTCGCTAAAGCAGTGCTAGGGGATGACGACGAAAATACTATCAACGCCTACAAGCGTTATGAAATTAAACCTGGAACGCTTACCCATATTTAATAAAATCCCTATACTAACCCTCTTGACGTACTTTATATAAGAGGGTTAGTATAGGGATAATTCATTAAGCAGATGTTTTGATTATGGCTAAGTGGGATGAGGTGGGGCAAGAGTTAGTTAAAAAACTGGGTAGTGTCAAAAAAGAGTCAACTATTCAAAAATTGGCAGTTGCAGTAGTTGAACAAATTAGGGAGTCTTACGAGAAGCCTAACAGCCGCAAAACTCCATTATCCGAAGTACGTAAGGCAGTTCTAGAAGCTTTTCCAGATACCGAAACTCAAGAACACCCTTGGCAGTATTTCACTAATAAAGGTAAGGGGAATATTGAGCGATATCAGCATTTAGCGCTTAAATACCTAACTCTTTCAACTGAAGAATGGGACGTTGTAGGGAACGAAGCTAGGCAGCAGTGGAAAGCACAGCAGCAGGTTGAAGAATCAGAACAACAACTTAAGCCAGAAACGCAATTAGAGAAACAGCCTAAGTCACAGACTAAGAAAAAATCTCAAACTGTAAAATCAACCGAAAAAGAAATCACTCTTAATGATATGAATATTTCACAATTGCAATTGGATGCTGATACTCAAGCAGTAGTAGAAGCGGCGATCGCTCACTCTGGTATTTCGCTTGCTGATTTTGTTCGTAAAGCTTGCCAAGTTTACGCTAAAACCATCACTGGTAAAGTTAAGCAGTTTTCAGAAGACTTGACAGCAGTATCTACAGAAGAGTTAAAAAGTGATACCTATAAAACCCATCCTGGACGCGCTGAAGAATTGACGAGACGCGCTATTTATGCTTTAGAAATTCACAATAATAATTGCACTGAGAAAAGCCAAAAGTGGATGATTACCCAGACGGCTATACAATCGCTCACAGGGAGTAAGCCAGCTACTATCAAGGCAATTCTGGAGAATTACAAAACCAGACTTGATGACCACAACGCTAAACATGAATTAAACGCATACGACAATCGCAAAGGTGGCGGCCGCCAAATTGAGAACGAGATAGATTTAGCGGTACTTGTACCTGACGGGTTAAACCTTAATTGATTTAGCTGCACTAATCGTTGGAAACGTTTTCAGAGTAAGAGATATCGTTTACGTCAGCAAACTCCGTTTTCCTGACGTAACTGTTCCCTGTATGCCCCAACATCGAAAGTGCTGCCACCGCTCCCCTCACTTGCTCTGGTCGAACTTCCAAGTATTTCTGCAATTCTTCTAGATTCCTATGCCCTGAGATTTCCTGAATAATCCTTAACGGGATGCCAGCGTTACTCATCTGGGTCAAAGCAGTCCTTCTAAAACTATGAGTACTGACACCTTCAAGACCAACACTCTCCGTCGTATTTCGCAAAATCCTAGATGCTGATTCAGAATTAATATGACCTCTCCCATGTCTACCAGGGAATAAAAAACCATCACGGCTATCTGGTTTGTACTTGACCAAAAGTAAAAGTAACTCTTCAATCACTGGCACTGCCCTAGCAGCTAATTTACCTTTGGTGTTGTGCCTACGAAAGATAATCTCATCTCGAACACGCATCCTTTTGTCATAGACATCCTCAGTGTTAAGGGTACAAGCTTCATTGATCCGACAAGCTGTATAAAGACAGACACCGAACAAAGCGCGATCGCGCCCGTTGCCTAAGCCATGACTGAAAATTAGCTGTATCTCTGACTGTGTTAGAACTTTGGCGCGTCCGTGCCGATTGATTTTCATCGTCAGACTGTAGACACTGCGATCCACAGCCTACAACGATTTGACCTCCAATTAGTCAGAAAGTAAATAAATACCCCCTACTTAGCTGCATTGGGGGCGTTTTGGTTCTTCAAATATTTCTGTTTTACAGATATAAATGTTCATTTACACCTAGTAAATGCTTGGATAGCCAAAACTTTAAGCTAGTTCCGAAAAATCATTTTCTGATTGATTTTTCGGAAAAAATACACTAGGTGAAAGATTAAAAAATTCTGCTAGCTTTTGGATATGCTCAACTGTTAATTTACGCTTGCTCTTGAGGACATCAGAAACAATTGATTCCGTTTTGAAAATAGGAACTAAATCTTTCTGTTTAAGGTTTAATTCAGCAATTAAAACTTTTAAAAGTTCCACCCCATAAATATCTGGGACTAACTCTTGTTTTTCTTCATATTCATAAATTACCATTCCTAGTAAATTTAAATAATCTTCTTCTTCCTCGGTAAGCTCTCCTTTATCAAGTAACTCATCGACAACTACTTGAGTTTTTTCTAAATCTTCTTCAGATTTTATAGGACGGGGGGGGAAAGATGTAAGCAATTGTGTGTAGTTCGTGTTTTGATACAACATTTTGGCATTATGACAATGTTTAATTAATGGTTGGAACTAAGATTGGGAATTTACCAATCTTAGTTTTACTTGACTGCTAGTACTTTTAATTCAGCCTAGCTATCAAACCATTCGTCATTTTTCCATTTGTTCTTGTCATATTCTACATGAGTTAGAAACTCACGAATATATATAACTTTAGTTTTATAGTTGATACAAGCTATTAATCTATATTTGTTTCCTCCAATGTTAAAAATGACGAAGTTTTTAACTTGGTCAGGCCCAAAAAGCCCACTAGCTTTAACATCAACAAAACTGTTCCAGTTTTGAGCTTTTACAAGCTTCGTCCAGGTTTGTATGCTAGATGTTGCGTCGAGATATTTTTCACAAGCTTTCTTGAGCTTTGTCTCTGAGATAATACGCATTGATTAGGTTTCCCTCGTGGACTAAAAAATGACATAGGCGATCCTCCTTTCCTCGTCTGTCTGGTTTTTAATCAATTTCCAATTGCCTGGAATTCACTTAAAAGTTCTACTTGGATGTGCAACTTTAAGTAGTCTTTGAATAAATCTTAGCAAATTGCGAAGAATATTTCAAGCGTTTGGGCGTAACTTTGTAATCTAAGCGATCGCTCCTTTCCTCTCTTCCCTCATCTCCAACCCGTAACGCCCTAATTTTGCGATTTTAGGGGTGTGTATGGTGTTGGCTGTGGGATTCTACCTGAAAACTGGTGTAGGCGATTGTGGCGGCGGTGGAGAGGTGCGATTGAAGGGGTGCGATCGCCTCTCTGAGCAAGGCTTTGTTATTCTTGCAAGGCGGATAAATGTTTCTAATTTCTAGCTAGGCTTTAGCATTAATTAATACATTGCTTGGTTATAGCCAAAAATAGAGTTTGAAAAAAAATATTTTTTCAAAAACTTTTCTAGACACCCTGCACTGCAAGGTTTAGAACCAGTACACACGATTTAATTCTGTTATAAATATAAAATCGTCTGTACTTTAACAATTACTTAGATAATCTACTTACTCGTATGTATTAGTACATTGATAATAAATACAGCTTGATTGGAGTGTTTGCCCTGTGGGATGCTAGCCAAAATCCATTGAGAAATTTTCCCGCCAATGGAGGAGACGCGGCGGGAACTGGATTAGATGAGGTGATTTTGTTCGCGGTCAGAAATTGAAAATTTTTCTGGTATTAAAACTTGAGTTGGTAGGCGATCGCTATCGTTGTCATGCAATTTTGAAGTATCACGGGAAGGGTGTAACTGTTCGTTAGGCGATCGCTAACCATAGATTTGTTCAAGCCAATCACTCAAGCTATTGCTGAAAAT
>NZ_JACJTR010000008.1 GCF_014698795.1 Nostoc sp. FACHB-892
GTATTGCTCCGTCAGGCTTTCGCCCATTGCGGAAAATTCCCCACTGCTGCCTCCCGTAGGAGTCTGGGCCGTGTCTCAGTCCCAGTGTGGCTGATCGTCCTCTCAGACCAGCTACTGATCGTCGCCTTGGGAGTCCATTACACTTCCAACTAGCTAATCAGACGCGAGCTCATCTTCAGGCAGTTAACCTTTCACCTCTCGGCACATCCGGTATTAGCCACCGTTTCCAGTGGTTGTCCCAGACCTAAAGCTAGATTCTCACGCGTTACTCACCCGTCCGCCACTGTGCCCTAAGGCACCGTTCAACTTGCATGTGTTAAGCATACCGCCAGCGTTCATCCTGAGCCAGGATCAAACTCTCCGTTTTGTTATCTTTCGAGTTTGTGGCTCCGAAAAAAATCTTTTCCGGAATCCTAGTTATAATTTCGATTATCTTTTTGGGAAATCCCAAAAGCAAAATCTTTTGACGAGGATTGGTTTTTTCTTAAGCTTTCAAAGTATTATGTTTTTCAGGTTCAGCGGTGGTTGGCATCTCTCGCTTTCCCACTTAACTAGAGTAACTAGTCATCCCCTAGTTTGTCAAGGGGTAAATTTATTTTTTTTCTAAAAATCCAAATTGCTTGCCTGGCATCGGTTTCAGGTGAATGGGTTAAGTAACGAGAGGGATGCAGAAACGAAGTGAGCTAAACTTTCCTGTATGAATAATGCACGTTGCTAGTTATTAGTGTCCCTAGATTGGATCTAATTCAGGTTTAATGATGATAATAATCATTATCGAAAAAGGCACTGAGCAGTCTTGCTGGAGGGATTTACCCTGAATTCAAACGCCCGAACTAACTATATATAATAATTAATGCGGAGCTTGCTTGCGGTTTAAGACTCTCATTCTATGGTTGGCACTTGTATCGACATTCAAGTACTCGAAGAGGTTACGCGATCGCCATCGCTATGTTCGCAAAGCTTCTCTAAGATGAGGATAGGCATGATCCGTTACAGTGAGTCTAGCGCTGTAAAAGGATTTCACAATTTATGAGCGAAAAATTTGGGGAAGCGGGAAAAACAAAAACTACCGCAGTCATTGCGGAAATTTAAGTGCGATTGCATGATGATTGTCCAATCAGATTTTTTAATTAGAATTTTTGAGAAAAAGCTAAAAACTAGACTAGGCAATAAATACAGATGATCCGACCGCGCAAGGTCTTTGCTCAACATTGGCTAAAAAGTGAAAAGGCGCTCAATGCAATTATTCAAGCAGCAGAGTGTACAAAAAGCGATCGCTCCACCAAAGGTGATCGCGTCCTGGAAATTGGCCCCGGAACCGGTATTCTGACTCGTCGTTTATTACCTTTAGTGCAATCTCTGGTTGCAGTTGAAATAGACCGAGACTTATGTCAACTGTTGTCGAAGCAGCTTGGTAAAACTGAAAATTTTTTATTGCTGCAAGGCGATTTTCTCACTCTAGATTTACCATCTTATCTAGCAGCCTTTCCCAATTTCCACAAGCCGAATAAGGTAGTAGCCAATATTCCTTACAACATTACAGGGCCAATCATTGAGAAACTACTGGGTACGATCGCTAACCCCAATCCCGAACCATTTGATTCAATAGTGTTGCTGGTACAAAAAGAAGTAGCAGAAAGGTTGTATGCTAAACCAGGCTCAAAAACCTTTGGGGCGTTGAGTGTGCGGGTACAGTATTTGGCTGAGTGTGAGTTAATCTGCACAGTTCCAGCGGCTGCATTCCATCCACCGCCAAAAGTCGATTCAGCAGTGGTGCGGTTGCGTCCCCGAAAAATAGAAATACCAGCGCTTAATCCCCGACAGTTAGAGAATTTCTTAAAGTTGGGGTTTGGTTCCAAGCGCAAAATGTTACGAAATAATTTGCAATCAGTTATAGAACGCGATCGCTTGAACCACTTACTGGAACAATTAAAAATAAATCCCCAAGCCAGAGCCGAAGATATCAGCGTTCAGCAATGGGTAATCCTAGCAAATGAGTTAGGAGTTAAAAGTGAGGAGTGAGGAGTTATGAGTGAATATATAGATGATTGCTTTGATTCAAAACCCAAAATTCATCCATTCCCAACTAGCAACCCATAACCCTTAAATTTTAACTTTCAAAATGCGTTCTTATAGCCTAATTGCCCCTGCTAAAATCAATTTGTATCTGGAAATCATTGGCGACCGTCCCGATGGCTATCATGAGTTATCGATGATACTTCAAAGTATCGGACTGGCAGACCAAATTGATATACATTCCATAAGCACTGACAGTATTCGCATTCGCTGTAACCACCCACAAGTACCGATAGATAAAAATAATCTGGCATACCGAGCAGCAGAATTAATGGCGATGCAATTTCCCGAAGCCTTCGCTCAATATGGGGGTGTGGAGATTAACATAAACAAGCAAATTCCCGTAGCAGCTGGGTTGGCTGGAGGTTCGACAAATGCAGCAGCTGTGTTGGTAGGGATAGATTTATTATGGAAATTGGGATTAACTCAGCCAGAATTAGAGGAGTTGGGAGGTACACTTGGTTCAGATGTACCATTTTGTGTAGCGGGTGGAACTGCGATCGCAACAGGTAGAGGTGAGCAACTTTCTGCCCTACCTAATTTAGATAATATATATGTAGTATTGGGGAAATACCGCAGGCTGGAAGTTTCCACGGCTTGGGCATACAAAACCTATCGACAGCAGTTTGGTAATTCTTATATCAGAGATAACGACAACTTGGCAGCGCGTGCTAATGCAGTTCATTCAGGAGCAATAGTAAAAGCTGTCCTAGATAAAGATGCGGGAAAAATTGCCCAAAAACTGCACAATGATTTAGAGCGGGTGGTATTACCAGCCTATCCTCAAGTATTGCAACTGCGAGAAGTGTTTGCAAATCAAGAAGGCGTTTTAGGAACAATGATGTCTGGCTCTGGACCAACAGTATTTGCTCTTTTTGAGTCGCAACAGCAGGCAGAACTAGTTTTGCTGCAAGTGAGAGAAGCAATTATTGATGAGGACTTAGAATTGTTTGTAACTCGGACAATCACACATGGTATTAAAGTGGCTTCGTCTGTTTAAATAATTCTTTTTGCTTAATGAAGCATAGGGAATAGACAAGAATTATTTCTAATGGCCCAATCTAAAATCTAAAATCGTATGAGTGACCAAAATTTAACGCCACAAACGGATACTAAAATACAGGCGACAGCAAGTCCGTTACGCTGTTTAACTGGGGCGGTTATTTCTGGAGGAATGGGATATGCAATGTATTCTCTGATGATTGCGATCGCTACAAATTTTGCTACTAAACCTGTCCATTCAATTAATCCATTGGTGATTAAAATTTCTTCTGCTGTTCGGACTCTGGTTGTTGGTGTAGTTGCTTTAGGAAGCGGGATATTTGCTATAGTAGCAATTGGTTTGTTGGCTTTGGGAGTGCAATTATTAGTGCAGGAATTGACTAAGCAAAAAAGTAGTGAAAACTAGTAATTTGCTTTTATCTCAATTCATCAATTCGGGTGGATCTCTTGCGATCGCTGGATACCAGCCAATTTCCAACACATATTGTGTCAAAACCTTGAGCTTTAATACCAATTCTGTATAAAGATGCGTCAAACTATATGAGGGACGAACCGCATAGACGCGGAACGGCTTCCCGCAGGATTGGGCGCATTCGGGTAGCGTCTCGTAGAGAAAGACAAAAACAAAGGAGAAGCCAAGAAAATTTGGCGCAGTCTCACACAGAATTGGTATAACGGGACTTAGACAAAAATTAAGCCCAAATCTTGACTTTGACAGATTTCGGGTTGACACTTTATAAACTGGCTCAATATTCGCAAATTTGTGTGGAATTGATACCAGCAACACTGAAGTTGATAGCAGCAACATTACTTGTGAGCAAAATTATGAATACAACCAATAAATATTTTTTACCCCTTATTTTTGTGACAATTATTGTCAGCCTCAGCAGTTGTAGTTCTAACCCCACCGCTCGTAATATTGACAGTGGAACGCCATCTTCTAACATAACACCGACGAATAGCTCATCGTCTCAGACTTCCGACCAGATTCCTAGCGTAGCTCAATTAAGAGAAAAATCTCCTAATAAAGAATCTCCGAAGGAAAATACGCCTTCCTCATCAACTCCTAAAGTTGCCGCTAGCAGAACTACCAACGTGACACTATATACAAGTGATACTCAGTGTCAACAACTCATTCCCGAAAAGGTTTCAGTACCAGCTGAGGAACCAGTGACAAATGTAGTAAGTAAAATTTTAGAAAAACGAGATACAAGCGACTTTAGCTTGTCTGGGTATCGTGTCAACATCAAAAATGGCATTGCTATAGTTGATTTGCGAATATCCCCTGATTCAAAGCGACAAATAGCTTCTCTTTCTAGTTGTGAACAGTTTGCTCTGTTTGGTAGTCTCCGCAAAACCTTAACAAGTAATGCCCAATGGAATATTAAAGAGGTTCGCTTCACCGAGCGAGGTGAAGACATTGTTCTTTAGTTAAATACGGTAGTAAGTGCCATCATCAGCTAGCTAAAAAGATTTTCCAATATGAACAGTTACAGGACTCATATATCAGAAGTATACTAAAGCAGTGCATATTTTAGCCAATTGAAAACAGCTGTAAATAGTGGTATAATTAATGTCAGCCATAAGTTGATAGCAGCAATTCGCGGGTGTAATTCAGTGGTAGAATGTCATCTTCCCATGGTGAACGTCGTGGGTTCGAGTCCCATCGCCCGCTTTAAAATCATAACCTAGCTCTTTATGTTATTGCTCCCGTTGGCACAGTTGCTTATGAGTTTGTTGAGTCAGACTTAACTAAGCATCTATAGTCTGCGGGCATTGTTACTACAATGCATATACTACAGGTTGCCGATAACACGCCGATGTTTAACAGACTGATATTTCTATTAAACTTATCCGAAAATTCAAAAAGCAGTCTGTGTCTGGCTTAGAAATGATTTCAATTCCAGAAATTGATTATGTGTTGCCCCCAATACGTGGTAGGCACAACTGATGAATTGTATTGTCAGCAGATTTTTAGCAATTTACGCACAAACGTCTATGCACTCGCTAATAGATGACAGCTAATGGTAAAAAACAATTAGCGATTCGCAATTAGCACTATGGCAAATTTTCTCCAACCACCAAGGTTACGCATTGGTGAAGACACTGAAGAAGAACGACACGCCACTTGGCTGGAACTGTTTTATGACTTGGTTTTTGTAGTTGCAGTTTCTCAACTTGCTCACAATCTCAACGAAGATGTCTCTTTATCAGGATTATTTGGGTTTGTAGTTCTATTTATACCAGTTTGGTGGTCATGGATTGGCACCACATTCTACGCCAACCGCTTTGACAGCGATGATGTGGGACATCGGCTGCTGATTGGTATACAAATGCTGACAGCAGCAGCAATGGCTATTAATATCCACCACGGTTTGGGTGAGAGTTCCCCTGGTTTTGCCA
Source organism: Nostoc sp. FACHB-892 (assembly GCF_014698795.1). GTDB lineage: Bacteria > Cyanobacteriota > Cyanobacteriia > Cyanobacteriales > Nostocaceae > Nostoc. The sequence continues at coordinate 5,482 of NZ_JACJTR010000008.1, forward strand.
TTTCCTATGCTCTCGGTCGCGCTGTGCTTGTAATAGAGTACGTTCGTGCTGGAAGACATATCCCCTCCGCACGTCCTTTGACTACTCGCTACGCTATCGGTTTTGCGATCGCAGCTTTGCTTTGGCTAATATCAGCATCTGTACCCATTCCTTGGCGATTCGGATTTTGGACACTGGGAATCATTATTGACTTTACCACACCCTTAACGGGACGGAAGTTTCAGATGGGGTTACTTCCCCACGCTTCCCACTTACCGGAACGTTTCGGGCTATTTACCATTATTGTCTTAGGTGAAGCAATCATTGCAGTGGTCAATGGTATTTCTGAACAGAAATGGGATGTTTTAACTGCGATTTCCGCCGTGTTTGGTCTAATTATCGCCTTTAGCTGGTGGTGGGTCTATTTTGATAATTTGGGTGGTAAACCTATTGAGATGGCACGGACACATGGAAAAGTTGGTGTTGTCAATCTCTGGCTCTACACTCATTTACCGCTAGTGATTGGGATTACTGCTGCTGGAGTTGGTGTAGAACAAATACTGTTGAGTAAGCCAACTTTAGCACTACCTGACTCCCAACGATGGCTCATCTGTGCTTCAGTAGCATTATGCTCTCTTGCTGTCAGCATTCTACACAGATTTGGGGTAATCCGTTATTGCAAAATTCGTTCCCAGTATCGACTTGGGGGTGCAGTTGTGCTACTAGCGATCGCCATCTTTGGCAAAGGTTTGTTACCTGTTGCAGTCATTGCCCTTGTAGGTGTAATTTCTGTTGCTCAAGTTGTTCAAGATTTATATCAGAGTCGTCCCACTACCCGCTTGGTTGACCCAGAAATCTAGCTTATAGCGTAGTAGTAGTAGCGGACATCTGCGCGCTACTACTATGTATCAACGCGAAATCAAATTTGGGTAATTATCTGTAAGGCATCTATCCTATGGAGGGTTTTAAGCAAAACATAAATAAATATTTATATAGTTATTTAAAGATTATGTAATTTCAGCATTCAAGCCCGACGCTGTAATGCTGAAAATTCAACGCATAGCTGTCTATCAGGGGTAACAGAACCAATGGATGAATGTCAAGATTAGGAGATGTACCTTTGGGTAGTGAAGTCAAGTAGGTGAAATATTTATTAATATATTTAATAGGAAGTGTAAATTCAACGTCAGGAGTCAGAAAAAATTCTTAATGGCAGGTATTTCACATCAATCATCAGATTTTTCACCAATGGAACAGAAGATCATGAAAGACCAAGAACGATCAGACTCTAAAGAATTCGTCGGAAATCTCAAGAATGGAATCTGGCTGTTCGGATTGTCATCCTGGGTATTCGGCATTACTGATCGCAGTATTGCTTCATTTGCGGATGGTTATCTATCTGCTTTGGATTTGACGCAACTATTCACGGCGGCTACGTTCTTTGTAGCGTGGCTATTTTTGAAACCGACATCCAGAGTTTAAGATAGGCGACTGGTTTGAGTATCGAGTCCTGAAAGGTAGAGCAGAAGTAATCAGATTAAATGCACATGGTAGGTACGTGGAAAAAATGACAGATCATTTTAATTCCACTCCAAAACCAAACTCTTGAGAGGTTTTACATAAATAGCAGAAGCTTGCTCTAGAAGGGCTTTGGGAATTGCCGGGTTAAGAAAAAGACGAAATCAGATTTTTGGAAGAATGCCTCAAAAAAGAGCCACGTACTTACAACAGTCGCCAACTCACCGAAAAATGAGAATGCAAAGCTGCTAGGGGAGTCGCTTCGCTAATGCTGAATTAAATTGAGTTCCGACAGATTATCAGGGGCCTTTATTGTATTGGTAAGCAAGAAGTGTTTACGCACACAGCTTAGGGGATATCGCTAAAAAATCAGGCCGAGTTTAGAAACCACTCAAAATGGCTAATCTATGGGACTACACGCATTCTCACTGGTAAAACCGAAACTCCCAATCTATGTGATACGTACAGAGCGATCGCACCATCTCGATACCAACCACTGAGATAACGCTAAAGGAACAAAGCCAAATAATGATAGTTGTCCCCCATGAGTATGCCCTGATAACATAGATTGTGGTTTGTATTGTGTTATCTTTGCTAACTCATCAATTGATTTGGGTGTATCCAAAAAAATTTTTCTAATTTTCCGGAATTGATTCTGCTCAAGTGGTAGTCTCTATCAGACAAGCGATTTATACTGAAACTCTATAACGAAACCTTCGGGGTATATAACCCCAAATTAAAAGCCCGGTCTTCATGACCGGGCTTTTTTGACAATTACGAGTTAGGAATTGTTCTTAACCCCTAACTGTTCATTAAATTAAGCAAACGCAGCAGTTGTCACATCGTTATTCGATAGAATTTCTTGCAACTCTTCAGCGTCTACCGTTTCTTTATCAACCAACATTTGGGCTATCTGATCTAAAATGTGACGGTTGCCCACTAACACTTCTTTAGCGCGTGTATAGGCTACATCCACAAGTTTGCGGACTTCTTCATCAATGGCTGCGGCGGTTTCTTCAGAGAAATCACGCTCTGACATGATATCCCGTCCCAGGAACATATTACCTTGCTGACGACCAAGAGCAACTGGGCCTAAGCGATCGCTCATGCCAAATCGGGTAATCATCTGACGCGCAACCCGTGCTACTTGTTGCAAGTCATTAGAAGCACCAGTGGTAACTTCTTCTTCACCAAAGATTAATTCTTCAGCAATTCGACCACCCAAAGCTACTGCCATCTGATTTTCCAGATAAGCGCGGCTGTATAAACCAGTGTCCATCCGGTCTTCGCTGGGAGTAAACCAAGTTAAACCACCTGCGCGACCGCGAGGGATAATGCTAATTTTCTGCACAGGATCATAGTCGGGCATCAAAGCACCAACTAAGGCGTGACCAGCTTCGTGATATGCTACCAAGGTTTTGCGCTTTTCGCTCATTACCCGGTCTTTCTTCTCTGGCCCAGCTAACACGCGATCAATCGCGTCGTTGATTTCATCCATCGAAATCTCAGTCAAATTCCGGCGTGCTGCCAGAATTGCGGCTTCATTCAGCAGGTTGGATAAATCTGCGCCAGTAAATCCAGGGGTACGACGAGCAATTTTATCCAAATCTACATCTTTTGCCAAGGTTTTGCCACGGGCGTGAACCTTGAGAATTTCGCTGCGTCCGGCATAGTCGGGACGGTCTACCACAACTTGACGGTCAAAGCGACCAGGACGCAATAGGGCTGCATCTAGAACATCAGGACGGTTGGTAGCGGCAATAATGATGATGCCAGTATTACCTTCAAAGCCGTCCATTTCAGTGAGCAACTGGTTAAGGGTTTGTTCTCGCTCATCGTTACCACCACCTAAACCTGCACCCCGTTGACGACCTACTGCGTCAATTTCATCGATGAAGACGATACAAGGAGCATTGGTCTTAGCTTGTTCAAATAAATCGCGGACGCGGGATGCGCCCACACCTACGAACATTTCTACAAATTCCGAACCGGAGATTGAGAAGAAGGGTACACCTGCTTCACCTGCTACAGCACGAGCTAGGAGGGTTTTACCTGTACCTGGAGGGCCGACTAATAGTACACCTTTAGGAATTTTTGCACCAACGGCGGTAAAGCGATCAGCGTTTTTCAGAAAGTCTACGACTTCGTTTAATTCCAACTTGGCTTGGTCAATACCAGCAACATCACCAAATGTCACCTGAGTTTGTGGTTCCATTTGCACTCTGGCTTTTGATTTGCCAAAGTTCATCGCTTGGCTACCTGGGCCACTTTGAGCGCGACGTAGTAAGAAGAATAAGCCAACCAAAAGCAATACAGGGAAAAATAAGCTGCTTAGTGCCTTAAACCAAAATCCTTCGTCGGTTTGGGGCAAAACAGAAATATCAACGCCTTTTGAAGTCAGAGTATTGATCAGGTCTGGATCGTTGACTAAGGTCACAATCCGTTTAGCTGGGTCATATTTGGGTGTAACCAAGGCTGTAGAACGGTCTGCACTCAAACTGACTTTTTCTACTCTGCCTTGTTGAACTTCTTGAATGAAGCGACTATATCGCCATGTTTCTCTGCTTTGGGGTTGTTTGTCAAAAAATGCTGTTCCCAGCGCAATGACGACAATAAACAGCAGTGCGTACAGCCCTGCATTTCTCCATCTTTTATTCACTAAGGTCTATCCTCCTGTATTTTTCGCGCCATCGCGTAGCGTCTCTGCTCGGAAAAGTCATTATTAAGAATTATGTTAACTTATCTTAAGTGTAACAAAGTGACGTAGCTATCATGCTATGAAAAGCTCCCTTATTTGCTGAAAACTAGGATGGTAGGGATTATATTGTAACGACCCTGAAGGCTGATGAACGGTATGAATGGGAATAATTTCGACCACACTATTAGTGTAGGCGATCGCTTCAAATCTCTGCACTAGCTCCACCGTCCAAGGTTCTTCCCGCACAGGCTGTTGGTGGTTTTGCAACCAGTTTACAAGTTGCGATCGCACAATTCCCGGCAAAATTCCAGCCTTTATTGGTGGCGTGTACCAGCTGCAATCGTACCATCCCCAAAGGTTGCCTGTGCTGGTTTCTAGCCAATTTCCTTGAGCATCAACTAATATTGCTTCTTGAGCATCTAAACTAGTTTTTGCCAACCAAGCACTCAAATAGTTTCCAGTTTTATGAGAGGGGAGAGAACGATAAAATTCCGAACTGGCAACAGCGCAGAATACACCATTATTTTGTTTTTCTGTCAAATCTTGTGGTAATAATCTGCCAGTTATCCATTCCCGCCCATCGGGAAAAAGGGTAATTCTGAGAACGGGGAAGTGGGCGAGAAGAATTTGAGCGCCTTGACGCACAAGCTCCCAATCAGGTTGCTGCCAACCAAAAGTTTGTATTGAGGAGAGTAAGCGATCGCAGTGTGCTTGCCAATTAGTTAAATTACTATCTAGCAAGTTTTCATAAACTCTCAATGTTGTAAAAACAGTTGCCCCATAAAGTAATCCTGGATCGTTAATTTTTAACTCTAAACTTTGAGACTTAATTAGTTTCCCCTTATACCAAAAAACATCATTTTTCACAACCAGATTGCCTGTTGCTACAACTGTATTCCAAAGTGATGACTTGTAATGTTCATGCGCTCCATGAGATAAAACCTGTGAGCAGCAAATCGCTGAACGCCAGAATCAAGACTAAGGTGTTCACAGTCATGATTTCTTGCATATTCAATTAGCCATTGAAATAACTGTTGACCATAACCTTGTGAGCGCTTCAACTCATCAACAACTAAGTCATCAATATATAAAAACTTACCTGATGCTAAACACGTAGAAATGCGAAATCCAGCCACTGCCACAGCTTGCCCCTCAATTTCCAAGAATGCAAGTTGATATCCTTCTTTCATTTGATATCGAACTTGTTCTATAAACTTAGCTTGTTTAAGATGAGGACGCAGCTGAGACATAACAGGAAAACACTCTAATATTTTACAGTCAGATTCTGCTAATTGTATTGATATCACTATTACTCCTAATGATATTGCGTGTAAGGTATGGAGAGGATAGCAATTTTACAAAATTTTATTTGTTTGCAGCAAGATGCTATGAATGACAACTTAATCCTTTGGTGGAAATAAAATTTTATGAGTACCTTCAAGAGTTGTAATTACTTTTCCTCCCAAAGCTTCTATTTCCCTGATTGCTCGTTTCTGAGTTCTTTCATCAACTTGATTATTTAAAACCATTGACCAAGTAGAAATTTGAGCATATTTACTGTTAGGATTTCGACTCAAAAATTCAGCAGTTTTTCGGGAACTATTAGCTACACCCTGACTCTCTGCATCTGAAAAGTTACTAGCCCAGTCTGCCGCCGTTGCAAAAGACTTTTGAGATGCTTGATAATTGCCTAAAAATAGTAACTCATCAATTCCTTTATAACGCCATACGTAATAAGACTTTTCGGGAACGAAGGGAGATAGTGATTTTAGCCCTTTCTCTGATAGTGCGATCGCACGTTCTGGCATAGCAGCATACAATGAAGTGCTGATAGAAAGACTTCGATACGCTGCTAAAAATCGTGGGTCACGTTCTAGAATGACTTCAAAATATTCTGGACTTAAACTATAACCCGTTTTATCTCTAACTTCATCATCTCCGAAATATTGTGAAAAATTGAGATATACCAAGTCTGCAATGAAATTATCATAACCAAAACTAGGTGCTTTTTTGAGAAAATTAAGACGGAGATTTTCTGATTTTATTTCTTTCTCTAGAGTTTCTAAAGAGGCAGATTGTTTGCTATTTATTAGTTTTTGCAATTGGGGGAATTGAATCAAGCCAACTCCTAATATACATACACAAGCTACTATAGGTGTAGTAAAAGCTTGGCGCGATAACAACATATTCATTCCTCTTTTTTATTTTTTTGATCACAGCCACATAATTCTATATATAGTGGCATGGTAAAAGTCTGCTAGCAATTGCATATCTACGCTTTGCTAGGTCAAATACAAAATAGATTGACTAAAATAAGTTTGTTAATTAGTATAACATTATACTTTTTTCTTTGTCTTTAGATCAGGAATATGCTTATGACACTTTGTTTACAAGTAGGAACTAATTTATCCCGATTGATAACGAAGTGCTCAAAAGCTAATTCAAGAATTATTTCAGAGTCATGCCCCTTAAGAAAGCTAACGCAGTAACTCCAAAATCTAAAATAGTATTGTCCTTTGTCTAAGATAAACTTGGCTTTGAAAAATTGTAAACTTACATTTCTTTATAAAAGAATTTTTTGAATTATTAAGTTACTTTTAGTTTAGTTAATTTTATTAAGTAAGATTTTTGGAAATTTTGATATAACATATAATTGTATTTTGTTTATATTTAAATCTGTAACCTTCAAAATGTCATGGTAAATAATACGCTTAACGAAAACACGGAAAGTAATGTTCTTAGCGAGATTGGTGAAACTAATAGTCATTTTAGGAAACCAAGTAGTGAATTTAAAAGAAAAGTTAGGAAACTGAATACTAATGGAGAAAAATTCAATATTGATGACATTATTGATGCTATTCAAACAGCAATAGTTGAAGTTGTAGAATTAGAAATTACAACTTGGGTTCCAGAGTCTTCTGAACAACTGCAAGAGCAACAAATTGCTAAACCAGGTAATCGAATGCACACCATAATAAATCTAATTGATGGTGATATAAACAATGAAGTTGGTAGCCAGTTTGTTGGTAGTGGCCCATATACAGAACTCCGGGAATTTCATCTAAGCCAAATCAAGGAAAGTCGGGAGATTATGCAAAAAAATATAGAAAGTTTGCAGAAGTTGTATGGATTTTTTATAGAGATTATGAAATCTCGAAAAACTTCACAACAATCTCCATCCCGTCCATAGTAGTTATTTATTAATAGTCACACTGAAATACCTACAGCATAGGAATTTGTCTAAACCTGTAGGTTAATTTGTTTTAGAAAAATAAAGGAAACTATTACTATGTCTAACAGAATTCAAGAGCAGGCTAGAGATTTGCTGGGAAAATTAGTCTCATCTGTAAATGGATTAGTTGATGATATTACAGCTTTAGAAGTAAATACAATGGTTGTGGAGCAAATTACTGGCGCAAAGTTTAATGCTTGGCAAGCATATGAAGAGATTTATTCAATAAATGACAAAGACTACTTTGATGTCAAAGGAATTCCAAATCCAGACAATTTAAATTTAACAGAACAAGAAAAAACTCAAGCTGATGAATTACGAAAACGTTATACAAGTCTATTCTCGCAACTTGAAAGAGAGTATTTTTATATTCTCCTTGAAAAAAGTACTGAAGCTAGTGAGCCAGACTCCAGGATAATACAATATCAAGAGCGTCTTAAATATCAGGTGGAACATAAAGCAAATATTGTTCCAACGGATCAGGTATATATAAAGCTAGCTCGACCAATATTGCCTGCTCCAGCTCCTGTTGCAGATGAACAAGATAATCAAAAAAATTTGCGACAAAGGTGGCAAGAGATTGAAGAACTTTTGAATAATGGTAAATTTATTCGTACCTTGCGAAAAATGTCTGAACTTAAAGCTGCACTTGATGGTGGTCAAATCACAAGTGTAGATATTGACGTTATTTATGCTCAAACTGTTATGCAGCTAGATGGAGATATTATCAGCCGTTATCATAAAAAGCTATTTCAATTACCTGAAGGAGATAGAGATTTAATCCTAAAAATTCATAATGAAGGGGTAGTCGCTGGAGAAAAACAGTGGCGTGGAACGCTAGATTTTCTGATTGGTATTGTACAAAATATCGCAAAATTATCCCGAAATGAACGCTTATAAAACATACACAGATCATCAAGTTGATGTTCAACTAACCTTTATTGTACAAATTCCTCAAGGCACTCCTATTGAACTTAAAATTAAGGTTGAACCAGGACAATATAGTTTTTATCTAAATAAGATAGTTTTAAAAAAAATTGAGGCAGCGCGAAAAATAGGCGGTTCTCTGTATATTCCGCCAAAATTATTAGCTTATCTTTGGTATTATAATTGTTTTAGCGATAACATTTCTTTTAGGAAAAGTACTGTAGCATACAATAATTTAGTAATTTCTAAAAAAAACTTAAAAATTTTTGACAATACTTTTATAGTAAATTTTATCAAATTATTATGGAGTAAATCATTACAAAAAAAATCGACGTTACAATATGGACTTACTTTTAATTTTTATTATAGAGAAGATACATCAGCTTTATATTTTTGGAAAGAACAAGATATTGTTTTACAAAGTAATGTTTTATTCTACGGCGACATCATTCACAAAATCAAAAGTAACTTTATCCAAAATCCTGATTGTTTAAATGTTGTTTATGTCCATTATTGGCTTATTGAACAAATATTAGGCTATCTTCGGACTAAATTAAACCTACTAGCTTGGGAGCTAGCTTCGCTATTTCCTGGGGCTTTTATAGCTTGGAAATTACCTTTAATACAATCACTTACAATTTCATTATCAATACTTGCTGGGCTAGTAATATCATTTGTATTTGCTACTATTCGGTATTGGCTTGTTAATCAACTTCCGAGATGGACTTATATTGGTACTTACTATCGAAATTGGCTAGCGTGGGGATTAACTTGTGTTACTTCTGGTATTTTTCTTAGTCCCACTAATTTCTTGTTTTTGCTATTTTTGTCACTACTTGGGCCGCTATTACAATGGATTTTTAGTTTTTTATTAGGGCAAGTTGGTAAAGGTTTTCTGCGTTGGTTACTAGCTTGAAAATGGGGAACAGGGCAACCAGACTAAATAAGACTTTTTAATTACGAATTACATATTACAAAGTTTTTTCAACAACCTCCAAGATCAATTGAGCGATCGCTCAATTTTATTGAGTATTTATCACTAATAACCGCACTGCTGAATCCGATAGCCCTAATTTTTTGTTAGGACACAAACAAGCTTGTCAAGAATAAATAAGTTTAGCGATCAGAGTACTTATTCGCTCAAACTCTACCAAAGTCGAAGTGTTAATGCAAGAGGTTGAGCTTACTGAGTATAAAATTTACATTGGTATTACAAATAGTCTATCTTTGGTATAGTATTTTATGGGCTATGTAAAGAGTTGTAACAATAACTAATACTTGGCATAAAACTAACAGTTTGAACCCGATATCTGAATATAGCTATGTTGGTATTGTTCCATCTAGTTAAACCAAGATTTACACACTTTCATACAGAATTTCTCAAGTTAAAAAGGCTTTTGAAGTATCAAAAGTTCGCTCTTTCCTGCAACATTATTGCAAGATAAAACTTGCCCTGTCTAAATTGAGCAAAACTAGTTCTTTCATCCAAATTATTTAACGAAATGAGGTCACAAGAATGGTAACTCTCAGCGTAGAACAACAAGAATTAGAAGAATTAAAAGATCCGGCAGCAACCACATTCGATACTTCACAAGCACAAATAATTAAACCAGTATCTTTTACAAATGAGAATACTCGATTAGAAAGTCTAGCGCTACTAGAAACAGGTACGAATGTTGCATCTAATACTACAATCTCCAAGCCACTCTCTGGCAAGCAAAAAAGCGAGTTGGTCAGCACTTTGGCGCTTGAAGACAGAAATTTTAAAACTGCCTTGGGGCTTGGGGGTAAAGGGTTTAACACTGTTAAGTCGGTTAAAAGCGATGCGATTCAAGCTGATATTGTCTCTGAGGATGGAGGCAATGTTGACAATGTCATAACTGGTTTGGATAAAGATAGTAATCAAGTAATTAGAGGCACGCCAAATGCGGATATTCTCATTGGTGCTAATGGGGATGACATCATAACTGGTTTAGGTCTCAATGATATAGTCTTAGGTGGCGATGGAGATGACCTCATTAGCGGAGGAAGTGGAAACGACTTCCTCCTGGGCGCTGCTGGCAAAGATATCATCTTTGGAGACAATAGTGCCAGTGGAAATCCAGACTTAATTGCAAGTGGCAATGACACCATTTTTGGTGGTGATGGAAACGATAAACTCTATGGTCAAGGCCTTCAAGATGAAATCTATGGTGATTTTGGTGATGACTATATTGAAGGTGGAGCAGACAACGATAAAATTAATGGTGGAGACGGCAACGACGTACTTTATGGTGATGACATAGAGAACAATTCCGGTGTAAGTGGTAACGATACAGTTTCTGGTAACAATGGCAATGATATAATTTATGGTGGTCGAGGTAATGACTCTCTCCAAGGTGATGATGGAAACGATTTACTAGTTGCTGGACAGGGTTACGACTCTCTTAATGGCGGTATTGGTAATGATGTATTGATTGGTACTGATACAGAGTTCTATGGTCAACAGCAACAAGGATTTGGCTTTGGCGAACAAGATATTTTAATCGGTGGAGAAAATAACGACACATTTGTTCTTGGACTTGAAAAAGCAAATACTAGAAATGTAGATGGTAATGATAGTGTTATTAATAGTGTAGTTTTATACAATGATGGCAATTTTAACGCCAACGGTATTCAAGACTACGCTCTGATTAAAGACTTTGGTTTCATTAATGACGGTGTTATCCGTGGTGTAGATAAAATTCAGCTAGCAGGTTCAGCAAGCCAGTATTTACTGGGTGCATCTCTTGATAGTTCGATATCGGGTACGGGAATATTTTTTACCCAAGGTCAATTTGTGGCTGAACTCATCGGTATTGTTGAAGGAATTTCGCTCTCCAATCTAAGTCTTTCTAATAGCGATCAATTCATTTTTGTTTGACTAGAAATTCAGACTCAAGGTATTGAACCAAAATATTGTCTGAGCGTTACTGCACGTCTTAAAGGCTTCCAATTAAAAAAATATCCAACTTGTAGGGTGCGTTATATCTGCGGTGAATGCACCATGATTGATTAGATAAATTAAGATTTTGCGTTACTTGCCCACGGCATCCTACGCGAACATTAATGCACCCTACAAATTAAGATTGGATGATTTATTTTTTGGTAGTCATTTAATAGCAGAAGGCAAAAAAACTACCTTATTCCTACTTGCAAAAAAAAGGAACAAAAGCTTTATGGCTTCAGATATTGTTATCCAGTTTGCTGAAATACTCGAAAATCCGACAATCTTTCCTGATGAACAGGGAAAACTGGAAATTGTTGTTAAGAATCAAGGTGATACAGGGTTCAATGGGCCTGTAAACCTCAAATTGTATGGATCAACCGATAAAGTTCTTGACATCAATTCCCTAAACACACTCGAACAATCAAGGGGTGCAAGCGATTTACTCAGGGGCAAAGATGAGTTTTTGGGCAGTTTGAATGCTCAAACGGTTAATTTAGCGCCTGGTCAATCTAAAACATTTACTGTGGATTTTGCAGGATCTGAGTTCCGGACTGCAAGTGTTGTCTCTCCAGGACTCTACTATCTGATTGGACAGGTAGAGCCAGGTAGTAACGTTACTGAAAGTAATACCGCCAACAATGTAGCCAGCCAGTTAATTACTGGAGGTGACGTTGTGATTCAATGGAATTCAATTCTCTTAAATGCCATACAAGCATCGGGAACAGCACCTCCACTAGCGGCACGTAATCAGGCGATCGTTCAGGCGGCAGTTTTTGATGCCGTCAACGCAATTGACCGGAGTTATAAGCCTTATTTAGTAAACATCAGCGCGTCGGAAGCTGCCGGGGCATCAAAAGAAGCTGCGGCAGTTGAAGCTGCCTACCGAACGCTGGTCAATTTGTTCCCAAATCAAAAAACTACGTTCGATGAACAGCGGCAAAGGTCTCTTGCAGAAATCCCGGATGGTACGGCTGAGAACAACGGCATTGCGATCGGAAACAGGGTTGCCCAGCAAATACTGGATAACCGGAAAAATGATGGTTCAAGTACTGCACAAGGGCCATACACGCCGGGAACTGGCTTTGGTGATTGGAAGCCAACTTTTACCGATGGTGAAACAACAAATAATAGTACCAATTTTGCATCAGCAGCATTGCCTCAGTGGGGTCTAGTAACTCCCTTTGCTATAGACAGTGTTGTCCTGTTCCGTCCAGATACTTCCCCTGAATATGGTAGCCCTCAGTATACGAGAGATTTTAATCAAGTTAAGGCGCTTGGTGCTGAAAACAGCACTGTTCGCACCGCAGATCAGACGGAAATTGCCCAATTCTGGGCTTACGATCGCGGCGATACTTTCAGGCCACCAGGTCAGTTTAACGAACTCGCCCAAGAAGTAGCATTGGCTCAAAACAATACTCTGGAGGAGAATGCCCGTTTATTTGCGCTGCTGAACATTGCTCAAGCTGATGCGGGTATTGTTGCCTGGGACACCAAATATGTCTATGAGCAATTGCGCCCAATTACTGCAATCCGTAATGCGGATCAAGACAACAATCCCAATACGATTGCTGATCCTAATTGGGAGCCGTTACTAGATACCCCACCATTCCCCGATTACATATCTGGGCATTCTGTATTTGGTGGTGCATCAGCCGAAATTCTGAAACTTTTCTACGGTACTGATAACATCAGTTTTGATATTCCTTCACAAGAATTACCTGGTGTTGCTCGCTATTACGGCAGCTTTTCGCAGGCAGCCCAAGAGGATGCTGATAGCCGGATTTTTGGTGGTGTTCATATCGAAGCAGCCACTATAGACGGGGTGGGAGTAGGTAGGAATGTCGCCAGTTCCGTGTTTAATAGCTTTTTGACTCCGGTTTAGATACAGCAGTTTGCAGCTAAATGAAGTACAGAACCAAGGATTCACAAATCAAATTATTCTTCTCCCTCCTGCCTCCAGCATAGCTGCCTCCTGCCTCAAAACCAGTGACTTTGTACCTCATGCAAAAGAAAACTGCTGTATACTCACAGATTTTAAATTTTGGATTTTGGATTGAAGATTCAAAATCCAAAATTTAAAAAGTCTGAGAGCAAGCGAATTTCAACATGAGAATCAATTTAAAAGCCTAAAGCTAAAACTAAATGGAAATATCAAATATGGATTAAGGTTAAAAACCATATCTTTCGTAAGGGCACAGCAATGCTGTGCCCCTACAGCATCGTCTATTTACGTAGTTTACCGCCGTAGGCATCACAGGATAATTAAGAAAAGCCTGAAAACTTCCTATTTGAGATAATGCATATCACGATGCATTTGTACAGTGCGTAAGTTCTAATATTCTCCTTTTGATGAAAACTTATAGCTATCTTTATTCTCTACGACCCTACTCTTTCTCAAAGTTATGACTGTAGTTTTACAAGTCGGGAACCGCACTATCACATCTGAAGAAATTGTCCCTTTACTAGCTAGTTATCAATTGCTGCCTCGGTTGTTATTTGAATTAATTATTGATGAAGCGATCGCTCCTTTTACCCATACGCTTGAGGAAGAAGAGAGTGCTTATGAGAAGTTTTGTCAAAAAAATCACTTGGATTCAAATAGAGAACTTCAGACTTGGCTAAAACGCAATGGCATGACAGCACAACAACTACAAACTTATGTTAGGCGATCGCTAAAAATTGAAAAATTTAAGCAGGCTACTTGGGGAAACCAACTGGAATCTTACTTCCGAAGTCGCCAGTCGGAGTTTGATCAGGTGCTTTTTTCTTTAATTCAGACTAATGATTTGGCTGCCCAAGAACTCTATTTTCGTATCCTAGAAAAAGAAGCAGATTTTGCTGAACTCGCCCGCAAGTACTCTCAAGATGCTAATGCGTCTAATGGCGGGTTAATCGGGCCAGTTTCTCTAAGTAATTGCCACCAAACGCTGGCAAAGATGCTATCTGTTAGCCAACCTGGTCAACTTTGGCCTCCCACTCGCTTAGGGGAATCGATGGTGATCCTCAGAATGGAAAAGTTGATTCCAGCGCAGTTAGATGATCTCATGCGCCAGCGACTTTTGAGTGAACTTTTCGCAGCTTGGTTACAAGAGCAGTTCAATCAAATAGGTGAAATAGGTATGCTGCCCTAGTCAAACTATTTGTAGCTCAATAACTATTTTTTAATAATTGCCAACACTGCCCGGCGATCGCCCAATCTTCTTGAGTATGGATAACTAATACTCGCACTGCTGAATCGGGTGTGGCAATATCCTCATCAACAGGCTGCTGTTGATTTCTCTCAATATCAAGTTTCAATCCTAAAAAACCAAAGGCTTCACAGGCGGCTTGGCGAATTTCCGCAGAGTGTTCACCTACGCCTGCTGTGAACACCAAAGTATCTAACCCGCCCAAACTACTAAGCATTGCACCGATACCAGAACGCAGGCGGTGTACGTAGATATCCCACGCTAGTTGAGCGCGGAAATTACCTTGAGCAATCGCTTCTCTTACCTCACGCATATCGCTAGATACACCCGAAATTCCTTTTAATCCAGAGGCTTTATTTAATATATGATCCAACCTTTCGACGGAGTAATCACAGTACTGCAATAGGTAAATCAAAATTCCCGGATCAACTGAACCAGAACGATTACCCATCATCAATCCGTCTAGGGGTGTGAATCCCATTGTGGTATCAATGCTGCGACCGTTTTTAATCGCCGCCAAAGAGCAGCCATTACCCAAATGACAAATAATTAACCGCTCAGGGGGAACATCTTGACCGAGAATTTGGGCAGCATGTTGAGAACAATATTGGTGACTGATACCGTGAAACCCATAGCGACGGATACCTTGTTCTACCCACTCATAGGGCCCGGGATAGATTGCTGCGGCATCGGGTAGAGTGGCATGAAAACCAGTATCAAAGACTGCTACTTGAGTGACATCTTTTAAGATTTTTTCAATTGCTTCTATGCCTGATAAAGCGGCTGGATTATGTGCTGGAGCTAGGTTAGATAGACGAGCGATCGCCTTTTTAACATCCTCGGTAATTACCACACTATCTCGATAATCCTCTCCACCATGTACTATCCGATGCCCCACCACATCGATTTCTGACAACCGATCGATTACCTTGGTATCACCATCACTAAGTGTATTGAGTATATAAGAGAGGTGTGCCTGTGGAAAATCACCAGAAATTGATTTTTGCAGTGTTGCACCCGTACCAGTTTTCACATCAATTTCTGCCACACCCCGATCTTGAATCCAGTTGATTTTCCCTTCCCAAATGGGTTGGGCTGCTTGGGTAGGGAGAGCATTATCTGCAATCTCATACAGACAACTCTTTTGGCTGCTCGATCCGGCATTCAGCACCAATATCTTCATATAACAACATAAAAACACGATCTCCTTTGATCGT
This sequence comes from Nostoc sp. FACHB-892, assembly GCF_014698795.1. Classification (GTDB taxonomy): domain Bacteria; phylum Cyanobacteriota; class Cyanobacteriia; order Cyanobacteriales; family Nostocaceae; genus Nostoc. The sequence continues at coordinate 21,209 of NZ_JACJTR010000008.1, forward strand.
GTCACTAAGTGTAACCTTATGCTTCTACCCTATAGGCATAATATCCAGCAAAGGTGTGTTTTTAGGGATAAAACTTGCTGAATGATTTTTCAAAGCGATAGCTCATAGATTTTCTATCTCTGTAGTAGCATCTTTAAAGCGAATCAAACTCTCATCTGCAAGATTTGTTGGAGTGGTTAATTGCCCGTATAAATATTGATTTGTTATATTGTTTTTATTTAGTTGAACCATAATTTTTCTCCGATACTTCTGGTTTAATGTCCGAGGGAATTATTATCGAGGCTTCCCACAGTTTTGCAAGTAGTTATCAAAGCGAACTTCTGCTGTTTCGAGTGAACCGTTTTCATTCAAATAACGTACTTTAAAATTAGTAACTACAACATCGCCCGAATCATATCCAAGAATGCGATCAAGAAATTTTGTAGGAGGAACTTCATAAGGACCGCCGGGATTGACGGAACAGCATTCTGGATACAATCCTATATATTCATCGAAGCTTTTATACTTAATGTGCTTGGGATCTGGGAAGTTTTCTATCGGTAATGTATCCCGGCTATTTTGATAATCAAATACTGCTCTAATTTTTTCTTCGTTACTTAGGTAACGCATTTCTGCAAAACAGAAGCCAGAATAGTTTAAACCAAAATAAATAAAAAGAATTAGCAGCACGCCACCGACAAATAAAAACCTTTTCAAGATCAGACCTCAATGCTTGTGAGCCTCAGTTATTTTCACTATTTTCGGTCGATGTATATAATTTTTTAGCGATTGATTTTTCCTCAATGTAAACGACTCGTATTTATTACCTGTATAAACCCATTTGAAAATCTCACATCTGTAAATTTTCTTACTTACTTTATCCGAGTCATTTAAAACTCGTAATATCTTTTGTAACATCTCGCTGGGTTCTATCCATCAATGGAGCGATCGCACCCAAAAAACTATTTAGAACCCTGCCATCGGTGTTGAATGAGAGCATTTTTCAAATCCCCAATTGCTGACTTCGACCATCCACTCAATGTGCCGAAGATAATTCGATTTTGTGGAAACCAAGTTGTTTCAAAAGATTCACCATCTTGGCTCTCAAACCGTAACCGCCAGAATGGATCGCTTGAATCTGCTAATCCATATTCGTCAAGCTTCTGCTCATCAAATTTCTCCCTAACGGGATGATTCACCTCTATGCAGTAGACTTTCCACTTTGTTCGATGCACTTCACCCGACCAAAGTAACTGCTCAGGCAATGGGTCTTGTTTGAGGCTTTCAGCAACCATAAAAATAAAAGTGTTTGCCTTGCAAATATGATCGCTACTAATTCAACAGCATAATCTCATACTACTAAAGTTTTATTCTAGCTAACTCGGCAAATTATCAACCCGCATTAAATCCAATTCGCGTTCAAAAATTTCATCAATTGGCAACATTTGACCATCAACAGTCATAAATTTATGGTCTTTTGTTGCCCGAATTATTGAACCATCTTCCAAACAATACTCAAACACCTCTTGTTGTCCGCGATCGTGCCACTGTGCTACAGGTTGCGTGTAAATATTTCCATTATTATCAACGCTGTACACATTACATTCAATACGTTTTTCTACAATCTCTCCAATCAGCAGGAATCCATATTCTACTGTCAATATTTCCGTGTCATAGCTTAAACAATATTCAGCAAACTTCAACATTTGCTCAAATAATTCATCCGCAACTTTTTTCTGAACGCCATTTTTCGCTGCGCCATCCACGAATTTTTCGCGCTGTTTTTGCATCTCAGAAACTTTCTTCTTACCCATGGCCCGGCGCAGCAAGTCAGCTTGTCCTAAGGAATATCCAGCCATATCCTGAGCAATTTTCATGATTTGCTCTTGATAGACCATAATTCCATAAGTTTCGTCTAATATCGTTTCCAGAATGGTGTGTTGATAATCAATCTTTTCTCGACCATGTTTGCGGTTAATAAACTTAGGAATCAATCCTGCATCTAATGGCCCAGGTCGATAAAGTGCCAAAATTGAAGAAATATCTTCTATATTAGAAGGTTTCAAATCTCGCACTATCTGACGCATACCAGAGGATTCTAATTGAAATATCCCTTCTAACTCACCTGCTTCTAATAGTTCATAAGTTTTTTGTACATCTTTTGGTAGAGTACTATGTTCACCTTTAGCTAATATCTTCTGTGCTTTTCTTTCTTGATGGGTAATTTCATCAGGGTCAACACGATATCCTTTAGTTTCTTGAATTAAATCAAGGGTTTTTTGAATCAGTGTCAGGTTCCGCAAACCCAGAAAATCCATTTTCAACAAACCCATTGATTCCAAGTCTTCCATGAAATACTGGGTTATCACAGAACCGTCATTATTCTTCTGTAGCGGCACAATTTCATCAAGTGGATCGGCAGAAATTACTACACCTGCTGCATGAACACCAAAAGTTTTATTAGTTCCTTCAATTCGCATCGCCATGTCAAGCCAATGGCGAACATGGGGTTCTTTATCATATTTCTGTTTAAACTCTGGTTCTGGGGTTTGATCGGAAACCATCACCTTGAGTTTCGTTGGTTTACCCCGCACCACAGGAATTAATTTCGCCATTTTATCAGCTTCCCCATAAGGAATGTTCAATACTCTGGCGACATCTTTCAAAACTGCTTTAGATGTTAGGCGGTTAAAAGTAATAATTTGGGCAACTCTATCTGCACCATATTTCTCAGTTACATAATCAATAACTTTATCCCGTTGTTCAATACAGAAATCCGTATCAATATCAGGCATGGATTTCCGTTCTGGGTTCAGAAAACGTTCAAATAGTAACCCATGATGTACAGGGTCAATATTAGTAATTCGCATTGCATAGGCAACTAATGAACCAGCCGCCGAACCTCGACCAGGTCCCACAGGAATGTTATTATCCCTAGCAAACTTGATGTAATCCCAAACAACTAAAAAATATTTGGAAAAACCCATTTGTTGAATCATTTTTAGTTCGTATTCCAATCTTTCTTTATAGACGGAATCGACTTCTTGGCGAGATTTGCGATTTAAGCGTTCTAAAAGTCCACTCCATGCAACATCTTCGGCGTAAGTGTCAGCAGTATGACCAGAGGGAATTGGAGGTGTAGGAATCTGAGGCTCACCCATAATATGGTAAGGCTCGACTTTATCAGCAACTTCCTCCGTGGTAGCGATCGCTTCGCTGATCACATCATCCGGCAAATGGTCACGAAATAGCTGCTGCATCTCCTCACCAGATTTGAGATATTCTGTGCCACTATAACGCATTCGCTTATCTTCAATAATTAGCTTGCCAGTTTGAATACATAGCAAAGCGTCGTGGGCTTCAACGTCAAAACAAGAAATAAAATGAGAATCATTAGTCGCAACAATTTTAATGCCAAGCTCGCGCGCAATTTTGACGATTTCAACATTAACAATTCGGTCTTCTTGGGAGCCGTGGTCTTGAATTTCTAAATAATAGTCATCACCAAATACGTCTTTATACCACTGAGCAACTTTCCGGGCTGCATCTGGTCTATTACTGAGAATCGCTTGGGGAATTTCTCCACCCAAACAAGCACTGGTGACAATCAAGCCTTCATGATATTGTTTTAGTAAATCTTTATTAATACAAGGACGAGAAAAAATTCCTTTGCCTTGAACACCTTTGAGGTGAGAAATTGTAGTTAATTTGACTAAATTTTTGTAACCTTTGGTATTTTTAGCTAAAACAACTTGATGATATTTGGGACGGCGTTCTTGTTTCTCAATATCGCCGTTAATTATATACATTTCATTGCCGATAATCGGCTTAATATTTTGACTACGGCAGATTTTGATTAGTTCAACGGCTCCATACATGACACCATGATCGGTAAGGGCGATCGCTTTCATACCCAGTGCGATCGCTTGATTTACCAACTCTGGTAGCTGACTTGCCCCATCGAGTAGACTATAGTCACTGTGAATATGTAAAGGTACAAAGGACATAAGCATCTCCAACCACAAGCCAAGATATCTCTAGGGGCCTACCTTGTGGTATACCCTTTCAAGCCTGATTTTGCAAAGCAACGGAATATTACATTAGCAGTTTTTACCTAAAATTAAAGCTGTTCTTTTTTTGAAATTGCCACTGTCATCAATATTGTTTTAATAGTTACAGCAGTTAATCAGCATCTAACTAATGAGTGAAATAGAGACTACTTCTTTGCCTGAAACCAAAGCTAGCTCTTGGTGGCAGTGTACCCTCCTGAGCAAAGAGGCAGAGGGGAACGAGGCTATTAGCTGGGGGAGCAAGCCCTTCCCCTGTGCGACAAGCGTTGCGTACAGTTGCTATGCAAGGATTTGCACCGTTTAAATCTTTGGATGCATTTATCGTGGCGGTGCTGTTAGCAATGGCATTACAGGCGTGCTACTACCTCACCAGAGTAAAATTTGGTTCTTGGGTACACCCGCTAAAATTGTTCGCTGGCGGTTCTGATGCCTTTTTGACACCTTTTTCAACTTCTTCTTGTGCGGCGGCAATGCCCATAACCTTTGAAGTTTTGGAAAAAAAGTTGGTTTAAGGGAATCTTCTGTTGCCTTGGGGGTATTAGTAGGAGCAAATTTCAATATTGAAGCAATGTCTGCGTTGTATATTTCTCAATTGATTGAGCGACATCTGAGCCTAGAACAGCAGTTAATTGTCATCCTTACCTCGATTTTTGCATCTGTAGGTGCAACGAATATTCCCAATGCTGGGCTGGTAACAATGACACTGGTGTTCACTTCTGTAGGTTTACCTACCCAGTACATTGCTTTGCTAGTCACCATAGACTGGTTTTTGGATCGCTGCCGCACTGCAATTAATGTAATGTTATAGGAGATATAACTGTCAGTGCTTTACTTGACGGCAAAAAGCCTCGTTCTGTAGACGAGGCTTAGTTTTAGGGCTTTTCAGGTACTTAATGCTGTTGAGGCCCTTTGGCATCACATTCTTTAGCCCAGCAACGTTCTAGAAGTCGAAGACGCCAGATCAATGCAAAGCGTTGGGGATTCAATACTAATTTAGTATCCTGACTAAATAAAGGCTGGTTTAGATACTGCCAAAGAGGAAATTGAATTTTGGTGTGTTTTGGAGCCATAAGAACAACAAATATTATAAAAGTTTAGCGGCCATAGTTGGCATTTTGTTTAACAAGTGCCATACTGTTTTTCTAGTTAAAGGCTACACTGCGTTTTTGCAATTGTCTTGGTGGCAATTGCGGAATTTCAGTAAGTGAATTTATCTTGTTTCCGCTTTAATACTGAAATCGCACACAGCATTTTTCTGATTTCGCATTCTGTGACAAGTCATACTATTTCACAACATTTCTAGTATAGATACGTTGGTAAAAGCATATAAATCTATAACCCTACAGTCAATTTATTTGTTACAAAGATTTTTGGAAGCAATGGCATTGCTATCCAGAATTTTAACTAGGTAGCCTGTTAGAAAACCGAGTAGTGTGGCGTTGAGGTGTCGAATTATAGCTTATAAAAAACTTGTAATTTCTGTTACTAACTGTGAATCTATAATCAATTTGATCATAAGGCTGGTTCTATAGTAATTATTAGTTTTTAAAAGGAGCAATGTCTTGCTCCCCTTAATATTTAGACAATAGTAAAATTAGCGGCAGTGAGTGTTGTGGTACTAATGCCAGTCAGCGTTGCCAAGATTTCATCAGTAGCAGCCACTATGATGTTGTTACCAGTGACACAGCCGCCATTTGCCCGATGCTCCCGCCAGCCTTCTGCCACATCTGACTGGCTGACGGCAGTGACGTATTTAGGTTTTCCTTGCTGCATTGCCAACCCATTCAGGTGACATCTATCTTCTGCCGCCGGCTTGCTGATAAAGGTTGGCTGCCATAAAGGAACAAAACTGTGGGTTTCGCTGACTGTTCCCAAACAGCTAAATAAGTCCCTTTAAACAATAGATAGCTTTGTAGTGCAAAAGTATATTGTATGTAATCTAAAATTTAAAAACCCTCAACATTTGTTTAACGATAGATAATCTAGTAGATAACTAAAATTTACTTGGGTGTACTAAAGTTGCAAAGATTTTTGGAAATGCTATAAGTAAGTTCGTAGTAAAAACTTTAGTCGTTGTTACAAACCCTCAAAACTAACTTGACAAAGTAGTAATCTGCATATCTACAAAAAAATGGGACGGCAAGATGCCTATCCCACAAGAAAAAAGAGAATTTTTGTTATAAAACGCTTTGGCTATATTTGAGCTAAAGCGGTTTCGTTAGGTTAAGTTTCTCACTATTTAATAATGAGTGCCAGTTTTGCGATGGTTAATGGCAGTAACAGCATCAGGCTTGAGTAATTTTCCTTCATCCACAGTTGCATACACAACCCAATGGTCGCCACATTCCAGACGTTGATTGACTGAGCATTCTAAATATGCCAAAGCGTCGGTGAGAACGGTACAGCCGTTATCTGCAACTGCTGTACTAAAGTTGGCAAATCGGTCTTCTCCAGGCGCAAAAGATTTACGGAAATGCTTCATGTAATCTTGATGATTGCCTTCAGGTAGAATATTTAAGGCAAACTTACCGCCTGGATACATCAAAGATTCGATCGCTCGGTCTTTAGCGATCGCCACAGTTAATCCGGGTGGGTTGAAAGTGGCTTGAGAAACCCAAGCGCCTAACATTGCGGTAGACACTTCACCTTGTTTCGCTGTCACCACGCAAACGGAACCAACGATCCGACCAACAGCCTGTTCTACTGGAGTAGCAGCTTGTTGTGGTAAGCGTACCTTTTTAGCCTTTTTCAGTGCTTGGGCAAAATCTGTACCTAGTTCTTCACAGAACTTGAGAGTGACATCATCAGGTTTAAACTTCACCTTTAGGGTGTCAAAGCCAAAGCGATATCCAGCATCCCGGAGTTTACCTTCAATTAAGTCAAAGGCTTCGCCACTCCAGCCATAAGAACCAAATACCCCAGCGAGTTTGCTGTTGTCACCGCTTGATAGCACAATACCTAAAGCTGTATGAATGGGAGTTGGCGCATGACCACCAATGGTAGGAGAACCAATGATAAAACCCTCTGACTGTGCTAGGTTGATGCGAATTTCATCAGGGGTAGCAAATTCGCAGTTAATTGATTTGACTGCGACTCCACCTTTAGTTAATCCCAGAGCGATCGCTTGTGCTAAAGTCGCCGTATTCCCGTAAGCTGAAGCATAAAGTAAGGCAACAGAAATCTCGCGATCGTTGTGAGAACGGCTCCACTCTGCATAAGCTTTGGTGAGTTCGATTAAGCTGGTGCGTACCAATGGGCCGTGACCCACAGCATACATTCTCACTTGCAAATCTGATATTTTCTCCAAAGCTGCTTGCACATGAGGAGTTTGGGGAGCCATCAGGCAGTTAAAGTAGTAACGCTGGTCTTCTTTGAGCGCTTCCCAGTTATCATCAAACGCTTCATCACCACAGAGATGAGTTGCAAATAACTTATCTGTGTAGAGAATTTGGGTTTGCTGATCGTAGGTACAAAGTCCTTCTGGCCAACGTGGGCTGGGAGTGGGTAAGAATTTTAAAACATGACCCTTTCCTAAATCCAGAGTTTCTTTCCCCCGCATCACCAAGACTTTCAAATCCTGATCTAGGAAAGCAGCACGCAAATTGTTCGCACCGGGAAGAGAACAGACAAAAGTTACTTGTGGTGCCAGTTCTAAAATTGCTTTGAGGGTTGCAACTCTATTGGGGCTAAAATGACCCAGGATTATATAATCCAAACTTTGCAAATCTAAAGTCTGGCGCAATGCCTCTAAATAAATTTCGGTAAAGCTTTCTGGCGGTGGATCAATAAGTGCGGTTTTATCAGCTTCAATTAAATAGCAATTGGAGGTAGTACCTCTTTCAAGTGCGTATTCAATTTCAAACCGCAGACGTGACCAACTACGTGCTTTCAGAAGTTTAGTATTTGTAGCAATTGGTAGAACTTGTACGTCGCGTGGCTTGGAATTGGTCATAGCTGTTGGTGAATGGGGAATGGGGAGTGGGGAATGGGGAATGGGAAATGGGGAATGGGAAATGGGGAGTGGGGAATGGGAAATGAGCAAAGACTTGTACAAGTTCTTCTCTGCTCATAAGCTCCCCCGCGTCTTTATTCTCTACTCCCTACTCCCCACTCCCCATTCCCTATTTCTTAGTAGTAATTACCTACTTTGCGATGGCGAACGGCTGTCAATCCATCGTTTTTGGAGACACGACCTTCTTGGACGGTGCAGTATAAAATCCAGTGGTCGCTGCATTCCATGCTGCTCTGGATTTCACATTCCATGTATGCTAGAGCATCAGTCAGAATTGGGGAACCGTTTTTCGCGGTTTGAGTTTTTACCCCAGCAAAACGATCAGCACCAGGATGCAAGCGCTTGAGGAAGTGTTTTTTAAGTTCTTGATAATTGCCTTCTTCCAAAACGTTGAGGACGAAGCGATCGCCTACTTGCATTAAGGAATCAATGGCGCGGTCTTTGGCAACGGCAATTGTTAATCCTAATGGTTGCAAACTCGCTTGTGTTACCCAGGATGCCAGCATTGCACTTGAAGCATTATCTTTTTTGGTGGTGACTATATACAGTCCACTACTAATGCGACCCAATGCCTTTTCCATGTTGACATCAAGGGACTTGATTTGCTTGATGTTGCGATCGCGCACCAGTAATTGTCCGATGTCTTTACCCGCTTCTTCACACAACTGGAATGTAGATGCGCTGGGAACCTCTTTAATCCGAATGGGTGGGAAAGCTTCTTTGATGCCAGAGTTGAGAAATTGTCTGCGGAGTGTATCAATGGGTTCATCATCCCCACCATAACATTCAAACAGCCCAATCAATTGCTTGTTCTTGGCGACAGCTAACACCGAACTGATACCAGCTTGAGCGGCGGCAGAAGTAGTCGGGGGCATACCAATAATAATGCCAGCTGCTCTCCCGGCTAGTTCTTGAATTTCTTGGCTCTCAGCAGTACTCAGATCCAGTACTTCTACCCCAATGCCAGTTTTCAGTATACCTTCGGCAATTGCGTGACCAAGGCGTTCGCCATACCCATAATCTGAGACAAAAAACAAGCCAACTGTTGTTTCTGCTTTAGCTTGTTTTTGGCTCCAATTTTCGTAGCACCCCGTTAGAACATCTAGATGGTGATATAGTAACGGACCGTGACCGTTGGCGATAATATTAATCTTTCCGAGATCACCCATCCGCTTCATCGCATTCAGCAACGAACGAGCGTTAGGGCCCATTAAGCAGTCGTAGTAAAATCTAAAGTCAGCTTCGATTGCTTCTAAATCTTCGTCGAAGGTGCGATCGTCACAGAAGTGCATCCCAAAAGCATCACAGGTGTAGAGAATTTGGGTTTTGCGGTCAAAGCTAAAGATTGTATCTGGCCAGTGCAGGTTAGGCGCACTCACGAATTCCATTTCGTGTCCCTTACCTATATCTATGCGATCGCCAGTTTTGACAACTCGCTTAGAAAATGGATCGTGGACTAACCCTTCTAAAAACTGAAGCGCAACTTTTGATGCTAAAACGGTAGCTCTAGGAGCTAACTGAAGAACATCTTCCACCAAGCCGCTATGGTCTGGCTCTGTGTGGCTGACAATTATGTAATCAATTGTTTTAGGGTTAACAAGACTTTTTAGAGTCTCTAAATACAGATCGCGAAACTTCTGGTGAGAAGTATCAATTAAAACTGTTTGTTCACCCCTAATTAGATATGAATTGTAGGTTGTGCCGTTTTGCAGTCCGAATTCGATATCGAAGCGATCGCGATCCCAATCAAGAGAGCGAATCGCTGTTGTATTAGGGGCAATTTCTACAGTTTGTATAGTTAACCGATGCTGAACGTTCTCTGCGTGGGCATTGCCGGTCGTAGACATCGCTACCATTATTCGTCTCCGAGCGCAAATTAACAGGTTTTTCTTCTGCCCCCATTGTCCCTATTATTTTTATTTTAAGTTGTAATGAATGTCAGTTTTTGAAAAATTTAACTTGTATCAAATACTGCTATTTTTTAGCAATATTTGTAACTCCAAAAATATAGTAAATATTATTTTACTTATCAATACGCAGTGAAACTTTATTTATGCTAATTATCTTATATTTTATAGTCAAAAATTGTCATAATCCTACATTTTTTCGCATGAAATATTAAAAACACCTTAAAAAGCCAAGGCTGTTATAACTATATTGATTTTTGCAAATAACCTACTAAACCCTCAAAAAATAGCAAAAACCACAATAACTCCCTGTAATTATGACGTAAAATGTTGGGCAATTGCAAAATCAATGTCTTAAGAAAATAGATTTATATGTGTAGAAAAAGAAATTTTTTTATTTACTCTCTTCTCACTAAGTCGGAAAGGTAGGAAAGGTAGGAAAGGTAGGAAAGGTAGGAAAGGTAGGACAAGTTGCCTCCACCTTTTCAATCCGCATATAATAGGCTGATAGCATTGTTCTTTCAATAAACTATTTAACACTTTTTGCCTCAAATAAGGATTTTGCTACATAAAATATAAATTTTATGTAAACTTAAGAAAACAGATATTTTTTTGGAGACCATGAAGACACATTCCCAGAGCTGATTTGAATAAAAAGGAGCTAGGCTTGTATATCTTTATTTTGGATATCCAATGTCTAAACTAAGGTAAAAACCATTTTTAAAGTTTCGATGAATCTCCGTAACCATACGAATAATCCCAGAAATTTAATGATACAGTTCTGTATTATCGACCTTATACATTAATCAGGTAAACCCAGCCAATTATTGACGTTGTAGGCATAAGCTAGAGGCTTTGGCTATTAAACAAATATGCCTAAACAGTCTAATAACATCATTTTTGATACGCCTACCTTTTTACATCAATCTATTACTAATGATATATGGCAAGTTTTGATAGCGTTCTCAAGCTAATACTTATTGAATAGTAGCCTTTTAGGTGTCGGCATCTTTAATACTTGTAGCCTAGTGCCTCTAGTGTGTTATTAAATACCAATAAAACAAGTATATGCAATTAAAAAGTAAAAAAATTACCACAAATAAATTTAGGTTTTTCAGAGAGATTGAATTCTGCTTTTTCTAAGTTTTAATTTTTGCCTTGTTCGGTGAATAGGCATAAAAATGACAAAAATTAATTGTGTGAAAGGTTATTTTTTATGGGATGCCGATTGAAAGTCTTTTTAACTGAAGAAGAAAAGTTGACTTTAGAAGAGTTAAGAAAGGCCAAAGATGTTCCTCAACGCACCAAGGATCGTGCTCAAGTTTTACTGCTGAATACTCGTGGCTTAAAAAATGAGCAAATTGCTAAAGGCTTGAACTGGGCAATTTCAACAGTACGTCAAACCCTTCATCGTTGGGAAAAGATGGGTTTAGCAGGTCTGTGGGACGCTCCTGGTCGAGGAGGAAAACCCCGATATTCGGAATCAGACTTGGTTTATCTAGAAAATTGTTTAGCCCAAGAGCCGGAGACTTATAACTCAAAGCAACTCGCAAAAAAACTGGCATCTGAGCGTCAAGTAAGCTTGAGTGCAGACCGATTAAGACGGGTACTTAAAACAAGGGGAAGAAGGTTTGGAAGCCCACGTAAACAACCCCAGGAACAAAATAATTAAAGCCTAAATCTATCCTATAATTTATCCCACTTACAGAGGATTTTGCTGTTAGGAGATACAATAAAAACAATAGGTAAACCAATTTTGGAAGTGTTGAGGAAAGCTGAGTAACATAGCAATTAGCAACTTATCAATCGTTTCCGAAGTCTTTGGTGCAAAACGACACAGAAAAGCTTTTAGTTGTGACCATAACATTTCAATAGGGTTGAAGTCAGGTCAATAAGGGGAAATACAGCAGGTTGCAAGTAAGGTACAAAATGCAGGACTTAGGGTTTAAATATAAAGATAAAGAGTTTCTACCTCCTGCCTGAAAGCCCGTAGCTTTGTACTTTATACAAAGGAAAACTGCTGTATAACTAGCTGTCTTTACATGGCAAAAAACAAAATCCACCTTGATAGTAAATTACTAGGTGGACTTGTTAACTATTTTTAGTGGATCCGAGCAGAGTCGAACTGCTGTCCAAATTGGGTATTGACCCCCCGCTCATTCACAGGTTTAGCCTTTCTGACCCTCAAGGCGGGAATCGTTCATTATCCCGAACGTAGGATGCTCTGATTTAATCTTAGCTAGCAAGCCAACCAGAGAACGCTTGCTAGAGCATCCGTTGGGGGTTGGTCTTCAGTCCTTAACGGAGTCAAACTAAAGACGCTCGAACCTGTAAGAGGTTTTTAGGCAGCTGCTACTAGAGCAGGCTTACGAGCAAAGCTAACGATGTTATTCGCATTTACTTTTTGTTTGAGCCTTTGATTTCCGAGAGGAGACTCACTCTCGACCTGAATCACAGAGCAGCGTTCGCCAACCTGTCGAAACCGTGACGGACCCATGCGCTTCATAATTCAATTATAATACGCAATTCTTGAATTCGTAATTCGTAATTCGTAATTAATTAGGACTTACGCAAAACTATATGCGGTAGGGGCAATACCCTGCGGGAAGCCGCTTTGCGTCTACATGAATTGCCCCTACGTGACAATAAGGCTTTTGGCTATTGATTGCGTAAGTCCTGTTAATAATCAAGTTAGGATGTATAGCTCTAATTACTCAAAATAGCCAATCGCTAATTTTAAAACCATTAGCAATTGGCTATTTCCCATAATCCACAACAGGTATTTTCCTAAGTTAGTGCTTCAGCACCGCCTACAACCTCAAGAAGTTCTTGGGTAATTGCAGCTTGTCGGGCTTTGTTGTAAGACAGCGTAAGGGTGTTAATCAGTTCACCGGCATTTTCACTGGCATTACTCATGGCTGTCATCCGGGCTGCTAGTTCACTAGCCGCCGATTCTTGGAGCGCTCGCAATAGCTGGTTACTCAGATACAGGGGCAACAGTGAATCGAGAATCTGCACTGGATCTTGCTCAAAAATCATATCAGGAGCCAACGGACGGACTTGGCTAGTCACTTTCTCCCGTTCGACTTGAAATTGACCACCACGGGTTGTCAAGCGAAAGATTTCGTCATCGCCTGCTTCTAGTCCCTGTGGATCGAGTGGTAGTAAGGTTTGTATCACAGGACGAGAGCTAACCAAGGAGACAAATCTGGTATAGATTAATTCGATGCGGTCTACTTCTTCGGAAAGGAACAAGGAAAGTAGTTGATCGGCAATCTGGTTGGCTTCGGCTGCGGTAGGAATTTGCTCTAAGCCACTGTAAGTCTCATCAATAGGCTGATCGCGGCGTTGAAAGTACTGTGTAGCTTTACGCCCTACAAGCACAAATTTATAGTCTAAACCTTCTGCTTTGATTTCTTTGGCGCGGTTTTCTGCACGACGGATAACGTTACTATTGTAGCCGCCGCATAGACCGCGATCACCTGAAATTACCAATAGCCCGACTGACTTAACTTCTCTTTTTCTCAGTAGTGGTAGGTTTGCTTCTTCAAACCGCAGACGGCTTTGCAAACCATACAATACTTGTGCCAAGCGATCAGCAAAGGGGCGAGTCGCTAGCACTTGTTCTTGCGCCCGCCGCACTCTAGCCGCAGCTACGAGACGCATGGCTTCTGTGATTTTTTTGGTATTTTTGACCGACTGAATGCGATCGCGTATTGCTTTTAGATTGGCCATATTCTTGAGTTAGGAGTTAGGAGTTAGGAGTTAGGAGTTAAGAGCTAGGAGTATTTCATTAACTTTTAACTCTTAACTCTTCACTCCTCACTTTAATTACGCTGCTGCTTTGAAGGTCTTCTTGTATTCGGTAAGTGCTTCCTTTAAGGCAGCTTCTTCTGCATCACCTAGTGCTTTGGAGGCTCTTACTCCTTCGGCATACTGGGTTTTACCAGTCTTTAAGTACTCCCGCAGACCTTGGGTAAAGGTTGTGACTTTATCTACAGGAACGTCATCCAGGTAACCATTGATACCAGCGTAAAGAATTGCTACTTGCTCGTATACCGAGAGTGGCGAATTTTGTGGCTGCTTGAGGAGTTCGCGTAACCGTTGACCCCGTGCCAACTGGTCTTGAGTGGCTTTATCTAAGTCAGAAGCAAATTGAGCGAAGGCTTGCAAGTCGTCAAATTGGGCTAGTTCCAATTTAATCTTACCAGCAACTTTTTTCATTGCCTTGGTTTGCGCCGCAGAACCCACGCGGGATACGGAAATACCGGGGTTCACAGCCGGACGGATACCAGCGTTGAACAAGTCAGAAGATAGGAATATCTGACCATCAGTAATGGAAATTACGTTGGTGGGGATGTATGCTGAAACGTCACCAGCTTGGGTTTCGATGATTGGTAGGGCGGTCATACTGCCTTTACCTAATTCATCACTCAGCTTTGCTGCTCTTTCTAGCAAGCGGGAGTGAATGTAGAATACATCACCGGGGTAAGCTTCGCGTCCGGGTGGGCGACGTAGCAGTAGTGACATTTGGCGATAAGCTTGGGCTTGTTTGGAAAGATCGTCGTAAATTACCAGCGTAGCTTTGCCTTTGTACATAAAGTACTCAGCAATAGTTGCGCCTGTGTAAGGAGCTAGGTATTGTAGTGTTGCTGGTTCACTGGCACTAGCTGCGACGACGATGGTATAATCCATTGCGCCTTTTTCTTGCAATGTCTGCACCACGTTAGCTACGGTGGAAGCCTTTTGACCGATCGCAACGTATACACAAATTACATCTTCTTCTTTTTGGTTGATGATTGTGTCGATCGCGATCGCAGTTTTACCAGTTTGACGGTCACCGATAATCAATTCTCGTTGACCACGACCGATAGGAATCATTGAGTCAATAGCTGTGATACCCGTTTGCATGGGTTCGTGTACTGACCGACGAGCAATGATACCAGGTGCTGGAGATTCAATCAAACGGCTGTCTGAAGTCTTGATGTCTCCCTTACCATCAATGGGACGACCCAAAGCGTCTACAACTCGTCCAATTAAAGCTTCTCCTACGGGTACTTGGGCAATTCTACCGGTAGCGGTTACAGAGCTACCTTCTTGAATTTCTAGCCCTTCACCCATGAGTACCGCGCCCACATTGTCTTCTTCTAAGTTTTGGGCGATGCCAATTGTACCATCTTCAAATTCCAAAAGTTCCCCAGACATAGCCTTTTCCAGACCATAAATCCGGGCAATACCGTCACCTACTTGTAGGACGGTACCAACGTTAGCAACTTTGACCTCTTGATCATATTGCTCGATTTGTTGTTGGATAATGCTGCTAATTTCGTCAGGTCTAATTGATATGCTCATGTGTCTATCTTGTTTGCTTTTGAGACGGGAAAATTCAATAGTTAGGAGTGATGAGTTAAGAGTGATGAGTTAAGAGTGATGAGTTAAAAAAGCAAAGGTTAAAAGTTAAAAGTCAAAATAAATTATTGTTTACTTAACTCCTAACTCCTAACTTTTAACTCCTAACTCCTAACTTCTAACTCCTAACCTTCTAGCTGTTGGTTAAGCGCAATGAAAGGCGGCGCAGCTGACCCCGGATACTGGCATCAATTACTTGCGAACCTACTTTAATGATCACACCACCAATTAACTCACTGTCTACCTTGGTTTCTAGTTCTACCTGGCGAGCATTAGTTATGGCAATCACTTTTTCTGTGATTGCCTGCTGTTGAGCTTCTGTGAGGGGAACGGCTGAAACTACTTCCGCTAATACGGTTTGATTCAGCTGCCGCAACAGCGCCAGATATTGTTGAAAAATAGATTCCAAGAATGCAATGCGGCGTTTGTCTACTAGTACCAACAAAAAGTTGCGTAAGTAGGGGTTAGAGCCTTCACCGAGTATTTGTTTGATGAGAGCTTTTTTGTTCTCAGCCTGAATAAACGGGTTGCTGAAGAAGTTGTGTAGCTGTTTGTCTGCTCTTAACAGTCCCAGGAAAGTCCGCGCATCTTCCCCGAATTCTTCTGTCAAATTTTTCGATTGCGCTATTGACAAAAGTGCCTGTGCGTAGGGTTGGGCTACTTCAGCTGTCGCTACCTGACTTGTCATACATTGCCTCCCAGTTGTGCGATGCTGCGATCAATTAAACCTTGTTGAGCATCGTCAGCAATCCCGCCTTTGAGTTGTGATTCGACTTTCTGCAATGCTAGTGTAGCAACTCGTTGCCGTAGTTGAGCGATCGCTCGCTCTGTTTCGGTGTTTAAATCTGCTGCTGCTGTTTGTTTCAGGCGTTCTACGTCTTGCACTGCCTTCGCTAACAAGGCTTCTTTTGTCTTTTGAGCGTTTTCTACGGCCGATTGGCGAATACGTTCTGCTTCTGCCTGAGATTGCTTCAACTGCTCTTGTGCTTGGGAAAGGGCAGTCTTTGCCTCTTTTAAGCGCCCTTCGGCTTCCTGAATTGCGGTGGCAATATTGGATTGTCGCTCGTTCAGGATATTGCTTAAAACTTTACGTCCGAAGTAGAATAATATGCCAATCAGAATCGTTAGATTGATCAGATTGGTTTCAAAAATGTCTAGGTTTAGACCGAAACCACCTTCTGCTGCGCCTTCTGCCAATTCAGAGTGAACAGCGTTCGCTTCTGCGGCAAGTAATAAGAATGTCCCCATGATACCCATTTACAAGTGCGCTGCTCGCTTGCTAATACGTTGTATTTTCCTCTAGGGAAATGAAATTAAGTATCTTTTCCCGGTACAGAAATTTAAGTATCTTTCCCCAGAAGGGAAAAAGTGCCTTTTTTTGACACTTAAATTTTGCGCTCTGGACTAGGGCCCAGCTGCGCGTATGCTTTCACGGAGCCAGTCTGGTTAGCTTATCTAACTGGAGTTGGCCCCAATAGTTTTTCTAGAATCTGTCTGCTTAGAGCATCAACTTGTTGCTCTAAGGTACGAAAAGCTTCTTGCTTTTGTTGTTCTATTTCAACAGAAGCTTGTTCTCGTTGAGACTGAGCTTCTTTTTGGGCTTCAGCAATTTTCTCGGCAGTAATTTTCTTAGCTTCAAGTTGAGCTGCTTCTACGGTAGCTTGCGATTGTCTGCGAGCGTCTGCGAGTTGCTGCTCATATTCGGTAGCCAAGCGCTCGGCTTTAGCCAAGCTCTCCCGCGCCTCAAGGGTATTCGTTCGGATGTAACTATCGCGATCGTCTAGTACCTTGGTCAGTGGCTTATAGAAAATTGCATTCAACAAAGCTGCCAATAGCAGGAATTGCAATGCCATGAAGGGCAAGGTAGCATCGAAATCAAACATTTGTCTCCTCTTTGGCTGGAGTAGCAGTTTTCATGGCTAGCAACATCATCCAACCTTTCATATTTTAGAGACCCATAGCCAACAAGGGTCAACTGAACATTATAACTATTGAGATACCCAAAACATTTCGATTGTAGAGGCGTGATGATTCACGTCTCCACACTCGCGAAAATTTTCAGGTATTAGCCGAAAGGATTAGCGAACAGCAATACTAGGGCAATTACTAGACCATAGATAGTTAAGGATTCCATGAATGCCAAGGTTAATAGCAGAGTACCGCGAATTTTTCCTTCTGCTTCAGGTTGACGAGCAATACCTTCTACTGCTTGTCCAGCAGCGTTTCCTTGACCAATACCAGGGCCAATTGCAGCTAAACCAATCGCTAAAGCAGCAGCGAGAACTGAAGCAGCCTGAACTAATGGATCCATGTTGATTTTCCTTGCTTTGATTACAAAACTAACAAAAGTACGTTAACGATTAGAAACGTGGTTTTCACGCTGCACATGAGTTCATTTGATCGCGCTTTGCGATGTTTTGAGCGAAAATGCTCTTGGAACCGTGCTATCAACTGAGAAGTTTAATGCTCCTCATGTTCATCTCCGCCATGCCCCTCCATTGCCTCATGAATGTATGCTCCGGCTAGGGTGGCAAAAACCAGGGCTTGGATGGCACTGGTAAATAAACCCAAGGCCATTACAGGCAGAGGTACAAATAGAGGAACTAGCAGCACCAGCACCGCTACTACCAACTCATCCGCCAAAATATTACCAAATAGACGGAAGCTTAGGGAGAGGGGCTTGGTGAAATCTTCTAGAATTGCGATCGGCAACAAAACAGGTGTTGGCTCTATATATTTCTTAAAGTAGCCTAAACCCCGTTTGCTAAAACCTGCGTAAAAGTACGCTAAGGAGGTTAGCAATGCCAATGCAACAGTCGTATTGATGTCATTGGTGGGAGCTGCCAATTCGCCCGAAGGTAGCCTGATGAGCTTCCAGGGAATTAGTGCGCCTGACCAGTTCGATACGAAAATAAACAAGAACAATGTGCCAATAAATGGCACCCAAGGGCGGTACTCTTTCTCACCAAGTTGGTTTTTTGCCAAATCACGGATAAATTCTAAGGCATATTCCATCAAATTTTGGATGCCCTTGGGAATTCTTTGTGCGTTGCGAGTAGCAGCGATTGAAGCCACTACTAAAATGCTAATCACAAACCATGAGGTGAGAAAAACTTGCCCATGAATTTTAAGATTGCCCAACTGCCAGTAGAAATGATGACCTACTTCTAATGCAGCGAGGGGAAAAGAATTAAAGGCGTTTAAGACACTAAGCATTTGCATTCTTCAAGCTTTTTCCCCAACGAGCGAGGATGGGATTACTATCTTTAGTGAGCCTGACTTTTTAAGAATCAGGAATGAACGCAATTTGCACCATATAGACGAGGAGCGTGGCTTTGTAAGTTAAAAATCCCAAAAAAATGGGCAGAATCTGTAGCTCACGCCATTGACTTGCCACGATCATCACTCCAATAAAGAGAGCAAAACGAGTTTTGCTCAGACTGGTTTTCTCACTACCAAGCTGCTCAACGTCTCTAGCCAACATTTTTAAGTAAACCACACCTGTACACGCCCCAATTAAATAATTTAGGGCAATGTTTAAGGAATAAAAAATCCACACAGAGATAAAAATAACCCCCGTCAAGACAAGCGTGATTACCAACAATCGCTGGAAGAGTTGATGGAACTCTTGCATGGAGTTACCTGATTCTGTGTCTCCAGAACCAGTTTTAGCATCTTGTTGCGTTGTCGGAGTGGGCGCAATTGATTCGTCTGACAAGCTCACGGGACTTGAAACCAGTACAGTTAAATATGATGACTGCACATTCAGTCAGCTGAATCATATCACGATCCGGTAACAATACTTTAGGAAAAAACAATTAACTTCTTGGCAACGTTACACAGTCAGTAAGATCGCGCTCACAGAAGCGAGAGAGCGCCTGATGATGTGAGAGAGCGAGGGATTCAATAATCAATAGTTGTTGCCTGAAAATTCAAAATTTCTTCCAATTCCAGTTTTTTTGAGTGAATAATTCTCCTCCAAAGTCGTTACATAACATCTTGGTGTTTGAATTAAGTCGGTGTCAATAAAATCAACTGGTGCTTGAGGAGCGTATGAACGTGCCGCAAATCAAAAATCGTAGAGTAGCGGCAAGTCATTAAACATCGCACCACTGCTGAATTCCAGAAAGCTCCAACTTTTGGGATGTACAATACCCTGTTTCTTAGGCACTTTCCTAATTTACATTAATTTGCCAAAAGTGGTGATGGGCGATCGCTGCTCACGACGAGTATAAATTGACAAATCTTAACTTAGTATCAAATGTCAAGTGTAATTAAGCAGGTGTCAATAAAATCAGCTGCTGCTGAAGAAGCGTTCTTACCCCATCCAATCCCAGTTGCACACCTGTTAAAATATCTGCCACTGTTGAATTAGCATCACATTTTTGCATAAATTCAAACTCTGGTACAGATAAATTAACAATCTGGTAATCGTAATTAAAGAAACATTGGCTGGGAAATCCTTCAATACAAGGATTAAGTTCGGGAATGGCTGCCAGTAGGGCGTTATCGTCTGACCAGTCGGACTTAATTAAGGGAGGACGACCGAGGAAAAATTCGTAATGAGTTACTTCTGGATCTAGTAATTCTATCAGGCGGTAAACCTGGCGATCGCTCAAATCTTTTGCTCGTTCAACTAACTCTGGTGCTTTGCCCAAAAGTCTCTGCAAATCCCAGAAACTCGGATTTGAGAAACCAATAAATTCCAATCCCGAAGCATCTATTAATTCAAACAGCGTCTCAATGTTGTAGTCAATTTCCTGGGGATGTACGTACATATCCGCAAAGTTTTCATCTTTGTGATTTTCTAATGACCAACGCTGTTTATCGTATTTGACAATTCGGTTATTTTCTGGTAAGGAGGCAAATATTTGTCGTCCGACTTGGACACCATCGCGGTAGTCGCCTTTTTTGTCACCTTGAAGAAGTGCGATCGCTTTTTGCATGAGTTGAATTTCCCAGCGTCCCAATTCCCCGTACACAAAAATGTGCATTAAGCCGCCTGGGGCTAACTTTTTCGCCAAAGCTTGAATACCGCGAATTGGATCGGAGGTATGATGCAAAACACCAACACAGTTGATTAAATCAAACTCACCCGGTAACTGTTCCACATCAAACAAGCTGAGGTGATGAAATTCAACGCGGGTAGCCCCTGAACGCTGACAACGTTCTTTTGCTACAGCTAAAGCGCCAGTACTGAGATCAATTCCCACAACAGAAGCTTGAGGATTAAGGTGAACTAAGTACTCTGTACTCACACCAGTGCCGCAACCTGCATCTAAAATCCGAATATCTTGCCTTTGGGGTTTTTGACCTGTGCAGAAGTTATGAGCAGCTAGCCAATTCCAGCGCCAGTTGTAGCCTGGGGGTGGTTCATCCAACAGGGCTTCTGGCGGAAAGGGGTAAGTATTGTAGAGTTTGGCAACAGCAGCACTAACACTTTGGGAATCGGACATGATGAGGAATAACGCAGCATTTCTGAGTTTAACGGATAGTGGATCATTAGGGCAAAGATTACTATTACTTATTTCCTGCTAATTATCCAACAGCAAAGTCAGTAAATTCGCGTTTATAAGGAGCATGAAATCCTAATACAATATCTTCTTTAGATACACCAGCAGCAATTAATTCATTAGCGATGCCGATTTCTGTACCATCTCTTTGTATCCAAATTTTTTTGTCTTTGATATCAACATGAATGATGACTCCATAAATTCTCCGTTGTTCTTTCCAGCCAATATTTAAGACTTGATAATGATGGCGTTCTGCGTCAAACAACAATTGAACCTCTGTCCCATTAGCCACATCATTCGCGGAATGGTTACTTAAAATATCTTGAATGATTTGAGAGTAATTTATTCCTTCCATAAAACAATGTCCTGACTTAAGGAATTAAATATTAAAAGTTTAATTTGATATTCTTTTAAAGAATCTTGAATAAATTGACGTGAGAAAAAGTCTTGGTATGTATCTTGGCTAATAGCTAGATATAGAATGCGTTCTGGTTCTTCTTTTTTTAATGCTAGTCGATAATTCAAGGTTTGACCTAAAGCGAGATGAAATTCTGTTACTTCAGATGCACCTACAAAGGATTTAATTTCTACAGCTATTTTTTGACCTTGTTTTTGTGCTGCTAATAGTCTTTCTGCTCCTAAATCCACAAAAAATTCAATATCATCAACTTTTAGATGCAGTGGATCATGGGTAATTATCCAACCATCTTTTTCTAAAGCAGTGCGGACAGATTGATGAAATATATCTTTAGAAGGCATAGGTATCGTAAAATCTGGCAACAGTAGCGCTAGCAGTATGGGAGCCTAACATTTCACGAGCAATATTGCAGCAATTCTGAGTTTAGCGAATGCTGGACATTTCAGGTAGACAAATAATTGCGTAGGCGCAGCCCGTCGTAGACATCGCCATCAGCCCATATATTTTAGTTAGAGAAGTTGTTTCAGTAAAAACACTACTGCTTAAGTATCTATTATCTAATAAACTTAATTGGAATTTTGTATAAAAACTTACTTATCAAGGAGCATTAAATGGCTGTAGGAATGCCGGAATTCGTTGAGAATCCAGAAAATCGTTGCCCTGTAATTCTGTTACTCGATACTTCTGGCTCTATGTCAGGTCAGCCTATCCAAGAGTTAAATCGAGGACTTGCTGCTTTCAAAGCAGATGTACTAAAAGATTCCCAAGCATCGCTGAGTGTAGAAGTAGCCATGATTACATTTGGCCCTATAGTTAAACTCACGCAAGACTTTGTGACGATTGACCAATTTACACCGCCTACATTGGAAGTAGATGGTGTTACCCCAATGGGTGGGGCAATTGAGTATGCTTTGGATTTTCTAGAAAGCCGGAAACAGACTTATAAAGACAACGGTATTCTTTATTATCGCCCTTGGGTGTTTTTGATTACAGACGGAGCGCCAACTGACTCCTGGCAATCAGCCGCGCAAAGGATGAGAGAAGCAGAAGCACAACGTCGACTTTCATTTTTTGCGGTTGGTGTACAGGGTGCTGATATGAATATTCTCAAACAAATTTCTGTTCCTGAACGTCTACCAATTATGCTCAATGGCTTAGATTTTCGTGAGATGTTTGTCTGGCTTTCTGCTTCAATGAAACGGGTTTCTAGTGGCAAAGTGGGGCAAGCTGTAGCTTTACCGGCTATGGGATGGGGTCAAATTATCAGTTAGAGGAAATTTTGTGAAGTGGAAAGCTGTTGCACGTTCCGAGATTGGAACAAGTCATCAAAAACAGGGGATAGTTTGTCAAGATTATGGGAAATATTGCATCTTTGATGATGTGATTGTAGGCGCTGTTGCTGATGGTGCTGGTAGTGCTAAATATTCTGATATTGGTTCTAAGTTGGCGGTAGAAACAGTACTGAAATGCTTTTCTGATATTAATGAATTTCCTTATAAGCAAGCTTTTTCTCAACCACTTGACAAAGAAGAAGCTCAGAGAGTGTTTGCTAAGATTGTAAACCAAGTTATTACAAAATTACAGACGCAAGCAGATGAAGGAGATTATTCTGTTAATGATTTAGCTTGTACGTTGCTAGTTTTTGTGGCAACTCATGACTGGCTTGCAGCTATGCAAATCGGGGATGGATTTATTGTAATGTGTTCCCAAGATTCAGAATATAAACTGTTGTTTCAGCCAGATAAAGGTGAGTTTGCTAATGAAACAACTTTTATCACCTCAACAAATGCACTGAAAGAAATGCAGGTAAAGGTCATTCCCGAAAAACAAGAGTTTATTTGTGCTTCCACTGATGGACTAGAAAAAGTAGCAATTCGCTTAAGTGACTGGCAACCCTTCTCGCCTTTCTTTAAACCTTTGGAGGAATACTTACACGAACCTGTTAATCCAGAGGATGAAGATAAATATCTAACGCAATTCCTCAACTCTGAACGGCTAAATTCTCGCACTGACGATGATAAAACCTTACTTTTGTGCTTGTTTGATAGAGAGTAAAATTCAATGACAGTTCTCACCTGTGCCAGTACGGGTCAATCGATTGCTCTGCTGGGTGAACCAATAGCTAAGAGTGGTGAAGGTCAGGTTTGGCGAACTAATCACAATGGTTACTTAGCAAAAATTTACCACGACCAAACTCCTGAGCGTGTGCAAAAGTTGGCGGTGATGATAGCGCACCGACCCAAAGAGCCAAACTCTCATCTCAATCATATTTCTTTTGCTTGGCCTAAGTCGGTATTGAAAGATGCTCAAGGTGATTGTGTCGGCTTTTTGATGCCGGAAATTAAGGAAGCAAAACAACTTATTGATGTATACAACCCCCAGAGAAAAAAGGCTTTAAAACTTGGCGTTGATTGGCGTTTTTTGCACACAACGGCGCTGAATATCGCCTCAATTATTGAAGCAATTCACATTTCTGGCTATGTTGTGGGTGACATCAAACCGCAAAATATTCTTGTAAACGATCGCGCCTTACCTTCTATTATTGATACTGACTCATTTCAGGTTCGGAATCCGAAAAATAATAAGGTTTATCGTTGTCTAGTTGGTTCAGAGGGCTTTACACCACCGGAACTGATTGATAAAGATTTTTCTAGTATCGATCAAACGGAAGTACACGATCGCTTCCGGTTAGCAGTCATTATCTATCAGTTGTTGTTTGGTGGTCAAACTCCTTTTGCAGGAAAGTGGATAGGTGCGGGGGAAACTCCAGAAACTAATGAACTTATCCGTCAGGGTTTATGGCTGTATGCACCAAACCGTTTGATTCAACCTGTAGAAAGGACAATTCCTCTTGAGATTATTCACCCAGAGGTTCAGCGATGTTTTCTCAAATGCTTTAACGATGGTTATAAAAATTCTAACTTGCGTCCAACTGCTGGGGATTGGGTAAAGGCGCTCAGACTTGCTGTTAATGAGTTAACTATCTGTGGAAAGGTAGACAGCCACTACTACAGCCAAACTTATGGTAAGTGTTATTGGTGCGATCGTTCTACAAAACTTGGTGTTGATATATTTCCTGGGTTTGCTAGACCAAAACAACAATCTGCTTTTGCTGTATCAACATCACAACCTAAAGCTTTTGCCACAAATAAAATTATAGAAAATATCGCAATAGGAGGGCTAATCCATAACCTCCAAGGGCATTCCGACTCGATTCGTTCCATAGCTTTCAGCCCAGATGGTAAAATCCTTGCCAGTGGAAGTTATGACAAAACCATCAAATTGTGGAATGTTGGTACGGGAAGAGAAATCTACACCTTTCAGGGGCATTCCGACTCTGTTTATTCCGTAGCTTTCAGTCCAGATGGCAAAATCATTGTCAGTGGGAGTGATGACAAGACTATCAAATTGTGGGATGTAGGCACAAGGAGAGAGATTTACACCCTTCAGGGTCATTCCGACTGGGTTCATTCCGTAGCTTTCAGTCCAGATGGCAAAATTCTTGCCAGTGGGAGTCGTGACAAGACTATCAAACTGTGGGATGTCACAACAGGAAGAGAAATCTACACACTTCAGGGGCATTCCGACTGGGTTCGTTCCGTAGCTTTCAGTCCAGATGGCAAAACTCTTGCCAGTGCAAGCTTGGACAAAACTATCATGTGGGATGTCACAACAGGAGGGCAAATCCGCATTCTCCAAGCGCATTCCTCCAGGCTTCATTCCGTAGTTTTTAGCCCAGATGGCAAAATCCTTGCCAGTGGGAGTACCGAAACGACTATCAAACTGTGGGATGTTACAACAGGAGGGCAAATTCACATTATCCAAGGGCATTCTGACTCGTCGGCTGCTTCGGTTGCCTTCAGTCCAGATGGTAAAACCCTCGCCAGTGGGGGTTGTGGTGACATTAAACTATGGAATGTAGCTACGGCAACAGAAATCTACACTCTTAAAGGACATTCCGACTGGGTTTGTTCCGTAGCTTTTAGTCCAGATAGTAAAATCCTTGCTAGTGCTAGCTTTGACAAGACTATCAATTTTTGGCAGCTTATATCATCAAACAATACAGCTACTTCATCACCAATTAAGTTAACTCAATTTAATGTTCCTCAATCGGCAGTTTCTACACCTCATATTTCAGGAAAAACGCATCTAAAGTATATAAATCCTTTAATAGCAAAGGTTTGGGCGTTTTCCTGCTTAGGCTATTTTTTTATCAATATCGTTATCCAGCAAGCATTTCAGAAATTACGTGCGTTTGCCCTGCGTCATATTCAACCTGTAACAACTAAAATACTGATAAAAGCTACCGCTACAACTACTTCAAATACTGAACGAGTCATATTGTTGTTGTGTTTTAATTGCATCTTGTTGGTTTTATTTTTAATTGTTGGGATTGCAATCTTTGCGATTGTGCGTAACTAAAAGCTTATTCACTGACAATGTAATTGCCGCAATACGTAAATCTTGAGTGCCAACGCGAATTTTCTGTTTAACTAATTCAGCATAAACATTACAAGCTTTAGCATCAAATTCAAGTAATTTTATATTTTTGAAATATTCTATTTCATCCCATAATCCCTTGTAGCCCCATATTAATTTGTCATACTTAGAAGCTTGATTGTTATATTTATTGATAACATTCAGCCATCCTTTAACTTTTTCCTCGAATGTAATCACTGTATGTAATGGCTAAATTTTCAGGTTTCTGCTGTCTTATCCGTTGTGTAACTAGTGGATGACTATTTTGAAAGAACGACAGATGATCTGTATCTAATATCCACATAATACTTACTTTGTCTCATTGTCCAAATCAATTTGACTCCGTTCAGCTTCTATGTATTCCAGAACTTCAGTAAAAAGAGGATTATCTTTGTGCATTCCTGCAAATTTCATCCAAGGATGTTCGGTTTGGGGAGATTCAATTTCCAAAGTTACTATTTCTGGCTTTCGCTCTTGTAAAAGTTGAATTAGTTTCTCTAACGCTTCTTCTTTAGTCACACCAGAGCTTTTAAAATCTGGCAAGCCTAGCACTGTCGCACTAACTCCACCATCTGGTTGATTTTCAATCAGCACATCATAATTTAACTTGGGTACAGTATTATTAGGAAAAGTTTTTACAATTAAATTCATAATATTTTTAACCTTGAAGTTTTATATTGATTATAACTGCTGACCTACTTACTGCTAACATTTAGTTTTTACGTGTTAGCAACTGACAACCGCTATATCATATGTCTTTTGCGATCGCACCAATGATTTACAATCAATCAGAGTTTAATTTACGCTGTGAATGGGGGGCACAAGGAGTTGCTCAACTCGCTCCCATCAGTGATGTAATTGTAATAGTTGACATTCTCTCTTTTTCTACCTGCGTGGAAATTGCCACCAACAACGGCGCGATAATTTTTCCTTACGCATATAAAGATGAATCAGCCATAGATTATGCCAAGTCAGTACAAGCAGAGTTAGCAAGTCATAGAGAACGTTGGACTACAACTGGATATTCTCTCTCGCCAAAATCAGTAACTCATATTTCTGCTGGAACTAGACTAGTTTTACCGTCACCTAATGGTTCTTTTCTGACTTTACATACAGGGGATACCCCAACTTTGGCTGGTTGCTTGCGAAATTGCCAAGCTGTAGCGCAGTTTGCTCAAAAGTATGGTGATAAAATCGCTGTGATTCCTGCCGGTGAAAGGTGGAAAGAAGATGGTAGCCTCCGCCCTGCATTTGAAGATTTAATTGGTGCTGGGGCAATTCTCAGTTATTTACATGGCAGTTTATCACCAGAAGCCGAAGTTGCTGTAACAACATTTCAAGCTTTCCAGCAGAATTTATTGGGGTACTTAAAAAAATGCAGTTCGGGTAAAGAGTTGATTGAGAGAGGTTTTGAGTCAGATGTTGAACTGTCCGCCGCCTACAACATTAGTGATTGCGTGCCTTTGTTTACTGATAATACTTATGTAGATTCCAGGCTACAGGCTTAAGAGACTTCCAAATAAAAATATCTCCAAACTGACACAAAAATCCTCTCTATTTCTCCTCTCTCTGTGTTCTCTGTGCGGCAGTCGCTCATGGGGGAAACCCCCAAGACCGCGCTGCCTTGTCTCTGTGGTTAGTTTATTCCTTAGAAATCCCTAATTAAAGGTCGCACTGATTGGTTTGGCAATATTTGGCATTATCTATAAACTCTTGCAATTTATTCAAGGGAATTATCTGAAATGATGACCCACCTTGCACCTCAGCAGTGATGTAAGCAAACTTTTGTCCGCGATAATACTGGTCACGTCCAACTTTGCTAATATATCGGGACTTCTGGAAGTCATTGGCAATATTAGAATTATAAATATTTTGTAACAATTTCACTGCATTGGCATTTTTTGTGGTGAATTTGAGGCGTTTATCACCACTAACGGTTATGCCTTCTTTATTCACTGTCCCATTTTGAGAAGTGACATCAGCATAGAAGTATAAATTTCCCTTTGTACCGTCGTAGCCGTGGGCTTCGCTGTTGTATCTCAGAGTTGGTAGTAAAGGTCTGGTCTTTGCCCACTTCACAACGGTGCTGATGTTTTGCTCTGGAAGCGCATTTACGGGAGTGACAGCCAAAATAACTACGATCGCAGACAGAGTAGCATTGAATAAATAGTTAAATTTACAACTTTTGCTCATAGTATTTTCCCTATATAAAATGTTGATATCTAAAGCTTAATTCAACGGAATTTAAGAATTATTTTCCGTTGGCGTTATTTATGAATATTTAGCTGACAGTAGCAAAAACAACTTAACATCGACTAATGACTACTGTCCACTGAGACTGCCGTAGGCAATTTGATTTCAACTAAAATTTTGTATAAGTTGTAATAATCGTAGGGTGGACACTGCCACAAACATCAAAATAGAGGCTTCCGGCATCAGTAGACCGTGCCTAGCCTATTTCTTAGTTACAAAACTTAGATTTTGTCTCAGCCAAACAAGAGTATGTACTCTTAAAACTGGATGTATCTAAGCTACGGTTCTACACAGTTCTTAATAAACCAGCTTTGAGAACGCAAAACGTTCTAATCTAAAAGCTAACCGGGTTAATTTACTGGCAGTTTTGCAGGCACTACTCTCAAGCTTATAAAGCACAGACACACCGATGTGTCAAGCCTCAAAGCGATCCAGACTTAACACATAAATGATTATGATGGGAGTTTTACAAATCCGATGAGTGTTAAGGCAAGTGGTGGAAGCTCAGTTGCGCGTCCGCAACTATATCAAACCCTAGCTGTAGCGACAATTACCCAAGCCGAGCAGCAAGACCGCTTTTTGGGAAGTGGTGAATTAGATGAACTGGCAAGCTATTTTGCGTCTGGTGCAAAGCGTCTAGAAATTTCCCAGACGCTGACGGATAATGCCGAGATTATTGTATCTCGCGCTGCCAACCGGATTTTTGTCGGTGGTTCGCCAATGGCTTTTTTAGAAAAGCCCAGAGAAGTAGAAGTAGTACCTGTTAGTGCTGGTGCTAGTGTTCAGCAAGGGATGCAACTAGGAACTGTAACCTACGTTGAAAGTCGTGGTGGATTCTTAGAAAATTTACGATCAATATTTAACTCATCCCCCAGTGGCCCAACACCTCCGGGTTTTAGACCAATTAACATTGCTCGATATGGCCCAAGCAACATGGCCAAGAGCTTGCGGGATTTATCCTGGTTCTTGCGCTACGCTACTTACGCGATCGTTGCTGGCGACCCCAACATCATAGCGGTGAATACACGGGGTTTGCGGGAAATAATTGAAAATGCCTGCTCTGGTGAAGCAACGCTAGTAGCTTTGCAAGAAATCAAAGCCGCGTCACTTTCCTTTTTCCGCAAAGATGCTGAGGCTACAGAAATTGTGTCTCAGTACATGGATGTTTTGCTAGCAGAATTCAAAGCAGCCACACCTTCAAATAAAGTTCGCCAACGCCCCTCTAGCGACCAGCAAGGGTTGCAACTGCCGCAAATTTACTTTAATGCGGCAGAACGGCGTCCCAAGTATGTGATGAAAACTGGGTTGTCAGCTACCGAAAAAAATGAGGTAATCAAAGCTACATATCGGCAAATTTTTGAGCGCGATATTACCCGTGCTTATAGCTTGTCGATATCTGACCTAGAATCCAAGGTAAAAAATGGCGACATCTCCGTGAAGGAATTTGTCCGTCGTCTAGCTAAATCTCCCCTTTACCAAAAACAGTTTTACCAGCCTTTTATTAACAGCCGAGTCATTGAACTAGCTTTCCGTCACATTTTAGGACGGGGCCCAAGTAGCCGTGAAGAAGTACAAAAATACTTCTCGATTGTTTCTAACGGTGGTCTGCCAGCCTTAGTAGATGCCTTAGTAGATTCTGCTGAATACAGCGACTATTTTGGCGAAGAAACAGTACCCTACCTGCGGGGTCTTGGTCAAGAGGCACAAGAATGTCGCAACTGGGGACCGCAGCAAGACCTCTTGAACTACAGTGCGCCTTTCCGCAAGATACCTCAGTTTATTACCACATTTGCTGCTTACGAACAACCGCTACCAGACCAACATCCTTATGGTTCTGGGAATGACCCCTTGGAAATTCAATTTGGGGCAATTTTCCCGAAAGAAACTCGCAACCCCAGCACCAGTCCGGCTCCTTTTGGGAAGGATACCAAGCGCATCCTAATTCACCAAGGGGCAGGGATTAATAACCAGAATAGTAATCCCAAAGCGCGGGGTGAAGCTCCTGGTACTCTTGGACCAAAGGTGTTCAAGTTAGATCAACTGCCAGGTACTATTGGTAGAAAGGCAACCAAAGGTTCTAGCGTTAGATTCTCCGAAAGCTCGACGCAAGCAGTGATTAAAGCTGCTTACCTGCAAGTTTTCGGTCGCGATCTTTACGAAGGTCAGCGCCCGAAGGTATTGGAAATCAAGCTGGAAAACGGCGACATCTCTGTACGGGAGTTTATCCGTGCTTTGGCTAAGTCGGATGTATTCCGCAATCTGTACTGGACATCGCTCTATGTTTGTAAAGCGATCGAGTATATTCACCGCCGCTTGTTGGGTCGTCCGACTTATGGTCGTCAAGAACTCAATAAGTACTTTGACATTGCTGCCAAACAAGGCTTTTACGCGGTAGTTGATGCCATTATTGACAGCCTAGAATACACTGAAGCATTCGGTGAAGATACAATTCCTTACGAACGGTATCTGACTCCTGGTGGTGTATCAGGACGACAATTACGCGTTGGTAGCATTCGTGAAGATGTTGCGGCGAAAGTTCAGAAGGAAGTAACGCCGAGCTTTGTGACACTGGGTACAGTCACAGAAAAACGGTCAGAACCAGATGTTCAGTTCCGTGTTAACCAAGGCGTCAGCAAGCAACGTGAACAAACCAAAATCTTCAAGTTGGTGGCGAATACCAATGACAAAGTTGCAGTGCAAACTTTGATTAGTGCTGCCTATCGTCAGATTTTTGAGCGGGATATTGCACCATACATCGCCAAAAATGAATTTACGGCGTGGGAAAGCAAGCTGGGTAACGGCGAAATTAGTGTGAAGGAATTTATTGAAGGTTTGGGTTATTCTAACCTCTACCTAAAAGAGTTCTACACACCTTACCCCAACACCAAAGTGATTGAGTTAGGAACCAAACACTTCTTGGGACGTGCGCCATTAGACCAAGCAGAAATCCGCAAGTATAACCAGATTTTGGCTACTCAAGGTATTCGTGCCTTTATTGCTGCTTTGGTAAATAGTGTGGAATATAACGAGGTATTTGGTGAGGATACGGTGCCTTACCGTCGCTTCCCAACTCTACCTGCGGCAAACTTCCCGAATACAGAGAAGCTGTACAACCAGCTTACCAAGCAAAACGATGACGTAGTTGTACCGAGCTTTAAGCCAGTACAACCGCGTGTAGGAGTTAGCAACGATACGCCGCTTTTGACCCAAGCGATCGCAGATATAGCAGCGCAAACAAATGGTAAGCCCTCATTTGCTGAACTGGGTCGTTCCTACAACGATGGTAGCGGGCAACCTGTGGAAGTGGCTGTGCGTAAACATGCACGCATTTACCGTCTAACTGAAAACACAAACCAAGCCGAAAGACAACAGGCAATCAACGCCATTTACTGTCAGGTATTGGATGTATTTAACGGTGAAGTGCCTGATAATTTCCGCCGTACTGACTTAGACAGCAAACTCCAGAATGGTGAAATTTCCGTCCGGGAGTTTGTACGTGAACTAGCTAGTTCCGAAATCTATCGCCAGCGCTTCTTATTACCTTATCCTCATGCCAAGGTGATTGAGTTCCTCTTCCGCCACCTGTTGGGGCGTACACCCGCAGATCAGGAAGAAATTCGCCAGTATAACAATCTGCTAGCTAATACTGGTTTGTCAGCTACTGTAGAAGCAATAGTCGGAAGCCCAGAATATAGCCGCTACTTTGGTGAAGATGTTGTACCTTACAACCGTTTCCCAATAGGTAATAGCTAATAGGGAATGGGGAATAGGGTACAGATTATTTACTGTCCCCTGTCCCCTTTCCTTTTCGTAACGTTTCGTAATATTGCTCTCAGATTACAGCTAAAACCGAAAATTCTGATAAGCAATATTACAAAGTATTAAGAGCAGTCATAAATGCTCAACAGAATGCCGGAAAATGTTTTGCGGAAGGTAACTGAGTTTCAAAGCTTGTGTTCTTGTATTGACTCAAGAAAACTCGTAATTTATTAGCCGTAACAGTTATTAAACTGTTGTATCTAAAAGAACGAGAAAACAAACTCAGTGAACCGAATTAAAGTCGTACCAGTTTAATCAAATCCTGGTTTCATTCGTATTTGGAGGAATCCATTAATGAGTATCGTCACGAAAGCTATCGTGAATGCTGACGCAGAAGCTCGCTACCTCAGCCCTGGTGAATTGGATCGGATCAAATCCTTTGTTGCTACTGGTGAGCGCCGTGTGCGGATTGCTCAAGTTTTGACAGAAAATCGCGAACGTCTGGTTAAGCAAGCTGGCGATCAACTGTTCCAAAAGCGTCCTGATGTTGTGTCTCCTGGTGGCAACGCTTACGGTCAAGAATTGACCGCTACTTGTCTGCGTGACCTTGATTATTACCTCCGCCTCGTTACCTACGGTATCGTTGCTGGTGATGTTACCCCCATCGAAGAAATTGGTGTTATCGGTGTCCGTGAAATGTACAAGTCCTTAGGAACTCCTATCGATGGTGTTGCTGAAGGTATTCGTGGACTGAAGAATGTAGCTACTACATTGATGTCTGGTGATGATGCTGCTGAAGCTGGTACTTACTTCGACTACTTAGTTGGTGCCCTGCTATAAGGTGATGCTGTTTCTCTGCTGAAACAGAAGTATTGCAATACGGTTGGAAATAAGGAATTAATAACATGGCTCAAGACGCAATTACCGCTGTCATTAACTCCGCAGACGTTCAAGGTAAATACCTAGACTCTTCTGCTTTACAAAAGCTAAAAGGCTACTTTGCCACTGGCGAACTGCGAGTACGTGCTGCTAGCACCATCAGCGCTAACGCTGCTGCGATCGTTAAAGAAGCTGTAGCAAAATCTTTGCTATACTCTGACATCACCCGTCCCGGCGGCAACATGTACACCACCCGCCGCTATGCAGCTTGCATCCGTGATTTGGACTATTACCTCCGCTATGCCACCTACGCTATGTTAGCTGGCGATCCTTCCATTTTGGATGAGCGTGTATTAAATGGCTTGAAGGAAACCTACAACTCTTTAGGAGTTCCCGTTGGTGCTACCGTGCAGGCTATCCAAGCAATCAAGGAAGTAACCGCTAGCTTGGTTGGTTCTGATGCTGGTAAGGAAATGGGTGTTTACCTAGACTATATCTCTTCTGGCTTAAGCTAAGAACTAGTTTGCGCTTAAAAATTTAGGTGCGACTTTATTAAGGTCTGGAAATCAACTGTGAGTGCTAGAACGTTATATTGCTTATCTTGGTAAATTATCACTGATGAGTGTTGGTGGTCTAGTATTGATGTTTGATTTCCAGCCTTTGAATAATTAAAAGATTTGCACTCAAGATTTTGAGATAAAAAAGTTTTCACAAAGTTTACAGGAGATTTTCAAAACATGTCCCGTTTTTTTAAAATTACTGCTCTAGTTCCCAGCCAAACCAGAATTCGTACTCAACGCGAACTCCAAAATACTTACTTTACTAAATTAGTTCCTTATGAGAACTGGTTCCGTGAACAGCAACGCATTCAAAAAGCAGGCGGCACAATCATTAAGGTAGAACTGGCAACTGGTAAGCAAGGTACTAATGCTGGCTTGTCGTAATTACTGTAGATAAAACATTATTTTAGAGAATTAGTAAGAGGTCAGTAAAGACCTCTTTTTTTTGCTGCTTGTATTTTTGAAAATTAAAATAGCAAAGAAGTGGGGAAAACGAATAAGTGAAAATACGGTTGTAATAATGAGTATTTATAGCATTAAAATGCGAACAGTTTTCCCTATTTTTTCGGTTTTAAAGCTGTAATAAAACATTTCAAAGCTTAACTACGGAAAAGCTTGTGATTTAAATAACCCTTTAGGGAATCAGTTGTCAAGTTTCGCTGAAATTCACAAAGCAAAATTAGGTACAGTCATGAGGAGGCTTCCATGTACGGATTAGTAAATAAAGCAATTCAAGACATGGTATGCAGTCGCTTTGGCGAAGAGACTTGGAAAAAAATTAAGCACAAAGCAGAGGTGGACATAGATGTTTTTCTCAATATGGAGGGCTATCCCGATGACATCACCCACAAGCTCGTCAAAGCTGCTAGTGTCGTTCTGAGCTTATCTACCCAACAAATTATGCAAGCTTTTGGAGAATTCTGGGTTCAGTACACAGCCCAAGAAGGTTACGGCGAAATGATGGATATGAGTGGAGATACACTACCTGAATTTTTAGAAAACCTTGATAATCTTCATGCTCGTGTAGGAGTTAGTTTTCCCAACCTTCACCCCCCATCATTTGAGTGTACTGATATGGAAGAAAATTCTTTGAGCTTACATTATCGCTCTGATAGAGAAGGGCTAACGCCAATGATTCTTGGACTAGTTCAGGGATTGGGAAACAGGTTTGATACAGAAGTTGATATTACTCAAACCCAGAATCGGGATGAGGGTGCTGAACATGATGAATTTTTAGTGATTTATAAACCAAATTGAGTGTAGCATGGCTTCTCCTCACCTTACGCTTTCGCCAGAGCTTCTGTCGAAAGCTTTTCCCTTCCACTTTGCCTTTAGCCGTAATCGAGAAATTGTACAAGCTGGTGATGTTTTAGGGCGCATTAGTCCTGAACCACTAGTTGGTAAATTGATTGAGCAGCATTTCCAGATAAATCGTCCAAAAATTTTGGTTGATTTTGATGCTATTAGTAAACAATCTCGTGCACTGTTTATTTTAGAGTTTCTCCACAATGGAATGCAGCTCAAGGGTCAGATGATGTATCAACCAGAGCAGGAAGTTATCTTTTTTCTAGGCTCTCCCTGGATTACAGATACAATTAGTCTGGCTCCTCTGGGTCTTAAACTCAAAGACTTTGCGATTCACGACCCGATTGTTGATTTCCTATTTCTACTGCAAGCTCAGAACACCGCTTTGGCTGATGCTAAAAACTTAACAAGCGAACTTAAACAGCAAAGGGCAGAACTACGGAGTGCATTGCAAATCAAGGAGAATCTAGCAGAAATTGCTGAGGCTCAGGCTAAAAAATTGGAAAAATCCCTCCAAGAGCTACAGCAAACTCAAGCCCAACTAATTCAGGCTGAGAAAATGTCTAGTTTGGGACAGTTAGTTGCTGGAGTTGCTCACGAAATTAATAACCCCGTTAACTTTATTTACGGAAATTTAAAATATGCAAAAGATTATACACAGTCTCTATTAAGGCTTGTGCATCTTTACAAGCAGTTTTATGCTAATCCTGTATTAGAAATTCAAGAATACACAGAGGAAATTGAGTTAGACTTTTTACTAGATGATTTACCCAAAATCCTAAGTTCGATGCAAGTAGGAGCCGAAAGGATCTCTGAAATTGTTTTGTCTCTTCGGAATTTCTCTCGTCTTGATGAAGCGGAGAAGAAAACTGTTGATATTCACCACGGACTGGATAGTACTTTGCTTATTTTACAGAATCGGTTGAAGAATAACATTGATCATCCTGGTATAAAAGTGGTCAAAAATTATGGGAATTTGCCTTTAGTCGATTGCTACGCTGGCCAACTCAATCAAGTATTCATGAATATTATCAGTAATGCCATTGATGCGCTCGAAAACTATAACGATAAACGAACGATCGCAGATATTCACGCTAATCCTAATAAAATTACAATTACTACGCAAATCATCGAAACGAAGTGTGTTATCCGAATTGCTGATAATGGGTCAGGAATGACAGAAGCAATTAAGGAACGATTATTTGACCCGTTTTTTACAACTAAGCCTGTAGGCAAGGGTACAGGATTAGGCTTATCAATTAGTTATCAAATTGTAGTTGAAAAACATAGGGGAACATTAAGATGTATATCAGAACCTGGACAAGGAACTGAGTTTTGGATTGAAATTCCCTTGTCTATAGACAGAGAAGCAGTTAATTCCGTTAAATTATTAAGTTTTATGAATCATCATGATTCAGCAATGCTGACAGTAAGTGAGTAAAACTCACCACTTTATTATTTTGACTCTCCGAACTTCTGAACTAAAGAAGCCTTAGATTGAGGATAATTCTAAATTACCATTTAAATTACTGTATTTGATGTATAAAATTGTGCTTTTTAATTTTAAATGCAGCGATCGCAAAAATTGATCGAGCGGTGTATTGAAGTTTACTATTTTAAGATTTATGGTTGTAAAGCTTACTTATGAGTTATAAATTATGATTTATGAGTTTTACTGTTAACTCCTAATTCCTAACTTTTTACCTATACTGCTCGTGAATCTACGCCGCTTGATTCCAATTTTTGATAGTTCAGTCTCCAACTGGGCATTAGAAGCGCGGCTGTTGCGCTGGTTAACGTTGATTTGGCTGTTCGTCGGCTTGGTAATGCTATTTTCAGCATCCTATCCTGTCGCTGATGCTCGTCATGATGATGGCTTGTACTACTTTAAGCGTCAACTGGTTTGGGTGTTAGTTTCCTTAATTGGATTCAATATTATTGTTAATTTGCCTTTGCAGAAAATTTTGGGACAATCCCATTGGTTTTTATTAGTGTTTTTGACATTAATTTTCATTACACTGATTCCAGGATTGGGAAAGAAAGCTTTTGACGCAGCACGTTGGATAGCGATCGGGCCAATTCCGATTCAACCCTCAGAATTAATTAAACCCTTCTTGGTGCTGCAAAGTGCGCGGCTTTTTGGTCAATGGGAACGAATCAGTTGGCGGGTTCGCTTGGCTTGGTTGGGTATTTTCAGTCTGGTACTTTTAGGAATTCTTGCCCAGCCTAACTTGAGTACAACAGCACTTTGCGGCATGACGATTTGGCTAATTGCTCTAGCAGCTGGCTTACCTTACAAGTATCTGGGAGGAACAGCAATTGGTGGAGTGATGTTGGCACTACTTAGTATTAGTATTAAAGAGTATCAGCGTAGGCGGGTAATGTCATTCCTCAATCCGTGGGCAGATGCGAGAGGAGATGGCTATCAGTTGGTGCAAAGTCTACTAGCTGTGGGTTCTGGTAGAACTTGGGGTTCTGGATTTGGGCTTTCTCAACAAAAACTATTTTATTTACCAATTCAGGATACTGATTTTATTTTTGCGGTGTTCGCCGAAGAGTTTGGGTTTGTCGGCAGTATGGTACTGTTGGCACTTTTAGCTACATTCGCCACTCTTGGATTAATTGTGGCTCTGAAGGCTAAAAATACAATACATCGATTGGTCGCGATCGGCGTGACAATTTTGATGGTAGGACAGTCATTGCTCCACGTCGGTGTTGCTACAGGTTCTCTACCAACTACTGGCTTACCTTTGCCCATGTTTAGTTATGGTGGTAATTCTATGATTGCTAGCTTAATAGCTGCTGGGTTGCTGGTTCGGGTAGCACGCGAGAGTAGTGAAGCTGAGGTAGTACCGTTGCGAAAACCCCTGGTTGAAAATGGTCGTAGACGTCGAGCTTTTCAGAAAAATAGAAATTGAGTTAGCTAAAGCTCTTTGCAGGAATTCAATAGATTATGAAAGAATTAAAACAAACAATAATCAACTACTCCAGCACAGACCTTGAACAGCGCAAAAATTGGTATTCTCCGGCAGCAGAAGCTTACAACAAGGCAAGACCCCGCTATCCTCAGGATCTAATTAAGCAAGTTGTGGAAATTGCTCAACTCTCCACTAACTCCAAAATTCTAGAAGTTGGATGTGGGCCTGGAACTGCAACGGTAGCGATCGCTCCATTGGGTTGTTCTATAATCTGCTTAGAACCCAACCCAGAATTTTTTCATTTAGCTCAACAGAATTGTCAACCGTATTCCAATGTAAAGATTCAGAATACATCGTTTGAAGAGTGGGAACTTGAGCCATTTAAATTTGATGCCGTTTTAGCAGCAAGTTCTTTTCATTGGATATCACCAGAAGTAGGTTATCCAAAAGCAGCAAATGCCTTAAAAGAGAATGGCCACCTGATTTTGTTGTGGAACAAAGAACTTCAACCCAGCTACGAGGTGTATCAAAGTTTATCAAAAGTCTATCAACTACATACTCCATCTCTTGACCGATATGAAAACCAAGAAACTCAAGAATATATCTTGAGACAATTAGGAAATATGGCCATTGATTCGGGAAAATTCAAAGACTTGATATCTGGACAAGTTGTATCAAAAGTAACCTATACTGCCGATGAATATTTAACACTTTTGACCACCTATTCGCCGTACATAAAATTAGATCCACATAACAAAGAGTCTTTATTTTCTGAATTAAGACATTGCATAGAAGATCATTTTGGAGGCAGTCTGCAACTTTCATATATCTCTGCTTTTCACATCGCCCAAAAAGTTATCTCAGAGGTAAAGGACTTTTAAATGGACTACTGTTAGATGGAAGATTAGGCGCAAGTGGGTTAATACTAGGTGTAGGAGTAGGCTCTACTTTTTTGATAACTGTGATTGCAAATCCTCTTTCCTGAGATTGCTGTTTACCTGATATATCATTCACTAACAGTCCGATTCGAGGCGGGAAAGCTTGATTGACTGGAAGCTTTATTGAGCCAACTGGTTTAACATCATTGCCGTATGGCAGAAGTTTAACTTGAATATTTTCTCCCTCTACTCTCCAAGTCAGAGTAGCAGATTCCCCTTCGTTGAGAACCAGATTCGGTTGCTCACTACCGTTGATTCTGAAAGAGACAATTTTAAATGGTTTCGGTAATATAGCAATTTTTGAATCAGTCTTTTTAGAACTAATTTTTTCACTTCCATTATTAGGAAAAGCTTTTATTTCAAAGGCAAAGTTCCCGGCTTTAATAGCTGGTATAGAAATATTTGTACATTGCATCTGTGTATTTTGTTGTTTACACAGTTTTTGAAGTTTAGGATCGGCAATATTACCTTGATTAAATTTATAAGTAATTGGTTCACTATAAGATGTACCGTCATCTGCACTGCCAGAAATTTGGATTTGTTCCAACAAAAATGGACGAGCTATTGTCCAGCTTAAAAGAATATTTTCACCTTTTGTATACTGGGGTTTATTTGCTTGGAAACTAACGACTTCCGCAATTTGCTTTTCAACTACCTCTACTTCAGTTGTTTGGTTGGCTACTTGGTTATTTCGAGAAAACAATTGTATACCATTCCGATAAGAAGCTTGTAATTCAAAAGTATAATTTCCTTTTGTTCTTACTCCAGTTTTAACGTTGCTACAACTTAGTTCTTGTTTTTCTTTTACCTGACAAGGAGGTATTTCATTAGCACTTCCTTTGCCTAGTGTTTCAGGAATGCCATTGCTAAAGTCATAGGAAATAGGCTGAATGGGTTGCGAACCTTTGCCTGTCAAAACCAACTTTTGTAACTGTTTATAATTGTGAATGTCCCAATTCAAAGTTACCTCATCACCTTCAGTAATTTGAGAGTTACTTGCACTAAAATTTTCTAATCTCAAAGGTTCGGGGTTTAAAATTCGCCAAATGATAAACCCTATTCCTCCTAGTAACCCCAAAACTGCCAAAAGCAACAGAATAAATTGCCACCAAGGACGGGGTTTCCATACTAAACTTCCTTGAGGCAATGTGTTAGGTAAAGGTAAATTTTGTTGGTCTTTGATATCTAGTTGAAAGTTGACCACTAGCCCTGCACCAAACCACGGTCGTCGCCACCAAGGTCTGGGTTTGACTGTCAAATTAGCCACAGCGCTTCTATTAGGTAATAATCTTACCTCAGTCGGATCAAATTTGTAAGTATATAGTTCTTCCTCGTCTCGACTTTTTAAGCTTAATATCAGTTCACGGACAATATTGCCCTGGTTAGCCAGTGATAATTCGTACTTGCCAAGACTACGGCTAACTTTTCCCAAAATAGTATTAAATTCTATATCTAAGCGATAATTTGTCGGAATTTGGATGTATACCAAATCCAACAGCACTAAGTCTGGAGAACTTTCTGAATACAAACGGATTGTCGGAGAATAGCTTCCCGCAAGGGTATCTCCAGGTGGGTGAAATTTCAACAATATTTGACCTTGAGTACCAGGGTTGAGTTCTAGTGCCGTTACATCAGACACTAACCCTAAGCCCTCAAATCCAGTTGCAGGATAATTGATTGTAAACCAGTCATCATCTAAATCTGGGCAACTCAAGCGGAACCTGTCTACAAGATAAGAGCGATTGTCAACTATTACCTCCACTTGCAGAGGCTCACTAGGATTAAAAATTAGTGGCTTGTTGGGATTGGTGTTAGGTCTAATGGAAAATGTCGGGTCATTTGCCCGAATTGCAGTCTGTTCTTTTAGCAGAACCTTAATTTGATTTGGAAAGGTTATAGGAGTATCTTGTGGATAATGTAGAGGGGAATCTACGACTAATGTATAGTCATAGGTTCCTGGAAGAGCATTGGCAGCAATTTGAAACTCAAATGTTACTTCGTCGCTATTCTGTTGGGGAGCTAATGCTAAACTTTCTCTAGGAGAACTAGACCAGCCAGTTAAATTTTGAAATACTTCGTCAAAAACAAAATATAAGTCAATAACCGCACTCTGATCTCCCTGATTGATCACAACAACATAGAGTTGAATGGTATCTCCTGGCATTCCAAATTGAATTCCAGGTGGGTTGATAATAACTTGCAGTGGATTGGATTTAGCTTGCATCTGATCGACTCCCTTATTTGATGCGGTGTAGTTTGACCTGAAAATCTTCACCACCACTTACAATCATGGTTTCTTGATTAGTTTTCAAGTCGATACTATTGATTTTTTTAGAGCTTTGGTAAATTGTTTTACCTTCTGTTGCTTTTGTTTTATCGAGCTTATGTTCGGGGGTTAAATACCAAACCACTACTCGTCCATCATCGCCACCACTTACTAAGAGATTACCATCTTCACTAAATGACAGACTACGCACAGATGTTTTTGATGCTGACCATCGGTCTAGTGGTGAACAATTAAGTTCATTAAATTTTTCTTGCGGATTCGGATTTTTGAGAATTTGGCATTGATTTAAATTCCAAATTGTAATGAATCCCGCAGAATCGGAAGTTGCTAGGATTTTTTCTGCTGAGTTAGGAACAAAAGCTAATCCCCAAATATAGTCTTCACGCCCAACTAATGGGTCTAGCTTTTCTAGATTTTGCACTGATAAACTTGGGAATTGTTGATCAGATTGAGTTGGATTCCACTGCCACAAGATGAAACGCTTGAAGTTTCCAGAAATTACTAGAGTTTTTGCATCTGGGCTGAGATTTAGTGCCCGGACTTGGAAACCTGATAGTTTCAATGTATTTTGTACATCGATAACTCGCGGTTCTGCTAGAAAATCGTTGTTAGTCGCTGGTCTTGACCATACTCTAACTTTACCACTGCCATAACCACTGAATAAGTTAAGTGAGTTTGAGGTGAAAGCTAAATCAAAGACGCGATCGCCTTTTGCTTTAGGATCTTTAAGGTCTTGAAGTTCACTGATCTTTACACCTGAGGGTACATCTCTTAGTTCAATTACCCCATTATCTAGACCAACAGCAGCACGATTATTTTGTACCGGCATAAA
Organism: Nostoc sp. FACHB-892; assembly: GCF_014698795.1. Classification (GTDB taxonomy): domain Bacteria; phylum Cyanobacteriota; class Cyanobacteriia; order Cyanobacteriales; family Nostocaceae; genus Nostoc. The sequence goes on from NZ_JACJTR010000008.1 coordinate 62,727, forward strand.
GCGTAAGACTTGTACTGCGTCATCGGTAATCGCCATCAAACCCTTGGGCTGTTGAGATTTATCACACGCAAATCGCTCAGTGGATGTTACTGTATCATCGGGGTCTAAGCTATCAGCACCGATTCTCCAAAATCTTAAAGTGCAATCATCTGAACCACTAAGCACAGATGAGCCAATGCCACTAAAACGCACTGAGTTTACAGAGCGTGTATGCATTACATTTCTTGGTTGCAGTATCCATGCGAGGAGTGCAGCTAATAGTGCGATCGCAGCCAATTGTAACCATAGAGGTATGATTGGCAAAGTCTCCACTTCTAATGTCTGCGTAGCTGGGTCTGTACTTCCTAAACGTTGGTCAGATAATTCCGATTTAGCCTCTAATAATAGAGTTTTGCCGATTCCTACCCAAGGGCGTTTTGTTTTAACATCGAGGATAACTTTACTTGTTTCTCCTAAATGGAGATTGGCAATTTCGGGAAGCTTTTTAAAACTACATCTTCGCCAGTCTCTACCCTGTACTTGCACATTAATTTGCTGGTTGAGGTTGCTAGCGTTTTTAAATAGTAATTCAAAAGAAGCTGTATCAGACTTCCAGTCAGGTAACCATGCTGATTTACTTGGAATTTTGAGATGTTTTTGTCTGATGATAAAGTCTATAAAACCCACAGGCAAAACTTCAATGTTGCCTTCAGCACTAGTTGGATAACCATTATTGCTAACAGCTTCAATAGTAAAAGGATAATTTTGGCTGGGCGCTTGCACAACAGAAGGAGGTTGGCATTGAAATGTAGCTTCTGCTAAACCACCCGGATCTAAAGATAATCGCCGTTCTGCACTGCCAGTTAGCCAAGACGGATCAACGCCTGTAAAACGTAGTACCACCTCAGTTGGTTGTTGACCCAGGTTCCGCACCCGTACTGGTATATCCACAGAATTGCGAGGATAGACTTGGAACTCTCGCACAGGCAATTCTACACTTAAATGTGTTGGTCTATTGTCTCGCTCGATTTTTAGGCGCAGCACAAGTCTGCACTGTTGTGCTAATTGCGGTGAAAAAATCCTCACCATCAGGTTGACAGTACCCACAAATCCCGGAATGGGTGTATTGAATACAAAAACTTGGAATATGGTACTACTGCCTGGTGGTTTAGCTGCTGCCACCTCTGGCTCAAGCCGATACCAGCGATATCCTGTATTCCGGGTTTCTCCTGCGGCGGCAATTTCTATCTGAAAATTGACAAAGCGATCGCTGTCATTATTGACAGTTACCTCAAACGAGACAGGAGTATCACCTGGACGAAAAGTTAGGTTTTGAGTAGAAAGACTGGCATTAATAACACTTTTTTCCATATTATTACTTGTAATATTTTTTTAGATTCTGCATGATTAACATTATTAAAAAATTAATGTCTATTAAAACGTGGCAATAGTTATTTGCGTTTAAATATTTAAATGTTACATTTTTAAACATTTTGTAATACATATGTTAATTAAGAGTATTAATTTACAGAAAAGATATATATTTAAATTGAATTTCCGCCATTTTGGTACGATTTTCAACAAAATTGATAAACTAATTTATGGGTAAAAAATTTAAATTTGCAAGTTTAACCAGCATAAAATCGGGTTTTTGATTCCCATGCTATATGTAAGTTGCAAAGTCATGTAAAATTACATACTCATTATTGCTTTACAAAAGCATCAACTTGCTAGATGATAGCAACGAAAGGGAACATAATTAGTAAAAATATAGTATTTTTAACTATCGGTAGTTGTGTGAAAATCCTGTAATTACGCGGCTGGAGTCAGTTTGAGTTTCCCTCATCGCCTTAGCTCAAAGTAAAAAAATGACAACACTATATACCTCACACTTCCAAGTAAATTCCGCAACTTCCACCTCCTATAGCCATAATTTAGTCTTCATTGACATGGCAGTTGAAGACTATAACGATTTAGTCAATGGCGTGTTTGATAATACCCAAGTGTTCGTGCTTGACTCAACGCAGAACGGTATTGAAGAAATTACGAAAATCCTGACGAGTTGCAATCGCCCGAATTTGACTAATATTCATATTGTGTGCCACGGTGCCCCAGGTTACTTGCAATTGGGCAACACCCATTTAGGACTCGATACCCTCGACGAGTACAGCCAGCAACTGCAACAATGGCAAAAGATATTTTCAACCTCTGCTAAAAGCAATAACCCCTGGAACTTACTCATCTATGGTTGCAATGTGGCTTTAGGTGATGCGGGAGCAGAATTTGTAGACAAACTGCACCAACTCACCGGAGCGAATATTGCTGCTTCCCGTCAGCGAATTGGTAATGCAGCATTAGGCGGCAACTGGGAATTAGAAGTCCGCACCGTCGATATGGAACTGAGTTTAGTGTTTGCAGAAACGACGCGGCAGGCTTACGCAGGGGTACTGGCTACCTTCACAGTGAATAATACTGGAGACAAAGATGATGGCGATCGCAATAATGGCATCACGACACTCCGAGAGGCTATTAACTTAGCCAATGCTACTGCTGGTGACGATACGATCGCCTTTGGAGGAATATTCAAAGATGCCACCCCGGATGTTATCAGCCTTACTTCTGGGCAACTGACGATTACCGATGATCTGAGCATCTTGGGGACTGGGACATCTAAGCTGACTGTGAGTGGAAATAATGCCTCTACAGCATTCGAGATATCAGGACTAGCGACAGGTGTCACCATCAATGGCTTGGCGATCGCTAGCGGCGGTATTAAGGTTAATAGAACTTCCATCCTCAGCCTAGCTAAGACCAGCGTATCTGGAAATACAGCAGGAACTGGCATCTCTAATAGCGGCATCCTCAGTCTTGCTAACACTAGCGTCTTTGGCAATACGCAAGGCGGTATCTATAATGCTGGGACTCTTAGCTTAACGGAAAGCAGTGTCTATGGAAATACTGGGGGAAGCACGGTTTTTAATGGTAATGGCGGAGGCGGCATTTTTAATGACGCTTCCGTTGGTAAAACTGGTACTCTCAGCCTAACCAATAGCAGTGTCTCTGGCAATACGGCAAACTCCGGCGGTGGCATCTATAACCAAGGCGGCACTCTCACCCTAACAAATAGCAGTGTCTCTGGCAATACAGCAACCTCAGGCGGTGGCATTTTTAACGGAAATGATAATGGTTATAGTTTCGGATCTGCTATTCTAACTAACAGCACCATCTCTGGCAATACAGCGTTAGAGGATGGCGGTGGCATATACAATGACAGAGCCTACGTCAGTGACAATAGCCTTACCATAATCAGTACTACAATTAATAACAACACAGCTGACTCAGATAGTAATGGTACTGGTAATGGCGGGGGTGTTTTTAGTTCCTCTGATTCCTCTGCTAACGTCAAGGTTAGTAACACCATCATTGCAGGCAACTTCGACAAGTCCACCTCTGGTGATATACAGCCTGACGTGAGTGGTGGGCTGATTGACTCCGGCAATAACCTGATTGGCAATAATACTGGTAGCACTGCCTTTACCACCAGCACCCTCGTGGGCACAAGTGCTAGTCCCATTAACCCCAAACTCGGATTGCTGCAAAATAACGGTGGTGCAACCTATACCCAGGCGTTACTTGCGGGTAGCCCTGCTATTGATGCTGGCAAGAATTCTCTAGTTCCTAATGGTGTCACCACTGACCAACGCGGCGGTCGATTTAACCGCATATTCAACGGTGTCGTTGATATTGGTGCTTACGAAGTCCAGCCTTCCATCACCCCGCCACCTGTTAATGCTGGCACAGTGGTAACTAATACCAATGATTCTGGCTCAGGGTCATTGCGACAGGCTATCCTGAATGCAAATGCGACTGTTGGGGCAGATACAATTACCTTTGCGGGCGTGTTCACCGATGCTACCCCAGATATCATCACCCTCACCTCTGGGAAACTAACCATTACCGACGATATTACCATTTTGGGGACTGGGGCATCTAACCTGATCGTAAGTGGGAATAATTCATCGGGCGTGTTCGAGATATCGCGTTCTGGGACAGATGCCAGCATTGATGGCTTGAAGATTGCTAATGCTAATGATCCCTTAGGCAGTATTTTGCTTAATAGCAATACCAGCCTTAGCTTGACTAATAGCACTATCTCTGACAATAAAGGGGAGGTAGGCGGCATCTTTAACAAAGGCACTCTCAGCCTGACTAACACCACTCTCTCTGGGAATCGTGGGTCATCATTAGGCGGCGGTATCTTTAACAAAGGCAACCTTAGGCTAACGGGAAGCACTGTCTCTAATAATAGTGCAAGCGTCAGTTTCAACACAGCCTATGGCGGCGGCGTATTCAACACTGGCAAAGTCAGTATAAATAACAGTACTATCTCTAATAATGGTGCGTTCGCTAGCGGTCTTAATCGGGGAGGCCCTGACCCTTACCCATCTTACGGCGGCGGCATTTATAACTTAGGCACTTTCGATATCACTAGCAGCACTGTCTCTAATAATGGTGCCGCAGACGGTGGTGGCATCTTTAACTCAGGTACTTTTAGCCTGACTAACAGCACAGTCTCTGATAATAGTGCATACTATACCGGCGGCGGCATCTTGAATAGTGGCACTCTCACCCTTACCAATGACACCATTACCAATAACATAGCAGAGGGCTTTAGCTATAACGGTGTTCTTGGCAATGGTGGGGGCGTTGTCAGCAATGGCGGCACTGTTACCGTTGCCAATACCATCATTGCAGGTAACTCCTACACAGTTTATCCTGATGATCCCCGCGATACTGGTTTTTCCCGCGACGTTTCCGGTAACTTCACCGACGCTGGAAATAACCTAATTGGCGATCGCACTGGTAGCACTGGCTTTACTACCAGCACCCTCGTCGGTACTAGAACCAATCCCATTGATCCAAAACTCAGCCCCCTGCAAAATAATGGTGGTAAAACCTTTACTAATGCCTTACTTGGCGATAGTCCCGCCATTAACGCTGGCAATAATGCTCTGATTCCAGCAGGTATCACCACCGACCAACGCGGCGCTGGATTTAACAGAATATCTAAGGGTAAAGTTGATATTGGCGCATTAGAGTTTAACGGGCTGAATGGAACCAAGGGCGCTGATAATTTAGTGGGCAAGAAATATAGTGACATAATTAACGCTCAAGCCGGGAATGATACCATCACAGGGAACCAAGGCAACGACATCCTAACTGGTGGCGGCGGTAAAGATAAATTTGTTTACAACTTAGGTGACGGTGTTGATACCATCACCGATTTTGGTGGGTTAGGTAAAGGCTCAAATCCATCAGCAGCAATCATTGCCGAAGTGGATACCCTCAAATTTCAAGGTACTGGATTGACTGCCCGAAATCTGTTACTCACCCAGAATGACAACAATCTGGAAATCACCTTTGAAGGAGTGGCTGATGATAAAGTTATCCTGCAAAACTTTCCCCAGGAAAACCTAGAGAACGTATCGGCAGTAGGGAATATCCTGTTTAATGGGCAAACCAGCATTAGTGAAAGCTTCGATGTCTTCGATGCCAACTCCACCCAAAGCACCATCTCGAACAAGAACATAGTCACCTTTCTCAATGACCTGAACAACAATGTCAATGGGTTTGACAACTCAGCAGATATTATTAACGGTCAAGGGGGTGATGACCGTATCGACGGCAAGAGCGGCAACGACCTGTTGCGTGGTGGTGCAGGTAACGATACCCTGCTTGGTGGTGCAGGTAATGACATCCTTATTGGTGTTGCAGGTCAAAATAGCCTGAACGGAGGTGCTGGTGATGACATCCTAATTAGCAGTGGTTTGAGTGATACCCTGACTGGTGGTAGCGGTAATGACCAGTTCATTTACCAAAGCTTTAGCAATAATGATACCATTACTGACTTTAATCAAAGCCAGGATAAGTTAATTCTTACTGACTTGTTTAAGAGTAGAGGCTACAGTGGCAGCAATCCCATCTCAGATGGTTATCTACAGTTTGTGCAATCGGGTACTTCTACAGAAGTTCAATTTGCCTACTTTGGTAGCACTTTTTATACCTTTGCAACTTTGAATAACTTCACCGAGACAAATCTGGTAGTTGGTACTAACGTCATCGTCTAGCGCTCAATTCTAGTCTGTAGCGGCTTCGCACACTGGGGCGATGAAGACTTTGAACAAGAGCTATTGCTTAATTTTGGATTTTAGATTTTAAATCATCTAAAATCCAAAATCTATAACTCCTACAGTTGGCGCACTAATGGCTGACCATCTTTGACTTCACCAATCAAAACTAAATCGACACAGTTAACAAAAATACCATTTTCTAGAACGCCGGGAATGTTATTCAATGTCTTTTCTAGGCTGACTGGATCTTCAATAGAGTCAAATCTGACATCTAAGACAAAGTTACCTTGATCAGTAATTACTGGGCCAGCTTTTTTAACACCCATGCGGAGTTCTGGTTTGCCACCGAGTTTTTTAATGGCATTGGTAACAGGAGTAATTGCCATTGGAATCACTTCCACGGGTACAGCGAAACTAGAACCTAAGCGGTCTACTAATTTACCACTATCTACGACGACAATGAACTGTTCTGCCAGGTAATCTACGACTTTTTCGCGGGTATGTGCTGCACCACCGCCTTTGATCAAATTCTTCTGCGGATCAACTTCATCTGCGCCATCAATGGCAATATCAATGTGGTCAATAGCATCCAAAGTGGCGAGAGGTACACCGTATTGCTTCGCCAGTACTTCTGACTGAAACGAGGTAGGTATACCAATAATATCTTGGAGTTCACCAGACTTGAGGCGATCGCCTAAAAACTGAATCGTATACGCTGTCGTTGACCCCGTACCCAACCCCACAATAGAACCCGACTTTACCAGGGCTGCGGCGGCTTTGCCAACTTCTTGCTTCATCAACTTTACGGGATCTGTTGCTGTCATTCCCAAAACTCCTGAAAAACTGACTATAGTTCATAGTCCATAGTAGTAGGCAGATAACGTCAAAACATGAAAGGTAAAAAACAAGTTTTTACTGGTTTTTGCTTCCTTACTTAGGGACTTACAAAAAATAAAACATCCTAATATCCGGAACAAAGGAGATGATCAATGTAATATTAATGTATCTTAATATACGAGAAAAATGAAAAGCTCCCAGTATACTGAGCCTAATTTTGAGCAATTTTTTGCTAAGATTGCCCCGGAAGTAGCAAACACCTTCACAGAGGAGCAATTAGAAGCAATAAAAAAGGGTTTTGCCTCTCGTACTTGGACTCGTCATTCTTTAGACATAAGAGTTTCAGTGCCAATTCCGGGATTAAGGTTTTATGTGGTGTTGTTAGCAGGTCAAGAACGTCGCCCTAAAGTGCGTTTACGCTCTGAAAAAGGTTTATATCCTTTTTGGACACCTGGCAATATCTTGTTCCTTATAGGATTTCTAATTATTATATTGGCTTGTAGCTACACTATATTTTCTTTTACAGTGTCTTCACTTACTCCCATATCTAGCTCCAATTACCCTACTTCAATTCCTTGGATTTACGATAAATCAGAATGTGAACATACTGGTAGAATCTGGAATGATGGGAAGTGCTGGGATTCTGAACACAGCCCTAATTTTTAAAATTTATAGCTACACCCTAAGTCGCGGAAGCAACATTGCCCAGCCTAAATTCGTCATTAGCTGAGTTACAGGTTATTAAAAACACCAAATTTTACGTTAACCTCAGTAACGTAGTTTTTTAAATTCACGTTAGCAGCTAAAAGTGATTATGGTGATGCGTCAGCTTTCAATTGCTCTATCTTTAGTGGCACTATTACAATTACCAGCAATTGCTCAGATCCAAGTGCCAGAAACTACTTCTGGAACCCCATCTGATTCGATTCAACAGGTAACTGCTGTCAAATGGATGACAAACTTTTCCGATGGCAAGTTTTATCCAGAAAGGTTACTGAGTAGGGCCGAATTAGCGTCAATTATGGTAAAAGTATTTGGACTAAATAACAGGCAAGCTGTTAGCAAAGAAAATTTAGTTATTTCAGATGTTCCTCGTTCTCACTGGGCATTTAATGATATACAGACAGTCTTAAAAACTGACATCATGAAAGGCTATCGGGGCAATCAATTTTTCCCTAACCAAAGAGTGACAAGGGCTGAAGCTCTTGCTATTTTCGCCCAGGCTTACGGTGTATTTCAGTTTCCCGATGAGGCTGTTAATGAAATTCTGGCTTCATACCCAGATGAAAAGTCTATCCCAGCTTGGGCTAGAAAAGCGATCGCTACAGTAGCTACTGAAGGATTTCTCAATACAGATGTTCAAGGTAATATTTCCCCATTACGACCCGTTACCCGTGGAGATATGGCTTATGTATTGAGTAGATATTTACAACGACAACAGCAACAACCCGAAACACCAGAAGTTCCGATTATTCCAAATAGCCCACAATCACCTTAGCTAGACCTTGCTCAGTCAAGTACTTAAAATTACCTTTGACCCGATTCTCTATACCTGTCTCGAATCTGGCGAAGATATAAGGAATTAGATTGGGTTGGTTGTTGTAACACATAATTAGATTGTGGTGGTTGCGTCGGTTGCTGCAACCCATAATTCCCATAATTAGATTGTGGTGGTTGCGTTGGTTGCTGCAACCCATAATTCCCATATCCTACAGGGTTTGTGGGGGTGACAACACTTTGACTCGGAATCTGGTTAGAGTAAGGTGCAATATTATTTGGTGCGGCAGAGGTACCTGGGGGCGTTAATGGTGCTACATTAGGCACTACCTGACCATTATTTAAATTAGTATAGGGATTTTGCGGTAAGTTCGTACCCGTTGATGTATAACCTGTCCCAGTATTCAAACCATTACTAGGCAATACCTGACCGTTATTTAAATTACTGTAAGGATTTTGCTGTAAGTTTGTACCCGTTGACGTGTAACCTGTCCCAGGAGTTAACCCAGCACTTGGTAGAGAATTCTGACTGGGTAAGCTGTTAATGGGTGGCATTAACGTTGTTCCTGGCTCAGAGACTCGACCCAAGGCATTTGTCTGAGTTACAGTCCCATTGAAGCTAGAAAACTTCTGGTTTGTGGATTGGTTGAGTGCTGCTTGCAGAGGGCTAATGGAGACAGAATTTTGATTCTTATTGGTTTGATTCGCCAATCCACTTCCTGGGCTAGAAGATGTTTGTTCCGCCCCTGTTGGTTCAGATGCCGTAGTTAAGGTCTTAAGACCTAGAAACTGGTTATTACGATCAAGCATGCCAGTCCGCAATAAATTTTCTGTTTGTACAACAAAAGGATTTTGCATGGCTGGGGAGGTGCCACTATTAATACCTAAACCAGGATTTAATTTGGTATCATTAGCAGACTTTTGTTTATTAGTGACATCCTCTAATAAGTTTTTGCTATTTCCTTCAGTATTTTCCTTGGGGTTATTTGCCGTCCCTGAAGGAATTGGTTGCTGAAAGTCATTAAATAAAACTGGCAGGTTATCAATATCTGCTGCAATGGCTCTGTTTTCTTCTGACAGCGAAGAATCAACAGGGTTTTGTGAAGCGACTTGGTTTTTTTGCTTATAAACGAAAATATTTGGGTTTGACCAGTATTCCCAAGTTGTTAACCCTACTACTGATAAAAAAATTGCAGTGCCCCAAAAACCAGGTCGCCCTAGATTCCATAACCTGGCTTTGAGATAGCGTAAGTAGGCGGGAGGATAATGACGATTTGGCATGGGATTGGTTATTGAAATTTACTCGAAATCGGTAAAACTTGACGCAAGTTGAAAGCGTTGCTGTTTAATTTTTTTGCTTTTTCCAACAGGAAATATTTGAACTGAAGTTGGATAATACCTTTCATCCTAACTTCTCTATGAGTTATTAGTCATTTCCAATAGACATATAGTAGTCAAAAATTTACTTTTTAGCGGCTGGAGTCCTTTGACCAAAGAGGCAAGGGAGCAGGGTAGCAAGATTCTGAAATTCCCTTGCAATCGAAGGTTTTAGCAGCCCTACATTTATGAAGTTCTCCCCCTTACTCCCTGCTCCACTTCGGCTACGCTCAGTGATCACCTTTGCCCCCTGTCCTCTTCCTTGAGGAGATTTTCTAGAAAGTTATGGCAATTTATGATTATTTTTTGGGTATCGGTCACATTGGATAACATCAGGAGTTGACAACTGGTCTAATTTATTGTTGTGGCAAGACAAAAGTTCAACTTTTTTACTTTCTAGTTAGCAAACCGTGCGCTGCAATGCTTCGATACATACGCCTCTGAGGGCGCTGTGCTGCACCGTACTATTAACCAGGAGACTACAGCAATGATGAAAGCTGAAGATATCATGACTAAAAACGTAGTTACCATTCGTGGTTCGGCGACTGTTGCTGAAGCAGTGGGGCTGATGAAGGAAAAAAAACTACGGGCGCTAGTTGTAGATATTCGCCATGACAATGATGCTTATGGCATTGTCACAGAAACGGATATTGTTTATAAGGTAACAGCCTACGGTAAAGATCCGAAGCAAGTGTGGGTTTACGAAATTATGAGCAAGCCTTGCATTGTCGTAAATCCTGATTTGGGTGTGGAATATGTAGCGCGGTTATTTGCTAACACTGGTATTCATCGAGCACCTGTAATTCAAGGTAAGCTGTTGGGCATCATCTCGATTACCGATATTTTGACCAAAAGTGACTTTGTAGAAGCGCCAAAAGCCCTACTGCTAGAGGAAAGAATTCAAAAAGCCATTGAGCAGTCTCGGTCTATTTGCACCGAACAAGGTGCTTATTCTAAAGCCTGTGCAGCCGCCTGGGATGAGGTAGAAGAACTTCAAGCAGAAGCAGCTCATCAAAAAGCTGAGGGGATGGTATCAGCTAAAGTCTCTTTTGAAGAATACTGTAAAGAAAACCCAGATGCACCGGAATGTCGAAATTATCATCCCTAATTGAAGTGTGAGGATGAAGAAAAAGGGGGCATTGGGAATTGGAAAGAGGCAGGGGGCAGGGAGCAGAGGGGGAAGAGGTAATTTTTTATTCTTCCCTCTACTTCCTGCTATCTCGATTTAACGTCTAGCAACTCGCATCAATAAGAATAGACCTATTCCCAAAAAAACAAAGTTGGGCAACCAAGCCCCCATAAAGGGGGAGAGGACACCTGCTTGCGCGATCGCACCACTAATAAAGAAAATTAAGTAATACGAAAAAATAACAACGACACTAATCCCAAAGCTGGTTCCTCTCCCAGTTCGCTGGGGTATGCTTCCCATCACTGCACCTACCAAGCCAAAAACTACACATACAAAGGGTAGTGAGATTTTCTGTTGAATCCGTACTTGGAGTTTACGAATTTTTGCGCGATCGCCACCAAGATATTCTACTTCTAGTTGATCTAGTGATTCGGCAATATTCATCTCACCATAGTCGCGGCTTTTTTCTGCCAGACTTAACGGCGTACGCGGTAGTTGTAGTTGCTGGTGTTCAAATCTGACGATGTTACGATAAGAGCGATCGGCAGCGACAAAATAGATGGTTCCATTGTAAAAATCCCAGACATTTTGAGAAGCATTCCACTGAGCAGATTCTGATACCACAATTTGATTCAGATTTTTTGTTGAACGGTCTATAATCGTCAAACCTGACATTCGTTTACCATCAAATTGGTCGGCGTAAAATAAGCGTGTCAGTATCCTATTCTTAGAGCCATCTTTCTGTGTAACATCCTGATATTCAGGATAGAAAATATTTTGCTGTTTGAAAGTTGGCTTGTCTGATTTGAGGGCCTTTTCTAAAGTCATCGCCGCTTGGTAATTTGCTGCTGGTGCAATTTGTTCGTTAAAGACAAATGTCATTCCTGTAACCACAAGACTTAACATCACAGCAGTTAGCACCATGCGATAGACACTCACCCCACAGCCCCGCAGGGCAATTAATTCGCTCTCGCTAGAAAGACGACTGTATGTCATCAAAGTCGCCAGCAGTGTAGACATGGGAAAGGCTAAAACAATAAAGTTGGGAAACTTTAACAAAAAAACCTGAATGGCAATGTCTATAGGTAGCCCAGATTCTACGATTTTTCTGACTAAATCAAATACAGCATCAATGGTGACACCAATTGATGAAAAAGCTCCGACACCAAAGAAAAACGGCGCTAACAATTCGCTGGCAAGATAGCGATCCATGATCGTAAAAGGCAGCAGCGAATGGAGGCTGTAGAAAGATGCGAGCTTTTTTGATATCATAAGCAATTTGAAAATTCAAATATTAGTAACCCTGGCGAAGAAAAGTATATCTACTGTCATTAAAATTTAATTTTAAATAACTGAAAATTAACTAATAAATTCATGTTTAAAAATGAATAATAGCCTTTAAAATTATGAACTAAAAAACTGTGAATTTAGACCTGAAAATTATCCCCTAAATAATATTGCCGCACCAGGGGATTACTGTAGAGTTCGTCAGCACCGCCAAAAGCGAGAATTTGTCCCTCGCGCATGATGTAGGCGCGATCGGTGATAGCTAGGGTTTCGCGGACATTATGATCTGTAATTAAGATTCCCATGCCGCGATCGCGCAGTTGGGCGACAATTTGCTGAATTTCTGAGACTGCGATCGGATCAACTCCGGCAAATGGTTCATCCAAAAGTAAAAATTTTGGCCCTTCTTGTCCAGCCGCTAAAGACCTCGCTAATTCCGTCCGCCGTCGCTCACCACCAGAAAGTTGAATTCCTTTGCTATTGGCTAATTTTTCCAACCGAAACTCCCGCAGTAAAGTTGTGAGTCGCCTTGACCACTCCCATCGTGGCACATTCGTTTGCTCTAGTACTAACAGAATATTATCCTGTACCGAGAGTTGGCGGAAAACGCTTGGTTCTTGTGCTAAATAGCCAATACCCAATCGTGCCCTTTTGTGCATTGGCATTCCTGTAACGTCCAAATTACCCAACCAAACTTTTCCTTGGTTGGGCTTTTCTAAACCTGTAGCAATATAAAATGTCGTCGTTTTACCAGCCCCATTGGGGCCTAGTAAACCAACGATTTCGCCCTGAGCAACAGAAAGATTGACACGATTGACAATTACTCGCTTGCCGTAAGATTTGTGAATATTCTCTAAAACAATTTTCATTGCTCGTGCCCTTTCTTAATGGGAGATGCTAATTAGAACGCCTCAAAGCTGGAGTCTGGGGGGCAGGTGTTGCCGATTGTCCACCATTATCTGATTCCTCGACCATGTAGATGGACTCTACCTGACGGTTGGATTGGGGTAAGGCAACAAATCGTCCTTCATCAATTAAATAAGTTACCTTCTCAGCCCGCATACTGTTACCGCCCTGTTGCAAAATATAGACGTTGCCACTGAAATCAATTCGGCGTTCCTTACTAAAGTACTGTGCTTGGGCAGATGTTGCCTGAAGCTGGCGAGAAGGATACAACATTTGCACGTTACCGCGAGCTGTGATTACTTGATTTTTGGCGTCATATTCTTGCACATCAGCGCGGATGGTAAGGGGGCGGTTTCCTCCAGATGTTTGTGCAGTAGCGGTTTGCACTTGGGTAGGGAAGGCAAAAGTGCCCAAGAGTGCAGCTGGCAGCATTAAAGCTAATCCAAAGCGACGCATCTGGGATATGGGCAATTGATAGCAGGGCATCATAGCAATTGGGGATTCAGGATTTCAGCTTGCACTCTAATTATCTCAAGTACTTTATCCAGATATGAAATATATAATCTGGAGTGATTTACGATAACTACTGGCTGAAATAGTGACGCTACCCCCAAACTCAAGGTTTCAGGAAATTGGCATTTAAGTGAAAATGAGGTAAGCACAATACCCTTCAAGAAACCGCTTTGCGTCTACATAAATTGTGCCCACCAAGCATTTCGGACAACGCATAATTAATTTACCAGATGTCTAATCAGTAGACAGCACAATTTTGGGCAAAGATAAAACTTGATTTTCACCCAGATCACCAGATGTAATCTTATCTGGTCCTATTTGTTGTAATGTTGTCAACAATGCTGCGCTCTGACTCAATAGTTCATCTACGTCAACGCCCCCGTAACTAGATGGGTAACGGCGTAAGCGATTACCGCCTTCTCCTAATAGAATTACTGCACCTCGCCAGTTCCCATTTTCCAAATGATACAGCGCCACAGAAATTTGGAGAATACCTTGATAAAAGCTTTTTTCCGGTTCGCCAGCTTCAATCCACAAAGCCTCTAAAGTGTCATGGCAGGCGTAGAACTGACCAGAATTGAACTGTTCTACACCTTGCCAAAACTCTTGGGGGATGATTTCGCTCATCCCATGCTGTCTCGTACTTCTTTAATAGTTTCGAGAGAAATGTCTTGTTTTTCTCCAGCAAACTCGTTGTCAGGGGTGAGGAACAACATACAATGGCACTCTTTACGTTCTCTCATTGGCACACAGGGACAGTTCCAATACGTGGCATGAACTTCAGCTTCTTTATCTTCGTAATGGCGACAGGGACATAAAGGCGCACCTAGTTCATCTTTATGTTTGGCTAGTCCTTCAATCACAACTGCGGTAACTGAAGGTTCAGAACAGAAGTATGTTCCAGTCCGCTTGGCGTATTGTTCGGAAAAATGCCGCATTGCCTCTAGACTCTTATCGCTGGATTTTGTGTTATGTTCTGATGTGATCATGTGGATCGGTCGCTCATAATTTAAATATTTCTTTGCATTGTACCTCAGCCTCATGTGGCGATTACTGGGTGAATTTCCCCAACCTTACCCGCCCAAATTGTTTTACGTAGCATAAACAGCAATATACCGTAAACGTTCAAATATTTAAAAATTAAACCAGAGTTGTGTTCTCTAACTCTAAACTCTATTATGACAACTACGCCAAGCTTCAATTCCTGGGTTATCTGTCCCCAACCCAATCCTCAAGCAAACTTGCGTTTATTCTGCTTCCCCTACGCTGGTGGTAGCGCGGCAATTTTTCGCACTTGGCCTAATAATCTACCTAGTAATGTCGAAGTCTGTGCTGTGGAATATCCGGGACGGGGAAGACAGATTAAGTCACCACCCTTAACGCGATTAGAATCTCTTATTGAAGCGATCGCTCCAGTTCTGTTACCATACTTAGACAAACCATTCGCCTTCTTCGGTCACAGTATGGGCGGATTAGTTAGTTTTGAGTTGACCCATCTACTTCGCTCTCAGTATAATCTTACTCCCTTTCACATCTTCATCTCTGCTCGTAGCGCCCCGCAATTGCCACTTACCAAAGCACCCCTCCATGTCCTTTCAGACTCTGATTTACAGGACGAGCTATGCAGTCTTAACGGTACACCTAAAGCAGTGTTGGAAAACCCGGAACTGATGCAGATGTTCCTCCCCATTTTGCGGGCAGATTTTGCAGTTCTAGAAACTTATATTTACACTCAAAAACAGCCACTGGAGTGTCCTATTACTGTTTTTGGTGGTTTGCAAGACCAAGAAGTTAGTCATGAAGCTTTGCAAGCATGGCGAGAACAGACTATTGCTGGTTTCTCATTACATGAGTTCAACGGCGACCACTTTTTTATCCATTCACACCCAGAATTATTATTTAAATTTATATATCAAGAATTGCAGATGTGTAAGCGTAGCTGGTAGTAGTTATCACGCACAAAGGAGTTAGGAGCCAGAATATAGAATTTTCCTGACTCTCTGAACTTCTGATATACAATATTTCTACTGTTTATTTTTGGGTAGCGATCGCTAATTTTGCCCCTTCAACTTGACGTACGCGATCCATCACAGCCACTACCTTCCCGTGACCAACTTTTTCATCAGCATTAATAATTACCAACACTTCTGAGTTAGAACCAACTAGAGCACGTACTTGCGCTGTTAAATCATCAACAGTGGTTGGTTTGCGGTTTAAGCTTACTACTCCTTGTTCATCTACCGTGATAGTAACTTTAGAGGGAACTTGTTGTTGTTTTGCTGTGGCTGCCTTCGGTAAATTTACTGGCAAACCTTCTGAGCGTGTTAAAAACAGAGTTGACATGATAAAAAATGTCAAAATCGCAAATATCACGTCAATCATCGGCACGATATTAATCTGTGCTGGGATATCTGGTTCATCTTGTAGACGCATACGTTTTTTCTCCTCGTTCATAGCGACGACGGTAAAGTAATTCTAGCTGTCCCCCATACTCCTGAATTAGGGCGATTTGCCGTTGGTACAGTCCCCGGAAGGTATTGGAAAACAAGAGTATGAATATAGCAACTATCAATCCTGCTGCTGTTGATACTAGGGCTTCACTAATCCCAGCTGTAACACTTGCCGTTCTGCTACCTCCCACGTCACCAAGATTTAGCGAAGCAAAGGAGGTTATCAATCCTAATACTGTGCCGAGAAGACCTAACAGTGGTGACAGACTAATGATTGTATCGAAAAGGTTTTGGAAACGTTTTAACACAGGTATCTCAGCCTGCGATTCGCTTTCTAACGCCAAACGAAATTCCTCTGGATTTGGCTCTTCTAATTCTAAAGCCGCTAGAAAAATCCGGGCGAGTGGCAAGTCTGCATTTTTCTGAAGTTTATCCATTGCACCGACAACATTATCGAGACGGTAGAGATTCAAAACATCTCGCACCACGCGGTTTTGACGCTTATTGATCCTTACCCAAAACCTGATCCGCTCGAAGATTAGTGCCACACCCAATACCGAAAACGCCAACAGGGGCCACATGACCACACCGCCTGCTGCAAACAAATTCTGAATTCCCATGTAGTGCCTCTATAACGTCGTCCACAATACAAAATCAGACTACCAGAATCTAGAGAAAAGCTGAAACTTTTTCTCAATAAAATATAAAATATAATGATAAATTTTTCAAATGTAATGTTCATGACTTTTATTTACTTATCCGTTTGTTTTACATAAAATAATTTAATTGAATTGAAACAAAAATTAACTTTGTCCAAAAACCATGATATTGGTGGTTTGAAAAGATGTTTTTGCTAGTGCAGGGTTCCGTAACGCGATCGCAAGTAATTTTAATTTTTTACTTGATATTTGTAACCTTGCATTCTAAGATAGCTAAGTTAGTGAGAATGGGTAGCAATAGCTATGAGCTTTTCTGGCATTAATGTCGAGCAACGTTCCAAAGAAGTTGAGGCTCTCAAGTCTTTTCTGACTTACAGTCTGATAGGTTCACTGGCGCTGCATATCGGCCTACTGTCCTCAGGCATAAGTAATTATTTGACGAGAGTCCCTACGGGAGAAGAAGAACCAATAGAGGTGGCGATCGTGGATTCTCCGACTGCGGAACCAGAAAAACCGCTCGAAAAAATTCCAGAAGAACCCAAAAAATTACCAGAAGTTATTCAGAAACAGTCTATAGAAACTCCACCATTACAAAAACCAGTACAAGAATTTATTGAAAAACCAAAAATTCAGCCAGTTGAACAACCAAAACAAACTACTCAAACTCAGCCAGTTGAACAACCAAAACAAACTACTCAAAACCCACAGCCAACAAATACGCAAATTGCTCCCAAGCCATTCGTCCCTCTGACAACTGTTGCTCCTCAGAGTAGTGGCGGTGGTGGTGGTGGTGGCGGTGGCGGCTCTGGTGTTGGTTTAGGCTCAGGTAGTGGTATTGCTGTAGGTACAAGCACTGGTACTGGCACTGGTGGAGGTACTGGCACTGGCACTGGCGGAGGCATTGGTAGCGGTACTGGCACTGGTACTGGTAGCGGTACTGGCAGTGGCACTGGCAGTGGAATTGGTAGTGGCACTGGCAGTGGAATTGGCAGTGGCATTGGCAGTGTTACAGGTAGCGGCACTGGAAACCGTCCTACAGTAGCAACAGCGCCTACACCTCCAAAAATTAACAGTTCAGGTAATGGTAATGGTCGTGCAGCCTGCCGCGAATGTAATGCCAAATATCCAGAGGCAGCAAGACGGCGAGGAATTGAAGGCAGAGTAGAAGTAGCTGTAGATACTGATGCACAAGGTAATGTTACCAATGTGCGGGTTGCTCGTTCCAGTGGAAACCGTGACTTGGATGAAGAAACCATGAGACAGGCGCGTAACTGGAAATTAAAACCCGCAGAAGGTGGTAGACAAGGGGTAGCTATAGCCACTGAATTTGCCATCAAAGGTTCACGGCGATCGCGCCAAGTTCAAGAACGCCAAGCACAAAGACAAGCAGAAGAAAGAACTCGGCAGACAACGACTGCCAACTCTACACAGGAAACTCCAAGACGTAGGCGCAGAGAGATGATACCTGCATCTAATCAAGCTACAGCCACAAAACCAGCAATATCTGGATTTAGTAGACGGTTGGAACCTCAAAGAGCAGAAAGTACTCCTAGAAACTCATCATCTAGAGTTAGGACAACTCCCACTCAAGGAAGTGCAAGAGAGTCTTTACGCCGCATCCGGCGTGAGCAAACGGTTACCGATTCATCACAAAAGCCCCAACCAACTGCAAATCGCCGTCGTCGGCGGCGGACAGACAACGCTAGTCAGAACAAGTTGCGGGAATCTTTGCGCGGTTTACGTCAACAACCTCAATCGCAACCTGCTGCTCCCAGTCAAGAGTAAGTTAGCAGTTAACTGTTAATTGTTAACAGTCAACACTCACCTATATCCCATCCCCTTTTAGGGACGGGATATAGGTGAGTGTGACAGTTTCAGTCTGAAAAAAATTTGGCTAAAGGATTTTAGGACTTGTGTGTATACCCTAGCCTCGGGAGGTAGAATTTGGTTGAACTCACCTTAATCTAAAACCGTAGATGGACGCGGATGGATGCAAATAATTTTGATAATTAATCATCTGTGTTTATCTATTTTAATTGGTTATGAATGAAGAAGTCTTCAGCAAGGTGATCAGCTATGTTTACGAAAGGCTATGTCTACGCATTTCTCATCTAGAGCAACTAATACCCGACTCTCTACAACAATATAAGGGGGTATTGTTGTCAATTGAGATTATGGTAAGCGTAAATAGTTCACTTCCTTCTTTTGAGGTGAGTGATGCAGCCTAAAGTTATTTTTGGGAATGCTGCAAGCGAAGGTGCAAATCGCTGGGGCTGGTTTATGGGTTACTTCATCACTCCAGATGATGATCCTCGCTCAACTACAGCGCTGGAAATAAAGTGGGGTGTCCATAAAGCGGGAGACTGTAGGAACGAGTGGGGAGTAAACAACACCGCCGCTACTCTTTCCATTTTGATTAATGGCGAATTTTGCCTTCAGTTTGAGGATAGAGAGATGATTCTATCTCGTGAGGGTGATTATGTGTTGTGGTATGCAGGTGTACCACATTGTTGGGTTGCTCAGTCCGACTGTACTATTCTGACGGTGAGATGGCCTTCAACACCATGTGATAGTGTAGCAGTGCGATCGCCACAAGAATAATTTTCAATCCACATTCCGCACTTCTTAAGAATAAAGCGGTAACTATTTGCTTTGATAGAAATAACTGAAAGCTTCCTTGACTAAAACCTAAATAACATTTTGTGTTAGCAACGTGCGTTACCGCACGAATTTCCATGTTGATTTGCATCGAAGCTCATATCCCCTTTCCTCGTCCTTTGGTTTATGCCACTTATCGAGACAAGCTAACGGAACTTGTGCCGTATATGTCAAAGGTTAGACAAATTAAGTTCAAATCAAGCCAAGAGCAAAACGGACTTTTATACCTAGTTCATGATTGGTATGGTGGTGCCAATCTTCCAGCGCTAGCGCGTGCTTTCCTAAGCGAAGATTTGCTCAATTGGACAGAAGATTCTATTTGGAATAATTCTGAATATACAACTAGTTGGCAGATCAAAACCCACGTTTTTAGTGAAGCAGTTCACTCTACAGGCAAAAATCACTTTCTCGAAGATGATAAAGGAACGCTAATCCAGAGCCGGGGTGAACTAATTATTGACCCGCAGCAGATCAAGGATACACCACAACAGTTAACAGTGGCGATCGCCCGCATTGTTGAGAATTCATTAGGAAAACAGATTACACCTAATTTCCAACAAATGAGTGAAGGAGTTCGTCACTATCTGAAGAAAGTGCAATAAAGTACGAACTTAAATGGTTGCCAATTTCACAACTTATTAGTCAACAGCCTATAGGACTTACGCATTGACAAGAAATACCAAATATTAGTCAAGCTTAAAAACCATATCTTTCGTAAGGGTACAGCAATGCTGTGCCCCTACAGCATGGTCTATTTATGGTCGCAGGATAATTAAGAAAAGGCTGAAAACTTCCTCAAGATAGGTAATTTACATCACGATGCATTTGTACAGTGCGTAAGTCCTAGCCTATAGCTTTTGATGACTGACATATCAACATAGCCAATATTCCAAATATTAAGCCAAGTTACAGGACTGCCGTACAAAACTGAAAAGAATTGCCTCTTTAATTGCAGCAAAGTTGAGAGTTTGACTTTAGACTATTCACCCTAAATTAAAAAATGTTAATCAAAAATCTCATCTTCAAGGATGTATTCAATATCTCTAAAGACTGATGGTTTAGTGTTAATTTTCATAGTTAATTGAAATTAACTTAATATTAGGAGTCGTTATTGTGGAAAGTATTAGCAAACAACTCATAATTATTGGCGGCGCTGAAGATAAAAAGGAAGATTGTGAAATCTTGCGTGAGTTTGTACGACGTGCTGGGGGTACGAAGGCAAAAATAGTAATTATGACAGCAGCGACAGAACTACCTAGAGAGGTTGGAGAAAATTATATTAGAGTATTTGAACGGTTAGGAGCTGAAGATGCTCGTATTGTTGATACGGAAACTCGTGATGATGCATCTTCTTCTACGGCATTAGAAGCTGTCAGTAAAGCTACAGGAATATTCTTTACTGGAGGAGATCAAGCTCGGATCACAAGCGTTCTTAAAGATACTGAACTTGACACAGCTATTCACAAGCGTTTTGCTGAAGGGGCAGTTATTGCAGGCACAAGCGCAGGAGCAGCTGTGATGCCAGATAAAATGATTGTAGAAGGCGATTCTCAAACTAACCCTCGGATGGAAATTATAGAGATGGGGCCAGGTTTAGGGTTTCTGCCTGGAGTAGTAATTGACCAACATTTTCTACAGCGTGGACGCTTGGGGCGCTTAATTTCAGCTTTGATACAAGAGCCTGCTGATTTAGGATTTGGTATTGATGAGAATACTGCGATGGTAGTTACTGAT
Organism: Nostoc sp. FACHB-892; assembly: GCF_014698795.1. Classification (GTDB taxonomy): domain Bacteria; phylum Cyanobacteriota; class Cyanobacteriia; order Cyanobacteriales; family Nostocaceae; genus Nostoc. The sequence goes on from NZ_JACJTR010000008.1 coordinate 83,884, forward strand.
AGACAGGTTGAAATCATTGGTGAAGGTTCAGTTACAATTGTCGATGTAGAGTCTACATATGACAATATGGGCGAAATTTTAAAGGATGAGGCTTTAGCAATTTGTGGAGCAAAGCTTCATATATTACCGCGTGGCTACAAATTTGATTTGAAAACTCGCCAACCTATTTTAAATAATGTGTCTGTATTAGCAGGTTCAGGAAATACTTAACTTTGAACAGATACATTTCAACCCACTAGATAAATGGTAAGAAAAAACATTTAAAGCGGAATATGTTTGTTGGTTTTTAAGCCAATTTATTTACCGTGCTAGTTGCAATCGCCTCTTTCTAAGTCTATCCCTTACCAAAGAGTTAAAACCTTTCAAAAACCGTTAGTCATGCTTAATAAGCGTGCCATTCGTCTCAGAACGGAATGGCACGCTTATTAAAGTTTAACTGAAAATTTGTATCTCCAAAAAATGCGATCACTACTTTATCACTCTCTACTTTTTCAAAGTTTTAGAATTATTAAAGAAGAATTCCGAATCTAGGAATCAGCAATTTTTCAGTGGGTAATTCAACAAAAAGCTGGAACTAACGAAATCAGGAAATTTATTGCGAATTGCGAATTGGACTTATACCATCTCTATAACCTTAGAACGTTGGGATTGAGTAACTTGCTCAATGATATTTGCTGCCCGTTTCACGCCGCCTGAAAGTTGAATTGACTGCTGAATTCTGCGGGCATTGTTTTTGTAAGAATTTTTTGTCAACACTCGCTTAATTGCTGATCGCAGGTTGGAAATATTTAGTTTTTCTAGAGAAATCACCTCTCCTACTCCAGTGGAGTGAATTCGCGCGGCAGTTCCTGGTTGCTCAAAGGTGATCGGAATCGCTACTACAGGTACGCCATAGCTAAGTGAATCTAATGTCGTATTCATCCCTGCATGAGTTATTGTCAGACTAGCGTGCGCTAGTATATCTGGTTGCGGAGCATACTCAACGACTAAAGGAGAACCCGAAAGCGAACGCACTGCTTCTTCACTCATCCCACCCCCATGAGCGATTACTAGTTGTACATCCAGTCCTTTACAAGCAGCAGCAATACAACGAAATACTGCTTCTTTGGTGTTTTGCACGCTTCCAAGAGAAGCGTAAATCATCGGCTGTCCAGTCAACTTCTCATAGGGAAATGTAACTAATTGTGGTGAAGCATTTCGCAACGGGCCAACATAATGTAGGTGCGGTGGCAGGTTGGCAATGGGAAACTCAAATAAGCCAGGTTGTTGACTAATATGGGCAAGTTGTGCATTAGAAGCATTACTTATAATGTTCTTGATGCTAGCCAAAGTAATAGCAACTAATGAGTGACCAAAAAACTGGTAATGAAATCGTTTGAGCGTGATGGGAATGAACTTAACTTTGTTCAAGTTATCAATGGGGCAAAAATGTACCAAAATGAAACACTTGAATGGGTCGTTTAAAAAATAATATTCAAGCGTTAATTGCAGCTTTTCTGCTCGATTTAATTGGCTGCACTCTAAATATAAAACTAGGTTGTTTGACTTCTATAAAGCTAGTACCGCAAGGCGGAAGTCAAAAGGATTATAGAATTGGCTTTTTACTTTTTAGCGATTTTTAATGGTTGCTCTATCTATGCTGTGGCGTACTAGATTGATATTGGGGTATCATTATTGGCTACTGGCAAGAGTTCTCCCCTCCCAACTTGATTTTTCCACAAGTAATACTGTTGTTTATGAGAGTTATTCTGCCTTCTAAAACAGACTAATATTAAATACCTTTGTGCTGATAAACACAAAGGTATTTAACGCTACATAAAACTAAAGAATCTCGCTGCTCGATGCCTAAATCTTTAAGATATGCTCCAGCATTTGCGAGGGATGCCATGCCATTGATATCGTAGTATTATTTGTAACGTTATCTCCGGGGTTATCAAAATTATTGAAGCGTTAATATAACACAATCTAGTAATAAAAATTAGGTATAATTTAGTAAACAAAACCCAAGCAATTTTATATCAATAGAGCAGTTGTATTTAGTGATTTTAGGTAAGCTACACGAGCTATTGTTTAATTACTTAAAGTTAGGCTGAGTTTAAAATACCAATGCATTAGTACCTTCATTAAATTTCATGAATTTCAGACTGGTTTGCATTTTTCAACACCAGGTCTGCACAACACGACCTTTCACTTGTTGTCCTAACCAAGGTGTATTTTGTGAAAGTGTATAAAGATTTTTTCGTTCGACTTTCCAGGTTTCTTGGGGATCAAATAAAGTAAGTTCTGCTGGTTGATGAGGTACGATCGCACTGACTTTTTGCCCCAAACATTCTGCTGGATTGGTACTCAATGCCCGCCATAATTCTAAAGCTGTAAATTCCTCAGTTTCAACGAGATATTGCCACAGCAAGGGTAATGCTAACTCTAAACCAATTGCTCCTGGAGGTGCTTCGGCAAAGGCTTGGACTTTTTCTTCGTAGCTGTAGGGTGTGTGGTCAATAGCGATCGCATCTATCACACCCGCACGCACCCCTGCGCGTAACGCCGCCACATCACTAGGATTTCCTAAAGGCGGGTCTAAATGCAAGCTAGTGTTATAACTCTTAACTGCTTTTGTATCAAGTAAAAGGTGCATCCAGGTGGTGCTGGCGGTGATGGGTAAACCAGCAGCCTTAGCTGAAGCAATCAGTTCCACGCTGCGAGATGTGGAGACGCGCATAATATGGACTGGTGTACCGATGGCTGCAACCAATTCAAGCATTGCTGCGATCGCAGTAGTTTCAGCGCTGGCGGGTATTGGGGGTAAACCAAAACGCAGAGCATCTGGCCCTTCTCTCATTACACCATTTGCTGATAACTGGCGATCGCTAGGCCGAAATGCCACAAGTTTACCCAACGGCTGGAGATATTCTAATACTCGCCGCACCAGCGCCAAATTTTCAAAGGGTTTACCATCGGTAAAACCAACAACTCCACTAGAGGCTAAATCTGCAAATTCCGTCATTTGCTTTCCAGCAACATCTAGAGTGATAGCACCCCACAGATGAAGCAGGGGGAGAGGAGAAGCAGCACTTTGACTACGCCCTTTTCTTTGAGAGGCAACGCCTTCGACGCGGCTCAGGCTAAACTCAGTAATTGGGGGAGCCAAACTAATTTTCTCCCTCTCTCTCATCTCTTCGCATCTCTTCTGCTGCAACTGTGCCACAAGTGCAGGGTTATCAATAGCTGGGGATGTATCAGGTAAGATGTTAACTCTGGTAAAGCCGCCAGCAGTAGCAGATTGTAACAGAGATAACAGGGTTTCCCGTTCTTCAAATCCTGGTTCACCGGAGTGACTGTACAAATCCACTAATCCAGGCCCGAGAACTAATCCCTGACAATCTCTGATTTGAGTATCGGGACTTATATCCGCAATGTGCGAAGCTACTGCTTGGATAGAACCATTACCAATCAGCACATCAAAGAGTTCGTCGATTTCAGAAACCGGGTCAATTACCCGTACTTTTTGCAGCAATTCAGTCATAAAACTTTTTAGTTAGGAGTTAAGAATAAAGTTAGGAGTTAGGAGTTATAAGTTATGAGTTATCAGTTATTTGTTCCTTGCTCATCATTTTTAACTTTATTCATCACTCATAATTTTTCACTCCTAACTTTTTTACAATGCCCCTGCTGCTGTTTTATCTAATACGCCTCCACCGAAGTGAGCGGTGATGTTCATCGCTTGCAATACTGGTAAACCATCGATTCCAGCAGGGTAATCGATAACGCTGACTGCGCCATTACCCTGGCGAAAATTCCAGAAATTTTCTAGCGGTAAACCCAGAATGTGACAAAGTAAGGTTTTATTAGTTGCGTCGTGAGCTACTACTAATACAGTTTTGAATTGATTAGTTACTGCGGCTTCCACAATTGATTGCCAAGCTGCAACACTACGTTCCCACACCTCTTGCAAATTTTCCCCTTCAGGCATTTGCACTTGGGTTGGTACTAACCGCCAACGCTGCAACTCTCCGGGAAACTCTTGCTCTATCTCTGTTTCTAATTTTCCTTCCCAGAGTCCGTGGCTGATTTCTCTTAAACCAGCTTGCAAGTCTAACTTTACATTAGGATGTTGTTTTAAAATAATCTCTGCTGTTTCTTTAGGGCGCAGCATTGTGCTACTTACAGCAAAATCAATCGCTACCTCTTTGAGAAATTCACCTGCTTTTTGCGACTGTTGTCTACCGTTGTCGTTGAGGGGGACATCAATTTGCCCTTGAAACCTGGTTTGGCGATTCCATTCGGTTTCACCGTGACGCACCAATAGCAACCGTATCCCTTGATGATCTGGTCGCAATGAGGGTAAAGTTTCCCCAGTGTGTTGCGTCTGATTTAAGGATTCTAGCTGGACTGGTTCGCCCAATCCCCCAGCAAAATTTAGTACAGTGATGCCACAGTTAGATTGCTGGATTGAATGGTAGCGACTTGCAGGTATTCCCAAGGCTGTGCTAATTAGGGCGCGATTAATGCCGTTATGTCCCACTATCAAAATAGTTTCACCTTGATGTTGAGACAAAATTTCTTGCCAAAACTGCCGCGCTTGTTCGTATAAAGCAAGAACAGGAAAATGTTCTCTTGTTCCTTCTGTATCATTTAGCAGCATCCGCAATTGATCGGGGCGTTGATGCCAAGTGCGATAGTCATCGGCAAACTTCTGCTTAACTTCAGCAGTCAGCAGTCCTTCCCATAAAGGGAGGTCTATTTCTAGCAGTAAATCAGAAACTTGAATTACAGCAGATTGTTCAGGATGAGTAGCTAACTCACTATGGATAATATCTGCTGTGTGTTTCGCTCGTTGCAGGGGACTGCTATAAATCGCATTAAATAAAATATTGCTGAGGGCTTTGCCTACTTTACTGGCATCGTTACGACCTTTTTCAGTTAATGTTGACGCATCAGTGCGTCCCTGAATACGCCGCTCGGTGTTATAAGCGCTTTGACCGTGGCGCACAATGATGACCTTAGTCATCTAAAAGCCCTCCTCTTATCTAGACGATTAATTCTACTGCAAAATGATTGCACAATTAGCGGCTAAGGAAGGTGCATTTAGCTAAGACGGCATTTACATCGCTGCTGGAATTGCTGTCTCTATCGCCTTGAATATCCCACTAGCCTGTATTTTTGGAGACATGAGGGAGAATTATTTGAGATGCACTGGATTCTATTTAAGTTTTTGGTGATAATACCTAATTTACATGACTTTTAGCCTGAACTGAAAACAGCAGGCTTTCCTATGGATAAAGTTTCTGTATTTGGGCAGAATGCAAGCTCTGATGAGATAGTGACTGCCAGCAGTAACTTTAACTTTTCACGTTATGTAGAAAAGTTCACGAAAATCTAACCCTCTAACCCCCTTCCCGACACGGGAAGGAGGAAAATTCAAAGTCTCTCTCCTTAAAGGAAGAGAGAAATAGAAGTGAGGTTTTCAGATACCGTGAAAAGTCAGGGTAATAACCAAGGTCAAAAAAAAAGGAAAGGGTAGAGAAGAAGAGCCAATACATAAAGTATTGGCTCTAAAACAACAATAAATAAGGGATCTACATTCAAAACTACAGCATCAAATTTTATAGCTGAATTATTCTCCCTCTAAATCGAACTGTACTTGCAATCGGTCATTTTCACTCCCAGACTGAGCCGGCGCTAAGAAAACAGAAATGTCTGGTAATGATAATGATTCGTTAAACTCGATTCTAACTGGAGTTTTATTCTCTCTTGTATTATTATTGTTGGAAATGCTTGTTCGATTAGTTTGCTCAAAAAAACTTCTAAAGTCATCTTGGGCTGTTCTATTATTAATTCCAACTAGAGAATCACCAGTTAATCTGTATTGTCCTGGATTTAAGCTTGATATTGGTGACGACTGTGCGTACACCTGGCTTTCTAAGCTTGCAAAGCCTGCCATAATCCCTAAGAAAGCAATAATTTTGGTGTTCATTTGTTTCATCCAAATTATCTTTAATATTGCTCGTCTATTATTCTCTGGGAAAATTATTTTGATTTACTCTATTGTTAGGTGCTACTACAATAATTTTATTGCGTATATACTTAGCTTGTCAATGATTACGTTGTTTTAAGCATTACCAAGCTATAGCCTTGGCATCTCTTAGTAAATTGGATTATCTAGTTCAGTTGCCAAGCAATCGCAGTTAATTTCGTTAAAATATACCAAGCTTAAATCAGGGATATTGTCAGGTACATCAGGTACATCAGTTACATTGGCTCGTTTAGTGGCAATCACTGTCTGACAACAAGCTTCTTCTCTACGATGCTGTGCGATCGCATCTAGCCCAATTTGCCACAAGACCGAAAAGCGATCGCTAATCAATATCATTCTTGTTCTAAAATCCCTGGTAATCAAGCAGACATAATACAACTACCTAAAGGCTCAAAATTTAGTGTTATGGAAACAAAGCCTTCTTGGGTGATGGGCTTAAAATAAGAAAGCGGTAAACTCAAAAGATAACAAGATAGCAATTCCTTTGACTATCAGTTAACCTCAACTTTCGCTTCCCATACTTGGGAAAGTATATGCCACAGCTTCTAATCATTGTGTTTTTTGTTCTGTTAGGTTCAGCACTTTGTTCTAGTGTAGAAACAGCCCTCTTCTCTGTTTCGATACTGAGAGTCAGACAATTAGCACAATCAAATAACCCATCAGCAGTGAGACTTTTAGCGATTCGTGAAAACATGAATCGGCCTATTGCGACTATTGTCATCCTCAACAATACTTTCAATATCATTGGGAGTATTCTCACAGGTAGCATTGCTACTCAAGTATTAGGAGACAAATGGCTTGGTGTATTTTCAGGAATATTGACATTCTTGATTATCATTTTTGGTGAAATCATCCCCAAGACAATTGGAGAGCGTTATTCTGAGCAAATCGCTATATTTGCAGCCCTACCTGTGGCTGGACTTGCTATCGCTTTTACACCCTTAGTCTGGATTCTAGAAAATGTTACTGCACCCTTTGCCAAAGGGAAAAAACGACCAACGACGAATGAGGCTGAAATAAAGCTGTTGGCGAAAATTGGACATCAAGAGGGAATTATCGAAAGTGATGAGGCAGAAATGATCCAGCGAGTGTTTAGATTAAATGATGTGACAGCATCTGATTTAATGACACCCCGAATTATGCTGACGTACATCCACGGGGATATGACTCTTGCTGAGGCGAAAGCAAACATTATTGCGTCTCAACATACCCGGATTATTGTGATAGATGAATCTCTTGATGAAGTAATTGGATACGCCTTAAAACAGAATTTATTGACAGCAATGATTGAAGGAAGTAACAATCGAAAAATCGCTACTTTGACTCGAAAAGTTAACTTTGTCCCGGAAATAATTCGGGCAGATAAACTGTTGAAAAACTTCATAGAAGCTCGTGAACATCTAGCAGTAGTGGTAGACGAATATGGAAGCATCGCTGGTGTAATCACTTTGGAAGATGTGCTTGAGGTGATAACTGGTGAAATTGTAGATGAGACTGATAGAACTGTTGATTTACAAGAAATTGCCCGCAAGAAGCGAGAAAAAATGTTGCAGTCTATGAATACTGGAAATTAAGCTTAATTCTGCCTGGATATCACAAATAATCTGCATTGTCTCGACGCTGACTGTGCAGACTCTTTTTCAATGTAGCTTCAGTAAAAAACTACAGATTGCTGATAACACGGATTTTATATTTAGTAGTAGATTGATACTATTGCAAGTATACTGATGCAAATATAGGACTCATATTTGATTTTTGAACAAAACTCAGTACACCTTTATTCCTTCTTCCCAGCCCCCAGTCTCCAATAAAGAGTCCCTTACCTCTACGAGTGATTCAGAAATCAAATCGGATTGTTATATTTACAAATTATAATTATATAAAAAGTAGAAACATTGTATTTGTTGTGTGTTTTAATAAAGTTAGATAAATAAGATAATAAAAACTTGAAAATGTTCAGTATCCTACTTTATAACCACAATCTACTTGGTTAAGCGATCGCTCTTGCATTTATGGTGAAATAAACTAAAGTAACTAGTTCAGCAATCAGCTGTCTTTTCACTAACCTCCATCTTCCATCAGTTGCCAACTTGACATCAAATGCACTAAGCTAGCTCTAGCGCAAGGGGCTTCGCGCTGACTCTGTTTGGTTGGGCAAAAAATGGATTTTAGTCAAACTTTAATTGCAAAAAGTGATGCCATTCTTGATCAATGGGTAGAAGCGGTTTACCAAGATGAACAAATTGAAGCTACTAATGAACTTACTTTTAAAGCTGTACGAGATAGCTTACCCCGCGTTTTAAAGGCGTTAGCAACAGTACTTTCTGAATCTGAAACGAGCGATTTGCAGACAGTAGTAGATGCAAGTTTAGAACACGGTACACTTCGCGCCCAACAGGGATTTGAGCCAGAGGAAATTGCACGAGAGTATCGTTTACTCCGGTTTGTGATTTTTGCTTTTTTAGAAGAAGATTTATTACAAGGATCTGCACAAGAAGTACTAAGAGCTGTTCGCCTGATTGATACAGTAATTGATGAAGCGATCGCCCGTTGTTTTAACAGTTATACTCAAGGGAGATTACAAGAGCTTAAACAGCTCCAAAGTCAGTTGCGGTTGACTAACCAAGAGCTAACTCGTTTGGTTCGCGCCAATCAAGATAGCCTCTCTCATTTGGCTCATGAACTGAAAACGCCCCTCACTTCAATCATCGGTTACGCAGACTTATTTCTGCGCCAGCAGCGTCAACAAGCAGAACTCAAAGACAGCTATGCAAATCTTGAAAGTATTGAGCGAGTTCTCAAGAATGGTAGACTTCTTGTCCGATTAATTAACGATACTCTGGAAATTTCGCGCTATGATGCCGGACAGATGAAATTGCAGCCTACTTTAACTGATGTGCGTAGTTTAATCAACTTCATTTTAGAAATGATTGAGCCATTAGCGCGTGCTAAAGAATTATCTTTGGTTGTTGAATGCGAACATGCTCCAAGTCAAGTTAGCACAGATCCTCTTCGGCTTCAGCAAATTCTAACAAATCTGCTGAGTAATGCAATTCGCTACACAGAATCTGGTTCAATTCATTTAGAGTGCTGGACGATATCTCAACAGCAGTGGGCTATCTCAGTTACTGATAGTGGTATTGGTATTTCTCCAGATGCTCAAGCACAAATCTTCAATCCCTATTTTCGTGAAGTAACTGCTCGCCAAGTGCAAAGTTCTGATGGTACAGGATTAGGTTTAGCAATAGTTTCTCGATTGGTTCAGTTAATGCATGGTGAAATTAAAGTAGATTCACAGCTAGGAAAAGGGTCTACATTTACAGTAATTTTGCCATTAGAAACAATGCCTACGACAGGCTACACCTAGGCTCAGATATGACTATCGAAACGCTTTGGAGTCATTAGTCATTAGTCATTGGACTAATGGCTAAATCCGTGGATGGTTATTTGGACACCCCTTGAGGGGATGCAATTCCCGCCGATTTTTTTGACTTTTGCCTTGCTGTACTAGCCGTGCTTGATCGTAGAGATTCCAACTCATACTGTCTTTTTCTGACTTAACCGCAACAATTGTGACCCTCTTCAGTTCGAGAAGACAAACGTGTTACAGAATATTAACTCGCACATGGCCTTAACAAAGTACTCCTAAGATTAAAACATTAACAGATATCAAACATCATCTAAGTAAGGAGAATAAGATGGCTGACACAAATAATCTCACAGGTGCGAGTGAGCAGGCTCTTGTGTTCATCGCTCCCCTGACTAGTATCACTAATGCAAACACTGCTCAGGTATTGGAAGTTACTGGTCAAGGAGAGGTCACTGTTCCTACTACTTTAACTGAGGTGCAACTGGGGATTGAAGTACAGGGAGAAACCGCAACCGAAGTTCAAGAACAAGTTGCCGAACGTTCAACAGCAGTAGTTGATGTGCTGCAAAACCTTGGGGCACAAGAACTTCAAACTACATCTATTCAACTAAATCCCGTCTTTAGCTTTGAAAATGGTACTCAAACCTTAACTGGCTTTCGAGGAATCAATACACTTCAGTTTGAGTTACCAACGGAGCGAGCTGGGGCAGCAATTGACACAGCTATCCAAGCAGGCGCGAATGTAATACAGAATATAAGCTTTACTGCCTCAGACGAAGCATTGCAGCAGGCACGCCTGCAAGTTCTTAGCGAAGCTGTTAAAGACGCTCAAGCTCAGGCTGGGGCTGTTTTTAATACCTTGCAGTTAACCCCCGGAGAGATTATTAATATTGATATTAACTCAGCTAACAATCCTAGCCCATCTCCTTTGCTGTTTAATGTAGCAGAAGATAGGGCTTTGACAGCAGGTGCTACAACTCCGATTATTGGTAGTCCTGAGACGATAGAAGCTAGTGTTTCTTTAGATATCAGTTATTCTCCAAATTCAGTAGGCACTCTCGCTTCGGCTACTGATATCACAGGTGCGAGTGAGCAGGCGCTTGGGTTCATCGCTCCCCTGACTAGTAGCACTAATCCAAACACTGCTCAGGTATTGGAAGTTACTGGTCAAGGAGAGGTCACTGTTCCTACTACTTTAACTGAGGTGCAACTGGGGATTGAAGTACAGGGAGAAACCGCAACCGAAGTTCAAGAACAAGTTGCCGAACGTTCAACAGCAGTAGTTGATGTGCTGCAAAACCTTGGGGCACAAGAACTTCAAACTACATCTATTCAACTAAATCCCGTCTTTAGCTTTGAAAATGGTACTCAAACCTTAACTGGCTTTCGAGGAATCAATACACTTCAGTTTGAGTTACCAACGGAGCGAGCTGGGGCAGCAATTGACACAGCTATCCAAGCAGGCGCGAATGTAATACAGAATATAAGCTTTACTGCCTCAGACGAAGCATTGCAGCAGGCACGCCTGCAAGTTCTTAGCGAAGCTGTTAAAGACGCTCAAGCTCAGGCTGGGGCTGTTTTTAATACCTTGCAGTTAACCCCCGGAGAGATTATTAATATTGATATTAACTCAGCTAACAATCCTAGCCCATCTCCTTTGCTGTTTAATGTAGCAGAAGATAGGGCTTTGACAGCAGGTGCTACAACTCCGATTATTGGTAGTCCTGAGACGATAGAAGCTAGTGTTTCTCTAGACATTCTTTATTTTCCAGCTCCAGTAGGACTCTCGACTTAGTACACCACGGCGTAAATAGAGCAACCATTTAAAATCTCTAAAGAGCTTATTCCGTAACACTTTTGACTTTTGACTTTCGCCTTGTAGTACTAGCTCTTTGTGAATTTCAATGAACTTAAGCTGGTGCGTTACACTCCATGAACGCACCCTAGCAATTACCTACTCGTCAATTTGACCAACGCGGCGGATATTCAAAATATCGCTCATTTTCTTAATTTGGACAAACACTTGCTCTAGTTGAGAGCGATCGCGTATATCTATTCCTAAGTCGATCAATGCAGGTTGACCAACAGAGGTTTTCACCTGAGCATGACGAACATTGATTCCTTGGTCACTCAACCTTGACAAAATATCCTTTAGCACCCCTACGCGATCAAGAGCTTCAATTTGAACATCCACAGGATACGTGTGCGGACGACCACTATTTTCGGCGGCTGGGTTCCACTTAACTGGTACTAAGCGCTCATACTCTACAGTCTCCAGATTATTACAGCCTTGGCGATGAATTGAAATCCCCCTACCTCGCGTCACCACACCAATAATCGGTTCGCCAGGAATTGGGGTACAACATCCAGCTAAATAATATACCAACCCCTCTACCCCAATAATTGGCGAATCTGTGGAGCGGGAGGTGGTTGGCGGTGCATCTCGTAAAGCTTTTGATGTAGTTGGTTCTTTGGGAATAAATAAAGGCACGGTGGAAACTGGTTGATGTGCCTTCGCCACTTCTCGCCAACGATTTAGCACCAAGTTCAAGGTAACTTCTCCGTAACCCAAACCGGCAAGTAAATCGTCTACGCTGTGGTAGTTACACTTTTGGGCGACAGTCTCCATTGCATCAGACTTCAACAGACTATCAAAACCAGTTTTACCAAGTTCCTTTTCTAACAATTCCCGTCCACGGGCGACATTTTCTTCGCGGCGCGATCGCTTGTACCATTGTTTTATCCGATATTTCGCCGCCGAACTTCTGACAAAGTTCAACCAATCCAAACTCGGATGGCAGTTCTTTTGAGTGAGAACCTCTACAATATCGCCATTATGTAGCCGCGTTGATAGAGATACCATTCGTCCATTCACCCGCGCCCCTGAACAATGGTTTCCCACTTCCGTATGAATGCGATAAGCAAAATCTACAGTGGTCGAACCGGGGCTTAAAGGCACAACATCCCCCTTAGGGGTGAAGACATAGACATCATCTTCAAATAGATTATCTTTGACGCTATCAAGATATTCTTGTGCATCTTTAAGATCAGTTTGCCATTCCAGCAGCTGTCGCAGCCAAGTAAACTTGTCATCTGTCGCTGTCAAATGGCTAATACTAGAACCTCCTGTTTCTTTGTACTTCCAATGAGCGGCAATCCCATACTCGGCGATATGATGCATTTCGATTGTCCGAATTTGCACCTCTAAAGGACGGCCAGTTAGTCCAATCACCCCAGTATGCAGCGACTGGTAACGATTAGGTTTTGGCAGTCCAATGTAGTCTTTAAATCTCCCAGGAATTGGGCGAAAAGCATCATGAACCACCGCCAACGCCCGATAGCATTCTTCATTGGTTTGAACAATAATCCGCAGCGCCGCCAAATCGTAAATTTCATGAAATTCCTTTTGCTGGCGGTGCATTTTTTGGTAAATGCTATAAAGGTGCTTGGGACGACCGCTAATTTCCTGAAAGCGGATTCCGGCTTGCTGCAAACGCTCTTGCAACATATTCGTAGCTTTAGCCAATTTCTCTTCTCGCGCCGTCCGTTTTTCGGAAACATGCTCTTGCATTTGGCGGTAGGCTTCCGGTTCCAAATACTTAAAAGCCAAATCTTCCAGTTCCCATTTAATTCGCCAAATCCCCAAGCGATTGGCTAGAGGCGCGAATATATCTCGCGTTTCTTGGGCACTGCGGCGGCGACTGGCCTCTGACATATATTGTAAAGTTCGCATATTATGCAAACGATCTGCCAATTTCACCACAATAACCCGAATATCTTGCGCCATTGCCAAAAACATCCGCCGGAAGTTTTCGGCTTGGCTTTCGGTTTTGCTAGTGAAATTGATTTTAGAAAGCTTGGTGACACCTTCAACCAATTGCCGCACTTCTGGTCCAAAGCGTTCTTCTATTTCTTGACTTGTTACTTCTGTATCTTCAACGACATCATGAAGAAATCCAGCTGCTATCATAGCAGCACTGCCACCCAAGTCACGCAACAATTCAGCCACAGCAATGGGATGAGCAATGTATGGTTCTCCTGATTTGCGGTATTGACCTTGATGCAGTTGGTAAGCAAATTCAAATGCGCGACCAATTAAGACGGCATCACTATGCCTTCGGTCATCTTCCACCACGCTGTTACTTGTAGATGACTCCTTCAAACATTTCTTTAACCATTCTGGAATGGTTAGATCAACTGATGAATTTATAGCTAGACTGCTCATAAAATCGGGTTTGGATAGGATCGGTAGATAAGTGAATGATAAATAAAACTGGCAGCATCAACCTAAGAAGATGCTGTAGCCCAGAGTCGGATAGAATAAACCGTGTAAGGATGATTGTCCAATTGCCGACGGTAGTTATCCAGTTTGAGTTTCAAGGATCATAAAGAAAGAATAATCCATTGATGGCAAACAAAGCCTCAAATAACGATTTGAGGCTTTTAGTGCTGATAAGTCTTTAAGAAAGTTTATTGTAGAAGAAAAATTACTTGACATTAATACTATCTTAACTAGCACTGGATGTCTTTAAACCGTGAGAAATATCAGGCACTCGTAACCTTGCTAGAGCAATTACGCTCCGATGCCACAACTACCCAAATCGTTGCGTCCGAACTGCGACAGCGTGTAGCCTCGTTGCAGCAATTTTTCGGGCAGCAGATTGTGCCCTTGGCTGATGAAAACTGGCGAGTCCAGTCTTATCAAACGGAAATGAGCAAGCAGTTGCGCTTGTTGGCAATAGATGTAATGTTTTTGCAAGGAGCGCGGCAAGCATCTACTGCACAAACGAGACTTCAAACGATTAGCGATCGCTTGACAACCCTCATTCAATACTGTAATGCCATTTTGCAACCAGAAGCGGAAGGAGAAAAATAACAATTGTTCACCTTTTTCTCTAATTAATCCATCATCTCATTTACAACCGTTCGTGAAAAGTTATTTTGGCAACAAGTTGGGAATAGGGAAGAGGTATTTAAATTTTTGCTTTGGGGATCGCTCTGACAATGGTCACTAAGATTAAACGTTTTAGTTTTGACCAATTTGGTTATGTACAGGGGCCATTGAAGTGGGCGCTGGCTTTTACAGCTTTCCTTTGTGCGATCTTTTAGATGGTAACTGGATATGCGATCACAAATGTTGTCTTAGGGAACTCCAAAAAATAAATTATTCAATTTCTGGACTTCACTACGACTTTCCCTGCCCCTATAGCGAGGGTATATTTTTTATTTGGAAGTCCCTAAGCTAATCGTTGTTTAAATTGCACCATTTTCATGGTAATAAAAGCTGCAAAACCTCTCCATTGCTCCCAGCAAGAACTGGCCCCCTGCGATCTCAATGTGCTTTCTTATATGCTTAACGGCTTACCCAAGCTGCTATTTGATCTTACGCAGATTGCTTTCGAGTGGGGAGCTTGCTGTTTATTTGCTTACTACCCGTGTTACTATTTTTGAGTAAAGGCGATGCAGGAGCGAAAGCGCCAATTAGTCACTAGGGAGAAATAGCGATCGCACCCTAATTTTAAATTCTTTTTGATTCAACTTGGTACTTGTCGTGGTGGCATATTGTCTTAGCCTTTTGTAAATCTTTTCTTCACGTTGTTGACATGACTTAAAGTTGCTGAATGTGGATTAATCATAGTAAAATCCGTAGCTTTTTGACTACCAAATAGTTTTTTGAATGGTGATATTGCGATTGTCAATGTGACAAAATTTCGGATTTTAAATTTTGGATAATGGAATTGAAGAGTCAAAATCTAAAATTCAATGGCAGAGCCAGTGACTTGATTGCTGGGGTCAATCTAAAATCTGAAATCTAAAATCCAAAATTGCCTTACTTGATTACGTTCGCAAATTATTCGTAAATATCAGCTTTTCAGGCGCTTTTCAAACAATACAAACTAAATTGAAGGAAACCTTATTAATGGCTTTGACACAAGGCGATATTGCTTTTATCTCTTTCAATGCCGATGAAGATGGCTGGTCTATTGTCACCTTTGTAGACATAGATCCGAATACAACTATTTACTTTAGTGACGGCACAGCTGCGAGTCCGACCGCTATTGGTAACAGTGAATCCTCGTTTGTATGGAATACGGGATCTCAGAAAATTGCTGGTGGTACTGTAGTTCGCTTTAGTGCAATTGATAGTACTAGTCGCGCATCATCTATTGGTACATTTACAGTTGTTACCTCAAGCGAGTTGGGACTCAATACAACTGATGAGACTGTTTATGCCTTTCTGGGAAATAGTGCTACTGCCCCAACCACAATTCTAACTGCCGTCTCAACTGAGGCGAATAATAACAGTCTGACTACTGTTGGACTAACTGATGGAGTTAATGCGATTAAACTCACCAGTAGCACTGACTATGGTCAGTATACTGGTTCCCGTACTGGACAAACCAGTTTGGTAGGCTATAAGGCGCTTGTTAACAACAGTGCTAATTGGACAATTGATACCGAAGGTGACGGGGCTAGGATAGTTCCTAACACCACAAACTTGGCGATCGGCAGTGGAAATCCCACAGTCAACTTATCTCTCAACACTAACTCAGGAACTGAAGCAGGAACAACCCAAATCATTGTCACCGCTACTGCATCCAGTGCCGTATCTAGTAATCAAACAGTCAATTTAGGTGTAACAGGAACAGGTATCACCACCAGTGATTACAACCTTAGCAACAATATCATCACCATTCCTAGCGGACAAACCGCAGGTTCTGTCACCTTCAGCGTTGTAGATGATGCTGTAATTGAAGGCACAGAAACCGCTACATTAACCATCAGTAATCCTTCCGCAGGTATTACACTAGGCACTACTTCCCAAAACATTGCGATCGCTGATAATGATATTGCTGCCTTCCCAACCGTCAACTTATCCCTGAGTACTACTGCTGGCTCGGAAGCAAACACAACAGCTATCACCGTTACTGCTACTGCATCCAGTGCCGTATCTAGTAATCAAACAGTCAATTTAGGTGTAACAGGAACAGGCATCACCACCAGTGATTACAACCTTAGCAACAATATCATCACCATTCCTAGCGGACAAACCGCAGGTTCCGTCACCTTCAGCGTTGTAAATGATGCTGTGGTTGAAGGCACAGAAACCGCTACATTGACCATCAGTAATCCTTCCGCAGGTATTACACTAGGCACTACTTCTCAAAACATTGCGATCGCTGATAATGATATTGCTGCCTTCCCAACCGTCAACTTATCCCTGAGTACTACTGCTGGCTCGGAAGCAAACACAACAGCTACCATCGTTACTGCTACTGCATCCAGTGCCGTATCTGGTAATCAAACAGTCAATTTAGGTGTAACAGGAACAGGCATCACCACCAGTGATTACAACCTTAGCAACAATATCATCACCATTCCTAGCGGACAAACCTCAGGTTCTGTCATCTTCAGCGTTGTAAATGATGCTGTGATTGAAGGCACAGAAACCGCTACATTGACCATCAGTAATCCTTCCTCAGGTATTACGCTAGGCACTACTTCTCAAAACTTCGCGATCGCTGATAATAATATTGCTGGCTTTCCAATTATCACGGTTTCTAGTAACAATACCGGGCCCGCCACTACAATCTTTGGAAATGGTGGCACAACTACCCCAATAACGGTACTCGATAACAACACTATCAGTAATTTAGTGTCGAATGCTCCCACAATACTACAGAACAGTACTATTACTTCTAGCCCTGGGCAATCGACGATTACTACTAACAACGTCGGAAACCTTAACTCAGTTAGTGATCTAACTAGCTTTAACAACTCCACTGTAGTCAATTCCCTAACTGGGAGCAATCTCGTGGTCGGCACTGATGCCAGTGAAAATATAAATGGTAGCCCAGGCAATGACTACCTTGATGGCAAGGGAAACAACGACACCCTCCGTGGAGGCGATGGCAATGACACAATTTTAGGCGGACTTGGCAGTGACTCCCTTTTTGGAGGCAAGGGCAATGACCGCCTCATTGGTTGGGGGGGTGGGTCAGGCGAAATTGATCTACTCAACGGTAATCAAGGTGCAGATACTTACGTCTTGGGTGATGCCAGTTCAGTTTTCTATGCCAGTTCGGGTAACGGTGACTATGCCGATATTGCCAGCTTTAAGGCTAGGGATCAAATTGAACTCAAGGGACTTGCTAATAATTACTCACTAGGGTCTGCATCAACGGTGTCTGATGACAAGTCTGCTGTCGGCATCTTTACCAACAATGGAACAGAGTTAATTGCTGTTGTTAAAGATGGGTTAAAGCTCAATACAAATTTGGCAACCGATACTGGCTTTGTATTTGTTTAACCTGTTTGCGTAATTCCCCATCCCTTTAGGGGGTGGGGATGTAAGCGAGTCAAAAACGAAACGTCCTCAAAGTATTTTTCCCACTAGCTGGAACAATCTTGAGGACAGTTGAGTTTTTGACAACATATATTATGTAAGTCCTAGTTAAATTACAATGATCGAGATCACGTTAAAAGCAAAAGCCCCGCTCAATTTTGAGCAGGACTATGTGAAGTTTTATTGCTAAAATTAGAAATGTTTATCTTAGAAAAAGTTCATTATTGTAATAACACTAACGCTAGTCAACATCATTAAAGCGCCCATGATTATAGATTCACCTAAGCGATTGGTAGATTTTGAAGTGTTCATTTAAGTAAAATCCTTTTTATTAATTGTTCCTTAACCATATCAAAATCAGTATAAATATCTATAAAAGCATTGTAAAACTTAAATTACCGCAAAGTTTCTTAGTAATTGCTTAATTTATACTTAAATATTTTTACTGAGAATGCGCCATTCTCGTAGTTTCCCCTATACCGTTCGGTTAAGGAATTTCTTGGTTGAGGCAGACAGGCGGCAGTTCGGGAATAGAACCTGTTCCTGAGAGAAAAATTATTCAACAATAACCCTCTTTCCTCAAAAGCTTCCCCTGCTCCCCCTACCGAACCGGATCACTAATTTCTCTACAACCCATTCTCCAGTTCCACAATGTAGTAATTTCCGAACAGAATAATTACCTTATCTCCGACCGGAATACGCGCCTTGGTGAGGTAAAATAAATTTCAATCAAGGTAAAATTATTTGAACAGAAAATTATCATGACAACTTCCACGCCATCTATAAACCAAGCGATCGCTTTTGACTTAGAAAAATTAAATCAGCAATTTGAAACTGCCACTCCCAAAGAAATACTGGCATGGTCTATAGAGAATATCCCAACGGGACTGGTGCAAACAAGCGCCTTTAACGTGGATGACATGATAATTACCCATATTCTTTACAGTGAACTGAAGCATCCCGTTCCTGTAATCTTTCTCGACACCTTGCACCACTTTGCCGAAAGCTTAGAATTAGTAGCCAAAGCCAAACAAGTCTACAACCTGGATTTGCAAACTTTCAAAACCCCAGACGTAGACACCCGCGAAGCCTTTGAAACCAAGTATGGCGACAAACTTTGGGACAAAGATATTGCCCAATTCCACCACATTACAAAAATTGAACCACTGTTACGGGGTCTAGACGAACTCAACAGTGTCGCTTGGATTACTGGTCGCCGCCGTGATCAAGCAGTAACCCGTGCGAATATGCCCATATTTGAATTCGACGGTAAAGGTCGGCTGAAAGTAAATCCTATCGCTACTTGGACACGCCAAGATAGTTGGCTTTATGTGGCTGAACACGGAGTCATCTACAACCCCCTCCACGACCAAGGTTATCCCAGCATCGGCGACCAACCCATCACCACCAAAGTAGGCGAAGGCGAAGACGAACGCGCCGGACGTTGGCGGGGAAGTGATAAAACAGAATGCGGAATTCATATTTAGTTGTTATGTATTAGTCATTAGTCATTAATATTTAGACAAATGACTAATGACTAAGAACAAATATGATTAAAATCCTCCATCTCTCCGACATCCACATGGGAAGCGGCTTCTCCCACGGACGAATTAATCCAGCAACCGGATTAAATACACGACTGGAGGATTTTGTCAATACCTTGTCTATATGTATTGACCGAGCGCTGACAGATGCTGTTGACATGGTGATATTTGGTGGCGATGCTTTCCCGGATGCCACACCACCGCCTTATGTACAACAAGCTTTTGCCAGCCAATTTCGTCGTCTCATGGATGCCAATATTCCAACAGTGTTGTTGGTAGGTAACCACGACCAACATTCCCAAGGACAGGGAGGAGCGAGTTTAAATATTTACCGCACTTTGGGAGTGCCAGGATTTGTTGTCGGTGACACATTAACCACTCACTGCATCGAAACCCGTAATGGCACAGTGCAAGTAATTACCCTGCCTTGGCTAACGCGTTCGACTCTGATGACTCGTCAAGAGACTGAAGGCTCGTCTTTGGCAGAAGTCAACCAACTGTTAACAGAACGTCTGCGAGTTGTTCTAGAAGGGGAAATTCGCCGTCTTGACCCCGATGTGCCTACTGTCCTTTTGGCTCACTTGATGGCTGACAATGCTAGCTTGGGGGCAGAACGCTTTTTGGCAGTAGGTAAAGGTTTTACTCTACCCCTATCTTTGCTGACGCGACCTTGTTTTGATTATGTAGCGTTGGGACACGTTCACCGCCACCAGAACCTGAATAAATCCAACAACCCGCCTGTGATTTATCCAGGGAGCATTGAGCGAGTAGATTTTAGCGAAGAGAAAGAAGACAAAGGCTATGTGATGATAGAACTGGAGCGGGGGAGGGCTGAATGGGAATTTTGTCCCTTAACAGTTCGGACTTTCCGTACCATTGAGGTGGATGTCTCGAAAGCAGATGAGCCGCAAGCGGTTTTAATGAAAGCGATCGCTAAATATAATATTGAAGATGCTGTAGTGCGGTTAATTTACAAACTGCGCTCTGAACAGATGGATTTAATTGACAGTTCCTGTCTACATACTGCTTTAAGTCCTGCTCATACCTACACCATTCAAGCAGAATTAGTGAGTCAGTTGGCTCGACCCCGGATTCCTGAATTGAGTGCGAGTAGTAGCATCGACCCAATGGAAGCCTTGAAAACTTACTTAAATAACCGCGAAGACCTCAAAGACATAGCAACATCAATGCTAGATGCTGCACAGAAGTTGCTAGCAGATGATGTAGAAGTTTGGCTAGAAGCAGCAACTAGTGAATAGGATAGATAGATATAAATTATATTTAGTACAGCGTGTAGAGACGCGTTACCAAAACTGGATAAAGTCCATCCAATTTTGCGTCTCTACTAAATCTGACAATTCAAGGTCATCTGTAAAAACCTAACCCTCTAACACCTTTCCGGACGCGGGAAGGGGAAATTTCAAAGTATCTCTCCTTTTAGGCTAAGGTATACACACAAGTCTTTCTGAACACAATTTACGGTTAAGTCTCAGAGCTACTTAGACACCTCACCCTGATTTTACTACGTAAAACCTGTCCTTCTCCTTACTAAGGGGGGATGTCCGATAGGATAGGGTGAGGTTTTGGGGGACTTTTGGGTAATCGGATAACTTGTGTGTAGGTCGTAGCCTTAAAGGAGAGAGATTTAGAGACAGGTTTTTCTACAGGGTGCTAGAACCCTTTGATAGATTGTCCGATACAGGTTAGGATAATCCATCAATTAGAGGAAAAACTTTAAGCACGCTTCATCGCGCTGCAACACAAAAATCACCTAAATTTATATTTGGGCAGATTTTTGAGGAGTTTGCTACTCTACTATCAATTGTTTTTCTTCTAGCCAGAGGAAATTTTGTAATCAGTAAACAAAATATTGAGCCTTGAATAAGCTATTCTTTACGGGTAAATCTTTTCGTTTTATAGCTTTTGTCTTACCGCTAATTACGTGGTGGGGATACAAAGAAGTACAAAACCAATTTGTACAGCCCCAAGCAGTTGTAGTGCTGGGTGGTTCAACGAAACGTTTAGAGCGAGAGAAGTTTACGGCCCAATTTGTCCGCCAGCATCCAAACATACCAATTTGGATTACTGGGGGTAGTCCACCTACATTCACACAACGAGTGTTTACCAAAGCTGGTGTTGATCCCAAACGTTTACACTTGGACTATGAGGCCGTAGATACAGTTACTAATTTTACTACTTTGGTAGATGATTTGCAAGCTCGTGGCATCAAGAGCGTTTATTTGATTACTTCAGATTTCCATATGCGTCGGGCTTGTGTCATCGGCGAAATTATTTTGGGTAGTCGAGGTATTTATTTAAAACCAGTGCCCGTTCCTTCAGAAAAACCCTCTGAATCTATTGAAAAATCTATTAGAGATGGAGCTAGAGCGATAATTTGGATAGCAACTGGTTACACTGGTGTAGATGCAGCTAAAAATAAACGGTAAATTATCAGTGCGAATTCGCATAATTTTGGTCTAACTCAATATAGGCAAATTAAGACAATTAATGCCAATAATAATAACTAAGTAATAAAAAACACATGAAACTACAATTATCCAAAAACTAGCGCAACACCAACCTTCAAACAACACAATATAAAAACCAATTAATAATTTTTACTCATTTGGTTGCTTGGTAAATACTTTGCGTCCATCAAAGTTTCGAGCTGCGACTTGGGTAACTCGAATCTATCTGTGTAGTTCAGGGAAAAAACGCCCCAACTTCTCTCACAATTTGATACCCTAGCTTAAATAGATTTGAGAAAAATTAAAGCGTGGAAATTCAACTTGGGCGGGGAAAAACAGCTCGCAGAGCTTACGGAATAGATGAAATTGCTTTAGTCCCCGGTAACAGAACACTAGATCCCAGTTTGGCAGATACTAGATGGCGTATTGGCAATATTGAGCGAGAAATCCCGATAATTGCCAGTGCGATGGATGGTGTAGTAGATGTTCGTATGGCTGTACGTTTGTCACAGTTAGGAGCATTAGGTGTCCTCAATTTAGAAGGTATTCACACTCGCTATGCTGACCCAGAGCCAATATTAGATCGGATAGCCTCTGTGGGGAAAGATGAATTTGTTGCCCTGATGCAAGAACTCTATGCCGAACCAATAAAGCCGGAATTAATTGAAAAACGTATTCAGGAAATTAAAGAACAAGGTGGCATTGCGGCGGTAAGTGCGACTCCAGCCGGTGCAAGTAAATACGGCGAGGCGGTGGCAAAAGCTGGGGCAGATTTATTTTTCGTACAGGCTACGGTAGTTTCTACTGCACATCTGTCGCCAGAGTCTATAGTACCACTTGATTTAGCAGAATTTTGCCGTTCCATGCCTATCCCTGTGGTGCTAGGTAATTGCGTGACTTACGAAGTTACGTTGAATTTGTTGAAAGCTGGGGCGGCTGGGGTATTGGTGGGAATTGGGCCTGGTGCCGCTTGTACCTCCCGTGGTGTGTTGGGTGTTGGTATACCACAGGCAACTGCGATCGCGGATTGTGCTGCTGCACGAGATGATTACTACAAGGAAACTGGTAACTATATCCCCGTTATCGCTGATGGCGGTTTAATCACCGGTGGCGACATTTGTAAATGCATCGCCTGTGGTGCTGATGGTGTGATGATTGGTTCCCCCTTTGCTAGAGCCGCAGAAGCCCCAGGACGAGGTTATCATTGGGGTATGGCGACTCCTAGCCCTGTTTTGCCTCGTGGCACCCGCATTCGCGTTGCTACCACTGGTAGCCTAGAGCAAATACTCGTTGGGCCAGCAGGGCTAGATGATGGCACTCACAATCTTTTAGGAGCCTTAAAGACCAGTATGGGCACTTTAGGAGCCAAAAATATTAAAGAAATGCAGCAAGTAGAAGTTGTGATTGCGCCTTCCCTATTAACCGAGGGTAAAGTTTACCAAAAAGCTCAACAATTAGGTATGGGGAAATAGAATTGGGGTATGGGGCATGGGGCATTGGGCATGATGTACTAGTTCATCTCCCCCTGCCCAATTCTTAAAAAATTTCTCCAGCCCCCTAAACAATTGCTGGAAAAATTCGATATGTCGCCTACAATAGAGATAGCGGAGACAAATGTTTCCGTTCACTCCTCACACCACACTCCGCCCGGACTACTGTTCGGGCGGTTCCTTATGTTTGTAAATAAATTTTAGAGCTTCTTTGCAAATGTACATCCTTGGACTCCCAAGCTGAGGTTTATTGCTATGGTAGAATTTTCACCAAGTTCAGATATTATTGGCGAAGGTTTTAGGCATGTCAACAGCCGCACAAGTTACCGATTCTAGTTTTAAGCAAGAAGTACTCGACAGCGATGTACCCGTTTTAGTTGACTTTTGGGCACCCTGGTGCGGACCATGCCGTATGGTAGCTCCTGTTGTCGATGAAATCTCCGAACAGTACAAAGGTCAAATCAAGGTCGTCAAAGTCAACACGGATGAAAATCCCCAAGTTGCTAGTCAGTACGGCATCCGCAGTATTCCCACATTAATGATTTTTAAGGGTGGACAAAAAGTGGATATGGTGGTGGGCGCTGTGCCTAAAACTACATTAGCTTCCACTCTTGAAAAGTATCTTTGAAGCTCAATTGGCAATAAAATCCTTTTGAGCTATCCATGTTGTTCTAACTTTAGGTTAATTTTTATAAACAAGTTTGAGAGGCGCGAATTTTGCCGTCTATCAAACTTGTTTACATTTGTATATAGTTTCAGGTTCCGAATATTTTTAGGAGTTTTCTAGCTCAAAAACAACTCCTTAATTCCCGTACTACCAATTTCCACCGCTAGCGCCGCCAATAGAAAGCCCAAAAGTTGGGTCACAATCACTCCACCTTCTGCACCAATCCACTGGTCAATCAGATTTGCTAAACGCAAAATCAACCAAGTAATAAACATCGCCCCTAATATACCTACCACCACAGCAATATGTGGACTCTGTGATTTCGACATCAGCAACATCACCGTCGTCAAAGTCCCTGGCCCCGCTAGCAGTGGTAAAGCTAGTGGAGTAATTGCGACATCGCGTCCTTCCTCAATAATCGGCTGATCTAATTCTCCCCGCAGCATTTGCAAAGCAATTAACAGCAACAATAGACCTCCAGCTATTCGCAAAGAGCCGATACTGATTTCTAAATAATTTAAAATTATTTGCCCAGCAAAAGCAAATAGCAAAAGAACTGCGATCGCAACGATAATTGCTTTATCTATAACTTGGTTTCTTTGGTCTGGCATCATGCCCTTAGTCAAAACTAAAACAATCGGTATATTGCCCACGGCATCCGCCAAGACAAACACAGCGATAAATGTTTGAATGAGAATAGAAATATCCACAGGAGACAGCTTTTATCAAGGTTTGATCACAACCTAATCTTTATCTTGCTCAGTTTACTAGAACCCAGAGGAAGATTAAGATCAGTAATAAAACAAGTCTGTTGAAGAAAATCTTGGCTGACGCATTTCTAATTAAGTTCCACAGATGTTGAAGTAGCGATATATTTTGATAATCTCTTTTCCATCAATCAACTGTTCGTTGTTGAATCTATGAAGCCTTATTTAGCCGCCGCTATTCAATTGACCAGTGTGCCCGACCTACAGAAAAATTTGGCACAGGCAGAAGAATTAATAGAGCTTGCCGTGCGTCAAGGTGCTGAATTGGTAGGTTTGCCAGAAAACTTTTCCTATATGGGAGAAGAAAAAGACAAACTCGCGCAAGGTGATGCGATCGCTCTTGAAAGCGAAAAATTTCTCAAAAAAATGGCTCAACGCTTTCAAATTACGATCTTGGGCGGCAGCTTTCCAGTTCCCGTAGACAATACAGGCAAAGTTTATAACACCACTCTACTCATTGACCCAAACGGTCAAGAACTTTCTCGCTACTACAAAGTACACCTATTTGATGTTAATGTCCCCGACGGCAACACCTATCGGGAATCCAGCACGGTTGTGGCTGGTACAGAACTACCACCTGTCCATTTTTCAGAAAAACTTGGTAATTTAGGGCTTTCCATTTGTTATGATGTCCGCTTCCCTGAACTGTACCGTCATCTCGCAGATAAGGGAGCTGATGTTATCTTTATTCCCGCCGCCTTTACCGCCTTTACTGGCAAAGACCACTGGCAAGTACTACTACAAGCCAGAGCCATCGAAAATACCGCCTACGTCATTGCTCCTGCCCAAACAGGCAATAACTACGCCCGCCGTCTAACCCACGGCCACGCCGTTATTATCGACCCTTGGGGCGTAATTTTAGCCGATGCTGGGGAAAAACCGGGAATTGCGATCGCAGAAATCAAACCCACTAGGTTAGAACAAGTCCGCCGTCAAATGCCCTCTTTACAGCATCGGGTGTTCTAGGGACTGGAGAGCAGGGGGAGCAGGGGGCAGGGGAAGCAGGGGAAGCAGAGAAGAAAGAATAACTAATGCCCCATGCCCAATACCCAATGCCCCATGCCCCATGCCCAACCCTTATGAATAAAACAAAAAACCGGGTAATCACCCGGTTTCTGACAACATTTAAATCCTCAGTTTTTTAGGAGCATAGTAGCACTATGCCCCGATTTATTTTTTGTCAAAATTAAACTTTAGCAGCTGACTTGGTAACAACGTTGAGTTCACCTTTAGCATACTTAGCAGCAAAATCTTCTAGAGAGATTTGCTTAATCTTGCTTGCGTTACCAGCTGTGCCAAATTGCTGATAGCGTTCAGCACAAACCTTCTGCATATATGTGATAGAAGGCTTGAGGAAGTGACGGGGGTCAAACTCCTCTGGTTTTTTAGCCAAAGCTTCACGTACAGCAGCAGTAATAGCCAAACGGTTATCGGTGTCGATGTTTACTTTACGTACACCACTCTTAATACCTTTTTGGATTTCTTCTACAGGTACGCCGTAGGTTTCAGGAATTGCACCACCATACTGGTTAATCAGTGCAAGCAAATCTTCAGGTACAGAAGAAGAACCGTGCATTACCAAGTGGGTGTTAGGCAGACGGCGGTGAATTTCTTCAATGCGGCTGATTGCCAAAATTTCCCCAGTAGGCTTGCGGGTAAACTTGTAAGCACCGTGGCTTGTGCCAATAGCAACAGCCAAAGCATCTACTTGGGTTGCTTCTACGAAGTCAACAGCTTCATCGGGGTCAGTTAACAGTTGAGAGTGGTCGAGTGTACCTTCAAACCCGTGACCATCTTCAGCTTCACCAGCACCAGTTTCTAGAGAACCCAAACAACCGAGTTCACCTTCAACGCTGACACCCAAAGCATGAGCTACATTTACAACTTCGCGGGTAACATTAACGTTGTACTCGAAGCTAGCGGGAGTTTTCGCATCAGCTTCTAAAGAACCATCCATCATTACGCTGGTGAAGTTGTTCTTAATTGCTGAGTAGCAGGTAGCAGGCGCATTACCATGATCTTGGTGCATGACAATGGGAATGTGAGGATAGGTTTCTACAGCTGCCAAAATCAGGTGGCGTAGAAAGTTTTCTCCTGCATAATTACGAGCGCCGCGTGAAGCTTGCAAAATTACGGGGCTATCTGTCTCGACAGCAGCCTTCAGGATTGCCTGAATCTGCTCCAAATTGTTAACGTTGAAAGCTGGGATGCCGTAACCGTTTTCAGCTGCGTGATCCAACAGCAGCCGCAGTGGTACAAGCGCCATAGATAGTCCTCCTAATGTGGTTGTCAGCTAGTCGGTCTGAGAAAAGCGTATTTATTACGCTAAATCTTAAGAGTTTTTTCAACTTATAGGAAATTATAACTAGTGTCGTGTATCTATGTTGAAAAAGTTTACGCCATCGTTATTATAAATGTGTTCTATACTTGCTCTCTACTGCTGTACTATGCCCTATACTTGCTCTGTGTTGCTGTACATTTAGTTACCCTACAGCTAGTAGCTCTGGTAGCCCACTATCCCAAATGGTTATTTTAAAGCGATCGCACTCCTAACTATTTTGGTAAATCTACAAGCGATCGCATCAGGCAAAAGGCTCTAGTTTCTGGACAAATGCTGCGTGTTCAGGAGATTGCAAGCCTGTTTGTAAAATACTCAACACGGACTGCATATTCCCCGCTAATAACTCTGCAACCGCTAACCACAACCCTGGAAAAATTTGACTTCGCAGAATTCCGTTACTATCAGTAGCCAACTCTACATACTCACCCTGTTCCAAATAGAACCAGGCCAATTTTTGATCGAGTACTTGCCAAACGATATATTCTTTGACTCCATTGCGACGATAGGCTTGCTTTTTAGCATGGAGGTCGATGGCGACACTACTAGCAGAAATTTCGACAATTAACTCTGGTGCGCCTTCAATATAATCATCGTCACTCAGCCTTGCTTGACCTCCCGCTTCTGGGTTGATCAGAAGTACAGCATCTGGTTGAGGTTCGTTATCTAAATCTAAGCGCACAGTGGGTTCTACTCCTAAAGCTACACCAGGTGTCGCAACTTCGTAAGTACCGAGCCATGTAAGAATCCAACCATGCGGTTGACCGTGACTTCTAAAACGTAAAGCAGCAGGCATGATGTAGACAATTCCCTCAATCAATTCGGCTTTTTTCAAGTTAGGCATGGCATTGTAGCGACGCTCAAATTCATAAAGACTGAGTTTGTCGCCATTTTCCAAAAGGGGAATTGTCCAATGCTGTGGAATTGTTTTTACCATGACAATGGTGTTTGGGATTAGTCTATGCCTATCCTACCGAATTGCAGAAATTTCTTGGATGCTGCGATCGCCTTCTTTTAATCTAAATAATATTATGTTGATTTTATGGGTCGCCCGGGATTCGAACCCGGAACTAATCGGTTAAAAGCCGAGTACTCTACCGTTGAGTTAGCGACCCTTTCTTTGCATTTCGCAACTTTGCAATCATAGCATATACATCTATAGATTTGTAAAGGGGTTTAGAAAAAATTAGCCGTCAACCTTACAGATGCTGTATAACTAGCTCCTGGTGCTAACACAGTCAGGTTATCACCAGTATTGAGAGAGTTACGGGTGGCACTCCACGGTTCTAAACAGTAGAATTCTTTGCCTTTGACTGTCCAAAATACCAAGTAGGTAGAGAAATCATCATAATCCAAAGTGAGTTTTAACTTCCGGCTGCGATCTATGGCAGTGGCCGATTTACTCGTTAACTCTCCAAAGGCAAAATCAATTTCATCACGGCTAAAGTCAAAATTGCCGTCAAAAGAGTGAAATTCCTTAGTTTGATTATCTTGATACTGCTTAGAGGGAATTTCAACCTCTAGCTGAGTTTTATCACCACACAGAAAGTAGGGATGAAAACCAGCCGAAAAAGGCATTGGTGTGGATGACAAGTTTTTATACTGCTGCCGGACTTCTAAGGTATTACCTTGAAGTTCGTAGGTGAAAGCCAGTTGAAAATCAAAAGGATAAACTGCTTTGGTTTGCTCATTGCTATCAAGAACGACAGTGAGACTAGCTTTATCTCCAGTTTCTTGTTCTGTTGCTTTCCAGGGCAATTCACGGGCAAAACCGTGTTGTTTGAGTGTATATTGTTGCCCGTTGTAAGTGTAAGTATTATCTGGTAGATTGCCACAAATAGGAAACAAAATTGGATTCCCACCTCTGACACTCAACTCAGGATGAGTAAAACGTTCTGTGTCCAGGTAAAAAATTTCTTGCCCTTGAATGCGCCAACGAGTGATGATCCCACCGCGTTCTGGTACGACTTCTAACTGAGAACCTCCGGCTTCATCAGAAAGAATGTAGGTCTTGTACTGTTGCTGTTGAACTGCAATACTAAACACAAATTTTAGTCCTACTTAATTGGGCATGGGGTATTGGGCATTGGGCATTGGGCATTAGGCATACTCTAAATCCCCACTCCCTATTCCCTACTCCCTACTCCCCACTCCCTATAATTTACTCGTCTTCTGCAAACACGAAACGATATAACTCGCTTGGGTCTGGTTCTGGGCTGCTTTCGGCGAATTTAACCGCGTCGTCGATTACATCCTGAATTTTACGATCAATGGCTTTGATTTCTGCCTCGTCCGCCAGATTTTGCTCCAGCAAATAAGCTGCTAACTTCTTAATTGGGTCACGGGCGAACCAAAATTCTTTCTCAGCTTTGCTTCGCATTTCATCAGGGTCAGCCAAGGAGTGACCCCGGAAGCGGTAGGTAAGCGCCTCAATTAATGTTGGGCCTTCACCTGCACGGGCACGGGCTACAGCTTCTTGAGCCACGGCTCGGACAGCTAGTACATCCATACCATCTACTTCTACGCCCACCATGTTAAACGCACTGGCTTTTTTATAAATCTCTGGCTGGGAAGTTGCCCGTTCGTGAGACATCCCAATAGCCCACTTGTTATTTTCGACTACAAAAAGAATTGGCAGTTTCCATAAAGCTGCCATATTTAGCGTCTCGAAAAACTGACCATTGTTAGCTGCACCGTCGCCAAAAAAGCAAGCCGTTACTTGGTCAGCATTTTTATCTCCTAGGACTTCGCGGCGGTATTTGCTTTGAAAAGCCGCTCCAGCTGCCACAGGAATTCCCTCAGCCACAAAAGCATAGCCACCTAGCAAGCGATGTTCCGCAGAAAACATGTGCATGGAACCACCGCGCCCTTTGCTGCAACCTGTGGCTTTACCAAATAATTCTGCCATTACTTCTTTTGCTGGTACTCCCGCACTCAGAGCATGAACATGGTCACGGTAGGTACTGCAAACGTAATCTTCACCCGGTCGCATTGATTGCACGACACCACTACAAACGGCTTCTTGACCGTTGTACAAATGGACAAAACCAAACATTTTGCCTCTGTAATACATTTCAGCGCACTTATCTTCAAACAAGCGCCCTAATACCATGTCCTCATACAACCGTAACCCTTCTTCTTTAGTAATGTGCGTAGTAGCAGGATTAAATGTGGGTAAAGTACGCTCTTGAACCATTATTTTTGAGTATTCCTCTTGTAAAACTTAAAGTTACGGTCGTGAAGTACTTACACTGTATATAAAGTATCAGTGTAGGTTTCGCGTCTCATTCGCCGATGCTCTGCCCTTGTGTATTCATTGCTGAATACTAGGAACTAAATCCGGTCTGAGTCTTACGCAGCGTTTCTGGCCTTGTGACCTTTATCTCCTTAAGGAAGAACCCGCGCAGCCGCCTACCTTCCGTAGGCAGTTTGATTTTCTTCGTACAACAACACCGCTTGGATTTACTGCAATGGCATACCAGCGATAGCGTGTTAAATAAGTTGGTCTGATAACAACCTCAGCTTTTAACAGGCTAGCGTTTGCAAGACTCAACAATCAAACTTTATTTATGCACCAAAAAAGGCCCTTAGGGAATAGCTGAATTTTTAATGTTTGATTTTTAAGTTTTCAGTCACTGCTCTGTGAGGAGTTGACTCTAACGACGATATCTGTCGCTTTAAGTTTTTCTCTCTCACCGAAGCAGTTTTGAGCGCCGTTAGCGGTAGCGAGTCGTTTAGCCCATAACGAGTACTGAGTAAAAACTAATATGACTCGGCTTAGGCATCAAATCAGTTCTAAGTAGTGAGTAATTACTACTTTTTACTCAGCAATTAGCACTCACCACGGGCTAAAAGCCCCGCTACCGCTAACAGCGCTCCTAAATATTCCCTTTCATAGACTAGCAATCAAGATAGACTGCTTTCTGCATATCCATTAACAATTTAAAAAAAAGAGACAAAACTCTCTACACTCAAATAGATAATTGTAATTAAAGATAAATTATGATATTATTTTCTTCTATAGTTATCAGGGTCAACCCCCAAAAGTAGTATCTTACTAACCTCCTAGTGGGAAAGTCCTTAAAAAATCAATCATCAATAGATTCTTGCAACCACAACAATTATGCCGTGATTAAAAGCGGTAGTTGTGGTTTGTGCTATCGAAGGCTGATAATAGTTGTGTTAAACAAAAATACTAAGAATTAAGACAGAAAATTGAGGTTTTCTAGGCGAAAGCAAAAAATTAGTACTAGAATGTGACTCAAAATTTCGGGAAGGTACAAAACAAGTTGTTGCAATATACACTTGTAGAGTAAATTCTATACGGCATTTTTATGGCACGGTTTTACAGGCCTGGAAAGCTCTAGGTGAATTATGTTGATCACGGTGCAGGGGAAGTAGGCTGTGCGAATTCCGCTAGATTACTACCGAATTTTAGGACTACCGTTGGCGGCAACAGATGAACAATTGCGACAGGCATACAGCGATCGCATTGTACAGTTGCCACGACGTGAGTATTCTCATGCAGCAATTTCTTCTCGTAAACAACTCATAGAAGAAGCTTACGTGGTTTTATCAGATCCAAAACAACGCAGTACCTACGATCATCTCTATCTTGCCCACGCCTATGACCCTGATAACCTTGCTGCTGCCACAGTAGCACTGGAAAATCGTACAGAAAGCACCAAAAGGGGTATTGACACCCAAAGTCTTGGTATTGAAATTAACCAAGACGAATTAGTTGGCGCTTTATTAATTTTACAAGAGTTAGGGGAATACGAACTTGTACTGAAACTAGGTCGTCCGTACTTAGTAAATAAAAATGGTGCTACAAGTGCAAGAAAAGGTCATAGTTTAGCAGACGAAGAAATTTCCGAAAGTCCTGAACATCCAGATGTTGTTCTCACTGTTGCTCTTGCTTGTCTAGAATTAGGTCGTGAACAGTGGCAGCAAGGTCACTATGAAAATGCCGCCATATCTCTAGAAACTGGTCAAGAACTGCTAGTACGTGAAGGGTTGTTCTCTAGTGTACAGGCGGAAATTCAGGCGGATCTTTACAAGTTGCGTCCATATCGAATTTTGGAGCTGCTGGCACTACCTCAAGAAAAGACTGCTGAACGAAGCCAAGGCTTGGAATTATTACAAAACCTTTTAGAAGATCGTGGTGGCATTGATGGCACGAACAATGATGAATCTGGTTTAAATATAGATGACTTTTTGCGATTTATCCAGCAGTTACGCAACCACTTAACAGTCGCAGAGCAGCATAAATTATTTGAAGCTCAAAGCAAACGTCCTTCTGCTGTTGCCACTTACTTAGCTGTTTATGCCTTGATAGCACGGGGATTTGCTCAACGGCAACCTGCTTTAATTCGTCAAGCAAGGCAAATGCTCGTGCGCCTCGGCAAACGCCAAGATGTACATTTAGAACAGTCGCTATGTGCATTACTTTTGGGACAAACTGAAGAAGCAACTCGTGTTTTAGAACTTAGTCAGGAGTACGAAGCTTTAGCTTTTATTCGGGAAAAATCTCAAGACTCTCCAGATTTGTTACCAGGGCTGTGTCTATATGCAGAACAGTGGTTGCAACACGAAGTATTTCCCCATTTTCGAGATTTGACAAATCAGCAAGCTTTCCTAAAAGATTACTTTGCTAATCAACAGGTACAAGCTTATTTAGAAGCACTCCCAACTGATGCAGAAACAACTAATGAATGGGCTGTTATTAACCCCCAGTATTTTCCTAAGGCACAGACAAATAAGCCTCATTTCCACAACAATTCAACTAAGACCTCAGCACAATTTAATCACAGCAGAACACCTGATCTAGATTTGCCAGAAACACCAACGCCCGAATATTCAAACTTATCATCACCCCTGTGGAGTTCATCTGGAAGTATAAAATCAGAGGTTCCTGCTGCTGAACGGATGACGACCAGAGGCACTAATCAGCAGTTGAATGGTTCAGCTAAAAGTGCTGCACCTGGTCATAACCAAAAGCGTAGGCGGAGAAAACCTACTCAATCTACTATCCGAGAGCGTATCCCAGATAATCGTCCTCATTCTCGTCGTCCGCGGCGGCGGCGAACTTTTGCTAACACCGTAGAAGGAAAAACACGGCTGGTATGGAGAGTGTTTATTTCTTTGGTGAGTCTATTAGTTCTCTGGGTGGTAGCCACAACAACTTTTGGATGGTTAAAAAATCTGTTTTTCCCTACACCACCTATACGTGGTTCAGAGTTGTCTGTACAGATAAATCAACCACCAATACCTATTCCTACTCCAAATAGTAAACCAGGAGCATTAGATGGCCCTTTAACAAATGCAACGGCAGAGGAAGTTATTCGGACTTGGTTCTCGACCAAAGCCGCAGCTTTAGGGCCCAATCATGAGATTAATAATTTAGAGCAGATTTTAACTGGTTCTGCTTTATCTCAATGGCGGCTGATTGCTCAACAGTATAGGTCAGACAATCGCTACGGCAAGTACGACCATAGCCTGAAAATAGAATCTGTTGAGAAAATTGATTTATTTGCAGATCGTGCCGCAGTGGAAGCTACGGTTAAGGAAGTTACACAGTTCTATGAAAATGGCCAGTTTCAAAACTCTTCTAACGATGATTTGCGAGTTCGGTATGATTTGATTCGAGAACAAGGGAAATGGCGCATTCAGAGTATATCTGCTGTGAATCGAATAATTAGATAAGGTTAAATTTTTAGGCAAGTTTGGAAAGCCATTGCATCAACTTAGTAGTAAAAGCTGGGGAAAGCATCTTTACTAGGTCTACCACGTCCAGTATGTTTTTTTACCTCCTTAACCTGGATATTAGCTAGTTGGTGTAAGGGCAACTTAGAACTGAGCCGTTACGCAACCAGAGCATCTTTTGAGCAAGCAAATTTTTGGTTTAGCAACTGCCGAAGTTCAAATTAGTATTTTTGCAGCAGTTAGAGTACCTGGGACTCTCGATACCCAACGAAATTTAAATGTTCTGGACGCATCCCTTCTCCTAAAAGATGCTCTGTCGCTTTGCCTACGAAAAAATTTTCAAACAAATATAATGGCGCACTTACGAACCCTAAGCCGTTTAAAATTATTGCTTTTACAACTTAACCAGCACTAATGATTTCTTGAGGGTGAGTTCCCAGGAGTCGGTTAATTTGTTCTACTAGATTCATCTCATCACAGATGCCTGCGATTATGCCGCAGTGGTCAATATCCTGTACTCTGATATCTAATGGTGATGCTGTCATGCTTCTCAAATGCAGCATTTAGGTCATTTTCAAAAATACAGCATTTACGAGCCTACCTGTGGAATTTGGGGTCAACAGTCTTTCGTGTTATTCCATCCCCTAAAAGGGGATGGGATGAGCTTAATCTTCCTTAGGGACATCCAAAAATTAAATTACTCAATTCCTACGTCCAATACGACTGTCCGATTTCTGCTTCCCCTGCTCCCCCTGCTCACCAAAGCGATTGATTATTTTTTTCTTTGGAAGTCCTTTAGCATCTTTGGCGATTTGTAAAAGAAACTTGGGTATCTTCAGATGGATAAGAGTAAACAAGTTAATGGAAGTCTATTTTAATTCATTTCATGATGCTTGTCTCCAGAAACTATTGGGAAACATAACCATACGAATAATCAAAGAGAATTACTATGTCCTTCAAAATTTTGGCTTTAGACGGTGGCGGTATTCGTGGAGTCGTTGCAGCACGAATACTTCAACAAGTAGAACAAGAAATTAGAAATCAGGGGAAAGGGAACTTCTTACACGAATACTTTGATCTTATTGCTGGCACTTCTACTGGTTCAATATTAGCAGGAGGGATTGCTGTAGGAAAACAGAGTGATGAACTCATTAATCTGTATAAAAATAGAGGTAAAGATATATTTCCGCCAAGTAGAAAAGATCGTTATAAAAACTTTCCGTCCATCATTAAATCAATTATTGATGTATTCTCACCATCTAAATATTCTCATGATGGAATTATTAGCGTCCTCAAAGATGCCTATAAATCCACAAGAATAAAAGATATTGAAAAACCTATTATTTTAATTCTTGCTTACGATACTTTGTATCGTAATACGACATTTTTTACAAACTGTCATCCCGATCTAGAAGATAGATGGTACGATGACTGTTATTTATGGGAGATATGTACCGCTTCTGCCTCAGCTCCTACTTTTTTCCCACCATATAAATTAGAACCTGTAGATAAAGAAAAATTTGGCGATTGGGAATTCCCTCACATTGATGGAGGAATTTCCGCTAATAACCCTGCTCTCGCAGCTTTGAGCCTAGTTATGAGGATTAGTCAATCTTCAGTATCCCCACCAATCAAGCAAAAATATAAACTTGATAATCTACGATTAGAAGATATTTCTATTCTTTCTATTGGCACAGGTCAAACTGGTGAACCATATCAATATGAGCAAATAAGCAAATGGAGAGGCTTAGACTGGGTAAAAAATCTGACTAACATTTTTATGGAACCTACATCTGAGATTGATAGTACTATTTGCCGACAAATTATGGGTGGGTACGATTCCAAACGTTACTTACGGCTTCAGTTTGATTTAAATGAAACATTCCAACCCAAACCAAAAGAGACTTATAAAGATCCTCGCATTGTATTACCTCCAGAAGAGCGAAAAAACCGATTTACAGGGAAAAAAGTTAGTGAAGAAATAGATAACACTAATTCGGAGATTATTCAGCAGTTAATAGATACTACTTCTGCATTCATTGATCAAGGTCTTACGTACTATACTAGAAACAACTCTGGTTCTCCGATAAAAAAGGCGATCGCCTCTTTTATTAAAGATAACTAGTACAGCGCGGCGGAAATAAACAACCCATTGTAAATCAACGAAACGCCTACACTATATTCATTTTGACTTTTGACTTCCGCCTTGCGTTACTAGTGTATTCACGTAGGCATATTAATATTAACTAATATTAGGATCAGATATCTCGTATTTCTACGATACTTATGTAGAAATACGAGCTATTTTATTGAAAACTTTATTAATATCAGTGTGAATTACAGATGTGAATAGAAGAAATTCTTGCTATTTCAAATTACTTACATTAATCCTTAAATATTTTATAAATCAGTATTATTGTGTATACATTGTGACTTTAATTTGGGTATATTGAATATAAGGACAAGTTAGACAAGTTCTACAGAACTTAATGTTTTTAACTTTTCTCTACTAGCTTTGGCTACTAAATAATCCAGATTTGTTCTCTTAATGACAGTAGAGAACAAATCGGGTTAAATCAAGCTGACTAAGTTCTGTGAAAACTCTTATTTCACCAAACAACAGGTTACATTTTCTTAATTAATACACTATCTAAATCAGTTTTTTAACTGATTATTACAGCAATAAAGCTGCTGTTACAAAATTTTTTCGTTTATTTTAGGTTGAGATAACAATGTTAGTAATTTACAGTGGTGAGCGTGGTAGTGGCAGATAGAAGGAGTGTGGAGTTTTCCTTCGACTGCTTGCATAAATTTTCTCATGTTGTACTCAAAAAAGTGACATTTTTCGTATTAAAGTCGGGAGATAAGTTTAAATCGCGGCAATGAACAAATAATTACTAATTCGTAATACTCGCCTCTGGCAAGAAGCAAGCTACGTAATTCGTAATTGAAGGATACAGAGTCACTTGATTAATCATTACAAATTATTTTGACTTCGTTAATGACACAATTGAATGGGATGAGTTCGACTTGACGAGTACCCCCATGCCCGTAGGTCAAACTCACACTTAGATAGCTATCTGGCTTGTAGGGCAATCGTTCCGCCCATTCAACTGCCACAATTCCTGGTAT
Organism: Nostoc sp. FACHB-892; assembly: GCF_014698795.1. Taxonomy (GTDB): domain Bacteria; phylum Cyanobacteriota; class Cyanobacteriia; order Cyanobacteriales; family Nostocaceae; genus Nostoc. The sequence continues at coordinate 120,746 of NZ_JACJTR010000008.1, forward strand.
GACTTCAATACCTTCCCAGTAACTTTCTAAATTCAAGGCTGCAACTTCTTGTGGATTTAAGCGATATAAATCTAGGTGGTAAAGGGGGAGGCGTCCTTCCGTGTACTCATTAATCAGGGTGAAAGTTGGACTGACAATAGGTTCAGCGATTCCCAAACCCTTGCCAATACCTTGAACTAGGGTAGTTTTACCAGCACCTAAATCACCTTCTAGTAAAATTACACTGCCAGGGGTCAGGGATTCACTGAGAGTAATACCTAAGCGTAATGTCGCTTCTGTATCTGCAAGGAAAAGTTTCATAATTAGTCATTAGTCATTAGTCATTAGTCATTAGTCATTAGTCATTAGTCATTTGTTTAGACTAATGACTAATTTTGATTTTCCTTAATTTTGAATTTTGAATTTTGAATTCCCCGAAGGGACTGACTTCTGCCGTACCACCGTAATAGCACTCGTGCTAGTTTCTGCGGATTGTGACGGACAAAACCCGTTTCATCTTCATACAAAACATTAGCTGCAACAATCCTTCGCCCTAGCTGAGTTACGGCTTCTCTATCTAGGAAAACCGGATGGGAGTTTTGTTCGGCGTAGCGGATGAGTGATTGCTCTGAGGGGGATTTTTTGTGGATTAGCACAGCATCGAATAGCCGTCTTTGCCCACAAGCAGCATCAATTGCTCTGATGTGATCGGCAACAGTGTAACCTTCAGTTTCTCCTGGTTGAGTCATTATATTGCAGATATAAATACGGGGGGCATCTGTTTGAGCGATCGCATCGGCAATTTCTGGTACTAATAAATTAGGAATCAAGCTTGTATAAAGGCTACCTGGGCCAATAATAATGTAATCAGCTTCTTTAAGTGCCTTAATAGCTGCTGGTACTGCCGGAGGATTAGCTGGAATACAGCCAACTTTGACAATTTTACCGCCAGCTTTGGGAATGCTAGACTCTCCATCAATGCGGCGACCATCGGCTAATTCTGCCCAGAGGTGAACATCACTGAGAGTTGCTGGTAGTACTTGTCCCCGTACTGCTAGTACTTTGGAACTAGCTGCAACTGCTTGTTCTAAATCTCCAGTAATGTCACTCATTGCCGTTAAAAACAAATTGCCAAAACTGTGACCCGTTAACCCATCTCCAGCCCGAAAACGGTATTGAAACAATTCTGTTAATAACTTTTCTTCATCTGCTAGCGCAGCCAAACAATTGCGAATATCCCCTGGTGGTAGCACTCCAAATTCTTGACGCAACCGCCCAGAAGATCCACCATCGTCGGCGACAGTAACAATAGCAGTAATATTAGCGCTGTAGGTTTTTAGTCCCCTCAACAACGTAGAAAGTCCCGTACCACCACCAATTACCACTATTTTCGGGCCTCGGTACAATCGATGATGCGCCAGCAAGACATCGATGAGTTCTTCTCCGCCTTCTGCTCTTAGTACCTTGGTAATTGAGCCTACAGTGCGAGTTTGTCCCCAAAGCACTAACAGCAAGCCGCCAAGCAGCACCAAAGGCCCACTAACATAGTTGGGTAAAATGTTGGTGATTACTCCCAGGAAACCCCTAAACAACTCAATCATCCAAAAAATTGGGGTCAGCTTAATCCAGATAGCTAACCCCAAACTCGCCAGCAGTACACCCCCAACACTGATTAACAACCAACGTTTTACCGACAGTCCAGGGGATAACCATTTGAACCACTGGTTAACCCGATAGGAAGTACGAGAGCGCGACTGCTTTTGCAGGGCGTTGAGGGCTTGTCTGAGAAAACCAATTGACATACCTGATTTACAGCAGTGCTACAAACAATAATTAACAGAAAATGTACACCACTTGGTTTAAAACACTAGGCGTGAAACTATTATATTTGTCAATCCCATTAGACTAAGAGCAAGTGGTCATGATTGCCAGTATTCCTAGTTAAACAATACCCTGGCTTGGTAAAAGTGAATTTAATGGAAAAACGAATTTTAGGATTAGATCCAGGACTGGCAATTTTAGGATTTGGGGTAATTACCTGCACGCAAATTCCTAACAAGGTACAAGAAACTACAGTAAATATGCTGGATTTTGGGGTAATTAAAACATCAGCAGATGTAGAAATGGGACAGCGCCTATGTACTTTGTTTGATGATTTACACACCGTGATGGAAGAATTTCAACCAGATTTGGTTGCGATCGAGAAACTATTTTTTTATCGAATGTCAAGTACTATTCTGGTTGCACAGGCGCGGGGTGTACTCATTTTGGTCTTGGGCCAGCGTCGTCTTCCCTATGTAGAGTTTACTCCTGCTCAAATTAAGCAAGCTTTAACAGGGTATGGCAATGCTGATAAATTAGATGTGCAAGAAGCGGTGGCGCGGGAGTTGGATTTAGATGAAATTCCCAAGCCTGATGATGCTGCTGATGCTTTGGCGGTAGCTTTGACAGCTTCGTATCAGCTGTAGAGGTATGTACATAAACAATAAAAGGCGTTGCATAAATACGGGATGAATTGGCGGTTAAAACCATTGAAAATTCGTTCTAAATTAAGCGAAATCATCCCATAATTCAGCAACACCAAAAAATAATAGTAGATAAAGATATTTTAAGTATTTTAAAAAACTAGTACCCCTGAGTTAGCTTTGTGCCAACTATCGGTACAATCAGCTAGTCGATAGTTATGTGTCATACAAATCACTACAAAGCTAGAGGGAAGTTCAAGATGGTTGCATTTGCTTTAAAACCAAAACAGATAGTTGGAGGCATAGTATCCACATCGCTACTTAGTTTAGCGGTCTTAGAGGTTCTTACCACTACAGCGATCGCCAACCCGCCGGCTGCGTCTGTTGAAACTAAGGTGAAAGTGCCTAGTACAATGACCTCTGAACCCTTTAATATTAACCGTTACTTAAAAGTACCGCCCAATTTCTCGATCTCTGTTTATGCTCGCATTAAGAAAGCTCGCTTTATGGCAGTTGCTCCCAATGGGGATCTTCTAGTGTCACAACCGAGTACGGGTAAGGTATTAATTGTCCGGCCAAATGGCAACAAAGACCCAATTATTTCTGACTTTGTGACGGGTCTACGCAGACCACACGACATTGTGTTTCATAAAATTAACGACACTACATACGTTTATATCTCTGAGACTCATCAAATTAACCGCTTCATCTACAAGTTTGGAGATACAATCGCAAAAAATCGCCAAATCGTCATAGCTGGTTTACCAGACAGCAGCACATCAGAACTCAAAGGAGCTTATGGTCACGAACTAAAAAATATCGCACTTGATGCCAATCACAAACTGTACGTGTCGATCGCCTCTGCATGCAATGCCTGCAAAGAAGATACTGTCAGTAACCCAAAACGTGGTGCGATTTACCAATACGACGCTAATGGAACTAATCGGCGGCTTTTTGCCCAAGGGTTACGCAATGCCGAAGGATTAGCATTCTTACCTGGCACAAATGACCTTTGGGTAGTCGTTAATAATCGAGATAACATTGCTTATCCGTTCAACGATAGCACTGGCAATTACGGTAAAATTATCCGTTCTTACGTAGACAACCACCCGCCAGAGCCGTTCACGAAAGTTCGAGATGGCGGCAACTATGGTTGGCCATTCTGCAACCCCAATCCTGACACATCAACTGGCCTCAACAATATGCCCTTTGACCGCGACTATCAGTGGAATGCTGATGGAAGTGTTAATTGCAATGCAATGGACAGGATTGATAAGGGTATCCAAGCTCATTCGGCTCCCTTGGGACTAACATTCTTACAAAATACCAAGTTTCCCAGCCTGTACTCAAATGGAGTAGTAGCGGGGCTGCATGGTTCATGGAATCGGCAGAAGAAAACGGGCTACAAAATATCTTACTTTCCCTGGAACAGTAATACAAAGACTTTAGGGGAGGAGATGGATTTAGTTAACGGTTGGTTAGTTTCAGCAACGCAACAAGTCTGGGGGCGACCGGTGGATATGGCAGTCGATCAGCAAGGTAATTTGTTTATTTCGGATGACTATAGCGGCACTATTTACAAGCTTTCCTACACGCCGTCAGTACAGGTTAAGGTCTATAGAGATTCTAATTTGACTGGAGTTTCTCAGTCTTTCCCTACAAGTCCAGGAGTATACAAAGCCATTGAAGGTGACTTAAATATTGTTGGGAATGACGCTATTAGCTCATTAAGTGTACCACCGGGTAAAGTGGTACGTGTTTGCCAAAATGAAACTGGTGGTCAATGCCGTGAGTTTAGTGCTGGTGATTATAAATCTCTTGGAGCTGACTTAGATAACCAAATATCTTTTATAGAGGTTAAATAGCACCACTTGCTGAAGTTTAGATTTTAAATTTTGGATTTTGGATTGAGTAGTTTAAAATTCAAAATTTAAAAAGGTTAGGACTTACGCACTGTACAAATGCATGGTGATATGCATTACCTAAAATAGGAAGTTTTCAGGCTTTTCTTAATTATCCTGCGATGCCTACGGCGGTAAACTACGTAAATAGACAATGCTGTGCCCTTACGAAAAATATGGTTTTTAACCTTAATCCGTATTTGGTATTGCTTGTAAATGCTTAAGTCCTAAAGGTTTGAGAGCAAGCGAATTTAAACGGGAGAAAAATTTTATTAATTGCTCCACCTGAAAAAAGGACGGGCAAAATACCCATCCCAGAAAATTCACTTTTATTCAGATAGCAAAACTTTTATTGCACTTGGGTGGGGAAAGCACCAGGTCGCACAGCTATGTTAAGATTTTGCCCATTGCGACGTAATTCCATACGTAAATCGCCCCCGACTTGGCTATTCTCTACTGCCCTTTGGACACTGCTGGCATCTTTGACTGATTGCCCACCAAGCTTTTGGATAACATCGCCAGCACGTATTCCCGCTTTAGCAGCTGGTGAATTTGGTACAACTTGTACAACTAATACACCATTATCTTCATTCATGCTCAAACCGCTATTGGGATCTGAGTTGATACTTTGTTTTAGCTGAGGTGTTAACCCCACCATTTGAATTCCTAAATAAGGATGTTCTACTTTACCTGTAGCTATAAGTTGATTGGATATGCGTTGTGCTGTGTTGATGGGAATAGCAAATCCTAATCCTTGTGCCCCTTGAATTATAGCTGTATTCATACCAATTACCTGACCACGGGAATTTAGCAAAGGCCCGCCAGAGTTACCGGGATTAATGGCTGCGTCGGTTTGAATATACTCTACTCGCTTATCGGCAGCGCCGATTAAATTGCTACTGCGTCCGGTAGCACTAATGATTCCGGTAGTTACTGTATTATCTAGTCCAAGGGGATTACCGATCGCGATCGCCCATTCTCCCGGTTGCAGTTGATCTGAGTTACCTATGGCTACTGAAGGTAGATTGTTTGCCTCAACTTTGATAACAGCAACATCGGTTAATTCATCTTTTCCTAACACCTTACCTTCCAAGGCGCGCCCATCCTTGAGTGTCACTGTCACCGTATCAGCACCATCTACCACATGGGCGTTAGTAAGAATCCGACCATCGGCACTGATAATAAAACCTGAACCAGTACCCCGTTCTACCCTTTCTCGTGATTGTGGCAGTTGGGAACCAAAAAAGCGGCGAAAAAACGGATCGTTAAATTCATCTGGTATCCGGCTTCTTACTGTTCGGGAAGAGTTAATCCGTACTACTGCTGGCCCGACATTTTGCACCACCCGTGTTACAAAGTTAGGATCTGTCGCGGCTACTACTGGAGGAGCGGCATTTACTCGGCTAACTGCCAAATTAGATGCACTCTCAGACACCTGCCGAGAATTTCCAGCCATATAGCCCCCTGCCAAAGTCATACCTGATCCCAGAAGCACCAGCGATAGAGAGGCGGCAGCCTTTTTCCAGGGTGCTCGATTATGAGATTTGGCATCAGCAGTGTTATGTAAAATGCTATTTAATGGGTGTTCTCTGTCGCGAGATTCGTTTTGCATTGCTGTCTGGAAGGATATTTATATCTATTACTAATGTAGATATGATTTATGACAGTTTTGTTGCAAAGGTATTGCGTTGTTGTGAAAGCTTTGGTATTTTACTGAACCATATTGGAATATAGTCATTCTTAGAGGCGCACAGCTTCGCGCTACGTGTTCTTTACTTACCATGCCTGAAGGAAGAAAAATGGCACAGGGGAAAATCTTACTTAAACCTGGCACTTTATGGACAAGTGTTAAAGAACGGACTGAACACGCTTTACAATGCGGGGCGCTACTGTCGATACCAACCGAATTTGAATTTGTCGAACAGGATGGCGTGCGCTTTTTGGTACGGATTTTGTCTAACTTGAATCGCAAAAAAGCAGCCAAGGAGAAACAGAAAAAACAATCTGCTACCTCTGTTCAAGAGTTTAATCCTTTTTTGCCCTACGAAGAGGATTTATTTGTGGCGGATATTTCTAATACTCATGTATGTATTTTGAATAAATTCAATGTTGTTGATTATCATCTGTTAATCATCACCCGTGCCTTCGAGGAACAGGAAAGTTTGCTGACTCTGGAAGATTTTGCGGCTATGTGGTCATGTTTGGCTGATTTCGATGGTTTAGCATTTTACAACAGTGGCAAAACCGCAGGTGCTAGTCAGCGACACAAGCATTTGCAATTAGTACCACTTCCACTTGCACCTTCAGGACCACAGATACCTATTGAACCTCTACTAACAGCAGCACAATTTCAGGAATCAATACCTTCTGGTGTGGTGGGCTTTACTAACATAATACCAAAACTTCCTTTTGTACACGCTTTCGCACCATTAAATCCCGATTGGATGCAGTCGCCGTTCACGGCGGCGCAAGCAACACTGGAAGTTTATCGGACTTTGCTAGATGCTGTGGGTTTAGATACAAGGCAATCTGGTGCTTACAATCTGCTAGCGACACGAGAATGGATGTTGATCGTACCGCGATCGCACGAGCATTTCCAATCTATATCTGTGAATTCATTAGGATTCGCTGGTGCTTTACTAATGCGAAATGCAGCAGAAATGGAGATTCTCAAAGCTCAAGGCCCAATGACTATCCTCAAGAGTGTTGCTGTATAACTACAATTAGCAAGAAAGCCATTATTCCTTCTGCTTCCTGCCTCCTGCCTGATCGCTTGACTTGATAAGGCGATCGCTACAAACTGTGAACAAGTGGCTGATAATTAGATATGTGATCTTTGACGACAAGCCGCTCTGTATCTATGCATCCTTTGGAAATATACTTTTTCAGTAGCTTACCCACAATTGAAATACCTTGCTCAATCTCCTCTGGGGAGAGACAGAAAGTCAGACGCATCGCTGGATAACCCTGCTTATCGGGGAAAAATGCCGAACCGCACGCCAAGTAGACATTTTGTGCAAAAGCTTCCTTACGAATTGCCCCAATCGGAATATCATCTGGTAACTGTACCCAGAGAAATAATCCCCCTGTGGGAACTGTCCATCGGATTTCTTCAGGAAAATAACGCTCCAAAGCTTGCAGCATAGTATTACGACTTTGGAGATTATCAGTGCGAAGTCGACTGAGGTGACGGCGGTAGTGTCCTGAAGCGAGGTATTCGCTAACTATTGTTTGCGAAATACTGGATGTGTGCAAGTCATGGAGCAACTTCTGCTCAATAATTGCTTGATAATGCTTACCTGTAACTACCATATAGCCCACTCGTAAACCAGGCATTAAAGTTTTAGAAAATGTGCTTAAGTAAGTCACTAAATTATTTTTATCTAAAGCTTTAATTGGTGCTGGCACTGCATCGAAGTTTATTCCTTCATAAGCATTATCTTCCAAAATTGGGCATTCATATTTTTCAGCTAATGCTAGTAATTGTTTACGATGATTTTGTGTAGTTGTCAATCCAGTTGGATTGTGAAAGGTACTAATCGTATAAATTAATTTCGGGCGGTGGCTGTGGAGATATTGCTCTAATAAATCTAAATTCATTCCCTCCGCAGTCATGGGAATACCAATAATCTTAGCTCCTAAGTTTTCTAAGATAGAAATTGCACCATAATAAGTGGGAGCTTCGACAATTACCCAATCTCCAGGTTGTACATAATAATTCATCGCTAATGACAACCCTTGCTGAGAGCCATTAGTAATAATTAAATCCTCTGGAAAAACCTCTAATCCTTGATGTACTAACATCTGGGCAATTTGTCTGCACAGAGTTAGTTGTCCTTGGGGCATCTCGTGGGGAAAAAAGATATCAGCATCATCTTGTCTTAATGCTCGTCTAGCAATGAGGTTGATATCCTTTGGGGGACGGGGATAACCGTAGCCAAAATTAATTATTCCTGGCTCCGTTTGTGCTTGCACCAGTGGAGTATACATCTCATAAAAAGAACACTTTCCTGGTTTTGTAATTATGACATTTTGGGCTGGTGCAAATTTAGATTCTAAGTTAGCGCTCTTAACAGAAACGCTGCTAACAAAGTATCCTGAACCCTGACGAGCAGAAACAATTCCATCTGCTTCTAAAACGTTATATGCTTCAATAATCGTGAGTTTGTTAACTTGTAAACTTTCTGCAAGAGAGCGGATTGAAGGGAGGCGATCGCCACTTTTGAGTGCGCCAGATTTAATCAGACGACTGATGCGATCGCGGATTTGCAAATAAATAGGTTTGGGTGACTGCCGTTCTAATAAAATGTTCATTTTGGCGCACTCGTCAATGATTAAATAATCACCAATATTGGCAATATAAACTATTTCTATTAACTTTACCTAGTACAGTTGGGAGTTTTTTCACTATACCAGTTGGGATGCTGCTTAACTGTACTAGATTAAATCTGCCAAAACTGTACCTTCTCAGTTAAAAATTCTTAGGTGAAAGTAAAAGTAATAGTTCACTCTTTCTCAGGTGCTTTCACTATGAATAAATCTAATTTTTTGTTAAATTTACGAAAATATTGGCAGCATTTTGTTATATGGATGAATAGTGGTTCTGACCTCCAAGTGTGGCCGGAATCAGACCGTCGTGGTAACATTTCCTGTTGGCACGCTTATGATCCGATCACAGGACACTCTGTCTGTTTTGGTTCTGAAGAAGAAATGCGAATTTGGATTGACAAGTGTTACCAGAGATAAAATCTTTCGCTAATCAATATGACAAATAGGCACTTCGGAAGAATCGATGACATTTGAAAACATCTGTCATTAGCTAAAATTCTGAGAGTTGAAACGCTAGGATACTCGACCAAATCCGCCTCCTCCAGGAGTTTCTATGACAAAAACATCTCCGGGTTTCATCTCTGCTGTTGCTGTGCTGTCTAAATTCTCTTCAATTCCATTCTGACGTTGTATCCAATTGCGTCCGACAATTCCGGCTTTCCCGCCATTTAATCCAAAGGGAGGGACAACCCGATGGCCAGAGAGAATATTAGCTGTCATGGGTTCTAAAAACCGGATGCGGCGGACAACTCCATTACCACCAGAATATTTTCCTTTACCACCGCTATCAAGACGAAGACTAAAGCTTTCTAAAAGTACAGGATAACGGGTTTCTAAAACTTCTGGATCGGTCAAACGGGAGTTCGTCATGTGAGAATGAACACCATCAGTTCCATCAAAATCAATTCCTGCTCCAGAGCCGCCGCAGATAGTTTCATAATATTGATATTGCTGATTACCAAAAGTAAAATTATTCATCGTTCCTTGAGAAGCAGCCATGACACCCAAAGCACCATATAAGGCATCGACAATGGTTTGAGAAGTTTCGACATTACCCGCTACCACTGCTGCTGGATAAGTTGGATTTAGCATACAGCCGACGGGGATAATAATTTCTAGAGGGTTAAGACACCCGGCATTCAGAGGAATATTATCATCAACCAAAGTCCGAAAGACATATAAGACTGCGGCTTGAGTTACAGCTTTTGGTGCATTAAAATTACTATTTAGTTGTGCAGAAGTCCCAGTAAAATCAATGGTAGCACTACGATTTTCGGAATGAATCGTCACTTTAACTTGAATTATTGCCCCATTATCCATTTCATAAACAAATGAGCCATCTTTGAGGAAGTTGATAGCTTTTCTCACCGACTCCTCAGCATTAGCTTGCACAAATTTCATGTAAGCTTGAACAGTATCGAGCTTGTATTGGCCAACCATTTTAGCGAGTTCTTGTACTCCCCGTTCATTTGCGGCAATTTGTGCTTTAAAATCAGCGATATTTTGGTCAGGATTACGAGCAGGATAAGTATGAGTTGAAAGGTGCTGTCTTACTGCAATTTCTCGAAAATTGCCCTCTTCAACCAAGAGAAAATTATCAAAAATAATTCCTTCCTCTTCTATTGTGGTACTGTGGGGAGGCATTGAACCGGGAGTAATTCCACCGATATCTGCTTGGTGTCCGCGAGAAGCAACAAAAAAGAGGGGAGTAGGGAATGGAGTATTTTCACGATTCTCTAGAAAAACAGGGGTAATTGCAGTTACGTCAGGAAGATGTGTTCCCCCATTATAAGGATTATTAGATAGATATACATTCCCTGGTTTTAGGGTGTCTCGTTTTTCGTTAATTAAACTACGGACACTTTCGCTCATTGAGCCTAAATGTACAGGAATATGGGGAGCATTAGCGACTAATAATCCAGAAGAGTCAAAAATAGCGCAGGAGAAATCTAGCCTTTCTTTGATATTTACAGATGCTGCCGTATTTTGGAGAACAATTCCCATTTGTTCTGCAATAAATTGATAGAGATTTTTAAATATTTCTAAACGGACGGGATCGGGTTGAGATGTTGTGTACATTTTTAACTTTTCCAGCATAACAGCTAGTTTATATACGTTCTAAAATTAGATGATTTCGTGCAGTTAATTTCGCTTGCCAATTAGGTTCTACTACAATTGTGCTAATTTTTTCAACAACGATCGCAGGCCCATTAATACTATCTTCTGGTTGTAAATCTTCTCGTCTGTAAACAGGAGTATCATACCATCTATCAGTACTAAACATCCTTACGATCTCAATAGTTCGGGGAGGTTCAACTATAGAGCGTGTACGAGTAATTAAGGGTTCTTCGGGAGTCTCCATTTTCTGAATTACTTCTACTGAGGCTGATTCGACAATTAAAGTTTTATCTAATTGAATAAAACCATAGCGGGATTTATGTTCATACTCAAATTCTTGCCGCATCGATACCACATTATCGGCAAAGTTAACGGTTAAAGTAGAGTTAGTTCCTTCATATTTTAAGTTGACTTTTTTTACTATTTCTGTTTGAGCATTAACTTCATTTATTTCACTTCTAGCTTGAGTTTCTAAATATTCCATTAACTGGTGTAATTTAGGAATTAATGCTTGGGTTAAAGGCTGTTCTACTCCTCCTTCTCTAATGGCCCGGACATCAGCTAATCCCATTCCATAAGCAGAGAGAACACCAGCATAAGGATGAAGAAATATTTTTTTCATTCCCAAGGTATCGGCAATTAAACAAGCAACTTGCCCACCTGCACCGCCAAAACAACAAAGCACATATTGGCTAACATCATAACCCCGTTGCAGACTGATTTTTTTAATTGCGTTTGCCATATTTTCTACTGCGATCGCAATAAATCCAGCCGCTACTTGTTCGGGAGTAGAATGATTTAATGTCGCGGCTTGAATCTCTTGGGCTAATTGTGTAAATTGCTGAATTACAGTATCTTTATCTAAAGGTAAATTCCCATCAATTCCAAAAACCGAGGGAAAATATTGTGGGTGGATTTTGCCTAACATCACATTAGCATCAGTAACCGTTAATGGCCCCCCGCGTCGGTAACAAGCAGGGCCAGGATTTGAACCAGCAGATTTAGGGCCGACACGATAACTAGAACCATCAAAAAAGAGAATTGAACCGCCTCCAGCCGCAATAGTATTAATTGCTAATACGGGAACTCGCATCCGCGCCCCAGCAATTTCCGAATCTAGTTGTCGTTCATACTCTCCTTTAAAGTGGGCGACATCTGTACTTGTTCCTCCCATATCAAAGGTAATAACTAACTCAAAACCTGCTCTCTTACTAGTTTGAACTGCGCCGACAATACCACCAGCCGGGCCACTTAAAATACTATCTTTGCCCTGAAATTGTTGGGCTGCAACTAAACCGCCGTCAGATTTCATGAACATTAATTTTACTCCAGGTAGCTGACTCGCTATTTGGTTGACATAGCGACGGAGAATAGGAGTTAAATACGCATCGACTACTGTTGTATCTCCTCGGCTAACTAATTTCATTAACGGGCTAACTTGATGAGATACAGATATTTGTGTAAAGCCGATTTCTTGGGCGATTAGGGCTGTTTGTTGTTCGTGTTCAGGATAGCGATCGCTGTGCATAAAAACAATAGCACAACTCCGAATTCCGGTGTTGTAAATTGCTTGTAAGTCATCTTTGACTTGTTGAATATTTACAGGAATTAATTCATTGCCATGAGCATCATAACGTTCATCAATCTCAATTACCTGCTCATAAAGCATGGTTGGTAAAACGATATGACGAGCAAAGATGTTAGGGCGGTTTTGGTAGCCAATTCGCAGCGCATCTTTAAATCCTTTGGTAATGAGAAGAACGACGCAATCGCCTTTCCTTTCTAATAGTGCATTTGTTGCTACTGTTGTCCCCATTTTTACTACTTCTATCGCTTCAGTAGGAATGGGTTCGTTGCTGGAAATATTCAGAATATCCCGTATACCTTGGATAGCTGCATCTTGATATTGTTCGGGATTTTCTGAAAGTAGTTTATAGACTACAATCCATTCTCCTTGAGGTAGAGGAACAATTAAAAAACGTTCAGGATGTTTTGATAGTTTATCTATAATTGCCTGATTATTTGTAACGGCAACAATATCTGTAAATGTACCACCGCGATCGGCAAAAACTTTTAACATTGCTCTATTTCCTTAATGCTGTCATATATGAAGTTTTAACTTTAATCCAGCAAGGTAAGTGTTCAGGTAGATGATACCCTAATGGCAGTCGTGAAGCTATGACTATACCGTTTCTTTGTGAAGCTGCATATATTTACCCCCCAGCTACGCCGCCCCCCGAATTCGCGGCAGAGCCACAATGAACTACAGTTCTTCTACCTGAAAACAAGATTTATAAAAGTTTTTTCGATCGCTATTCCCACACATCTATATAATAAGAAAACAGTCACTATGAGCTATAACTATATTTTGAAACGTATATGTGCATACAGACAGCAAATCCTAAAAGAAAATAAAGAAACCTGCCTTTCGTTCAACCAAATAATAGGATACTAATAGTAGTAGCATATACAAAAAATCCATTTTTAGCCTTATTTAACTCATATTTGAGTGCATCTGAGTACAGCTTAATATATTGCAAAATATCTTGACGAAATCTTAGCAAAGGCTTACGGGTAAGGTTTCTTGTAGCGTGAACAGAAATTCTTAACCCCTGCCCCAAAAATACTAGTACCCCCATCGTTAAATACTAGCGCCCCTAACCCCAGACAAATTTTAACTTTATGTTAAGTCGGGGTTTTAGCGTTTGAGTACAACCTTAATCAATCCAATAAATCCAATCAGCATTGGGTTTCCTATCGAGTTGGAAGTCACCTGATATAAGCATAAAAATAGCAGATGACTCTTTTACCAGATAGACATTACCGATGCAACAGTCTTTAGACAGTATTAGCGATGTCTCCGACGGGCTTCGCCTACCCCCCAGTACCAAAACACAGGATTCTGTACATACATCCATGCTGAAAAATTTACTCTCTGGCGTTTTTTTTGAGCCATTATTGAGTGATTTTCGCATTATCTTTGAGCGCGATCCAGCAGCACGGAATTGGCTAGAAGTGGTGTTTTGCTATCCAGGATTGCACGCACTCTGTTTGCATCGTCTTGCTCACTGGTTACATGGTCGAGGAGTGGGTTTTATCCCCCGTTTCATTTCCCATTTGGGGAGATTTTTGACCGGAATTGAAATTCACCCAGGTGCAAAGATTGGTCAGGGTGTGTTTATCGACCACGGAATGGGTGTTGTCATTGGCGAAACTGCGATCGTGGGCGACTATACACTGATTTACCAGGGCGTTACCCTTGGCGGAACTGGTAAAGAAAGCGGTAAGCGTCATCCCACAGTGGGTAAAAATGCAGTAATCGGGGCGGGTGCGAAAGTTTTGGGTAATCTGCAAATTGGCGATCGCGTCCGTATTGGCGCAGGTTCCATTGTATTGCGGGATATCCCCAGCGATTGCACAGTTGTGGGCGTTCCCGGTCGAATTATTTCTCGGAATGAAAACGCCAGCCTTTCTCCCTTAGAACATGGAAAGCTACCCGATGTGGAAGCAACCGTGATTCGTTCTTTGCTCTCGCGCATTGAGCAACTCGAAAAACAACTGCAAACTTTAAGGCAAGAGTCATTAGTCATTAGTCATCAGTCATTAGCAAAGGACAAATGACATAGACGCATCTGCGGCTACTCTTCGAGAACGCCAAGGGCGAACCCGTAGGGTAGGACAAAAGACAACTGACAACTGACAACTGACAAAGGACAAATGACAAATGACAAATAATACTTTAGGGGATCAAGTTTTGCAGATTCCTTTGAGCGATCGCTGGCGAATCTATCACCGACTGCAAGAGTTAAAAATTAAAAGCTACTGTCCCCCCGATGGTTCTTTACGAGTACAAGTGAACAATTTGCTGGAAGCGATTCTAATTCGCAGTACAGTTATGCAACTTCTTGCTTCTCGTCAGGAATTATTAGAGTGGCTAGAGCGTTGCTGGCTTTACAGTGATGAGTCATGAGTCTTCTAATTCAGACCCTATTAATCTTGAATTCATGACGAAATTACTGTACTTCATCCTTTTTGTTCATAGATGCACAAAGCTCAAATAGGTTTAGAGTTTGAAGCTACTGTGTGCTTGCAGAATTTATTGCAGACTGAGATGGATTCGATAGGGTTTAGATTTTATTTCTGCTAGTAAATCTAAAATTACCCTGACATATAGCAACAATTAAAAAGGCAAAATTTCCAGGTGGAAACTGGAAATTATGATTTTTAATCCTTTTCCCAAATTAGAAATTGAAAGTTCAATCATTTATGGCGACTCGGAACCGAGATATAAAACTCCTCACTTTTTTGCACAACGAACTTGAACTTTCAAATGCCGATATTGCTGTAGCTCTGCGACACCGTGAATTAGAAAACGGGCCACTACCGATGCTCCTCTGGCAGTATGGTTTAGTTGACTTGGAGCAGCTAGGAAAGATTTTTGACTGGCTAGCAGAACACAGTTAGCTAATTTGTACCTTGTAGCTTTGAGTCCCATTACCTGCCGAAATTACACACCAATGCTCTAGAAAATCTGAGGTTACTAAGATGATTACATCCTTAATTGCTGGATTCTGTGTTTTACTTTGTTCAGGGTTTGCTAATAGTTATATTAGTTCATTGCTACTCGAAGAAGTTTCAACTGACATCGGTAAAAACGATTAGTAAATTATACATTGTTTTAGTTCCTTGTCATACAGATGTGATGCTAATAATGGGGCAATAATTAAGGATCATGTATCCTACATTATGAATTGTGATATTTTTAGCATTTGCCATCGCTGGAGATTGTAGAGAGAAAGGTTATTAAGAATACTTCCAAGAGAGGGATATTTGCAATGAATCAAATCATAATTAATGACACTACATTACGTGATGGCGAACAAGCAGCAGGTGTTGCTTTTAACCTAGAAGAAAAGGTTGCGATCGCTAAGTTTCTCGATGCCATTGGTATACCAGAATTAGAAGTCGGTATACCAGCAATGGGTGACGAAGAAATGCGGGCGATCGCCGCAATTTCTGACTTGGGTTTACAAGCAAAACTCCTCGGCTGGAACCGCGCTGTCATCTCAGATATTAAGGCTTCTATTGCTTGCGGACTGAACCGGGTACATATTGCCATTCCCGTCTCTGGTATCCAAATCGCCGCTAAATTCCACGGTCAATGGCGAATTAGTTTACAAAAGCTCAAAGACTGTATCAGCTTCGCGGTCGATCAAGGTCTTTGGGTAGCAGTCGGCGGAGAAGATTCTTCTAGGGCTGATGAAAACTTCCTCTTAGATGTAGCGCTTTATGCCCAAGAATGGGGTGCATCCCGGTTCCGCTTCTGCGACACCGTAGGAGTTCTTGACCCTTTCACCACCTACAACAAGGTCAAACGGCTGGTTTCAGCTTTGATGATTCCCCTAGAAATCCACACCCACAATGATTTTGGTCTGGCAACAGCCAACGCCCTTGCGGGTATCAAAGCTGGAGCCTTATCGGTGAATACCACAGTCAACGGATTAGGTGAAAGGGCGGGAAATGCAGCTTTAGAAGAAGTTGTCATGGCGATCAAACGCATTTACGGCGTTGATTTGGGCATTGACACACCCGGTTTGCTGGAACTGTCTCAACTAGTTGCAGCCGCATCAGGAGCTAGCGTACCACCCTGGAAAGCGATCGTTGGCGAAAATACCTTCGCTCACGAATCTGGTATCCATGCTCACGGAGTACTACAAAACCCCATTACCTACGAACCATTTGCTCCCGAAGAGGTGGGTTGGGAACGGCGTTTAGTATTAGGTAAACATTCTGGACGGCATTTGGTTTCAAACTTGCTAGAACAGCATGGAATTTTCTTGAACTCCCAAGAAACCCAATCTGTTTTAGATGCAGTGCGCCATCAATCGGTACAGAAAAAACGCAGCCTGACGACAGAAGAACTATTGAATTTGGTTAGAGAACAGAGGTACTCTCATGCAACGCGATGAATTAGAACTAAACTTGCCACCTGCTTTTGAAATTGGTGAAAAAGTCAGAGTTCGGAAACTGCTCAAGAACGATGGTACTTTTCCTGGTAAAGAAGTTGGGCAAGTTTTAGTGAACAAAGGAGATATCGGCTACATAGCTAGTATAGGAACATATTTGCAGACTTCCTATATTTATGCTGTGCATTTCTTGGAAACAGGATTCGTCGTCGGCTGTAAGAAAAAAGAACTAGAATCTGTTGAGGAATCTCATGAAAGTAATGCTACGCATGAATGATGCCGGTACTTTAGTAGTCTACGTTGCTAAAAAAGACCTTGAAGAAGAAGTAGTCAAACAAACCGATGGAAATGATGGCAAAGTTCTCACCCTAGCAAATGGTTGGGAATTAGAATTTCGTGATTTGCCAGACACAGCAAATTTACCTCAAACAGTAGAAGCTAAACGCCTCGCTTAAAAATAGTTAGGAGTTAGGAGTGATGAATTATAAATCTTAACTTCTAACTCTTAACTAATGACGAATTACGAATGACGAATGACCAATGACTAGTTACTAACTTTTTATCAATTATGGGTGACAAGTATTTGACGTTATCAGAATTGAACCTTGAGGGACAGTTACTAGGTTTTGTTGGTGGCGAACCAGGAAAATATAAATACTTACAATTGGCAGTTCCATCTGGAGATGTAGAAATAAAATTGCCTAAAGAGTTGCGCCGTTCTCTAAGTTCATCTTTAGTTCCTGGCCAGAAAATTCGCGTTTGTGGCCATAGTAAGGTAGACTCGCGCACAAGTAAAATTAAAATTAAAGCTTATCGGGTGACGCCAATTGATGGGTGTCCAAAGCAAGATTTACCACCTCAAATCAAAGCGAGGATTATGGTATGTCAAAAGGGCGGTTGCCTTAAACGTGGTGGTAAAGGATTATTATCAGAGTTAGAAAAAACTTTGTGCGATCGCGGTTTGTTAGACAAAGTTACCATTGAACATACCAGTTGCCAAAAATGCTGTGGTAGCGCTCCCAACTGTGTTTTACAGCTTGGTAAAAAGAAATACAAGAATATTCATCCTGAAGCGATCGCATCTTTGCTAGAAAGTCACTTAACTTAAGTTACAAAAATGCTTATAATCTAATTACATAGGTGGAAAAGGTAGATTCCTACTTCCACCTATTTTTAGTGTAAAAACTAATACCTGCCTCTACATCGGCATTGCCGCAATAGCGATTGTAATTTAAAGCTTGGTTGTGCCGTCTTTTAAAGTTTGATTTTGCCACCGCATTGTCTCAAATTCCATTAACTCCGTTCCACGAATATCCACAATATAAGCAGTTTTTAAAGCCTGAGTTTGCCGAAATAGCAATTTTAAAGTTTGACATTGCCGAAATAGTTTGAACTTGTTATGGTGTTTTTATAGGTAAAATTGTACTAATTTTAGAGGAGATAACCATGCTCTATGATGTCGAGTTTCAAGCATGGTGTAATAATTTGCGGCTCTCCCAACAACAAAGAGATTTGGTTAACCAAATTAGGACTTCCCCACCTGCTCGTAAAGTCCAAGGAGGAGGAAGAAACGTTCATGGTTCCTATGCTAGCTCAAAGATGGGTAGAACGATTCAATTTGAGTCTCATACTGTTGAATTACCGGCTATTACTCAATTTTATGAATATGACGACCAAGTTTTAGAATATTGGGATCAACCGATTAAATTTAGTATTAAATGTTCACCACAAGGTAAACAAGCCACAACTATCGGTCATTATCCCGATTTCTTTGTAATGAGAAAGGATTGTTGTGGTTTTGAAGAGTGGAAAACAGAGAAAAGACTGGAAAAACTTAGTGAGGAACAGCCTTATCGCTATCAAAAAATAGAAAGACAATGGGCAAAAGTGTTGAATGTTAAGAAAAATCCGATAAAAACAGCCCAAAATATGTTAATTTTTGGGCGGAAGATTAAAGTATATCTATTTGATAGTGATTATAAATTCATTTCCCAAGATTGTCAAAGATATCTTGAGAGGACTGCCAAAAAACGATTATCCAGTATTAAACAGTCGTCTATTCTTTGAGTGCTGGCTATCTTATGCTATGGATAACAGCTTAACAAGTATGCGAGATTTGTTTAACAGGTTAAATAACACAGGGTTTGAGGTAGATATTTCTACTTTCTCTAAAGCAAACTTACATCGAAGCCAAAAACCTTTTCAAGAAATTTACCAAAAATTAAATGAATTAGTACAGAAGAAAGTTCAAAAAAAGTTACACGATAAATATGCAATTTGTCCAATAGATTCAACAATTATTACTCTCACCAGTAAATTGTTATGGGTATTAGGACACCATCAAGTAAAACTTTTTAGTTCTCTAAATCTAGCTACTGGAAGTCCATCAGATAACTTCATAAACTTTGGACATGACCATGATTATAAGTTTGGTTCTAAAATCATGTCTAGTCTCCCAATAAATGCTGTTGGGGTAATGGATAGGGGTTTTGCTGGATTAAGATTTATCCAAGAATTAGTACAAGAAAACAAATATTTTGTTTTGCGGATAAAAAACAATTGGAAATTAGAATTTGAGAGCTCAAATGGGTTGGTCAAAGTCGGTGCATCTGATGATGCTCAAGCCTATAGAGTAATTAACTTTTGTGATTTAGAGACGAAAACCGAGTTTCGCTTAGTTACTAATTTGCCTGCTGATGGAGAGGCTGGTGTTAGTGATGATGAGATTAGGGATATTTATCGATTACGTTGGGGAGTTGAATTGTTATGGAAGTTTTTAAAGATGCACTTAAAACTTGACAAATTAATTACTAAGAACGTCAATGGTATCACCATACAAATTTACGTTAGTTTAATAGCTTATCTAATTTTACAGATATTATCTATCCCACAGCAATGGGGACATACGCTATTAGATAAATTCCGCTATTTACAATCTTGCATGTGTCAGAAAATCAGTTATGTTCATTGGTTTGAGGAGATGATGTCATGTTGACTATTTTAGGCTTTTTAGAGTTAGTGTAACTAGATATGTAAAGTTTTGTATTAGCATTCAACATTTCTGGAGTCCAGAAGTCTTGAAAGACGGTTTCGACTTTTTCTTCGGGTTCAAGGGTGGGTAGCCGCTCTTCGATAAATTTCTCAAGCAGATCCCGCTTGCTGCGTAGTTGGACTTCTTTCCCGATTAGCTCAAGGATAGACGCTTTCTGATTTTGGTAATCTTCCTGGGTAGCATCATCCTTGATGTCTCGCTGGAGGTTAGCCAGCAGCTTGAGAATATAGGAGACGTTAATTTCGTCTCGCTGGATCAGTTCCAGTTCAAAATCGACTTCTTCAACCAAAGATTCTTTCTCTTCATCGGGTTTGGATCGCGTTCTATCATAGATGTCCAGATATTTGCTTTTATAATCTTCAAAGGTTTGTTCATCCAGATTTAAGTCGGAAAAACTAAATTCAGTAAATGATTTACTTACATTCTGTAAACGGATAAGATTACGAAAGGCTTTAACGAACTCAACTTGGTCGTCTTCACTAATCAGTTTATTGACATCGTTAGGGATAGTGGCGATCGCTCTCAGTTCTTGCACCCCATCATTAAATTTTTCAATGTAGTATTCGTAGGGTTCAATGAAAATTTCTTCGCTGGCGTTGGTGTCGGAAAAGAGGGCAACGGCTTGATCAGTGTTCTCTTTGAGGTTACGGAAAGAGACGATATTCCCTTGGGATTTAAGTTCGCCCAAAATGCGATTAGTGCGGGAGTATGCTTGAATTAATCCGTGATACTTCAGATTTTTGTCAACGTAAAGTGTATTGAGCTTTTTGACATCAAAGCCGGTGAGAAACATATTGACGACTAACAGAATATCGGCGCGTTCCTGATCCTGAAAGTTTTCTCGATCGCGGTCTTTCATCCGCTTGGCGATATCTTTATAGTAGGCATAGAAAGCCTGACTATCTTTGGCTGAATGTTAGGTTTGGTACATTTGGTTATAGTCCGCGATAAATTGATTCAGTTTGTCGCGGCTATGGCTACGGTTGCTTGTATCTGCGCTGATATTAAAATCAGGTTCTCCAATTAAGCCGTTTGCGTCTTGGTCTTCTTCGTTATAGCCAGGGGTAAAAATTGTGATCACTCGTAGGTCATGTAATCCCTGTTTTCGTTTGTTTTTGAACGTGTCGTAATAGGTAATTAGGGTGTCTACGCTGCTGGCGTAGAGCATGGCGGAGAATTTTTTGCCGTGGGTTTTACGGTGATGGTTGGCAATAATCCAATCGACAATTAGAGAAATTCGGTCGGGATTTTCAAAGAATTCTCGGTCTAATTTTGGCTCTGTGATGAGAGTGCCGTCTTTGCGTTTGATTTTTCCCCAATACTCGACGGAAAATTTAAGAACGTTTTCATCAGCGATCGCATTGGTGATCACATATTTATGCAGACATTCCTGGAATAGGTCTTTGGTGGTGCGTTTACCATGTTCGTTGCTAGCAGCGTTATCGGCAAAGATGGGAGTCCCGGTAAAGCCGAACATTTGGGCTTTGGTAAAGAATTTGACAATATTTTTGTGAGTTTCGCCAAATTGAGAACGGTGACACTCGTCAAAGATGAACACAATGCGCTTATCTTTCAAGCTCTCCATTGCGACTTCATGGCGAGGCTTTTTGATGGCGGTGTTGAGTTTTTGGATAGTGGTGACAATGAGGCGATTATCCCCAGCCATTTGTTCTACCAGTTGGCGTGTGTTGTCAGTGGTGTCTACGCAGTCGGGGCTGAAATAATTAAATTCTCTGCTGGTTTGGTAGTCAAGGTCAGCGCGATCAACCACGAACAGCACTTTATGCACTTTGGGGAGTTGGGTGAGAATTTGGGCAGTTTTGAAACTGGTGAGGGTTTTGCCTGAGCCAGTGGTATGCTAGATATAGCCGTTTTTATCGGTATTCTTCACTCGCTCGATAATGGCTTCTACTGCGTAGTATTGGTAAGGACGCAGCACCATAAGCACTTTGTCGGATTCGTGCAGGACGATGTATTTACAGATCATTTTGGAGACATGGCATTTCTCCAGAAAGCTGTCGGCGAATTCTTCCAGTTGAGTTATGTGGTTGTTTTCTTGGTCTGCCCAGTAGAATGTTTGTTTAAATTCTTGTTTGCGGTTGTTGGCGTAGTAGCGGGTATTGACACCGTTAGAGATGATTAGAGATGACGAAAATTTGGACGTATTGAAGTAGTCCATTGTCTGCGCCGTAGGAATGGCGTTGGTAGCGGTTGATTTGGTTAAAGGCTTCTTTGAGTTCCAGTCCTCGGCGTTTCAGTTCAATTTGCACGAGGGGTAAGCCGTTAATCAGCAAGGTTACGTCGTAGCGGTTTTTGTAATTGCCTTGCTGGGTGATCTGGTTGGTGACTTGATATTGGTTGTGACACCAATGTTCGGTGTTGAGGAATTCTAGGTAAAAGGTTGTGCCATCGTCGCGGCTGAGTTCCATTTTGTCGCGAAGGCGTTTGGCGCGATCAAAGACGTTACCTTTGTCGAGGTGGTTGAGGATGCTTTTAAACTCTGTGTCGCTGAGTTTGATGTGGTTATGTTTTTCCAGTTGGGTTTTGAGGTTGGCTTTCAGGTCTTCGGCATTGCGAAGGGTGAAGGGTTCGTAGGCTAATCCTTTTGTTAGACGTTCAATCAGTTTTTGTTCAAGTTCGGCTTCGGTTTGGGGCATAGGGGAATGGGGAATGGGATAAAAGTATTACCTACTACCTATTCCCTAATGATGTCTGTTGGGGTTTCTGGGGTGAGGGTTAAACCGCGATAGACTTGTTCAATGGGGAAATTGAGGTTAATGCTTTTGAGTTCGATTGTGTCGCCTGCTTTGTAGTTGATAATCAACCAGTCGCCTGCGTCGTTTTTGTGATACAGGTCGATTTCGATGCTGGTGGAACTGACTAGTAGGTAATCGATTAAGGCTGGGTTATGGCGGTACATTCGGAATTTGCCGCCTCTGTCGTAGGCTTCGGTGCTGGCGGAGAGGACTTCGACAATGAGGCAGGGGTAGGTAATATATTGGGTTGTGGTTTTATCGCGATCGTCGCAGGTAACGCTGGCATCTGGGTAGGTATAGTTATTAGTTCCTACAATATTAACTCTCAGGTCTGAGTTACCTGTTATGCAACTACTAGCGTCTAAATGAGTATCAAACATAGTCGTAAATCGAATTGCAATGCGGCTATGATTAACGCTGCCGCCAGTCATGGCGTAAACTTCGCCGTTGATATACTCGTGCTTTTCCAGTTGGGTTGCTTCCCAGGCAAAGTACTCGTCTGGGGTGAGGTGGGGGGCGTTGTCTTTGGCTGCGATCATTGTGGGGAAACTCCTGGATTGGATGACTCGCAAACTTTCATATAGAAAAATCTCTGCTGCACTTTATTTTACACAAATAGATTTATCGGTAATGCCCTACTCTTCGTCTAACAATGCTTGTTCATCAAGGAAGTGCGACAACAACCATAAGTTGTCCACAGTGACAACCCAAAGTTGACCAAGACAGTGTCACTTAAAGGATAAGATGGCCGTTTTTAAAGGATAAAGTGGCCGCCCCAATCAAGCTAGAATGCTTATTTTTCCGTGTACAAAATCTGTAGCGTTCGCATTCAATCCTTTCAAATACGCTTTGGTCAAAGGTTCTGTTCTGCGGCCACTTTGGGGTTTAAAAACGCCACTTTATCCTTTAAGTGACAAACTAAAACAATCCTGCGATGAGGTAAAACAAATTGCTCTCCAGCTTCATAATCAGGGAACTTACCCCTCAGAAACTCTCGTTGCAAAGTTTATGACTATGCCTGGATACTTGAGGTATAAGAAAGTTCGTGCCAAATTACAAGAAGCACAACTCGAAGTCTGTAAATAAGCATATAGCAGCTAAACTATATTCCAACTTTACTGTCTTATCTATAAAAATTGACAAGCATAAGTTGACTACCAAGAATTACAAGCATAAAGTGACCATCTTGGACAACTTATGGTTGTTGTCGCACGACGACAAATAATTAGTCACTGTACAACAAATGGACGTAACTGGATTCGAACCAGTGACCTCTACGATGTCAACGTAGCGCTCTAACCAACTGAGCTATACGTCCTTACCACACGATTTATAACCATAGCATACATTTGCTTAATATGCCAAAAGAAAAGGCGCAAATTAAGGAAATTCTGTAATTGTAGCCAAAATAATATATTCTTAAGAGTCCCCAGCCTTAGCCATTAAGCTTTCTTGGGGTAGTTTACGACAAAATTAAATCAACAATTCATCTCTGTCTGGGATAGTTGATGAGCGATCGCTCCGGGAGCAATTTTTGGTCATATCTTTTTCCTAGATAACCCTAGTGTATGATCGATAAGGTTATTCGGTTCTGGTGGGGAGCAGCTACCAGAGGTAACGGGGAAAGTTCGGTGCAAATCCGGCGCTGTCCCGCAACTGTAAACCAATTTGAGATGTAATCTAAAATCCCAAATAGAGTGAGTCAGGATGCCCGCCGAAATAGATTAATTAGTTCCACATATCTGCGAGGTACAGATGACTACTATTATCAATATTTCCCCAACTAGTCCCTTAGGTGTTGCTGACCATACTTTATTTGTTTGCAAAACTTGTGCTAGCGTTTGGCAAGATGGAAAACGTTTAGGTGAAAGTGGCGGTCAAAAACTTCTATCCCAACTTCAGCAGCTTGCACAAGATTGGGACTTACGAGATGAATTTCCAATTCAAGAAGTTGAATGCATGAGTGCTTGTAATCGTTCCTGTGTAGTTGCCTTTGCTGCCAAAGGCAAATTAACATATTTGTTTGGTGATTTAGCTGTTGATGGTAGTGCATCTGCGGTATTAGAATGTGCTAGTCAATACTATGGCAAAGCAGATGGTTTATTGCCTTGGTCAGAGCGTCCAGAAGCCCTAAAAAAAGGCATTTTGGCAAAGATTCCACCTTTATCTCAATGATGCGCGTTTTGATACTGGGTGGAACGGGAGATGCCGCAGAACTAGCTGCCCAAGTAGCGAATATTCAAGGGTTAGAAGTAATCACCTCTCTAGCTGGCCGCACCCGTGAACCATCAGCTCCATTGGGCGATTTACGGGTTGGAGGCTTCGGTGGTGTGGCTGGATTGGCTAGTTATCTGCGAGTAATGCAAATTGACTTATTAATTGATGCAACCCATCCTTTCGCTACTCAGATTTCTTTCAATGCGGCAGATGCTGCAACCGAAGTCGGAGTACCCCATTTGATGTTAATACGCCCCCCTTGGGAAAAAGAAAGTGGTGATCGCTGGATTGAAGTTGACAGTATTGAAACCGCAGCAGCATTTCTGCAAAACCAGGCACAGCGCGTATTTTTGACAGTTGGCAGGCAAGAACTCGCCGCCTTTGCTCACTGCGAGAAAATTTGGTTTCTGATGCGGATGATTGACCCTCCTACCGATGATGCTTTAGTGCCACCAGGAGTAATATTGTGCGATCGCGGGCCCTTTACCCTCAATAATGAAAGGCAAATCCTGATTCATAACAAGATTGATACCATCGTAAGTAAAAATAGCGGTGGTGATGCAACAAAGCCCAAAATTATTGCAGCGCGAGAACTGGGCTTGAAGGTTATTATGGTAAATCGTCCAGCCATACCGCCAGGTGAGCAAGTTACTGATGTTGATGGTGCTTTGACATGGCTATTTGACAAGTTGCGCGACTAGTGGAAAAGGCAAAAGCCACCGATCAGACTTTTAGAAGTGCTAAGATTTCCCCTTAGGAATTGACCCTTCAATTCCCTCAACATACCAATCCATCGCCAGTTGTTCCTGATCATCCAAAACCTTACCTCTTGGTATTCGCACTACCCCTTTTTGGTCTTTCACCGGGCCATCAAAAGGATGTGCAGTACCTTGGATAAACTCATCGCGCTTCGCATTCACCAGTTGTTGCACATCCGCCGGAATTACCTGATTCATTGGGGAAATATCTACCATTCCTTGAGCAATGCCATCCCAAACCTCTTGAGACTTCCAAGTATTACTCATTACAGCCAAGGCTTTATCTGTATAGAATTTGCCCCATCTGTTAATAGCTGATGTCAGGTGGGCTTTTTGACCAAACTTACTCATATCAGTGTTGTAGCCAAAAGCATAAATGCCTTTCTCTTGTGCCAATTGGACAACAGCACCAGAATCGGTATGCTGCGTAAGTACATCCGCACCTAAATTGACCAAAGCTTGAGCCGCTTCTCTTTCTTTAGCTGGATCGTACCAACTTTGTACCCAAAGTACTCTAACTTTTGCTTGGGGATTTGTTAACCTTACTCCTTGAGTAAATGCACTGATTCCCCGAATCACTTCTGGAATTGGGTATGCGCCAATAAAACCAACTACATTTGATTTTGTCATCTTGCCAGCAATCATGCCGGTTAAATAACGTGGTTCTTCAACGCGTCCTAGATAAGTGCCGACATTGGCAGCACGTTTGTATCCTCTACAGTGTTCAAAGACAACATCACTAAAGTCCTTGGCAACTTTAATTGTTGGGTTCATATACCCTAAGGAAGTTGTAAAAATCAACTTATTACCATCTAATGCGAGTTGCCGAATCACCTTTTCAGCTTCAACACCTTCGTTGACATTTTCCACAAAGGTAGTTTTTACCTTATCTTGAAGATTGGCTTCCATGTCTCTGCGACCTAAATCATGGGCATAAGTCCAGCCAAAATCACCTACATAATCGGCATAAACAAATCCCACCTTTAGAGGTTCGTTTACCTCTACAGGCGACGCTGAGGGAGATACCTCACCCTGCGATTTGGAATTTTTGCCTTGAGAGCAACTATTTAAAGCAAAGCTAGATCCTGCTAAAGTGACATACTTTAGAAAATTCCGACGATCCATATTTTATTAATAGGTTTACCCATTAAAAAGATTTTTATGATTCCTGGTAATGGCAGACACGGTTTAGATTAGCTATTTACTTAATTTTAACTTTTTATTTCTGCCGTCAATTTACTTAAGAAAGAAGTCAAATGATGGTAATATTATAGACAATTAAAATATTTTTTCAGAAAGCAGATATTGAAAGCCAGTTTTTTGATATGAAGTGCGATCGCAGGATAATTAAGAAAAGCCTGAAAACTTCTTATTTTAGATAATTCGCATTACGATGCATTTATACAGTACGTAAGTACTAGGTATAATGCCATTTATGTTAATGACACCTATAACAGATGTACGCCCCTACGTTTGCGGAGCGTCCCGCAGGGATGGGATGTTTTTTACTGGAAGTCTCTTATTTCGAGAAAGTTTCCTTAGAGGTCGTTTGAAAAGTGTTTCGCTGTGATAGGCACTTTTAGATCCCCCATAACTCACCTTTTTTAGAGGGGAACCGGAGTTAAAGTCCCCCTTTTTAAGGCAAGCCACTCTTGTTGCATCTGGCGTGGATTCAGAGGTATCTAAAACCTTTTATACCGACAACAGGACTTTTCAAACAACCTCTTAGCGATTTGCTACCAATTTCTGAGCAATTTTTTGCTTAAATAGGCGATAAAAAAACAATGGATTACCAATAATATAACGATCCCATAGACGAGTAGGTTCAGTAACTAGGCGTGTTAACCACTCGAAGCCATTATTCGTCAGCCACTCGGGGCCACGATATGTAGAGTTAGTATAAAAATCTAGACACGCGCCTAAAGGTAAAAATACACGAGCTTCAATTTTATTGAAGTTATCTAAAATCCACCTTTCCTGTAATGGCATACCAAAACCGATATATAAAATATCTGGTCGAAAATTATTAATTTTTTCTATTATTAAATCATTCTCTTTTCCTGATTTATCAAAATAACCATGATGTCCGCCTATCCGAAGGTTAGGTGCAATTGATACTAACTTTGTAATTGCTTCATCGACTATCCCGGGTTTTCCAGCTAATAAAAATAATGAGATATTTTCTTTTTCACATTTCAATGCTAAATCTTCTATATAATCTGGTGCTGTCATGCGATGTGCAGAATCCAGAGAATAACCACTTAAGTTAGCCGCTAACAATACACCAAATCCATCGCAAAATACTAAATCTGCGTTATTCAAAAAATCTCGATACCAAGGCTTTTCATAAGCAAAATTCATTGCTCTAATATTTACATTTTCGACAATTGTCTTTTTTGGTTTTTTGACTGATTCTACTAAATAATCGATTAGTTCTTGTACTTTAACTTGATGGAATCTTGTATCAAACAACTTGATTTCAGGGAAAGTTTTTGTATTCATTGTTTCCATTGTTATTTCCTCTTTGTCTACTTTACACAAACTTATGGTTAATCAATGATCATCAGAATATGGCTCTTAACCTACGACTGATGCATAAATGTATTTTAAGGATGCAAGATAATTGCTGATATCCAAGTGTTTAACACTTATCCGTGCATTATTTCCTAGAGATATTCTCAAATTTTTATCTGCAATCAAAGATTGCATTGCCTCTGACAACTGTTGAATATCACCCGGATTAAGTAATAAACCATTCTGGTTTTGAGTAACTACTTCGGGTATTCCTCCTACTTTCGTAGTTATGACAGCTAAACCCCAACTCATTGCTTCTAGTAGTGCCATCGGCAAACCTTCGTTGTAAGAAGGTAAAACAAATACATCAGCTTTAGTTAAAAGCTCGTCGCGTTTTTCTTTGTCCACCCAGTCAAGGATAGTGATGTGGTCAACAAGATTTAGAGTTTGAATTAAACTACGAGCTTTTTCTACATCTCCATCCCCTGCCATAATCAACTTTGCTTTACTTTTCTCTTCGGCAGGTATAGAAGCGAATGCGTTAATTAAATCAAATGCACCTTTACGTTGACCAATGCGCCCTAGAAATAAGAAAAATACCTGGTTAGAATCTATATGCTGTGGGATTTGGGCAGGAATTCTTACCGCGTTAGGCAGAACAATAACTTGCTCTGGCTTCAAACCAAGATTTTCGATATAGAATTTTTTCCAGCTATCTGATAAAACAATAAAACGGGTACATTTACTAAAAGACCAACTAAGCCATTTCTGAAGCAATTGAGGAAGCTCAGAGTAAAACAAATGAAAGTCAGCACTATGAGCATGAATAATTAGCGGTTTTTTAAATAGCCAACAAACAAGACTAGTGATTGAGTGACGAAAAGCGCTACCTCTCTCTGAAACATGAACGTGAATTAGGTCTGCTTTATTATTTAATAAGTTCCAAAATAACTCCCCTATTGCCTGCACAAACACTAATACTTTTTTGGGAGCAGAGCCATTGGGTAAAGTAGTTATATGTGTAAATTTAATGTCAGAAGTAGCTTCAGTGGCTTCTTCAAGGATGAGCTTTTGCACGGAAACTATTCCACCTTGCCGCTCCAAGCTTTCGCCTAACATAGTAATCTTTATAGGACTCATAACAAAAGAGCTTATTTAGGGTAGATAAATTCATCAAATATTTATGTACAGCACATTGTACTTAAACTATGATTAAGTTATGTATTTGTCAATGATAGTCATTAAGAGCTTTAGTGTAATAAAGATTACCATGTCGCAAAGGCCGGGCTAAACGTTGTTTACCCGTGGCGTGTACTTTATTCTTAAAACTGATTGAATTATCCGTTGACAGGGCGGAAAACTAATGAACTTATTTGAGCTTTTAGCAGGGGAAGACAATCATCTAGCCCTAGTTACGCCGTCTGAGCGATCGCTAACCTATAAGCAATTGCGCGAGAATATTGTTGGACTGGTATCGCAACTTAACAGCTTTGGATTAAAACGGGGCGAACGCATTGCCATTGCCATGAATAACGGTTCACCAATGGCTATTACCTTTTTGGCTACTGCCCTGTGTGGCACTGCTGCACCCTTAAATCCTAAATATAAACAAGAAGAATTTGCCTTCTATTACGAAGATATTCAAGCAAAAGCACTGATTACCTTGTCTGAGGAGCCAAAAGCAGCTATTGCCGCCGTCACACCAGACATGATGCTGATTAACGCCAAGGTAAACACGGACGGTACATTGAGCTTTGAATTAATCAAAGCAGGCTCAGAACCAGCAGAAGCCTCAAACCCCGCAGCCCCCAACGCCGATGATTTGGCGATGATTCTGCATACTAGCGGCACCACCAGCCGTCCCAAGCGTGTGCCGATTCGTCATCGCAACTTAATCGCCTCAGCCGGCAACATTATGGGTGCTTACTCACTCACAGCAGATGATACTACACTTTGCCTAATGCCCCTGTTCCACATTCACGGATTGGTAGGCTGTTTACTGGCAACTCTCGCATCCGGCGGCACATTAATTTGTCCCAATGGTTTTAATGCCCTAGAGTTTTGGAAACTGGTAGATACCTACAAACCTACCTGGTACTCCGCAGCGCCAACCATGCATCAAACAATTTTGACCCGCGCTAGCCGCAACACAGAAATTGTCAAAGCTAACCGCTTTCGTTTCATTCGCTCTAGTAGCGCTCCTTTGCCTCCGATTGTTATTGAACAACTAGAAGCAACTCTTAATGCTCCCGTGGTGGAATCTTACAGCATGACTGAAGCATCTCACTTAATGACCACCAACCCCCTACCGCCAAAAGTGCGGAAACCGGGTACTGTCGGTTATGGCTTCGGTGTGGAAGTCGGCATTATGGACTCCGAAGGCAATTTATTATCTCAAGGAAGCTTGGGCGAGGTGGTGGTAAAAGCACCGAATGTCATAGATGGCTACGAAAACAACCCGGAAGCTAACGCTACAGCTTTTGTAAACGGTTGGTTCCGCACAGGGGATCAGGGTACATTGGATGCAGACGGTTACCTCCGCTTGACTGGACGCATTAAAGAATTGATTAACCGGGGCGGGGAAAAAATTTCTCCTTTAGAAGTAGATGATGTCTTGCTGCGCCATCCCGCCGTCGCTGAAGCCTTAGCTTTTGCTGTCTCCCACAAATCTTTAGGAGAAGATATCCACGCTGCTGTTGTCCTTAAGGGAGAAGTCGGTGAAAAAGAACTTTTAGCTCACTGTTCAACCATGCTGGCAGACTTCAAAGTTCCTAAACAAATTCACATTTTGGAGCAACTACCTCGTGGCGCTACTGGGAAACTGCAAAGGTTGGCTATGGCGAAATTGCTTAACATAGGCTGAATCAGCGATACACTAGGGAAAATTCCTTGAGGAAGCTTTGATGGCACGGTCAAACGGGGTTAAAACTGAAATGTCTGCACAGGAATTACCTACAATATCAGATGAAGATACAGAAACAATTGAAGATTCGCCAGAAGTAGTGGAGGATGTTCAGGATATTGACGACATCTTGAACTCACTCAAAACTTTGCTCAGTAGCCTAGAAAAACTCCAAAAAGTCAGGCAAGAAGTGGGCGATATCAAACCGTTAATCGGGCGGATGCTTGATGGTGAACTGGTTGCTGGTGAAGAACTTGAGCAACTCAAGACAGGTGTGAGCAGTCTTTCTCGCCTTGTTCGGGCTTATAATGACCATCAAATAGCGTTAACTAAAGCACAATCGGCTAGAAACTTGCTAGATCAAGTCCTTAAAGAGCGTAAAGCTAATTGAAATAAGAAGCAAGCGATCGCATTTTTTTTAAGAGGCGATCGCTGTAAATTAAAGGTGTAACTCAAACTCGCGGCTATCCCTATGAGGTCTTTACAAGACTACACTACTGTTATCCGTCCCGATAGCAATGGTACATTTGTTGCATATGTACCAGCGATTTCCGGTTGTCACGCTTGGGGACAAACGCCAGATGAAGCACGTGCTGAACTTGTCTATGTTTTTGAAATGATTCAGGAAGAATACGAAGAACAAGGACGTTCTCTACCCAAAGACGTTGAACTGGTAATTGCAAATGCCAGCTAAAGCCAGTGAATTAGAACGGGTGGCGCGGAAACTCGGTTTTGAAAAAGTACGGCAGAAAGGCTCTCATGCTCGTTGGCAACATCCAGATGGACGAGCAACCACAATTCCTATTCATAGCAATGCTGAAATTGGTAAGTGGTTATTTTATGAAATTCTAAAGCAGTTGGGTATTACAGAGGAAGATTTTAACCAACTGCGATAAATACTGTGTATTAGTATTACAAAACCGTATTTTACCTATTTATTGTCAAGTGATCGCTTCATAAATAATAACTATCCACATGAATCAACAATTAGAATTGCCATCTCAGGAATTTTCTTCTTGCACTTCCAAATCCTTGGACAGTTCATCAACATTCATTAATAACATGAAATTGCCAGTTCATCGCTGGTTTAGATTTAGTGCAGGTTTCTCTGCACAATGGGTTGAAACTATAATTAGCCAAGCTAAAGAACTAGGAGAAATTACTGTCTTAGATCCATTCTCTGGTTCTGGTACAACCTTACTTGTATCTGAAAAGCTTGGAGTTGAATGTTTGGGAATTGAGGCTCATCCCTTTGTTGTGCGTATAGCAAGAGCTAAACTTTTATATCAAACTGACGCTGATACTTATCTTGAACATATAGAACAAGTTATAAAACGTGCCGAAAATGTTCAACCCTATATAGATACATACCCAAAGCTGATTCATGAATGCTTTAGTATATCTTCACTTGAGTCTCTAGATAGATTGCGCCAATCTTGGGAAAAACTTGCTGATGATTCATCTGAATCTCAGTTAGTTTGGTTAACGCTTGTATCAATTCTTCGTCATGTTTCTCATGCTGGAACTGCACCTTGGCAGTACATTTTACCAAATCAAAAGAAACAATATTCTTTAGATACAATGTCTGCTTTTCGTCTAATGGCAGAGAGTATAGCTACAGATATGAGAATTGCCGGGAAAATGGCGGCTTCTGTTGCTACACTTATTCAATCTGATGCTAGGACTTGCCAGGGTGTACCTGATAATTTTGCCAACTTGGTAATCACATCACCACCGTATGCTAATAACTATGATTATGCAGATGCTACACGTTTAGAAATGTGTTTTATGAAAGAAATTTCCGGTTGGGGTGATTTACAAAGTGCGGTGAGGCAATACTTAATTCGTTCATGTTCGCAGCATGTAACCAATAAAAATGTAAACATAGACGAAGTTCTAGCATCTCATGAATTAGATCCAATCAAAGCTAGTATTATTGAAATCTGTTACAAATTGTCCCAAGAACGACATTTACATGGAGGTAAAAAGAATTATCACTTGATGATTGCCTGCTATTTTTTGGATATGGCTAGAGTTTGGATAGCACTTCGCAGAGTCTGCAAAAGTCCTGCAACAATTTGTTTTATGATTGGTGATTCTGCTCCCTATGGTGTTTATATTCCGGTGATTGAATGGATGGGTTTATTAGCACAAGCAGCAGGGTTCAAATCTTTTAATTTTGAAAAAGTTCGTGACCGAAATATAAAGTGGAAAAATCGCAAGCATACAGTTCCTCTTTGCGAAGGTTGTTTGTGGGTTTACGGATAGGGTAATCACAACACAAATTATTTTTGCACGAATGTAATGGCAGAGTCATTTTCACATAAATGGGGTCAGATTTTAGGGCATTTCATCCAAGAATTTATTCGTGAGACACTTCAACAAGTGGCTGATGAGCATGGTTTTTACTTAGATTATCAGAGAAAACGCAAGGCACGAATCACTAAAAAGGTATCATGGCAGGATCGCTACGGTAACTATCATGACCTTGACTATGTACTGGAACGAGGAGGTACAGAAGATACTCTTGGTCTTCCAGTAGCATTTATTGAGACTGCGTGGCGGCGTTACACCAAGCATTCTAGAAACAAGGTTCAAGAAATTGAAGGAGCGCTTATTCCTTTGGCAGACACCTATAGTCACCTTAACCCATTTTTAGGAGCTATTCTAGCAGGTGTCTTTACTCAAGGAGCGCTTGACCAATTAGAATCTAAGGGCTTTAAAATTCTTTATCTTAAGTATGAAAACATCGTTAAATCATTTATATGTGTTGGTATAAATGCATCTTTCAATGAAAGTACGCTAGAAGCAGACTTCCAAAATAAAATTGAGCAATGGAAAAAATTATCAGAGCAGGATATTACTAATATCAAGAATCAAATGCTAAGTCTTGAAAAATTCCAGATAGATAAATTTATCAATACCCTAGAGCAGTCATTTGCTAGACTAATTCAACAGGTAAATGTCATTGTCCTACATGGGCTATCTCAACAAAGTGCCACTGTCGAAAATGCTATTGAATATATTCATAATTATCCAGAGAATAAACCTACATTTGCCCCACCATTAAAATACGAGATTAATATTCGTTATAATAATGGTGATTTAATTCACGCCATATTTAACAATAAAATTGAAGCACTCAAATTTCTAAGAACATTTATTTAAAGTGCTAATTAAATAATTCGTAATTAAGTAATGATGAACGTTGCACCCGCCATTGTAATACTAGGTCAAAATAGCGTCACAGTAGCACGCAAAATAATCACTGTGCTACCAGGGGCGACATTATACGGTCTAGCGGGTCGCACATCTGGAGTTGATGTCAGCTTTACTAACTTTGGCGAGACGTTGCGCGAGTTATTTGCCCAAGGAACGCCGCTCATTGGCATTTGTGCCGCCGGCATTTTAATTAGGACGCTAGCTCCCGTACTCTCGGATAAACAACAGGAACCACCTGTGCTAGCTGTGGCTGAAGATGGTAGTGCTGTTGTCCCCCTCTTGGGCGGACTTGGTGGAGTAAACGATTTAGCCCGTCGCATTGCCGAAGCGCTTGATGTCAAGCCTGCAATTACGACCACAGGCGATTTACGTTTGGGTACAACGCTGTTATCTCCTCCCCCCGGATACCATTTAGCAAACCCAGAGGATGCTAAGAAATTTATCTCAGATTTGCTAGCCGGGGCACAAGTCAAGTTAGAAGGCACAGCGCCTTGGTTAAGCCATAGTAAACTACCCATAGATCCACAGGGAGATTTGACCATTCAGGTTACGGAACGTTTGGTGACTCCTACAGCCAACTGCCTTGTCTACCACCCAGCAACGATCGCGATCGCAATTAGTGCCCCCATTGATGATGCAGTAGCTTTAATACAGCAACTACTAACTGATGCCAAACTAGCAAAAGCATCAGTCGCCGGGATATTTGCACCCATCACCACCGCAGCCGATCCCGCCATCCATGCCGTAGCTAGCGCCTTGGGAGTGCCTGCCCGCTTTTTTACCCCAAATCAGCTAGAAAGTCTATTATCACAAGGTTATAGCCCCGCCCAAGCAATAGCGATCGCAGCCACAGGCACATCCCCCTTATCTTCCTTATCTCCCCATATAGCGATCGCCATTGCCACTCAACCAATTGACCCCAACACCATCGGTCAACCACGGGGACGGTTAGCGATTATTGGCACTGGCCCTGGTGGCTCGCAGTGGATGTCTCCCGAAGTGAGGGAGATACTCAAGTCGGCAACTGACCTAGTGGGTTATAAAACTTATTTAGATTTAGTTAGTTCTCTAGCTGATGGCAAGCAACGGCATGAGTCTGACAACCGCGAAGAAGAAGCACGGGCAAAGATGGCCCTTGATTTGGCGGCAACTGGGCGATATGTAGCTGTCGTTTCATCTGGTGATCCTGGTATCTATGCAATGGCAACAGCAGTTTTTGAAGTATGCGATCGCTATGCCAAACCCGAATGGGACACTATCGACATTCATGTAGCCCCAGGGATCTCAGCTATGCAGGCAGCAGCAGCAGCTATTGGTGCGCCCCTTGGGCATGACTTCTGTGCTATTTCCCTATCTGATATTTTGAAGCCTTGGTCTGCGATCGAGCAACGCATTACTGCTGCTGCCGAGGCTGATTTCGTAATTGCTTTCTACAATCCTGTTTCCAAAGAGCGTACCTGGCAACTAGCAGAAGCGAGAAATATTTTACTGCGACATAGAAGACCGGATACACCAGTAGTGTTAGCACAAAATCTCGGTAGACCAGGACAAACGGTGAAAGCGATCGCACTTGACCAGTTAACACCAGCAAGCGCTGATATGCGGACAATTATCCTCGTTGGTTCCACAAAAACCCGAACCATCAAGCGCAACGATGCTAATATCTGGGTTTATACGCCGCGTCGCTATACCGAACCGCAGGCATGATAAGCGCTGAAGAGAGCAGGGGAGAAATCCGGGCTTAACTGAACCGCATGGGGAACTATGATGAAAAGTTTTTCCACCTTCTTGGGTATTTTCTTGCTGGGGGCAAGTCTTACTATCAGCAGAGATAATTTTCATCAATGATCAGGAGAATAGAAATGGAAAATAAACAACTCCCACCTCAGTCTCAATGCCGAGGTGGGAGTTGTTTAGCTACGAATTATCTCTACATTGGAGATGCATTTTATATTTTGGGAGAAGTAATTGAAACGATTGATGAAGTAAAGCAAATCACTCAATAAAAGGAAGGAGCTATAAATGATTGAGCCAAAAAAACTCATCAAAGGAAAGCTGTACGAGTTTCGTGGGGTGCAAATGCGCTACAGTCACCCCTGCCAATATGCAGCGCAGGCTCGGTTTGCGTTCATTGACTCAAAGGGTCAACGCAAAGAATTGGGGATACTGCTTGTAAAGCGGGAACTACTTGAGGTTAGAGAGTTAGCAAATAACTAAGCACGCACCCCGTCCCTTTGTTTCAATACTTTTGAATTTGTCTATTTTCAACTCCAATTGGGTTTGGGGTAAAGGTTTTTTCTGTACCCCATACAACCTGCCCCTTATCACTAAAAAGGGTTTCATCTCCCCTTTTCCCATTAACCGAGCAGTATTGGGCTACAACACCAATTTACACATTCGGGCAGTTCATCATAGCTGACAAAATGTTTGGTTTTATTAAGAAGTGTAAAGTTATGTTACACTTAGTTACGAGTCGGGAGTTGCTCGCAACCGGCATCTGATAACAAGCTAATTTACCCAACATTCCCACAGAACTTACAAAATGACTCTATCGACTCGTCCCGATCTAACTTCTGCCGATCAGGTACTGTCATCTTTAGCAACTGGGCAACAGCAAACTGTAACAGAAGCCCAAATGATGCAGGCTGTGCGTACTTTGCTGATTGGATTAGGAGAAGATCCAGACCGTGAAGGACTAAAAGATACTCCGAAAAGAGTGATGAAAGCCTTACAGTTTCTCACAAAAGGATATCATGAATCTTTGGATGAACTGCTAAACGGAGCAGTATTTACAGAAGATGCCAATGAAATGGTATTGATACGGGACATCGATATTTTTAGTTCCTGCGAACATCACATTTTACCAATTATTGGTCGTGCTCATGTTGCTTACATTCCTAATGGCAAAGTCATAGGATTATCTAAAATTGCCCGTATTTGCGAAATGTATGCACGACGTTTACAAGTCCAAGAACGTCTGACCGTACAAATTGCTGACGCTTTACAACGATTACTCAAACCTCAAGGGGTAGCAGTGGTAATAGAAGCAACGCATATGTGTATGGTAATGCGTGGTGTGCAGAAACCCGGTTCTTGGACTGTTACTAGTGCAATGCGCGGTATTTTTGCAGAAGATATGCGGACTCGTGAGGAATTTATGAATTTGATCCGACACAATTTTAATTTTCATTAAATAACTTTGGATATGAGCATCACCAGTTTTTAAACTGACGTTTGCCCCTTAAAATCTAAACAGTTTTGAAGGGAAAACTTTGGGATCTTCAGGCTAGATTTTGAGGAACCATTAACCTGTTATAGTTTGAGTTATTTTCACCAACCTACTTACCTAATACCAAACTATCAACAGATACAGAAAAAGTGGGGATAATGATAGGTTGAGACTATAGAAAATAAATAAAAACCCATTGTGAATAATTCAGCATTAATTACCTTTACCCTATTAGCGTGTATAGTTCTGTCGCCAGTTAGCAAAGCTGATACTGCCCAAAGCTCGACCAATCATGCCATCAAAATGTCTTCATTTAACCTCAGTTCCCAAAAATGGAAAAACCGTGTGCTAATAGTCTTTGCATCGTCTGTTGATAACCATATCTATCAGCAGCAAATGCAACTATTGCAAAAGTATACCAGGGGTTTGGCAGAGCGGGATTTAGTTCTCGTTGAGATTTTGGCAACAAATGAAAGCTATGCCAACAGACAGCCAATAGATGAGTCTTCTGCTGCCAAGTTGCGCGACTCCTTTGGTGTTGACAAAGAAAATTTCCGTGTGATTTTGGTGGGTAAAGATGGTGATATTAAGCGAAGTGATGCTACACCAGTGCAGGCGACAGCAATTTTTGAGGAAATCGATGCTATGCCCATGCGTCAGCAAGAAATGCAAGAGCGACGCAGAAAGTAGGCGTTGCAGAAAATTGGGATGAATTGGGGCAAGCAGGGGAGGCAGGAGAAAAGCCACCAAATTGTACAACTCGTAATATTCCTGATACGCTTTACTTGCACTGTAAGATTTAATCGGATAATTTAAGCGATCGCAATTCTTTTTTAAGGAAACCAATGAACAAATTCATACTGAGTTTGCTTTCTTCCCCTATAATGATTAGCTCTATTCTCTCTATGGGAGTAATGCTCAATCAAGCACAAGCTATAGAGCCACAACTAGAAGCCAACACCACAGACCGTCTATCTTGTATACGCAACAAACATAAAGTGGGTTTAGTATGTGCAAGAGCTTCCGTATTGGCTCAAATTCCTAGTTATCAGCGCGAAATAGAGTTTTCTCAAGAAGATTCTCCCATGCTAGAGTTCAATGTCGAGGAAAGCGATGTGGCAGTCAACTTATTTAACTGCGATTGTCCTGCTTGTATAAATTCTTTACGTCAGATGCGTGGCGTGACACCCTTGGTATATTAGGATTTTGCAAATATACCTTTGTTTATAAGCAACATTCCCAAACTTTAGTGAGGGCATAACAATAACATTGTTATGCCCTCAGTAATATGTTGTATTCAAAATAATTACGCTGATTTTTCCACTCGCAAACCAAAGTAGGTCAAAACAAGCTCAGTGGAACCACTATTGACAACTTCATGTACTTCTCCCGGTTCTATCGCTATACAGTTCCCTGGAAGCAGGGGATATTCTGTACCATCAATGTGAATTACTCCCGAACCAGCTTCTACAAAGAATACTTCGCACATATCTTGATGCGCGTGTGCTGGTGCGGTTTGTCCAGGGGCAAAACGTGCTTGAGAAAAGTTAGTTAGGTGAGGCAAATCGCCAAAGCGTAGCATCACCTTTTTCTTGATTTCGGCATTGTGAGAAACAGATTCTTCTGGCAGGTTTTTCAGAGAAGTAGTAATCATTCGGGTCTTAAATCGTTAGATAATTCCACAATACCCCTAGAGCCATCAATCCTTACCCGTTGACCATCTTGCAGGAGCCATGTAGCGCCTTTAACATCCATCACTGCGGGAATCCCATATTCACGAGCCACGATCGCACCGTGAGAAAGCCGTCCACCAACTTCGGCAATTAAGCCTCCAGCCCTTAATAATAAAGGGGCCCAGCCGGAATCTGTGTAAGGTACTACCAAAATCGTATCTCGATCAATGTCTGGCACATCTTGTAAATTTCGCAACACCTTCACCCTGCCTTCAGCTTGCCCGTGGCTGGCCCCAATACCTTGTAAGAATTGGTCAGAGTAGAGGGCAGAGGGAGCTAATGGGTGAGGGGGTGCATTGCCGTACACTAAAAGAGGTATTTGAATGAACTCGCTATCTTGGACAAATTGCGATCGCCTTGATTCCACTAACTCATCCAACTGCTCAATTAACTTGGAATCCCCATCCACAATTAAACGCCGCACTTCATCAAACTCTAGAAAAAAGATATCTCCCGTTTTCTGAAGTAAGCCGGACTTTAACCAAATTTTCTCTAAAGCTACAAAACTCCAACGCAATTCAGCCAAAAGCCGGGAATAAACTTCGGTAACTCGTCCTTTAATATCCACACGCCGTTGCACAAATCCACGTTTGCGCTTACCCGCAAAAATGCTATTAATCGCGTCTTTAGCGCCTGATTGTGGTTCGTTACCCTGCATTAACTGCACAAACATTTGCTTAATCATCTGGGGATTTTCCCGCCAAGTGGGAACGGAAATATCAGTTCCCACTTCACTTAAATAGCCGTAATCCTGAAGCAACTCGTCAAATTCTTGCAGGATCTTTTCTCCCTCTGGGGTTTGCTTTAATTGCTCAAATACTTGCTGTGGCTCAAACTCAAGCAATACTTGCTTGGCATCTGTTGCTATTGCACTTAGCGATCGCAATGCCGCTACCTCTGGAGTAACGCTATTATCAATTTGCCCATCCTTCACCCGAAAAATCGCCTGCCGCAGGGCAGCACTTAAGGGAGCTAAAATGCTGTAATACGTTCCTCGATGCAGCAACTCTAGAATCGAGTCAATTCTTGCCAACAGCTTGGCTGGTTCCAAATTCTCTACATTTTCCTGCGCCAATTCCGACAAAGCAGGAATGAAGCGTTTGTGATAATCTTCCTTGAAGTCCTTTTCTAAACTTAATTCCCGCCTTAGCAACTTTCCTAGTCCTGGCAAGTTCTCCCAAGTTGACTGCAAGGATGGTTTACTTAATTTAGCTCCTCTGGTTAAAAATTCCAGACTTTCCGGCGGCAATCCCATCCGGATAAAGATGCTCCCTAAGAGAGATGCATTAAAGTAAGCTCTGGAATAATGCAGAGTTGCTGTTTCATTAAAATCTAACCCCAAGGCGCGATCGCCCAAAACTAGAGTAAAAAATTCTCCCCAAACTCCACAAGTTAATGGACGATTAATTGACCATGTTAAGGGGTGAATTACTCCGGGGATCACTTCGGCGGCGATTTTGCGTGTCCAGATGGGCAGTAGAGTAGTGATCGGTCGAGATTGCAACACCCACAGAGTTTGACCGTCATAACTCCATTCAATATCTTGAGGAGTGCCATGATAACGTTTTTCGAGTTGATAGGCTAAGTATGCAACTTGCTTAATTAATGCTTGTGGGATTCGTCCTTGACCCTCTAATTGCACAGAGGAAGAATTTTCTGTTTCAATGACAAAAGCGCGATATTGTTCTGGTGTAACTTTTCCCGAAACGACTTGTGTCGGGCTGCCTGGAAGGGCTTCAATAATGATTGCATCACCTTGCTGAGTAATGGGATCGCGGCTGAAAGCAACGCCAGAATATACACTTTGGACTTGTTGTTGAATCAACACAGCCATTGCAGTATCATTTAAGCCGCGATCGCGCCGATATTGCACGGCAGATGGATGATTGTAGGAAGCTTGAACTTGGGCGATCGCTGATTGCAATGCCTCTGGGCTGGTAACATTTAAAACTGTTTCATACTGCCCAGCAGCCGAAGCCTGTTCTGAGTCTTCTCCAATGGCAGAAGAACGCACCACTAAGGGAGATAATTGTGATGGTTGGAGAAATTCTGTCAACCCTTTAGGATCATCGATTGGGGCAAGTACCCACCCCTTCGGCACTGGATAACCCCAGCGCTTAATTTGAGATAATGTAGCCGCCTTTTCTCCGACAATTGCAGCATCCAACTCTTCATCTAAAGAAACCATCGCGCAATCGCCACGTAAAAATTCCAACATCGCAAGAGATTCTGTTTGTGCCTCTTGGGCTGGCAGATTCATATCATCTGGAATTTTTGCATAAATCCAGGCCATTAAACCAGCCAAGACCACAGCAGCAAAGATTCTGGGGTAATCGCTAATATGCAAAACTATCACAAACAAAGGAAAGAGAAGCAAAACCCCAAATTTAACTATTTGTCTCGATTGCAGAATTGTAAAGCTAATACCTGCAAAGAAAGATACAAATACTGCCACTAATGGGTCATGTACCACAAATCCCCAGACGACATTTGTCGTACCTGCCCCTTTGCCTATCGAGTATCTACCTATTACCAAAGCGATGAGGGCAATCAATTCCCAAAACGATCCCTCTGGGAAGAAAAGGCGGGTGAGTAAGACTGCTGCGATTCCTTTAAAAGCTTCTGACAAGACTGCCAGAATTCCTACAAACTTACCGCCATGATAAAAAGCAGCTGATACACTAATGTTTTTTGTACCAACTTGTGATAATTGCTTACGCGTCAGCGCGTAAGTTATCCATGCAATCAGGGGTAATCCGCCCAAGAGGGGGCAGGCAATTAAAATAACTAAGACACCCCAAGGTTCAAACATTCTGGATTTTGGATTTTAGATTTAAATTTTCCATCTAAAACCTCAAATCTAAAATCTAAAGTTTTTCTGAAATTTTTGATGGTTATAAAGGCGTTTTTATTTACTAGTTCCTGAATGGACACTTGGCTAAGACGGAAACCGTTTAAGACAAGTGCCCTTCTAGGTTACTAATGGTTTTAGTTTAGCGCATAGGCAGCTTGCAGCGCCCAAATTATCAGAGCAGCGATCGATCCCAGAAGCAACACGGTAGAGATAGTGACTACTTTTGGGGAATCTGCACCCTCAAATTTCATAATTCCGCGATTTAAGTCGGACATAGCTTTGTAATCCTCTGTTGTTGGAGCATGAAACATTTGTCCGTTTTGATTGTAGTCCTTCTATTTACGGATAATGTTAAATTCCTCCTATTATTTTGTTTCCGCTTCGCAATTTTTCCATCACCACAATTGCTTAGTTCTTTGGAGGTATTAGTTGTATTTATACAAATGTGGGAGTGGGGAGTCGGGGCAGCGAGCAGGGGAGGCAGGGGGAGCAGGGGAGGACAAGGGGACAAAGAGAATAACCGATGCCCAATGCCCAATTCCCAATCTCATCCAATATGTACTAAAATCAATGACTTGAGTCACAAAGAGAGCAATCATGGCATCCATCCGCGAGTTGCACCAACAGCTGGTTAAGAAAGAACGTTCTGCCGTTGAAATTACCCAAGAAGCTTTAGACCGCATTCAAGCGTTAGAGCCGAAATTGCACAGCTTTTTATGTGTGACTACAGAACGGGCATTAGAGCAGGCAGGTGCTGTAGATGCCAAAATTGCTGCCGGAGAAGAAATTGGGCTGCTAGCAGGCATTCCTGTTGGGATCAAGGACAATATGTGTACCAAGGGAATCCCTACCACCTGTGCTTCCCGGATTTTGGAAAATTTCGTGCCGCCTTATGAATCAACGGCGACGCAAAAACTGGCAGATGCTGGCGCGGTAATGGTAGGCAAAACCAACTTAGATGAGTTTGCGATGGGTAGTTCCACAGAAAACTCTGCCTACCAAGTCACGGCTAATCCTTGGGATTTGTCACGAGTTCCAGGTGGTTCTTCTGGGGGTTCTGCTGCGGCGGTGGCGGCTCAAGAATGTGTAGTTGCTCTTGGTTCTGATACTGGCGGTTCGATTCGGCAACCGGCATCTTTTTGCGGTGTGGTGGGAATGAAACCGACTTATGGCTTGGTTTCCCGTTATGGTTTGGTAGCTTACGCTTCATCTTTGGATCAAATTGGCCCATTTGGAAACACAGTAGAAGATGCGGCAATATTATTAAGTGCGATCGCAGGTTACGATCCCAAAGATTCCACCAGTCTCAAAGTTGGCATTCCCAACTACGCCGCCAGCTTAAAACCAGATTTCAAACCCAGAGGTCAGCTAAGAATTGGCATCATCAAAGAAACTTTTGGTGAAGGTCTAGACTCTGTAGTGGAACAAGCTGTTACCAAAGCAGTAGACCAACTACAAAGTTTGGGAGCAGAGATTCATATAATTTCCTGTCCCACCTTTCGTTATGGCTTACCCACCTACTACATCATCGCCCCATCAGAAGCGTCAGCAAACCTAGCTCGTTACGATGGCGTTAAATACGGTTACCGCGCTCCTGATACCGATAATCTGTTATCGATGTACACTCGCACCCGTGCCACTGGTTTTGGTACAGAAGTCAAACGCCGGATTATGATCGGTACTTACGCACTTTCGGCTGGCTATTACGATGCTTATTACCTGAAAGCGCAAAAAGTCCGCACCTTAATTAAGCAAGACTTTGAAAAGGCTTTTGGCGCAGTTGATGTGTTAGTTTGTCCCACATCCCCCACTACAGCATTCAAAGCAGGGGAAAAGACTACTGACCCCTTGAGTATGTATTTAACTGACTTGATGACTATCCCTGTGAATCTTGCTGGTTTACCCAGTTTAAGTTTGCCATGCGGTTTTGATGATCAGGGGCTACCGATAGGATTACAGCTAATTGGCAATGTGCTACGAGAAGACCTACTGTTTCAAGTAGCTTACGCTTATGAGCAATCCACTACTTGGCATCTGCGTAAACCGCAAATATCTTGAAATTGGGAATTAGGAATTGGGCAAGAGGACAAAGGGACAAGGAGAATTGGAGACAAAGGGAAACACTTGTTTCAAGTTCTCACGCCTTGTCCCCTTGTCTCCCCTGCTCCCTCATCTCCCCCACTCACTGATTAATTACCATTGACTGTTGACCATTGACTTTTGGAGTCAGAGATTCAGATGTAATTTGTGGTGGATTAAGTATATATAAAAGACCCGTAGATGCAGCTACTAATAATAGAATATAGGTGAGGACAAGAGGTATGTATGTA
Organism: Nostoc sp. FACHB-892; assembly: GCF_014698795.1. Taxonomy (GTDB): domain Bacteria; phylum Cyanobacteriota; class Cyanobacteriia; order Cyanobacteriales; family Nostocaceae; genus Nostoc. The sequence continues at coordinate 165,071 of NZ_JACJTR010000008.1, forward strand.
TTTGATTTGTTGTCTGAATTATTATGATCATTATTGGAGTCTTGGCGGACTACATTGCTTATAAGAGTATGTGATAAAGCATTTCCATCCAGCCCTAAAACATCTCCATAGCGACGGATGAATCCTTGAATAAAAATAGGCTCAGGCAATTCTTCAAATCGTTGTTCTTCTAAAGCTTGCAAAACACCTGCTCGAATGAGCGTTTGAGCGGCTATTTCTTCTATGCATATAGATTTTTCTTGTCTTACCTGTCGCAATTGTGTGGTTATTTCTTTTAGCTGCTCTACTTGAGCTTGGTTTAAGAGCGTCACTGTCTTCTCCTGTATAGGCTAATTCTCTATTCATATAGTGAGAAAGCTTAAATATGCATACGTATTATTACTGAATAATTGATTTTAAGGTAAAATCTTTTGAGAATGCTTGAAATCTAGATATAAAAATGCTACAGCTATCTAACTAAGTAATTTCCTTGTAAATATAAACACTTTATATTCTCTAAAAAGTTAGGGCATGAAATTTAATAAACTGCAATTTATAATACAAGTATTTTCCCAACTGCTATTCTGGGGTGGAATCATTGCAGTGTTGGCGTACTCTGCCATCTGTCTATTTCTTTTTATTGGGCAACCTCGGTTCATTTTTTTTCCCTCTGCTGTCATTGAAAAGACCCCAGAGTTTTTTAATCTACCTTACAAAGAGGTTTGGTTACCTGTACCAGTTAAAGCAGGCAAGGTGGAACACATTCATGGTTGGTGGATAGAAGCCAAGCAACCCAATGCTAAGGTGTTGCTATACTTACACGGAAACGGTATCAATATTGGCGCAAATATAGCTCATGCTAATCGGTTTCATCAGCTAGGGTTTTCGGTATTGCTGATTGATTATCGGGGTTATGGTCGCAGTGAGGGGATGTTTCCCAACGAAAAGCGTGTTTATGAAGATGCATTCACAGCTTGGAATTACTTAGTGCAGCAACAAGAGATTCCACCTAGCCAAATTTTTCTTTATGGACATTCTCTTGGGGGTGCAGTAGCCATCGACTTAGCAGTGAAACAGCCACAAGCCGCCGGTTTAATCGTGGAAAGCTCTTTTACATCTATCCGCGATCTAATAACTTATCGAAACGTGTTTTGGATGTTTCCTGTGGATTTAATCTTGACACAGCGCTTTAATTCCATTGAAAAATTGCCAAAGTTAAAAATGCCAGTTTTATTCATTCATGGTGCTGCTGATTCGACTGTACCTTCTTTCATGAGCCAAAAATTATATGCCGTTGCTCCCGAACCAAAGCAACTATTGTTGGTTCCAGGAGCAGATCATAATGACACAGCAGTAATTGCCGGTTTGCAATATTTGCAATGGGTAGAGTCTTTTTTTGAAAAAGTGTGATCTAGTAGCTATTCCCTTTGGGTGCGGCTATTGTCATAATACGTATCTTCATAATGAGTAATATTAAAGACTTATTGCAGATATTTATGGAAATAATCATTAGACTTGTCGCTAAATTCTGCAAAAAAAATTACAGATTCATCACCGAAATGAAATATGCTGTAACTATTCAAGCAAACTTGATTATAAGTTTTAGGATTAAATTAGAAGATTTCTAAATACATTTTATTAGTTACATATGTTTCAACGAGTTTTGATTTGCACAGACTTTTCCGACGGTTTGCATCGTCTAAGACATCTTGTTTCTAGTCTTGCGCTTACGGGGATGAAGCAAATAGTTTTTTTGCACGCTGTTCCATTATCGGAAAGAGGCATTATTCCACAAGTCGATAGTGAAAAAATAGAACAAGCTCAAACTCGATTCGCAGAAGCTGTTGGCGAAAGCCCCACTGATGTAGAAGTAAAAATAGAAGTTCAATCGGGAAAGCCTGTTGATACCATCCTTAATGTTGCCCAAACTTATCAGTCTCAATTGATTATCTTGGGTTCTCAAAGCCGCAGCTTATTCACGGAAAAATTGGTGGGTAGTACAATGGCTAACTTATCTCGTCGAACACCTATTCCCTTACTGGTACTGCGTCCTCAGTTAATTGGTGCTTATACTTCTGAGGAATTAATACTCCGTTGTCAGCACCTTTTCCGTTCTTTGCTAATTCCCTACAACGGTACTCAAGAGGCGGATTATTTGGTAAAACAAGTAAAGCAATTGGCTCAACAACAATCTGGTAAATATCTACAACAATGCAAGCTTTGCTGGGTTTTAGAAGATAGTGGTCGTCGAGAAATACCAAGGAAAATCTCACCACAGCAGGCTGAACATACTCTATCTCAGATTAAAGCTGATTTGGAGGGGATAAATTTACAAGTAGAGACAGAAGTTCGGGAAGGATACTTTGTTACCGAGATTTTAGAGGCGGCTGCAATGGGTGATATTAGTGCGATCGCAATATCTTCAGGAACGATAGGTAAACTCCAAGAATGGTTGGTTTCCAGTTTTACAGCTGAATTATTGCGTTTTAGCTGGTATCCCGTACTCTTTTTTCCAAGCCAACGTGGCTAAACCTGTGCCACAGACTTACTAGCCGCTATCATTGTTAACCCATCCCTACCCTACTAAAAGTTGAGGCTAGGGACTGCCGCGATATGTTCAAAAATCTTCATCAAAATTCTATTCCGATATATCGTGATATATTGCGATATATCGTATATTAGAGAAAGTTGATTTGAGATTGATTTATGTTTAGACACTTTCGGTCACGTTTTGGCGCACCTGCATGGGCAGGAGTTGACGAAGATGATTCATTGCTTGTCAGGTTTTGGTTTGGGCATGGCAAGCATCATGGTAGAGATCATGACAAACACTTTGGCAATGAAATGTTTGGTCGTGGTTGGGGAGATGAATATCGGACTCGTCGGGGTGATATTAAGTTCATCCTGCTGGAATTGTTATCCGAGCATCCTAGTCATGGTTACGACCTGATCAAAGATGCGGAAACTCGCTATGGTGGTTTCCGTCGCCTCAGCCCTGGCTCGGTGTATCCAACACTCCAATTGCTGGAGGAAGGTGGTTATCTCAAGAGCGCACAAGAAGGTGGCAAGCGGATTTACACTATTACTGATGAGGGTAGACAATTATTGGCAGAACGTGCCCAACAGGATACTTCAGATTCTCCTTGGGATACCTTCAAAAGCTTCGTGAAAGGTAAGCCCCAAGAGTTTATTGAGTTGCGGAATGCTGCAACCGAATTGGCTGCTGTTGTGGTGCAGGTTGCTCGTAGTGGCAATGTGGAGCGAATAAATCGGGTGCGTGAGCTTTTAGAGCAAGTTAAACGGGAAATTTACGCGATTCTTGCCCAAAAATAAGTAGAGACAGGTTAGCAAATTCGTGTCTCTACCTTGATGTTCTCAGATTTTGTGCTTATGAGTTAGAAGCGATCGCACTTAAATCTGGTTCAATGAGTGAGTTGAGCAATGTCCACAACTGCAAATCAGTAAAATCTGGAATTGCCATAAATGCGCCGATTTCCTGTAAAACTTGGGGATCGTGGGTGGAGGCGATGCCAATAGTGCGGATATGTGCGCCCACCGCCGCCCGAATTCCGGAGGGAGAGTCTTCTAAAGCGATCGCTTCCTCTGCTGTAATCGCCAAATTATTCAGGGCGACTTGGTAGGGTGCAGGGTCAGGTTTACCTGCTACACAATCATCCGCTACAACAACTGTATGGAAAGCTTCTTTTATTCCCAAAACCTCTAGCATAAATTCTGCATTTAATCTAGGAGCATTAGTTACTAATGCGCGTTTTAACTGATGTGTCTCTGTCCATTTTAATAGTTCGGAAAATCCACTTAGCGGTTTGAGATCCGGGGCGAGTTTGCGGAAAAGCGCCTCTTTTTCATCTGCAAATTTTTCCCCTTCTGCTATTGATAATTGTGGCAGAATATCCTTAACAATTTCTGGATTTAGCCGTCCACTAATTCGGGATTTATAAAATGTTTCGTCAATTTCTATGCTGTAATTTAACAGCATTTCCTGCCAAGCTTGGTAGTGTATAGGATCAGTATTGACAATAGTCCCGTCTAGGTCAAAGAGAATTGCAGCTAGCATGATTTTTGGGTAAAATGTAAATAATTGTTAACTTAATTTAAATAGTTTACATTGTTTTTTTGTCCTTATACAGCGTAAAAAGCTATAAATTAATCTGCTAAATCCTAAAATCTATACTGGATAGGGCATATAAGCGCAGACAGGTAGAGCCTCTCAAAAAACTGCCGTATAATTGATAACCTTCAACGTAAGCAAATGCTAGCCGATCCAAACTTTTTTCGCGTTGATGATTTACTAGTGCAGATTTACAACTCTGAAGTCGAAATGGCCCAGAATGTTGCAGAAATCGCGCAAAAGCATTTACAGTCAGTTCTCAAACAACAAGATACAGCTGCTGTATTGTTAGCAACAGGTAACTCCCAACTCAAATTTCTTGATGCTTTGATTGCATTGGGTGGTGTAGATTGGTCACGAATTATTCTGTTCCATCTAGATGAATATTTAGGAATTACTGCTGACCATTCTGCCAGTTTCCGGCGCTATATGCGAGAACGTGTAGAGAAGCGGGTTGCTCCTAGGCAATTTCACTATATAGAAGGTGATGCTTTGCAACCAGTAAACGAGTGCGATCACTACACTAAATTATTGCAAGCACAACCAATAGACTTATGCTGTCTTGGTGTTGGCGAAAATGGACATTTAGCTTTTAACGATCCAGCAGTAGCAAATTTCCAAGATCCTTACAGTGTGAAACTAGTAAAACTAGATACAGTGAATCGTCAGCAACAAGTAAGCACAGGTCACTTTCCGAATCTAGAAACTGTTCCACAATATGCTTTTACTGTCACTATCTCAACGATTTGTTCAGCTAAAAAAATTCTCTGCCTCGCTCCAGAAAAACGTAAAGCGAATGTGGTGAAAGCAATGTTGCAGGGTTCTATAAATACAGACTGTCCGGCTTCTGTTCTGCGTCAACAACCCCAAGCGACGTTATTTTTAGATGTCAATTCTGCTAGTTTGCTGTCGTGAAAAACGAAAACTGCTGTATAATCCTACCAAACACATACTGTTAGCAGTATTGAATGCTGCTATCAACAGAAAGTGCATCCCCCTCCTAGCACCAATCAAAAAAAATCCCTAGACCTTTTCTTAGTATGCGGACTCCAAAGTTTAGGACAACATTGTGTTGCAGTCCTCAAGGAGTACGATGTTAAAGTTAGCGCCATTGATGATGTGCAGCCCGAACATTGGGAAGTCCCAGAAGTACCAAGCTTACTAGAAAAGTTAATTATAGGAGACTGCCGCCAGCCAAGTGTTTTAGAGCAGGCAGGTATAAGGCAGTGTCGTTCAATACTTTTAGTGACCAGAAATGAGCGGATAAACATAGAAGCCGCCTTTGCAGCACGGCGACTTAATCCACACGTTCGCCTGATTGTCCGTTCTGACAAACAAAATTTTAACAAACTCTTGGGGGAAAATCTCGGCAATTTTGTTGCCTTTGAGCCTACCCATCTCTCAGCTCATGCCTTTGCTCTGACAGCCCTCGGCTCTGAAGCTATTGGATATTTCACCTTAGAGGGGCAACTATTGCAAGTGATCAAGCATCAGGTACAAGCGAAGGATAGCTGGTGCAATGGCAAGCCCTTACATAGACTTAATCTTACAACTCGCCGTATCTTGAGCCACACAACTGTTTCATCTGATCCACTCAGAGAATTGTTTGGGTTTGATCCAGAAGCAGAAGTGCAGGTAGGAGACACAATCGTTTACATTGATGTTGCATACGAACTAGCTTTATCTGAGCAACATCCAAATAAATCTTATCGCCAAAGTTGGCAGTGGCAAGAGTTTATCCAAGGCATCACAGCAAAAAATCTTAAGCAGAAAATAATACAATTTTGGCAATCTTATTACCAAAGCCAAAATCAAATCCGGCGAATTGCGACAATCTATGCGATTACTGTACTCATCCTGTGGTTTCTTGGAATAGTTCTTTACCGCTTGTATTATCCTGACATCACCCTGCAAGAAGCTTTCTATGCAACAGCAGTCTTGCTCTTAGGAGGATACGGAGATTTATTTGGCGGTGTTGAGTTTAGCTCGCAATCAGAATCTTCGGGCCATATCCCTTGGTGGTTGCGGTTCTTTAGCCTGGGACTGACGTTGACAGGCCAAGCTTTTGTAGGAGTATTATATGCACTGGTAACTGATGCTCTTGTCACTTCAAGATTCCAGTTTTTCAATTCCCGTCCTCCAATACCACAACGCAACCATGTGGTGATTATTGGCTTAAATCGCTTGGGATTGAGGGTGGCTGCTCTTTTGCAAGAACTCAACCAGCCGTTAGTAGGAATTCATACTACTACTCTCGACCAAGACACTTTACCGGATATGCCGCTTATTGTTGGCAATGCTAGCGAAGCATTGGCTAAAGTTAATCTCTCCCGTGCTAAAAGCATCGTTTTAGTTGGGGACGATAATATGGAAAATCTGGAAATTGGTTTGATGGCTCATGGAATGAACCCCACCACCAGCTTGATTATCCGCTCTCAAGATCGCCATTTTAGTGATAATATAGCCCCTTTGTTTCCCTATGCTCAAGTTCTGTGTGGCGCGGCTTTATCGGCAGAAGTCTTTGCTTGTTCTGCTTTTGGAGAAAATGTTCTGAGCTTGTTTCACTTGAGCGAGCAAATAGTCATGGTGACGGAATACAAAATTGAAGATGGCGATACTCTCAACGGGTTGCTTCTATCTGAAATAGCCTATGGCTACAATGTTGTGCCGATTCTTTACCAGAAATATCAGCGAGACAATTACTCGTTAATGCCTTGGTATGATGTTAAGCTTTATGCTGGCGATCGCTTGATTGTTTTAGCCACAAGCAGTAGTTTGCAGCGAATTGAATGGGGCGAAATGCTGCCTCGCCTTTGGCAAGTGCAGATTGAAAAAGCTCTGACTGCAAATGCTATTATGTATGGTGCTGAAGAAATAGTCTTGATTACGGGATGTAGTTTTGCTAATGCTAGGCAATGGATGAATAATTTGCCTAAAGTCTTGCCAATATCGCTTTATAAACATCAAGCTCAACGTCTTGTACGTGAGTTAACAAAAATACAAGTTTTGGCAAATGTAATGTTCATCAGGCAAGACAATAGCTCGACTTGAGCAAAGTGGTGTGTCATTGTAGGGGCACAATATCATATTGTGCCCCTACGCATCTCATCTAAGCACTGTAATAGCCTGAAATGGTCACAAATGCCGACTGTACGGCTTCTATCTACAGTGGGTAATACTATCTACGAGTGCTTGTTACTTCATTAGGATCTCTATAAGCCTGAACTTTTTCGCGCTTACCAGTCAGACCTGCTAAACCGGCTAAACCAAGTAAACCTAGCCAACCCCAATCGAAACCGCGATCGCTAGTTCTCTCGACAGTTATAACGCCTGTATTCCTATTAGTACCTGTTGTGTCAGTACCTGTAGTTCCAGTACCTGTTGTGTCAGTACCTGTTATACCAGTGCCTGTGGAATCAGTGCCTGTAGTTCCTGTTGTACCAGTGCCTGTGGGATCAGTGCCTGTAGTTCCTGTTGTACCAGTGCCTGTAGTTCCAGTACCACCAGTGCCTGTAGTTCCAGTGCTTGAGCCAGTTCCTGTGGTTCCAGTGCCTAACCCAGAACCTGAGCCAGTGCCAGTTCCTGTGGTTCCAGTGCCTAACCCAGAACCTGAGCCAGTGCCTGTATTTCCAGTGCTTGAGCCAGTTCCTGTGGTTCCAGTGCCTAACCCAGAACCTGAGCCAGTGCCAGTTCCTGTGGTTCCAGTGCCTAACCCAGAACCTGAGCCAGTGCCTGTAGTTCCAGTGCTTGAGCCAGTTCCTGTGGTTCCAGTGCCTAACCCAGAACCTGAGCCAGTGCCAGTTCCTGTGGTTCCAGTGCCTAACCCAGAACCTGAGCCAGTACCTGTGGCATCAGTACCTGAGCCAATGCCTGTGGTTCCAGTGCTTGAGCCAGTTCCTGTAGTTCCAGTGCCTAACCCAGAACCTGAGCCAGTGCCAGTGCCTGTGGTTCCAGCGCCTGTGGTTCCAGCGCCTGAGCTACTGCCACCACTAGCAGCTCCGCTGCCGGAGCCTCCACTTTGGGCAGAAACAGAAAGAGGTAAGGACAAAGAAGCGAAACTTATGGCAAAGACAGTAGCCAAAACAGCTTTAGATAAATCAAAAGGCTTCATAGTTATGGTTCCTTTTATGTTTTAGATTTCTGTGGTTGATTGATTTTCAAAAGTGATATTGTCTACTCAAATCCACTGCTAAATTAGAGGAGTTTTGACAATACAGTAGGAGTCTTTCATTTAATTTGTTTTGGAAAAGCTGAAAGCATTTGAAGCTCCCATAACAACTTACTATTCGTCATATTCAAACTAATTCATAATCAGTAATTATTTATTGTATGATATAATTGTGAACTCATTAGCAAACCCACTTGTTCACAAAAACAAGGAATAATAATATTTATTTTTCATAAACTTACATTCACTTGCATCTTAATTTATAATTACTTATTGTGAATTATTTTGCTATTCCCTATTCAAGATAGCTGCTAGTCTTTTATCTGGCTTCTACCATAAGAGTATAAAAATTCTATCGCAAGAATTAGTTTGGCATTAAACTTATTTGATTAACGTGAAGATAATGAAATTTTTTCGAGCTTGCAATTAGATAAGCATACCTCAAGATAAACACAATCTTCACACTGAGGATTTTTCCCTGGATTGGTACATCCACAGGGAGGGTTTACAAAACACTCAGAAGGATCTTTATGTTTTTGAAATTTTTTGGATATAAAGTACAAAGCTGCTTCTTGTAAGCAAAAAACAAAATCTTTAACCATAAAATTTCTACCAATTATAGTGAATCTAAGGATTTGTTAGTTACTTATCTAAATTCATTAATTAAGTATGCAAGAATAAATAAAACTATGCTACGTATTAATGTAGAACTAATTAAATGAAATGGCTTCTTATAAATAGCGATTAAAGCCATAGATAGAAGATATGATGTTTAGCTTGCTTTCCCAAAAGTTCAGTAAAACCTTTTCTTTATTCACATCTACCTACTTGATAATTACAAGCGATCGCTAAATAAAAAAGTATTTTTGATTGACCAAAACTAATTAGTTTATTTGACATTATTCTTAGTTAAGTTTCAATCAAATATAATTTTAAAGCTGCCAGATACTATGAACAGTTGAAACTACATTAAGAATACTATACAAGTCTATTTCACCTGATAGATTATAACTTCATACTCCAGATGTGCATTACATTAGACTTAAGGAATATTTTATTGTAATTTCTAATGACTGATACAAATCCTTTGCGTGTCGTTTTAGCTCGTATGGAGTTAATTATTTGCTTCACCACGTTACTCAGAAGACGTTTGAAGAATTCGGATCATCCGCCCTGATGGTTCAAAAAGTGCATATCAAAGCGAATGGCATTTATGATAAGCTGATGCGTGCCTAAATTGTATAAACCTCTTTACGGTGGTTAAGTATTGACGGTTAACGGTTATCAGTCATCAGTTATCAGCCTTCATGTAAATGTTCAAGTTAAGTGCGTAACAGCTTATTCAGTTGATTACACTTTCTCTTTAGGTGGTGTTGCGATACCGCGCTTAACTAGACTCGCTTCAAGTTCCTTAATGAATTTTAAGTCTTCCTCCAATAGAGGCTGGCTTTCGCTAAAAGAAAAGTCCTTACTTACAGAGGGATTTTTCTCAAGGAAAGCAAATGCTTGCCGAAATTGACGCGGATTTGCTTTAATTAGCGAGTCAAAGTGACAGGAAATAATCTGCTGAAAATCCCAACTTGCAACTCTATCAGCCCAGTCGAGGACTTGCCTTGGTGCTTGGGGAAGAATGAGGATTTGCAGAATCGGTGCGACAAATGGTCGCCCTTGACCTCGTAAAGCATCGAATGCCTGCTTCCAGGTTTCTTGCCAGCGAAAAGGAAATAAACCAAAGTATGCTTTTAGCGATCGCTGTGGTGCTTTGAGAGCATCACGAAACATCTGTCCGATTGCAGTAACTTCTAGCGCACTTGGACGTAAGTAAAGCGCAAACAATGAAATTCGTTGCCATCCCTTGCGGCGGTTGTCTTCATTGTCCTCGACCGTCTCCAAGGCGTTTTCCCTTGCATGAAACAGTAGGGGATAAGGATCTAATTGTATGATTTCTGGTGGGTCTTCAGGTACAGAAAGTATAGAATCAGTTACAAGCAGAGTGCGCGATCGCTTGTGAAGTACTGCAACTTCTGCAAAAGATCCTCGTCCCAAATTGATATCCAATATTGCATAGTCAAACTCCAGAGCGAAGGGAGCAAGGCTTGAGTCCTCTGGCAGTTCTTGAGTTCGTTTTTGGGGAAAGCCTAGCCAACTAAGCGGCAGGTTGAACGGGAAACTCCACTGGTGCGGGGCAACAAAGACTTGTGCTTGAGGAAAGCGGCGAGAAAAGGGGCCCACGAAGACTTTATGCTCCAGACCAGAACTGGTTGGCAGTACGATGTACTTAACTTCACCGTGCTTTGCTACTAACTCATTAACTAAGCGGATACACTCAGTTGTTGGAGCGACAGGTGCATAGACCAGAAGTCCTCCGGCAGCGAGCTTGACGATAGTCATGCGAATCGGCACGATGGTGTAGAGAATACCGTGTACCTGATCGAATGTCCAGATAGTGTCAAAAACTATTTCCTTGCGAAGTGTCCGCCGCCTGCCGTAGGGATAGAGTGGGACAGTAGCCCAGAATGGCCATGACCAATCTTTTGGGTGGTTCATCGTCGTTCCATTGTCCTGGCGTGGGCCAGTTGTGAGAGTGCTGTAGTTGCGACAAGCAAGATTGACTTAGCACACTTGTCGGGCGAGAGCAACTAGCTAGAACTAAAATTATAACGCATCTTACATAAGCGATCGCTGTGCAAAAGCTCTCACATTGCCGGAGGCTGGTGTAGCATTCGATGACCTACACTGCTACCAACAAATCGCACACCACAGACATACACCCACTAAGAGTTTGTTTGAAAAGTCTTTGGCTGTGATTTTAGGCACTTGTTGATCCCTCCTAACCCCCTCAAAAAGAGGGGCTAGGGGGGATCTAGGTTTCAGGCTTCAGTGCGTAAGTCCTAAAGAAATCGGACAGTCCCATTGAACACAGGAATTGAGTAATTTAATTTTTGGATGTCCCTAAACAAAGCGACCGCTTGATTGTTTGCGTTGAATCCCAATCACACTTGGACGCGGTGGCCCGTCAGAATTCCCTTCAATGTTACTGGGCCAATTACTACCACGAGGTACACTGCGTTTTTGAGTAAACAAAGTACCATCCAAGTTCAAAATCTCAATATCTCGGCTGAGAGTTTGCTGAGGGGTGAATGGTACTTCTTCTCCAGGATGCTGCACTGAAATAATCAGTGTATCGCCAACGAAAGTAGGCCCGGTCAACTCACAGCGTGGTGGCCCATAAGCAAAAGGTACAACTTCTCCAGCATCAGGGCCACTGGTGGGAATGAAGAAAAGAAAGTTATTGCCAAAAACCCCAATCAGGTTAGAAGTTCTGACATTAAAATTAGAATCATCCGCACTGGGTGAATTAGAACCCACTACCCGATGGTCTACCCGTAATACTTCTGGGTTAGCGCCTGTGCTGAAACCATTGTGCGCTTCAGTAGACATATCAGTGACACCCCAAATGTTACCTTGGCTATCAAATGCTAAATTATCTACATTAGCAAAGCCATCTCCCGGTTCTGCTCCCGCTTCACCACCTTTAGCAAATCGCTGCCAACGGAAGGTTGTACCTGTGCCATCAGCACTATCTTCGATAATCTTAAAAAGTTCCCCTGAAGGTTGAGCAGCGTTGACTTTAGCACTATACTTGGAAACTACAAAGATTCGTGAATCAGGATATCCATCTCCTGATGGCGCACCATCTGTGTAAGCGATAAAGACTTCGTTATGATTTCTCGGATTGATTTCTATGTCTTCAGGACGAGCCGTTGGAGTTCCGCCGATGAGATTAGCAGCTAAAAAAGCATCAACTAATACCGCACCCTGGCTCGTGTAGAAATCTGACAACTTCTTACCCTTATAGGCAGGTAAAGCTTCAGTCTCACCATAAGAGCTAATAGTTCCGCCTGAATCAGTAACTGTTTTTATCGTGACAACAATTGATCCACCATTTTCAGTTTGTCCTAAAATCCCACTGCGTTTAGGTAGCCGAGTATTACCATTATTAGAAGCCTGTCCTAATGCGGCAATTTCTACAGAAGCAAGAGTTGAAGGTGGAATCGGATTTGTCGGCGTATTTAGTTTGAGAGGTATCCATTGTCCTGTACCGTTGGGATTGTAACGGGCGACATATAGAGTGCCGCTTTCAAATAAGCGACTATTGTTTTTATCAGTGGGATTTGTAACTGTACCAGAACTGACAAACTTCCAAGTGTGCCCGCCGCGTCGATCATCTCCCATATAACCCACTAATGGTTTCCCAGCTTTCGCACGCACAGCGATATTTTCATGACGGAAGCGACCTAAAGCAGTATGTTTGCGTGGGCGGAAACTTTGATTCGATGGATCGATTTCTACCATCCAGCCGTATTTTTCACCAACTAAGCCAAATGTAGCGCCTGTTGTGCCTTCGATGTAGCTTGTTTGTGTGCCATTGGGCTTGACAAGTTCCTGAACTCCGACAAAAGAGCTTGGACTGGCTTGAAAGTTTTCTTCGGCTGACAAAACAGTTCCCCAAGGAGTTGTACCCCCAGAACAGTTAAATCCGGTGCCGATGATTTTGTTACCGAGTCCGTCAGAACTGAGGGGGAAAACTTCTGTCGCACTTGGTCCAGTACCAATCAGATAATTGTTATCTCCTCGCTGGTAACTTCTGCCACCCCAAGATGTGATGTTTTTATAATTATCAGTGCGATCGCGATTAATTGCTAAACCAGAAAGTCCGTGAATGCGGCGGTTATTCGGGTCACGAACCACAGCAAAGCGGCCACTGCGATTTGGGCGGGCAATCCGCACAACAGAGCCACCAATGTTATACATGAATTCACCCAAGACTTCGATATTAGTTCTGTCTTCTGGTAAATCTCGACCAATGATTAGGGGGTAAGATGTGGGGAATCCTCCTAAACCGCTATCAGTTAAAAAGCCAGGTACAGTTGTAGAAAATGGGTAGGAGATGTATTCGTGATTGTTCCAAAGGTAGCCGTCATTGGGGCTTCTACCATCAATGGGAATAAAGCTGGTGTAGTCGCTATTGTAGCCAAAGTAATCTTCTTGATTTGGAAAAACGCGATCGCCCCAACTCACAATCACATACCGTTCGTATTCCGGTGGAACCACAACATCATCTACTATGCTATAGCTACTTAACTGGGCATTAGCAGAGGGTTGTAATACACTTCCTTGCCCAATTCCTGTTGGTAAGTAGCTTGTTTGTTGTGTGTAAATCGGTAAAGGATGGGGCAACCGAATTGGGGTAAATTTTAAGGGTTGAACCGCATTAGCAGCATTACCGCCCAAAAGTTTTTCTCCAAAAGCAGGAACTAGGACAGTTGCACCAGCGCTTGCACCAAAGAAAGCGAGTAACTGTCTACGTGTAAATTTAGTCATTAGGTTACCTCTTGTTAGGAATAGCGGAAATGATTAGCCTAAAATTTTTACCATTTCTTCTCTAGAAATGATTAATTTTATCCATCGTTATCAGTTGAGTATTTGCTGCATCTAGTAACTGGGATTTTCATTCGATTGATATTAACAAAGATGCAGATATAGCAGTAATTAATATTGTTCTGGAGACTTACTAATTACTTTTAATTTTGCAACTATTCGGCATAAAGAATATTAATTTACATTCATAACTATGTAGGTATACCTTTACCAATAACATCAATCTTAAGAAATAACTATATTTCTACCTCAAGGATGTTTATTGGATAGCTTGTTATTTTTAATGTCTACTTAAAGTTTTTTTAACCTTCTACTTTTTAATTTGAGTTATAGATAGTTTTTGCAGTGAATTTTTATGTAAATACCCATAAAAAATACAGTATTGAAAGTTGAAGCTAAAAATTAAGGAGTAAATAATGAATATAGTTATTTCCGCTACTGTTAGTATCTTTGCAAGTTTGGCTCTACCTAATGCTGCTGTAGCTGCAATCATCAACGGTGGCTTTGAAAATAGCTTTGACAATTGGCAAACGTTAGGCGATTACAGAATAGAGACTTCAGCTTTCGGGAGCAAAACAGTAGAAGGAAATTCTCAAGCTTTTCTATCAACTGCTTATAATGAAGTAGTTGGTGTTGACGAAAATGGTAGAGAAGTTATAGGAGGAAGTGCCGCTCCTGCTACCTACATCACAGGGATTGCTGAAAACTCATTAGAGAACTTTTTAGATGTATCATCCTTCTTTGGAGAAGACTTTCTAACAGATGCGATTGAAGGTTCTGCTATTAAACAAACATTCACAGCACAAGCAGGAGAAACCTTATCTTTTGCTTGGAACTTCCTTACCAATGAATCAATTGGCGATAATAGCAATCCTAATTTTAATGATTTCGCTTTCGCAACTGTGAGTAATAATTCTCAAAACTTATTTTTCAGATTAGCAGATACCACTACAGATTTTTTGGCTAGAGATTCTGATTCCAACTTTTTTGAAGAAACCGGATTTAAAACTTTTTCCTTTACCCTACCAACTGATGGAGAATATACTTTAGGCGTTGGAGTTGTAGATGTAGGTGAACCAACAATAGTTTCAGGACTGCTTGTCGATAAAGTGCAAGCTGTTCCCGAAACAAATTCAACATTCAGCCTGTTAATTTTGGGAATTGTAGGACTATTTTCTGCGCTCAAACATAGTCAGAAATCGCGCTATTAATTTAGGTAGAAAATTAGGATTTTATTGGAATAATCAACGCTTAACCTGATTGCAAAGAAGCATTAAAGTTAAGCTGTTACACTTTGCTGTGATCCAAACGCGACAATAAGGGGAGTATATGCAGAACTTGAACTTTGATCGCTTGTTATCAAATCGGGTGAGACGGCGACAAGTTTTGATTGGGACTGGAGCCTTAACTGGTTTGGCGATCGCCAATCAATGGCCTAATAAAGTTCTCGCCCAGCCCCGATTTTCTAATTATCCCTTTAGTCTAGGTGTCGCTTCCGGTGAACCACTTCCAGATAATGTAGTGCTGTGGACACGTTTAGCTCCCGATCCGCTCAATGGTGGTGGGATGCCACAATATAATGTTCCAGTGCAGTGGCAGGTTGCTACCGACGAAAAGATGCGGCAAGTTGTCCGCAGTGGCACACAGATGGCTACTCCAGAATTTGGCCACTCTGTTCATGTAGAAGTGCAAGGATTACAACCCGCCCGTTGGTATTGGTATCAGTTTAGGGTGGGCAATGAAGTTAGTCCAATCGGGCGAACTCGTACTGCTCCTAACCCGCGCGATCGCGTTGAGCGCTTCCGCTTTGCCTTCGCTTCCTGTCAAAGCTGGCAAAGTGGTTATTATGCCGCCTACAAAAATATGGCTCAAGAGGATTTAGACCTAGTGGTTCACCTCGGTGATTATATTTATGAAGGCGCGCCAAGTACAACTGCGCCGCGATCGCACGATGGCAATGGTGAGCCATTTACCTTGCAGGAGTATCGAAACCGTCACGCTCTCTACAAGACTGACCCACATCTACAAGCAACTCATGCGGCATTTCCTTGGCTAGTCACTTGGGACGACCACGAAGTTGATAATAATTGGGCAGACGAAATCCCTCAAGACCCCGAAGTACAATCACGCTCGGTGTTCCTTGCCCGTCGTGCTGCTGCTTTTCAGGCATACTACGAACACATGCCACTGCGGGACTTCTCAAAGCCTAGAGGTCTTGATTTGCAGCTCTACCGACGGTTGACTTTTGGCGACCTCGTTGAATTCAATGTCCTAGATACCCGCCAGTACCGTACCGATCAGCCCTGTGGTGATGGACGTAAGCCGCGATGCGCTGAAGCTACTGCTCCAACTGCCACAATGACTGGTTCCGAGCAAGAGCGGTGGCTGTTTGAGGGACTAAATCGCTCTGGCGCACGCTGGAACGTCATTGCACAACAGACTATCATGGCTCAGTTTGACTACAATACTGGAGCTGAAAAAGTCTTCAACCTTGACCAATGGGACGGTTATGTTGCCTCTCGCAATCGCATTCTCGGTTTCATCCAGCAACGCCGCCCCTCAAACCCCGTAGTCATTACTGGTGACTGGCATTCTAGCTGGGTTAATGACCTTAAGGCTAACTTTGACGACCCCAACTCACAAACAGTAGCGACTGAGTTTGTCGGTACTTCGATCAGTTCAGGTTGTCCCTGGACATTTGACGTAGAAGCAGCATTGCCACAGAACCCGTGGGTGAAATATTTCAATGGTAGACTGCGCGGTTATGTTCGCTGCGATCTCAACCGCGATCGCTGGCGTACTGACTACCGACTGCTGCCTCAGTCTCAACCTACTGAAATTACAGTGTCAGATCCAAATGCACCTGTCATTACAGCAGCTTCTTTCGAGTTGCCAAATCAGGGAGTTGTAGCGCAAGTCTAGTAGTCTGGCAATGCAACATCAGCCTCAAAATGAAAAACTCCACCCACAAAGGGATGGAGTTTTTGGGCATTCAAGCCCCTAAATTTATTTATGCGTAGGATAGAAACATTTATTTCGAGGCGCACAAGCGCGAGAAATAATACGTCTTTGTTCCAGAGCCAATACATTTATGTATAGAACCCATTTGAGATATATACAGGAGGGCAATCGAATTTGGCTGAACTACGAGCTAAGTTACAAATTTTATAGATTGATCGTCAGGATTTTTTTCTTGCTTTTTTTGTCGCTCAACACGACTGTATTGTAGGGTAATGTATCCGTTCCCAGCGGAATTGGCAGCTTAAAACTGGGGCTTTTATGATCGAGTTCGCCTAAATCAATGCTTTTCCTTATATCGCCATCTGTTGCAAGATTTGCGGTAAGTTCGCCTTTATAATCTTCAATTAAAAAGTCTCTAAAGAAAAGGACTGCCCCACCCTCAGGATCTATACCAAGGATGACCGTACCGCTGAAAGTTGTGCCTTTTCGTTCTTCATCAACCGTTGCCACTGTGATTTCCGAGGGGTCTTGACCGGACTTATCTGCCATAAACTTTTTTCTTTTGCGAATTCTCAACAATTGAAAATGATTTTACAAGAGCGCTATGGGCGATCGCAAAACTCTCAGGACGTATTTCTGCATCGGTCTTGCAAATGTATAGCCAAGTTATCGAGCCGTGAAGCGTAAAGCCCCCGTCATTCATGCGGGGGATATAAGCGAATAGCTGAATTTATTCCTATGATCGAGAACCCTAAGTTTCTTCGTGTCGGAGAAAAGGTTCTTAAACGTTCACAACGTCGAGTTTCTAGAAAAGTGAAAGGTTCAAAAAACAGAGGCAAGGCAAGACAGATTTTAGGTAAACGCCACCTCAAAATAAGTAGGCAACGTAAAGACCATGCTGTGAAATTAGCACGGTGCGTAGTTCAGTCAAACGACTTGATCGCCTATGAAGATTTGAGGATTAAAAATATGGTGAAAAATCACTGTTTAGCCAAGTCTATTAATGATGCATCTTGGTATCAGTTTCGTGTCTGGGTTGAATATTTTGGAAAAGTATTTTTAAGAGTCACGGTTGCGGTTAATCCGCAATACACAAGCCTTGAATGCTCTAGCTGCGGCGGAATCGTGAAGAAAACTCTATCCACCAGAACGCACGTATGTTCTTGTGGATGTGTAATGGATAGGGATGAAAACGCAGCAAGAATAATCCTTAGTCGAGGATTGGGTACTGTAGGGCATACAGGAACCTTTGCGCTAGACGCAAGCAACGCTTGGGGAGATGAAACCTCTACTCTCGTTGGTGAAAACCTGCAAGAGCAAGTTATGTCTTAGATTCAAGAATCCCCGTCGATTTATCGCGGGGAGTGTCAATTCTGGTTATACGCCTAATTGGAAGATTGAGTAGGGATGAGTAGGGGCCCAAAGCGATCACGTTAGCGAAGCGAGGCGTTAGCCTAGCGTTGCTGCAAAGCAGATCGCATCGCAGAAACCTGATAAAGGGGAGACGTTGAGAAGTTTCCGGATAACTTGATCCGACCTTGCCTCGGCAGTAGAGTGCCCCCTGCCTTCTTCATTGACTACCACGGCTTTGAGCTTCACTCCAAACTAATTTTCCACAACCCCTCTAGCGGATTGGGCTGTTGCAATTGACTATCACTCGTGCTGGGCCAATTATTGTCATATACCAACCCAACACTGAATATATTATTTACAGGATATTGCCCTATTTTTCCAAAACCTTCAATATTGTTTGAGTCAGTGATTACCTGTTGGTTCAGCTGTATAGTTATTTGGTTGCCGTCATCAAAGTAAATTGTGGCTCGTTTTTTATGAAAGCGTACCTGAACTTTATAAACCCCACCAGTTGCATAATAGTAAGCTCTCGCAGGCAACTTTTGACCATCGATATTCTGGCCTTTCAACTCGACTGCGATCGCAGGCGTACCTAGCAGCAACAGGACTGGCAGAAGGAACCCTAACATTTTCATTGGTTTGTTAACAAACGCTGTTTATCAAACTATTTCCCACTTTAAAACATAAATTTTAGCTGCGGGGTACACTTTCGCACTAACTCATGCGGGATGATCTATATAAAGTGTAGGGAGATGGAAAAGTATGGCTGAACACCCATTTCATGACCAACTGAGTTTAGAAGAACAAGCTGAGAAACTCGGAAAGCAAGCAGTAAGCTTGGGTTTGATTCCCAGCTTTGTGGTGCATTACTTTCCTGATACCTGGGTATTTTATATACCTAATGAAAGTAAATCAGAAGCACTGACACCAGAAGAGGCATACTTTCGTTTAAAGAAATTGATTGAAGAATAGATTTTTTGGCGACAAGTTTTTGAAGACAACAGCTTAGGCACAGCAATTGTTAAGTAACAGTAGTTATGGCGAAACCTGCAATTTTAACTGTCGATGATGATCCAGAAGTGTTGCAAGCAGTGTCACGAGACTTGCGGCATCAGTATGGCGATCGCTTCCGCATTGTCCGCGCAGATTCCGGTATTACTGCTCTGGACGCGGTGCAGCAACTCAAATTACGGAATGAAGCAGTTGCTCTATTCTTGGTGGATCAAAGAATGCCACAGATGGGAGGTGTGGAGTTCCTTGAACAAGCAAAAGGCATCTTTCCTGATGCGAAACGTGCTTTGCTGACGGCGTATGCAGATACGGATGCTGCAATTAAGTCAATTAATAGTGCCAGACTTGATTACTACTTACTTAAGCCCTGGAATCCACCAGAAGAAAGATTATATCCGATTTTAGATGATTTGTTAGATGACTGGCTAGCTGGATTCCGCCCACCCTTTGAAGGGATTCGAGTCATTGGTAATCGCTGGTCGCCTTTTTCCCATCAGGTGAAAGACTTTCTAGCGCGTAACCAGATTCCCTATAAGTGGTTGGATATTGAACTGGAGCCGGATGCAGCAAAATTAGTAGAATACGCAGAAGCTGATGGCAGACAGCAATTACCCTTGGTGCTGTTTCCCGATGGTTCCCGATTAATCCAACCATCGAATTTAGAGATTGCTGCCAAAATCGGACTGCAAACCCAGGCAGAGCGCCCATTTTATGACTTAGCGATCGTGGGTGGTGGCCCTGCTGGGCTAGCAGCCGCCGTTTATGGAGCTTCTGAAGGATTGAGTACTGTCTTAATTGAGCGTGAAGCACCAGGTGGACAAGCAGGTACGAGTTCACGCATTGAAAACTATCTGGGGTTTCCTATTGGCTTAAGCGGCAGCGATTTGGCCAGGCGGGGAGTCACTCAGGCGCGGCGATTTGGGGTAGAAATTCTCACTCCTCAAGTAGTAACTGGAGTCAAGCTACAAGATCCTTATCGGGTTCTACAATTGGCCGATGGCAGCGAGATTAGTTGCCATGCACTTTTAGTTGCAACTGGCGTTTCCTACCGTTGGTTAAATGTCCCAGGAGCCGAGAAGCTGACAGGGGCAGGAGTTTATTACGGTGCTGCTATGACTGAAGCGATCGCCTGTACCAATGAAGAAGTTTACTTAATAGGTGGGGCAAATTCTGCCGGACAGGCAGCAATGCACTTTTCTAAGTATGCCAGCAAAGTGATCATGTTGGTGCGGGGAGAATCGCTTTCATTGAGTATGTCCCAATACTTGATTGACCAGATTGCGGCTACTGAAAATATCCAAGTTTGCACAAGTTGTAGCGTTGTGGAAGTGAAGGGAGATGATTCTTTAGAAGAAATTGTGATTAAACACGCCAAGACTGGACAAACTGAAACCGTACCAGCGCGATCGCTTTTTATCTTCATCGGTGCTAGCCCTAAAACTGATTGGCTCGATGGTGTTGTTCGACGCGATGCTCAGGGATTCATAATCACAGGCCCCGACTTGATGCACAATGGCAAACCTCATCCAGGTTGGGGTTTGGAACGCTCACCTTTCTTACTAGAAGCCAGCGTTCCTGGCATATTTGCAGCCGGAGATGTCCGTTCCGGGTCAATTAAGCGGGTGGCATCCGGTGTGGGTGAAGGTTCGATCGCCATTCAATTTGTTCACCGCTATTTAAGCAATGTTTAGCTAGATCGGGAAAAACTAAGGAGATTGATTAATGTTGTGTATTGAAGACTTGATCAACTTAGACCCGTTTCAACGGCTTCCTAAAGAGCGATTGGAGTGGGTGTGCGATCGCGCTGGTACAGTTGAACTTCGTGCCGGAGAAGTGTTGGTGCATGAGGGAGACTCTGGACGCGGCTTATTTATCCTAGTCAAAGGAAAAATGAATATTACCCGCCGCACTGAAGGAGTTGAAATTCCCATTGGGCAACACGAAGCCCCATCCTTTTTTGGTGAAATTCCAGTCCTCACAGATGAGCCTGCACCTGTGACAATGCGAGCATTCAAAGATTGCTACCTCTATGAAGTTAAGCCAGACGACTTCCGTAAGCTGCTGCATGAATGTCGTGATTTTGAGCGGATGGTCTTCCGCATTATGGAACGTCGTCTGCGGGGACTAGAATCTTTCATTCGGGGGCGAGAAAAAATGGCAGCTTTAGGGACACTTGCCGCCGGTCTAGCTCATGAACTTAACAACCCAGCCTCAGCCCTTGTTCGGACTTTAGGAGAAATGCCAGCCGCGATCTTAGAGCTACAACGAATGAACTTAGTTTATGGGCAACGCAACGTTGAGGAAGCGCATACTCAAGACTGGTTGAGATTGCGCGATCAAGGCTATGATGCGATTTTAAATAATCGTCTAGATCCAGTGACACTAAGCGATCGCGAAACCATGTTGCTGGATTGGTTAGAAGATTATGGTGTGAAGCAGGCATGGAAATTAGCAGAACCTTTAGCAGAAGGCGGCATTGAGGTCGAAACTTTAGATCATCTCATGGAACGTTGGCGCAATGACGGCACTGAATTGCGTGAAATGGGATTGCACTGGCTATCGCTCTCTTTTGAAGTCATGTCGATGATTAAACATGGTTTGCGAGGAGCCGAAAGGATTTCCGAACTTGTGCAAGCGATGAAGTCTTATTCTTACCTCGATCAAGGCGTTCAGCAAGAAGTAAATGTACATCAAGCTTTAGAAGATACCCTGCGATTGTTTGCTCATAAACTCAAGTGCGGCATCCAAGTACAACGCAATTACGATCAACATATTCCTAGAATCCTGGCTTATGGCAGCGAACTGAATCAGGTGTGGACAAACTTAATTGACAACGCCATTGATGCAATGGAGGGTAAAGGAGTGCTAGAAATTACAACACACCATTGCGATCGCTTTGCCCATATTGACATCATCGATTCTGGTAGTGGAATTCCACCTGAAATTAAAACCCGCATTTTTGAACCTTTCTTCACTACCAAATCAGTAGGGCGTGGTTCAGGACTCGGTTTAGAAACCGTTCGCCGGATTGTAGAAAATCGTCATCACGGTACGCTCTCATTTGAGTCGCAGCCAGGTAGAACTTGTTTCACCATCTGCTTGCCTTTGTCAAATCAATGAATCATTTATCTGGCGGCGCTTTTATTAATTGCTGGACATGGGGTTGACGTAAAAAGCTAGCTTCGATTCTGTTCCAGTTAATATCTAGAACTTTTGATACCGACAAGAAGACTTTTCAAACATCCTCTAAAAGGGGATGGGATAACACGAAAGACTGTTGACGGCCTAAAAAGGTCAGCTTGTTTTCAAGTATATATACTTATAATAATTTTAGCATTTACCTTATGACTTATGACAATCCTCCAACTGATTGAACCCGAAATTAAAAATCTGGGTGAGTCTTTTGCCCGCCGCAGTTTACCATATCCTAATCGCCAAATGGTTGGGCCGTTTATCTTTTTTGATCATCTTGGCCCGTCGGTTATGCCCCCCAATCAAGGCATTGATGTCCGACCACATCCCCATATCAATCTTGCAACGGTGACTTATTTATTTGATGGTGCTTTGATGCATCGTGATAGTTTGGGTACCGTGCAAGAAATCCAACCAGGTGCAGTGAACTGGATGACAGCTGGAAAGGGAATTGTACATTCAGAGCGATCGCCCGACCATGATCGTTATAATGAAGCCATCATTCATGGCATTCAAACTTGGGTGGCTCTGCCTGTTGAACACGAAGAAACCGAGCCAAACTTTATTCACTATCCTGCTGAAATCCTTCCTACTTGGGAAGAGAATGGCGCTCTCATCAAACTGATCGCGGGAAAAACACTTGGCTACGCTTCACCTGTGAAAGTTTTCTCACCTATCCTCTATTTAGATGGAGTGTTGTCTGCCAATGCTCACTTCACTATTCCTACTGATTATTCAGAAAGAGCAGTATACAGTGTCACAGAAGGATTGAGGATTAATGATGAACCAATAGAGCAATATCGTCTCGCTATCCTACAACCAGGCGAGCAGATCAAGGTTTCTGCTACTGCCGCTGCTCGGTGTATTGTTATTGGGGGTGAGCCGTTAGGTACACGCTACAAATGGTGGAATTTTGTTTCTAGCCGATCAGAGCGAATAGAGCAAGCTAAAACTGATTGGCGCGACTGCCGCTTTGCTTCTGTGCCAGATGAAACAGAGTTTATTCCACTGCCAGAAGTAGTGACAGAAGCTAATCCTTTTTCTTGACACTGTTGCCGTCAAAGAAATCTGTGTAGAAGTATCCCTGCGGTCGGTTTTATACTGGTCGCAACTCATGAAGCAACGCGTTAGGTGGTTCGCTGACTTGTACTGAATCCCCAACTGATTTGCTCCTCTAGCAATAACTGCCTCCTTTAATAGTGGTATCGGTTTATAGTTAGGTTTTTTCGTGCTTACTTATTTACTGAGTTAGTTAAAATACATTAGCCACTGCTGGTTTTGTATTCTTGATTACCCAATAAAGTTAATATATTCTATGCCTTTAGTTATAGAAGCAAACCTAATCTTCTATATCTATAGGTAGATAAATAAAATAGTAATAAAAGTTTAAATCTTAAAAAGAGAAAATTAAACTTGTAAAATATCCCTATAGCTTTAGGTTTATCCTTTTACAAGAATCAAATACGTCTCATTTGTCAACATTTAAGAAGGCTGCTTCTTCAAACCTAGTAATCTTACTTAAAAAGTGTTGCATTAACCGTCAAATAGCTGTATTGTTAAAGGTGATTTCTCTAAAAACATTAACGATACACACGCAAGTAGTAAGGATGAAAAAATGACTTTGCTTAATTGATTAACAGTGCTAATCTCCCTTTTCCCAGATTCTCCTTTACGAATAAGTATTTCATTTACCTAATGTGCTAATTTTTCGTTTTTAAGGGATCTATTCAAAGGTAGCAGTTGTTAACCATGACATTATATCCTTAGATACACATGATATCTTTAGATAAGATCGCTGTAATGTTTACTTGAGATAGTAGCTCTCCTACAAAAATCAACTAAAAGCCATAGTAAATTTGGATTTACCTTTAAACATCTAAAATGCTACCAAGGTAAAATCTAAGTTATGACTTAAACCAGGACATTTCCCCCTAGCCTCCGAAAGTACTAGAGGGATCATCCCAGTTTTAGTTGTTTATCAGGCTGCTAAAAAATTAACCTTTGTGGGTTAGCTTTTTGTGCATTTTTCTGCAAAATCTCGGGCAAGAGAAATTCAGAATTTAGCTGCTGCACTTTCGTGCAACTGCTCTTTTACCATGAACTACAACTAATTTCAATTATGACACTTAAACTCCCTCAAAATCAACCTTCAGTTAAGCAACCTTTTGTAAGGTATAAGGCTTACAATACTGATTGTTTGACAAATGTAGTACTAAAACTAGAATTTTGCCTTAATAACCGAAATTTTGGCTTAATATATAAATTCCTTTCTCTATTAATTAAAAAATTGCAAATTCGCCACGAAATTAGCGTTTTTAAATCTTAACACGCTAGGCTCATTTTCTCGCTAACGTAGGTGCTAGCTACAATCTTTAGAACCTCAAAGAGGCTTAATTTTGGGTTTTAATAGATAAAATTTGCTAATGTAAATTTTTATGTGGCAACATACATACATTTTGCTAAAAACGCGAAATTCAATAACTAGCAACTTAGGTTAGCAAATCTGAATTCTGTAGATTCTTGATAACCTATGCACCTCCAATCAAGAGAAATAGACATATGCGGGAATTACTTGTTCACGCATTGATGATTTCTTTCAAGTTAAAGCAGGATAGTTGCATTCCAAGCAAGATATGTACATAGAAAGCAGAGATCAAAATTTTTAATCCTGTAGCCCGTTTTTGAAGATGAGTAAGTGCTATCTATATTCTTCGAGTATCAATTCGCGATCGCTTATTCTTTCGCACTGAACTTTGGGATTTATTGCTGGCTTGTTGTGGTAACTCACGCCAGCATCGGATAACTGTACCAAGTATCTGCAATCTTTTAAGCGGTGTGATCCCAGACTGAATTTTTCATTCTAAGAACTTTATTAAGATTACCAAGATTGCAATATAGGACAGAATAAATATTGTTCACAAACTTAGTTGTATACAACGCCAATTGCCGTTATTAACTTAGAAATTGCCCTAGTTAATTGCAACTACTAAAGTTATTTAGTATTTGCAAATAATTAGTAATTAAATTACAGAAATACAAATGTTAACTGATTTATGCTTAAAGTGGGTAAAACAGAGTTTGTAATAGAATTTGAATTAAAAAACATATATTTATGAGCAAATCAAATGATCAAGGTCACTATTTAAGAATGAGGTTTACAATGACAAAACAATATTTTTGAAATAAATTTATAGCAAAACAAATAGCAGGTATTTAGTAATTTGAGCGAATACTTACAACTAGAACCAGCTGTATGCATAGTTTATAGGCTCAAATACTTTTGTTAACTAATTTTAAATTAGCTGTAAGAAGCTAATTAAATTAAAATGCGACAGCCTAATTGGTGTATTAGGTTTTGATTTTTCATGCAAAGTTTTAGCTTTTAAAGAGTATAAAAATCAAAATAATCAAATATAAATTTTACGTAAACCTATCAATTTATTCTATCGAATATATTGACTTATAAAAGAAATAAGAGTAACCTAAATCTAGAAAGTAAAAAATAAATTTTGTAAAGTAAGCCTACAGACAGAATAGAACCTATAAGCTTAGGTGAATTAATCTTATTAACACAAACATCTTAAAGATGTGTTAAAAAACCTGTTATAAATCCAGATTTTTGGCACAGATTTAATATGTCTGCCTTACAAAGAGAACTGTAATAGTATAGAGAGAGGTACATTAAATGAGTACTGATTCTAATAGTTTGATAACGCAGCACCATTTTTCAACGTTAGTAGAATTGCTGACTTACAGAGCAAAAAATCAATCTGAACAGAAAGCTTATACTTTTTTACAAAGTACAGAGACAGAAGCACTATCGTTGACTTATAAAGAGCTACATTTGCAAGCGCAAGCGATCGCAGCTAGTCTGCAATCTTTAAATCTAGTTGGCGAACGTGCTTTGCTCCTATATCAACCGGGTATAGAGTTTATTGCTGCTTTCTTTGGATGTTTATATGCCGGCGTTGTTGCTATTCCTGCATATCCACCTAGACGAAATCAAAAGTTGTCCAGGTTGCAGGCTATAGCGGCAGATGCCCAAGCCAAGGTTGTACTTACTTCTCAATCTCTTTTGCATAGCCTGCAAACCAGCTTCAATGAAGAGGATTTAGAACTTTCTGGATTGCATTGGCTAGCTACCGATGGCTTGAGTAACGATCTAGCCCAAGCATGGCAACCGCCGGAACTCAACGGTAATACCTTAGCTTTCCTCCAATACACATCTGGCTCTACAGGAACACCAAAGGGCGTAATGATCACTCATGGGAATCTGCTGCATAACGAGCGGATGATCGAGAAAGCCTTTGGACATACAGACAAAACTATTGTTGTTGGTTGGTTGCCTGTTTTCCATGACATGGGACTCATTGGAAATGTGTTGCAGCCCATATATTTAGGGGTTCCTTGCATTCTCATGTCTCCAGTTGAGTTTCTCCAAAAACCAATTCGCTGGTTGCAAGCAATATCCCGCTACAAAGCTACAACGAGTGGTGGGCCAAACTTTGCTTATGACCTCTGCATTCGCAAGGTGACACCCGAACAGTTAGCGACTCTCGATCTCAGCAGTTGGGAAGTTGCCTTTACTGGTGCTGAACCTGTCCGGGCTGAGACTTTGGAGCAGTTTGCTTCTACTTTTGCACCTTGTGGCTTCCGCAAGGAAGCATTTTATCCCTGCTACGGTATGGCAGAAACTACTCTGATAGTAACCGGGGGTGAGAAAACAGCTTTACCAATCACTTGCAACGTAGAAAAAGCAGCATTAGAGCAAAATCGAATTGTCAAGCAGCCCGACGGCCGCAAAGATAGCCAGATAATAGTAGGTTGTGGGCAAAGTCCTTCTGATCAGAAGGTGATCATTGTTGATCCCCAATCATTAACCCTCTGCGATCCTGAGCAAGTGGGAGAAATCTGGGTAGCTGGGCCGAGTGTTGCTCAAGGTTATTGGAATCAACCTGAAGAGACAGAAAAAACTTTCAATGCATACTTAGCAGATACAAATGTTAACAATAGTGCAGTGTCAGGCCCATTTCTTCGCACGGGAGACTTAGGATTTTTGCAAGATGGGGAGTTGTTTATTACAGGGCGGCTCAAAGATGTAATTATCGTCAGAGGGCAAAATCATTATCCCCAAGACATTGAACTGACTGTTGAAAAAAGTCATCCATCTCTGCGAGCCGGTTGTGGAGCAGCATTTGCTATTGATTTCAAGAATTCTGAACGACTAGTTGTTGTTCAAGAAGTAGAACGGAGTTATCTGCGAAAGTTAAATGTTCAAGAAGTCATCGGACAACTCAGACAAGCAGTAGCTGCTCATCACGGTTTAGAAGTTTTCGCTAGCGTACTCGTCAAGACTGGAAGTATTCCCAAAACTTCTAGTGGCAAGATTCGCCGCCAAGCTTGTCGGAGTGCATTTCTTTCTGGAACTTTAGATGTTGTAGAGGATTGGAGTGAAAATCCTCAAAACAAATCTAAGTTTATCAATCTACAAGCTGATGTTGATTCTATGTTAGGAAAACTAACAGCTGGTAAACAGCTATGAACAAACTTACATCTTCACAAGTTCAGTTTTTAGGAACTCATGTCAAAGGCTGAAAGTGGCAAAATAAGTTACTTGATTCAACTTGTAACAATCTTATTGCACAAAGCATACACCTTCATCAATACATAGGAAAGACTAAACAATGGAAACGCAAAATCTTCAAGTGAACACCATGTCTAGAGTTTCAGAGATTAACAAAGTCGATGCACCCAAACAGATACGGACAGCAGCAGAGATTCAAGCTTGGACAATCTCTTATTTAGGTGAACTGCTGGAAGTTGATCCCGAAGAAGTTGATATTACAATTCCCTTTGATCGCTATGGTTTAGATTCTTCAGCAGCGATTGGTTTAACTGGTGATTTAGAAGATTGGTTAGGATCTGAGGTTGATCCAACCCTCCTTTACGATTACCCAACTATCGAAGGACTTGTTAACCATTTGAGTGCCAATTTGAATTGAAGCCTTAGAAATCTATCTTACTTGGTTTACTTGAAAATACCTGATTTAAGAGGAAGGAAAATTGTGACTACAGCTAATCTATTGAATGAGAAACCCAAAGTTGTAAATGTCCCAGTGGACAAACAAAAGAAGCATTTTCAAGTCATCGATAAAACGTACCAGAACAATACAGAATCTGATTACACCGAGAAAATCGAAGCTCTGGGTAAAAACTTTGACTATAGCCGCAACGGTGATCATTTCTGGGGCGATCGCCAGCTTTCTACTCTATATGGGACTCCTCTTTACGAACAAGCTTCTCACTCCCAAAAACTAGCTCTTAACCACCTTTACTGGGTGGGGCAGTATCAACATACTGCATCTTCTGAAGCAAACACCATGCTCTACAACCAAATTACATCTGGTGTTTTTGCTCACGTTGGCGGATATGAAACTCTCTGCCAAGAGCTAGACTTTGAAACCAGTCAGGAACGTTACCACATCAACACGTTCCATAAAATTGGTTACAAAACGAAGATTGCTTTACTGGGTAAAGAATCCCTTGGCAATCCTCTCCATAAAAAGTTGAATAACCAGACTAACAAAAATCTACTGCCAAAATTACCAGAACTTCCCAATAAAGAAGCACTTCAGAATTCCACCTTTCGCTTTCTCACCAAACTGATGCATCCAGGTAAGGGAGGCTACTATTCACAGTACTTGAACGAAAAAGGTGACACAATTCCGACAACCACTGGTGGACTGGCTGGACTCACTGCATCTCCATCAGCCTTTAAATACCTGAGTTTAAATTGGGGTAGCTCTCCCTTCTTAGCCGCTCAATATTACTCGGTGCGGATGGTTGCAAATATGTCGTTAAAAGCATACGAGTACAACTACTACAAACAGTTCAGGGATTTAGATAAAAAAGGTGAGTTCATCCCAGATCCAATCGCTGTATCTTATTATCACTTGTTGGATGAAGCCTTCCACACCACAATGTCTCAGACCATTGCTCAAGAGGTATATAAGGATTTTCCGAAGCCAACAGTATACGAGAAGTTGCTGTCTAACGCGGTTATCTTTTTGTTACAACGGGGACTTTTGGGCGGACTGTCTGCGGCACTACCAGCTACATTCCGGGATGATGTAAATTTCATGCCTTCGTATTATCGCCTGTTGACATCTCCTCTATTTAATAAAATGTCCCAAGAAGACGCACTCCATTGGATGGAAAAGTGTTTGTGTCAAGAACACGAAGGTTTCCATGTCAATCTCAAGTATCAGCAAACTCTGCTGAATGATTTGAAACGCTTCTTCGGTCATCTTGAATACCTGTGGCCAGTTAACCGCGAAATGCGCGTGATGGCTGAGGGTGGATCGATAGAAAAGGCAATCAAACGTAATCAAATAGCCTTTAAGCAATTCGCTAGCTCTGTTGCTGCGTAGAGCGATCGATCGCACCTTTAAGCGTATAAAGCAGCAATACATCAGTATTGAGGACTTAATTAGTGGAACCCATTGCTATTGTCGGTATTGGCTGTCGCTTTCCTGGCGCTAGCAGTCCAGAGGCTTTCTGGCATCTTTTGCATCATGGTATTGATGCTATATCCGAAGTCCCTATGGAACGATGGGACGTAGATAGTTTATACGATCCCGAACCTGCTACACCGGGAAAAATGAGTACTCGTTATGGCGGATTTATCGAAGGCGTAGATAGTTTTGATCCGAGCTTTTTCGGTATTTCGCCCCGCGAGGCAGAGCGGATAGATCCCCAACAGAGAGTGGTTCTGAAAGTTGCTTGGGAGGCTTTGGAAAATGCAGGAATTGCACCTTCTAATCTCTCTGGTACTCAGACAGGAGTCTTTATTGGAATTGGGAACTATGATTATGGAATTGTGGTTTCTAAGGATTTAGAACGCATCAATGCTTATGATGGCACTGGTAATACACTTGGTATTGCTGCAAATCGCTTGTCTTATCTGCTCAATCTGCGGGGGCCAAGTTTAGCGATTGAAACTTCTTGTTCTTCGTCTTTAGTGGCGATTCATTTAGCCTGTCGCAGTCTGCAAAATGCAGAGTCCGATTTATGCTTGGTGGGAGCAGTTAGCTTAATGTTGTCGCCACAACAGACAATTATCTACTCCCAAGCTCGGATGATGGCATTGGATGGTCGTTGTAAGACCTTTGATGCTAGTGCTGATGGTTATGTTCGCGGCGAAGGATGCGGTATTGTTGTGCTGAAGCGTCTTAGCGATGCGATTAGAGATGGCGATCGCATTCAAGCTGTCATCCGAGGTTCGGCAATTAATCAAGATGGTTTGAGTAATGGATTGACTGCTCCCAATGGCCCTTCCCAACAGGCTGTGATTCGTCAAGCTCTCGAAAATGCCGGAGTAGAGCCAGCGCAAATTAGTTATGTTGAGGCTCACGGAACTGGTACATCCTTGGGAGATCCGATTGAGGTTAGATCCTTAAAAGCAGTATTGGCAGAGGGACGCAGCACCGATCAACCTTGTCTAATTGGCTCAGTCAAAACAAATATCGGTCATCTGGAAGCTGCTGCTGGGATGGCTAGCTTACTCAAAGTAGTACTGGCGTTACAGCACAAAGAAATTCCAGCGCACCTGCATCTGAAGCAGTTGAATCCATATATTTCCTTGAGTGGAACACCCTTTGCGATCGCCACAGAACGTCAACCTTGGAATGTGAGTACAGAGTCTCGTTTGGCAGGCATTAGTTCCTTTGGTTTTGGCGGTACTAATGGGCATATCATTGTCGAGGAAGCACCCTTACAAATTCAAAATTCAAAAGATGGTACTGAAAGCAAAGGGGCAAATGACATTTCCCCTTTCTCCCTGCCCCCTGCCCCCTTGCCTCTTGTTGAACGTCCTTTACACTTGTTGAGTCTTTCGGCAAAAAGTGAGCAGGCATTGCAAGATTTAGCCCAGCGCTATGAAGCAAATCTGGCAACGCACCCAGAATTATCTCTGGCAGATATTTGCTTTACTGCTAGTACGGGGCGATCGCATTTTGACTACCGCCTAGCTGTGACAGCTCAATCTGTGGAACAGTTACAACAGCAGTTGAGTGCTTTCGTTACCGGGCAGCAGCCTCATGGATTAGTAACTCGTCAGGTTATCAATCGCAAACAACCGAAGATAGGCTTCTTGTTCACTGGGCAAGGTTCTCAATACGTGGACATGGGACGCGAGTTATACGAAACGCAGCCCACTTTCCGCCAAACCCTCCAGCAGTGTGATGAGATTCTGCGTCCTCATCTCAAAAAATCTCTCTTAGAGGTGATTTATCCCAGCAATAAAAATGCGGGTGTTTTGGTAGATGAAACTGCCTATACTCAACCAGCACTATTTGCTCTGGAATATGCCTTGTATAAACTGTGGCAATCTTGGGGCATTAAACCTGCTGTGGTGATGGGACATAGCGTTGGTGAATACGTTGCTGCTTGTGTAGCAGGCGTGTTTAGCCTAGAAGACGGATTGAAATTGATTACTGCACGGGGACGGCTGATGCAAGCCCTACCTGCCAATGGGATGATGGCGGCAGTCATGGCTAGCCCTGAACAAGTAGCAGAACAGATTGCACCCTACTGTGCCGATAATTCGTTAGCAAAACGGGACACAGTAGTATCTATAGCCGCTATCAATGGGCCCCAGAGCGTCGTGATTTCTGGAAAGCGCCAGATGGTTGAAGCAATATGCCAATCCTTAACAGCATCTGGAGTTAAGACAAAACCATTAACGGTGTCTCACGCTTTCCACTCACCATTAATGGCCCCAATGATGGAGGAATTTGCAGCAGTTGCCAAGACTATTAAATACTCCCTTCCTCAAATTAAGTTAACTTCCAATGTCACCGGAAAACTAGTTAGTGAAGAAGTAGCCAATCCTGAGTACTGGTGTAATCATGTGCTACAACCTGTGCTATTTGCTGAGGGAATGCAGACTTTAGCGCAGCAGAAATGTGACGTATTACTAGAAATTGGCCCCAAGCCAACACTGTTGGGTATGGGCAGACAGTGCTTGTCTGAGGCACAAGTAAAACAACTGCTATGGTTGCCCAGTTTGCGCCCAGGCCAATCTGATTGGCAGCAATTACTCCAAAGTTTGGCAGAACTGTATGTGCAAGGGGTTGCTATTGACTGGAAAGGATTTGACCGAGATTACAACCGTAAGCGCGTAGCACTACCGACTTATCCCTTTCAGGAACAACGCTACTGGGTTGAATCTGTTGATAATCAGCCTGCCCAGACAGAAATCCCTGTTGTGAATATTGCACAGACTCCCATGTTACACCTGTTACAGCAAGGAGAGATTCAACAGCTAACAGAACAACTTACTAAAACGGCGAATCTGTCTGCTGATGAACAAAAATTTCTCCCGAAGCTGTTAGAAGCATTGGTGAAGCAGCACAAGCAGCAATCAATCGCTGCCTCAATTCAAGATTGGTTCCACAATATTGAGTGGCAATCTAAGGCAAGAGAGATAACGGAAGTTGACAAAAAGCCACAAATCGGTACTTGGTTGATTTTGGCTGACATTGGAGGAGTAGGAAAGGCTCTCGTTGAACATCTGCAAAAACAAGGTAACTCTTGTATTTTGGTTTATCCAGGAGAATTTTATCAGTCAAAAGGAGGCTCTACCTGGGTTATCAATCCTGCAAGTACAGCAGATTTTGAGCGGTTGCTGAATGAAATTAGAACAGTTACTCAAAGCCAGCTACAAGGTGTTATTCACCTGTGGAATTTAAATACAGCTAAATCTGAGGTAACAGTAGCGGAGTTAGAGAAATCCCAGGTGTTGGGCTGTGGCAGCGTCCTATCTCTAGTGCAGACTCTTGCTCGTCACAGTAATATTGATTCACCTCGGCTGTGGTTAGTGACCAGAGGCGCACAGCCAGTGCAAACTTTACCAGAAGTTACCCAAGCATCATTATGGGGTATGGGTAAGGTAGTAGCACTTGAGCATCCAGAACTATTCGGTGGCATGGTGGATTTATCTCCTGAGCCAACATTAGAAGAAATATCTTTGCTATTGTCAGATATTGCAGATGCTCAAGGTGAAGACCATTTTGCATATCGTGGCGGACAACGTTATGTAGCTCGTTTGGTACGTAAACAACTACCAGCCAATGTTGAAAGTTGCTCAATATCCGCAAACAGCACTTATCTGATTACAGGTGGACTGGGTGCGTTAGGGCTGAAAGTAGCAGAGTGGTTGGTGGAACAGGGAGCTAGACAACTGGTGCTAACTGGACGTAGACAACCTAATTCTGAAGCAGAAACTGCGATCGCTCACCTAGAAAAGATGGGAGCTACAATCCTAGCAGCCCAAGCTGATGTTACCCAAGAGCAAGATTTATTGCAACTATTACATCAAGTACGGACAACAATGCCACCTCTAGGTGGGATTATTCATGCAGCAGGAGTTGTGGGATATGAAACATTGCAATCTCTGCAATGGGAATCGCTAGAGGCAGTATTGCGTCCCAAAGCGATCGGTACTTGGCTTTTACACCAACTCACCCAGGATATAAAACTGGATTTCTTTGTTGTCTTCTCTTCTATTGCCTCAGTCTGGGGTTCTCGTGGACAAGCTCATTACGCGGCTGCCAATGCTTTCTTAGATAGTTTTGCCCACTATCGCCAAGGGCAAGGAATGCCGACGTTAAGTGTGAACTGGGGGCCTTGGGCTGATGGTGGTATGGCTTCTGATGAAGCTCAAACTTGGCTGGCTCGGATGGGAATTGGCATATTGCAACCAGAACAAGCGCTCACGGCTTTGGGTTTGTTGCTGGGATCAAATACAGTCCAGGCAACGGTGGCTCAGGTGGACTGGGCGCTGTTCAAAGGGCTATACGAGGCCAGAGGACGGCGAACCTTACTTGAGGAATTGTCAGTTCAACCATTAGCTGATAGCCAGCCGCAGTCGATTGCTACATCAGTTCTGGTGGCAGAGTTAGAAGCAGCCCCAGCCAGCGATCGCCCAGCCATGTTAACTGCTTATCTCCAGTCAGAAGTCGGTAAAGTACTAGGCTTTGAACCATCACAACTACCTAACCCAGAGCAAGGCTTTTTTGATTTGGGTATGGATTCGCTGATGGCAATTGATTTAAAGAGCCGGCTAGATAAGAGATTAGGAACAACATTACCCTCAACAATTACATTTGAGTGTCCCACAATTGCCGATTTGGTCAAATATTTGGGTCGAGAGGTATTTTTCTGGGACAGCACAGCCAGCGATGTCACAACTTCGCCAGATGAAGAGGAACGGGCTGCAACAGTGGAAATAATTCAGCAACTATCAGAAACTGCACTTGAAGCCTCAATTGCAGAGGAACTGGCAGGGTTAGAATCTTTACTGCAAAGGACTTAACATGGGTGAGCATTCTCCAAAAGTAGACCAGTTGAATTCATCGCAGCGCTTGCTTTTGGCGTTAAAGGAAGCGCGGGCTAAACTTGAGGCGGTGGAGCTATCCAAAGCGGAGCCGATCGCTATCATTGGCACGGCTTGCCGATTTCCAGGTGGAGCTAATGATCCAGAGGCATTTTGGCAACTGCTGACAAACGGGGTAGATGCGATCGCAAAGACACCCAGCGATCGCTGGGATGTTGACGCATATTATGATCCCAATCCTGATACTCCAGGGAAAATGTATACCCAGTATGGGGGATTTTTACAGCAAGTAGATCAATTTGACGCTCAATTCTTTGGCATTTCTCCCCGCGAAGCTGTGAGAATTGATCCCCAGCAACGCTTGTTGTTAGAGGTGACTTGGGAAGCTCTGGAGAATGCAGGTTTAGTTAATAACAAGCAAGCAGCCAGCCAAACGGGGGTTTTTGTCGGAGTAACGACAAATGACTACGCACGCCTGTTGATGCCCTACGGGGATCTGAGCCAAATGGATGCTTATTACCTAACAGGTAATCCCCTAAATGCGATCGCTGGACGTTTGTCATACACTTTGGGGCTACAAGGGCCTTGTATGGCAATCGATACAGCTTGTTCGTCGTCTCTAGTAGCCATTCACACGGCTTGTCAAAGTCTGCGGAACGAAGAATGCACCCATGCTCTAGCAGGTGGAGTCAACCTAATTCTCTCACCAGAAAACAATGTGGCGCTCTCCAAAGCCAAAATTCTTTCTGCTGATGGTCGGTGTAAAACTTTCGATGCCTCGGCTGATGGTATCGTCAGAGGTGAGGGTTGCGGAATCATAGTACTTAAGCGCCTTAGTGATGCGATCGCTGATGGAGATAATATCCTCGCTTTGATTCGAGGATCGGCTGTTAATCAAGATGGTGCTAGTAGTGGTTTTACAGTTCCCAATAAAGCGGCTCAGGAAATTTTGCTCCGCCAAGCCTTGACAAGGGCAAGAGTAGAACCATCAGAGGTAGACTATGTAGAAGCTCATGGCACAGGTACACCACTGGGAGATCCGATTGAAATCAGAGCATTGGCTGCTGTGTTTGGTAAAGGGCGATCGCTAGAAAACCCCCTAAAAGTTGGTTCAGTAAAAACCAATATAGGACATTTAGAATCAGCCGCCGGAGTTGCCAGTGTAATTAAAGTTGTATTATCTCTGCAACATCAGCAGATTCCTCAGCAGTTACACTTACAGCAACTCAATCCCTACGTTGACTGGAACGAATTGCCAATATCTGTAACAACAAGTCTAACGGCTTGGACTGCAACCCAAAAGCGGCGGATTGCTGGAGTTAGCGCTTTTGGAGCTAGTGGTACTAATGCTCATGTAGTCTTAGAAGAAGCGCCTTTATTACAGCCAAAGACAGAATCAACAACGCAGCGATCGCTACATTTGTTAACTCTCTCAGCTAAGACAAAGGAAGCTCTCAAGCAATTAGCTGCTCGTTATCAAACACATCTAGCTGCCAACCCCATAGATTTAGATTTAGAAGATATCTGCTTCAGTGCTAATACTGGACGCGGTGATTTCAAACATCGTCTAGCTGTGCTTGTATCTTCAACCACAGAAGCTTCTCAAAAGCTGTCTGCCTTTGCTCAAGGGCAAGAAGTTGCAGGAATTATTTGCGATCGCATGGAAGGAGCAACTTCTCCAAGAATAGCTTTTCTATTCACCGGTCAGGGATCGCAGTATGTCGGTATGGGGCGGCAACTCTATGAAACCCAACCAACTTTTCGTGTAGCACTCGATCTCTGCGATGAAATATTGCGATCGCAATTCGATTTATCTTTGCTGAAAGTTCTCTATCCGCAAACAGAGGATGTAAGTAATTCCCACATTTTAGATGAGACAGCTTATACTCAACCCGCCTTATTTGCCTTAGAGTATGCCCTCTTCCAAATGTGGAAATCCTGGGGTATAGAGCCAGCAGTGGTAATGGGGCATAGTGTTGGAGAATACGTTGCCGCTTGCGTAGCCGGAGTTTTTAGCTTAGAAGATGCTTTAAAGCTGATTGCTACACGGGGACGATTGATGCAAGCTTTGCCTCAAGATGGGGCAATGGTGGCGGTGCTAGCAAATCCAGAGTTAGTAAAGACTGCTCTAGAACCTTTTAGCGATCAGGTATCAATTGCTGCATTCAATGGCCCTAAGAGTGTGGTGATTTCTGGGAAACGGGAAGCCGTAAAATCAGTTTGCGCTGTTTTGCAACAAAGAGCAAAAACAAAAGAACTGCAAGTTTCTCATGCTTTCCACTCGCCCCTGATGCAGCCAATGCTGACAGAGTTTCGGCAGGTAGCAAGCGAGGTTACTTTCTCGACTCCGCAATTGAAACTTATTTCCAATCTGACTGGAGAACTGATCACAGACGAAATAACTACTCCTGAGTATTGGTGCAATCATATTCTCAATCCTGTGCAATTCGCAGCTAGCATGAAAACGCTGTTGCAGGAATATGAAGTATTTCTGGAAATCGGTTCCAAACCAACATTGTTGGGCATGGGTCGCCAGTGTGCATCAGAGGAGGGACAAGTATGGCTGCCAAGTTTACGTCCTGGACAAGACGATTGGCAACAACTCCTGCAAAGCTTAGGAGAATTGTACGTCCGGGGAGTATCAGTAGACTGGAAAGGTTTTAATCAAGATTATCAGCCTCGCCGAGTATTATTACCAACCTACCCATTTCAACGAGAACGATTTTGGGTAGAAACAGTTAACAAGGCAATAGAGGTAAAATTCCTCCCATCAAAAGAGCAAAATACAGATTGGTTGTATGAAATCGCTTGGCAATCCAAAGCCCTCAACTCTGTCCAAGCCGGAAAATCAGGTAGTTGGTTTATCTTCGCTGATCAAGGCGGGATGGGGCTAAAGCTAGCTCATCTGCTGGAGTCACGGGGTGAGTATTGTATCATCGTTACTGCCGGGTCAAGTTACAAGAAGTTACAAGATGAGCATTATCAGATTGATCCGTCGAATCCTGAAGATTTCCAACGTTTGCTCCGGGAGAGTATAAGCCAATATCAACCGCCTTATCGTGGTGTTGTCCATCTGTGGAGTTTAAATGATCAACCATCAGCATTAGAAGTTTCTCAGGGAGAACACTGTGGTAGCGTGTTGCATCTGCTGCAAGCGCTGACTCGAACTGAATGGGTTGAATCGCCCCGGTTGTGGTTGGTGACTCAGGGCGCTCAAGCAGTAGGGAAATTAACACCACTGCAAGTGCAACAGTCTACTTTGTGGGGTTTGGGACGAGTGATTGCTCTGGAGCATCCAGAATTGCGCTGTTCTCGCTTGGATTTAGATCCATCCGCCACACAAGAACAAGTGTCAAATTTATTGGCGGAACTGTTAGCACAAGATGCAGAAGACCAAATAGCATATCGTCAAGGCGATCGCTATGTTGCCCGCTTAATACAACATACCTCCAGCATATCTGCAATTAACCAAAGAAAGGTCATCCGCGAGAATAACAGCTATCTGATTACCGGCGGTTTAGGAGCATTGGGATTGAAGGTAGCCCACTGGCTGGTGGAGCATGGAGCGCAGCACCTCGTGCTTACAGGACGGCGTGGAGCTTCTGAAGCAGTGCAGCAAGAAATTAACAAGTTAGAGCAAGCGGGGGCGCAAGTACTGGTTGTTCCAGCCGACATCTCAAATCGAGACGATGTTAGTAAGTTGTTGGCGAATGTGAAAAATTCCATGCCTTCCTTGCGAGGTATTATCCATGCTGCCGGCGTGTTGCAGGATGGAATGCTGCTAGGGCAAACTACGGAAAGTTTTAGCAAGGTGATGGCTCCCAAAGTAGCTGGAGCATGGAATTTACATACCTTGACTCAAGATTTAGAGCTAGACTTTTTCGTTTGCTTCTCATCTGTATCTGCCTTACTAGGTTCCCCCGGACAAGGAAACTATGCTGCCGCTAATGCTTTCATGGACGCGCTGGCGCATCACCGCCGCGCCCTAGGATTACCAGCAGTCAGCATCAACTGGGGTCCTTGGAAAGATGCAGGCATGGCAGATGCTTTAAGCAGTCGAGAACAAGCGCGTTGGGCAGAGCAAGGTATAAGTACAATTGGGCTAGAGTCAGGATTGCAGATATTGGAGGATATTCTAACTCAGGATGTCGCTCAGATAGGTGTGCTACCAGTAGACTGGTCTAAATTCTTGGGACAACTGCCACAAAATTTAGAATTTTCCTTCCTTGAGGTATTTGCTTCACAGGTAGAACCAGCACAAACTGCAAAATCTGAGTTTCTCGAACAATTAGAAGCAGCTCCTGCTAAAGAAAAGCGATCGCTATTATTAACTCACGTTCGCTCCCTAATTGCCAAAGTCTTAAATTTGAAATCACCTGAAGAAATAGACATATATCAAGGTTTTACAGACCTGGGTATGGATTCGCTTATGGCTGTGGAGTTAAAAAATCGCCTCCAAACCAGCTTGGAATATTCGATTCCTGCATCCTTAGTTTTTGACTATCCCACAGTAGCAGCCTTAGTTGACTATTTAGCTGGGGAAATGCTGGCAACATCTGATGTCGTTGAGAGCGAAGTTGTAGAGCAAATTATCCCTGAATCAA
Source organism: Nostoc sp. FACHB-892 (assembly GCF_014698795.1). Lineage (GTDB taxonomy): Bacteria > Cyanobacteriota > Cyanobacteriia > Cyanobacteriales > Nostocaceae > Nostoc. The sequence goes on from NZ_JACJTR010000008.1 coordinate 204,307, forward strand.
ATTTTGACGATTTATCCGATAGTGAGGCCGAAGCGTTACTACTTACCAAATTAGCAAGCATGAGGTATTAAAAGCAATGAGTGTAAATTCCGAGCAAGCACAGTCTCCATCTCCAATCAAGCAGGCGCTTCGAGCTATAGAAAGCTTACAAACCCAGCTTGACGCGCTCAAGTACGCCCAACAGGAACCAATTGCGATCATTGGCACGGGTTGCCGATTTCCTGGAGGAGTAGAAAATCCAGAGGCTTTCTGGCGGCTGTTGCGCGACGGAGTTGATGCCATTACCGAGGTTCCTGCTGACCGATGGGATCTGGAAAAATACTACAATCCAGAACCGGATATGCCTGGTAAAGTATGTACCCGCGAAGGTGGTTTTTTGACAGGAGTTGATACCTTTAACCCTGAGTTTTTCGGGATTTCAGCACGGGAAGCAGTAAGCATAGATCCTCAGCAACGGCTTTTGCTAGAGGTTAGCTGGGAGGCTTTAGAAAATGCTAATCAAGTACCAGAGCATTTACATAACACAGCTACAGGGACTTTCATCGGTATTTACTTAAATGACTACAGCAAAGTCATGTCATCGTTAGGAGATGTATCCCAGATTGATGCTTTTTCTGCGATCGGTAACTCTTTAAGTGTAGCTGCTGGGCGCTTATCCTATTTTTTAGGACTAAAAGGCCCTAGTATGGCTGTCGATTCGTCCTGTTCTTCCTCTTTGGTATCAGTACATTTGGCTTGTCAGAGTTTGCGCTTAAAAGAATGCAATCTAGCTTTAGCTGGCGGAGTTGGGTTAAATCTCGTCCCAGACACAAGCATTGCTCTTTCCAGAACACGGATGCTCAACCCTGATGGGCGCTGCAAAACATTTGATGCTGCTGCCAATGGCTTTGTCAAAGGAGAAGGGTGTGGCCTTGTTGTCCTCAAGCGCCTCTCGGATGCTTTGGCTGACGGGGACAAAGTTTTAGCCTTGATTCGCGGTTCTGCGGTTAACCATAATGGACGCAGTAGTAGCTTAATTTCTCCCAACGGACTATCTCAGCAAGCCGTGATTCGCCAAGCCTTAGAGAATGGCGGCGTGGAACCAGCGCAAGTAGACTATGTAGAGGTTCAAGGCACAAGCACATGTGTAGGAGAACCGATTGAGGTAGCAGCCTTAGAGGCAGTGTATGGCAAGAATCGTCCTCAAGACAAACCTTTGGTTATTGGTTCGGTAAAAACCAACATTGGACATTTAGAACCAGCTTCTGGTATTGCAAGTTTAATTAAGGTGGTGCTTGCCTTACAACATGGGGAAATTCCAGCCCATCTGCACTTCAAACAACCGAATCCTCATATTAACTGGAATGAGTTGCCACTGAAAGTTCCTGCACAACGTATGCCTTGGCAGATAACAGAAAAGCGGCGGTTAGCGGGAGTAAGTGCTTTTGGCTTTAGTGGCACTAACGCCCACGTAGTTCTAGAAGAAGCTCCGGTTTCAAAGCCAGTAGAAAGAACAGTGGAACGTCCCCTGCACCTGCTGACTTTATCAGCGAAGACAGACGAGGCACTTGTGCAGTTAGCTCAAAGGTATGAAAAGCACTTCGCTAATAATCCAGATTTAGCTGTGGGAGATATTTGCTTTAGTGCTAATACCGGGCGATCGCACTTTCAACATCGCTTAAGTGTGGTAGCATCTTCATCTACCGAACTCTGTGACAAACTAACTGCCTTCAGCGCTGGGCAAAAAACAGTCGGATTATTCCAGGGAAAAGTTACAGATTCCCCCAAAATCGTCTTCCTTTTCCCCGATACAGGTTCAGAATATGTCGGAATGGGTCGTCAACTCTATGAAACCCAACCAAAATTTCGGCAAGCTTTCGACCGTTGCAATGAGATTCTGCGTTTTTATTTAAAATGCTCCTTGGTTGAGATTCTGTATCCCGAATCAGGAACAAGTTCTCTGCTCAAAGAAGCTGCTTACAGCCAACCTGCCTTATTTGCCCTCGAATACGCCTTATCCCAGTTATGGAAATCTTGGGGTATAGAACCCGCCGCAGTTATGGGCTACGGTGTTGGGGAATATGTTGCAGCCTGTGTTGCTGAAGTTTTCAGCTTGGAAGATAGCTTGAAGTTGGTTGCTGAACGTGGGCGCTTAATGCAAGCATTACCCGAAGTTTTTACTTTTGAAAACCAAGCCATCCTCAAAGAAGTCACCTACTCTCAACCACAAATTCCTTTAGTTTCTCATCTGACTGGTGAATTAACTACTAGTGAAATAGCTACCCCTTTATATTGGAGCCGTCAAGGGCAACAACCCTTGAAATTTGCCGCCAGCATAGATAACTTAGCTCAACAAGGTTACGAAATATTTGTGGAAGTTGGGCCAAAGCCGACTCTAGTTGATGGCTTGCCTAATATTGAAAAAGTTTGGCTTTCGACTCTGAATCCTGGTAAAGATGATTGGCAACAAATACTTGAGAGTTTAGGTTCTTTATATGCGCGTGGGGTAAAAGTAGAGTGGTTAGGTTTTGACCAAAATTACTCACATCAATATGTAGAACTACCCACTTATCCTTGGCAACGAAAGCGCTACTGGTTTGAGCCTAATAACAATGGACATAAAAAAGTTGACATTTCCTCTCAAAATCATGACTTTCTCGCTCAGATAGATAACCAACAACTGATCGAGCAGTTACAAATAACCGGAGAACTCTCAAAAGAGGAATTAAATTTGCTGCCTAAACTGCTTGGGTTGTTAATGAAGCATCCTCAGCAGCATGATGAATCAAAAGGGGAAAAGCAAACAGATATAGCACAAGCGATTAATGCTCAATTTTTGACAGTAGAAGATATTCAAGTTTGGTTAACTAACCAAATTGCTAATGATTTAGGAGTCAAGCCTGATGAGATAAATATTCGAGTACCTTTCGATAGCTACGGATTGGATTCTGTATTAGCGATCGCGATCGCTAACGCTGGTAAACAATATCTTGGAATTGATATGTCTCCACTTCTCTTGGTGCATTATCCCACCATTGAGTCGCTTTCACAGCACTTAGCCCAAGAGTTAGAAGCTTCTGACTCAGAAATTTTTGAAATTTAATTGCAAAACTTGTTTAAAACAATTACAAATTAATGGAGATTAAGAATCTATGAACGTATCAGAACTTTTAGAAGATTTAACTCAAAAAGGCGTTCAGTTGTGGACTGACAATGGTAAACTAAAAGTCAATTCTCCAAAGGGATTGCTATCAGCAGAACAACGCACTGAATTAGCTCAACGCAAGACAGAAATTCTGGCGTTTCTGCAAAGAAGTAACGAAACTACTAATGATAATTCTGGAACTAAAACTCAAGACCTCAGCTTGCAAACAATTGGTCGTTTAATTGGAGGTTTTTGCCGTAAAGTTGCAGGTTTTACCCCTCCCATTATTGATCCAAAGGCGATGGCCAAAAAGCTAAAAGTTGCTTTTAGACCTTTGCCAGATGGATACAATGAAGAAACAATTTTGAAATTTAGAGAAGAGTTAGAAGATAAGCTCCGGGGCAATGGAGTTCAAATCTTAACTTGGGAAGAAGCAACTAAACAGGTTGATTACGAAATTACTATTCCTTTGATTAATTGGAAAAAGAACATTACCACAAATGTCATTAAAACAGGTGTTAGTGCTGTTGTTGATGTGGATAAACATCCTTCTTTAATTGGAAAAATGAAGATATTTGTGGTAGAGTTACTTTATAAATTCTATTCTCGATTTATTTTAAAAGACCGACAGCTATCTGCTTCTAAAATTATGCAGTTTATTAGTTGGGCAGAAGAAAATATCCTACCACTTGAAGACCCAACAAATACTCAAGTTATTATGTTAACGAAGCTTAATAAAGAGTTTGTTGATCCAAGTATTCCATATCAGAAAAAAATTCCTATTGGTGTAAACACTCTAATTAGAACATTTTCTGAAATTGTAATTGGAGTTTCAAATGAAAAGATTTCCATTTTAAATATGAACTTGTCAGACTCTGTATTTTCTGCTGAGTCGGTTGATCAATTCGTTTGTAACTCTTTAATTCCTAAAATTTATGTCCCAATTCTGCCACTATCTCTGAGCCGATTTGAGATTGGTGAGTATGATCCGAAAGAATCTATTTATGCAAAACAATTAGTCAGATTAGGTAAGGAGTTAGCATCAACAGGTCTACTACCTTCTGGTTTTAAAATTGACGATGTGATTAAAAGAAAGTCTCACCGAGATATTGTAGATTGGATGGCTAATGGTAGAACAGGCGTTTCTTATGGTTTTGTTGCCTACGCCGAGCCGCCACAATATATAGGTGCTGTAGAAATATCTGAGCAAGAGTGGGAAAATCTATCTTCTATTGAAGGATTCAGTTGTGATGAACTGCGCCAGAATGAAATCGGTAGAAGATATATCAAAACCAGAATTGGGGGAAAAGAGGTATTTAAACAGCTACCAGATATCTGGGTGATTAGTTCTCGTTCAGGCGCGAATAAAACAAACCTGAATTTAGAAACTGATGTGTTGAGGTTGGGGCTGCAAGATAGATTATTACTGCAATTACCAAAAGGTATGGATCTAGTAGTGGGTGATATTAAACCCTCTTATGATCTTTATGTCATGGTTGCGATCGCACTAGCTGCGGCTTTGTATGCGCCAGAACTTATTAAAAATGGTACACCAATGGTTCATTTCCACGGGTATCCCTCAACTCAGTGGTTTGAGCCAGATAACGAGTATTGCACTGGAGTACACAATCCCTCAGTTCCTTGTGGAACCTATGAATCAGGAGTTTTCAACTTCTTAGGCATACACGATTTAGTCAACAAATATGGCAGCGATATTGCCCTAGCCAGCCTGATTGAACCAGATCATGGCACAAATATCATCGCCTCTGACTGGGAGTATTTAATCGCCAGAATCAAAACTGGAGTTGAAAAGGGACAAATTGATTTGGGTGGTAAGCATTTCCCTTCTCTCAAAGAAACCATCACTACTCGCTGAACTGGGTTGGTACTAATGAATGAGGATATTAAGCAATCATGTCAATAATTGCAGGTCAGACAGTACTTTTAACAGGTGCATCACGCGGAATTGGAGCCTTTATTGCTCGCGGTTTGGCAAAAGAAAATGCAACTATAGTTGGTGTGGCGCGATCGCAAGAAGGACTGGATCAATTATCTGCCGAAATCAAAGCTTTAGGTGGTCGCTGGTTAGGCATTAAATATGACCTCAGTAACCTAGAAGATATGCCAAATCTGGTTGAGCAAATCAATAAACTTGCAGGACCTATTGACATTTTAGTTAACAACGCAGGTATCGAGATTTACAAAAACTTTCAAGATTACTCTGCCTCAGAACTACAGTCAGTATTGACAATTAACCTGCTGTCTGCGATGGAATTATCCCGTTTGTTATTGCCAACAATGTTACGTCAGAAAAGGGGCCACATAATTAATATCGCTTCTCTATCTGCTAAAAAAGGAAATCCCTACAACAGTATTTATTGTGCCAGTAAAGCCGGTTTGCTCATGTGGAGCGATTCTCTAAGGCAAGAATTGTCAGGTACTGGTGTAGATGTTTCGGTGATTTGTCCGGGATATGTTTCTGGTCAAGGGATGTTTGCTGATACTGGTATACCTGCGCCAAGTTTAGCAGGTACATCGAAGCCAACAGACGTAGCGATCGCAGTAATCCAGGCTATTAAGCAAAATCAGGCAGAAGTGATTGTTAATCAAGACCTGATGACAGCAAATTTTACAAAACTCTTACTGGCCTTATGGCAAATTTTCCCCCGATTTGGAGATAAATTTTATCAGTGGATTGGGGTAAATAAACTCAACCAAAAACGCGCTGAAAATCAAATGCAAGTTGCGTTTAAAGCTGATGAAAGTAGAACAATGGTCGGCGCAACACCAGATTTGAAATAAATCTGTTGATTTGGTAGCGATCGCTAATACAAACCTTATAAAAAAAAGCGATGAAAAAAGTATATTTGATGATTTATGATGCTGGTGCAGGCCATCGCAGCACTGCCAAGGCTTTGCAAAAAGTTATCGAGGAGCGAAAACTGCCTTGGGAAATCCATTTAGTCGAGGCTTTTATAGAAATCCTTGGAACCTCTGCATCGCAGGATTTTTATAATAAGTTCGTACTCCAAAAAACTTGGGCAAAACTTATTAACGAACCCCTATTGGTTCCCTTATTCAAGCTACAAATCCGCCTTCAACATTCTGCTTGGTTAGCACGTTTGAAAAAATACTGGCAGCAGCATCAGCCTGATATGGTAGTTTCAGTGCAACCGTATATTAATCGAGTGCTTTGTGAAAGTTTGCAAGCAGCATCTCCAGGTGTACCATTCGTCACATTTATCACCGATCATGCCGATTGTCCGCCCCACTTTTGGATTGAAAAGCAAGAGCAATTTTTGATTTGTCCGACTGAAAAGGCAGTTGAACAAGCCAAAAACTTTGGTTATACACAAGATAAAATTTTCCGCACATCAGGAGTAATCATTCAGCCTCGTTTTTATGAACCCGTTTTGTGCGATCGCCAAATTGAAAGAAAACGCTTAGGACTAGACCCAAATTTAGCTACTGCTTTAATCACTTTTGGTAGTCAGGGTTCAAACGTGATGCTAGAAATTGCCGATTCTCTGGAAAAATCACAATTAAACCTGCAACTTATTTTTATTTGCGGACGCAATGAAGAATTAGCAGTCACCTTGCGCCGTCAACAAAGCCGTTTACCAAGGTTTGTGGAAACTTTTACCAGCGAGATTCCTTACTATATGCATCTGTCTGATTTCTTCGTTGGTAAATCTGGCTCTGTAGGTGTTAGCGAAGCTGTGGCGATGAACTTGCCAGTAATTACAGATTGCAATGCCTTAAGCTTGTTTCAAGAACGGCCTTCGGCTGAGTGGATTGCAGATAATGAAATTGGGATTGTAGTCCGCGATTTTCGAGATATTAACCAAGCTGTAGCAAAGTTAATCGAGCCGGAAACTCTGGCTCGTTACCGTGCAAATGCTGCCGCCATTAATAATAAAGCAGTGTTTGAAGTTGTAGATATTTTAGAAGGAATCTTGGAACAACCACAGTTAGAAATACACAGAGAAGGCGATCGCACTCCTAATCTTCGTTATGCATAAAAGAAACTTTGAAGTTCTGAGCAAAAAATAACTGAGGGGTGAAATAAATGATATTTGATTGGCTAATCGTCGGGGCGGGATATTCAGCCTGTGTAACGGCGGAACGGATTGCAACCCAGTTAGGACAGAGGGTGCTGATTGTAGAGCAGCGAGATCACATTGGTGGGAATGCTTATGATTACTACAACGAGCATGGTATTTTAGTTCATAAATACGGGCCTCACATCTTTCACACCAAGTCTAAGAAAGTCTGGGATTATCTCTCCCAATTTACAGAATGGAGACACTATTATCATCATGTACTAGGAGTTGTAGAAGGAAAGAAAGTTCCGATTCCTTTTAATCTGAATTCTCTTTATGCTCTTTTTCCTCCCCACTATGCACAAAAGCTAGAAAACTTACTTCTAGAAAACTTCGGTTTTGGGGTTAAAGTACCTATTTTAAAACTGCGTGAAAGTGCCAGTGGAGACTTAGCTTTTTTAGCTAATTATATTTATGAAAATGTCTTCCTTCGCTACACCATGAAGCAATGGGGAGTGAAACCAGAGGAACTTGATAAGGGAGTAACCGGAAGGGTTCCAGTTTACATCAGTCGAGATGACCGTTACTTTCAAGATCCTTACCAAGCTATGCCTAAGCTTGGCTACACCGAAATGTTTCGCCGAATGCTAGCTCATCCTAACATTAAGGTGCTTTTAAATACAGATTATCGAGAAATTATCAAAGACGTTAAGTTTAACCGGATACTCCATACTGGATCGATTGATACTTTCTTTGATTATATGTATGGCGAGTTGCCATATCGTAGTTTGCGCTTCCAGTTTGAGACTTTGGATCAAGAATTATACCAAGAAGTTGGTACAGTTAATTACCCCAACGATTACGATATCACCCGCATCACCGAACAAAAGTATTTATCGGGGCAAACTTCTCCTAAAACTACCTTAGTGATGGAATATCCCCAGGCTTATGTACCGGGGAAAAATGACCCTTATTATCCCATTCTCAATGAGGATAATCGCGATCGCTTAAATCTTTACCTCAAAGAGGCAGAAAAACTCAACGGTACAGTACTATTTGCCGGACGACTTGGAGATTACAAGTACTACGACATGGATCATGCAGTGCTGCGAGCATTAGGTTTGTTTGAAAAAGAGATTGCAAATTCAACATCTGAACCACAAGTTGTTCTTGCAAGATGAAAGAAATGCAGCGATATCTCTTTCCTAATATTTCTGTAGTTGTGAATTCTTTCTTGATAACAGTTCAACAAATAACTACTGTTCAAAATTGTATTTATGAAAACAACGCAATTATCATCATCTCCAAAAAAAGAGTTTTTGATTAATGTTCTCACTTCCCAAGGTGGTGGGGGGCATTACGCTATGTACAATGCACTACGCGCAGTTGTTGAGCAGCAACAACTACCTTGGCGTTTTAGTGTAACCGATATAGACGAAATAGCGGATGGTTTAGCAGAGCAAAAAAAGATAGTCAGTGCCTACAAACTATTTGGATTTTCTGGGCATGACTTGTATAACCTGATGCTGAAAAGCGGCTGGACATGGCTTTGGCCGTTAAAGATGCGCCTAAATAAACTACTTGTCAAACTAAATCACGATGTCGGTGTCAAAATATTTGAGGAATACTGGCGTGAGCAACAGCCAGATTTAGTAGTTTCCGTAGTCCCAATGTATAGCAAAGGGTTATGGGAAAGTGTACAAAAGGCAAAACCAGGAACCCCTGTAGTAACTATTATTGGAGATTATGCTGATTCTCCGCCTGCATTTTGGATAGAACCAGACACAGGAATTAATTTTGTCTGTGGAACTGAAAAAACAGTAGAACAAGCTCGTTCTATGGGAGTAAAAGAGGAACTAATTATTAAAACTTCGGGAACGATTGTTCATCCTCGCTTTTATGAACCCATTGTGTGCGATCGCCGTGCCCAAAGGCAACGTTTAGGTTTAGATCCAGACTGTCTCACCGGACTTGTGTTATTCGGTGCTAATGGTTCTAAAGTAATGTTAGAAATTGCCAAGCGTTTGGAGAGTTTTGGACAAAAACTACAACTCATCTTTATTTGCGGACGCAATGAAGAACTAGCCCAAGAACTACGCGAAAGCCAAGGTATTCAAAAGCGGTTTGTTACCAGTTTTACCAAAGAGATTCCTTACTATATGCATCTTTCAGATTTTTTAATCAATAAACCAGGTGCTTGTAGTATCAGTGAGGCTCTGGTTATGAAGCTGCCAATGATTACGGAACGTAACTTTTCTACTCTCATCCACGAACGCTACAACGCTGATTGGGTAGAACAGAAACAAGTGGGTCTAGTTGTCGATGATTTTCGTAATATCGATAAGGCAGCGAAGAAGTTTCTAGAGCCGGAAAATTTTGCTCGCTACCGTGCAAATATTGCTGCTGTAAACAATCAAGCGGTGTTTGAAATTTGCGAGAACTTGCAAAAGATTCTCGCTGATAGGTACAAAACAACAGAGACAGCATCACTTGAGTATAGGTAACAGCAGACATGAATCAAGCGCGTGTTAAAGCGATGACGCTGGCGGCAATGTGTTTCGCCCTCTTCATGTCTAATACCGACGATACCTCCTTGAATGTAGCACTTCCCAGTATTCAGGCTAGTTTTGGTTCTCATGTATCAGGGTTGCAATGGATTATTAATGCCAATACCCTACCTGCGGTTAGTTTAGCGTTACCGAGTGGTGCGTTAGGAGATAATTTTGGGCGTAAGCGAGTCTTTCTGACAGCATTGGTAATCTATACTTTCGCCTCTATAGTTTGTGGTTTTGCTCCTAGTTTAGGTATTTTGATTAGTGGGCGATTTCTTCAAGGAATTGGTGCTGCTGCTTTAGTCCCGACTTCTTTATCTATCCTCGGAGATACATTCCCTGATCCGAAGGAGAAAGCTAAAGCTATTGGTATTTGGTCTGCGGTATCAGGAATTGCCCTCATTACTGGCCCTGCCCTTGGCGGAGTATTTGTAGATATTTGGGGATGGCAGAGTATATTCTTTTTTAATGTACCAGTCGGCGCGATCGCCTTTGTGTTGACTTGCAGTGTTGTTAGAGAAAGTAAAAATTTAACGCAGCAGCGTCTTGATGTACCTGGTTTGCTATTGAGTATAATTTTTTTGGCTTCGCTCACCTACGCCATAATTGAGAGCAACAACCTAGTATGGCACTCGCCGCTGATTGTCTTGCTGTTGGCTATTGCCGGGTTCAGCCTTATAGCATTTTTGATTGTGGAATCCCGCAGTAGCCACCCAATGCTGCCACTACAGTTGTTTAAAAATCAAACCTTTGCTGTAGTCAATTTTGTTTCGGTTTTAGTATTCTTTACTTTTTTGAGCTTGCTGTTCATCTTCAGCTTATTTTTACAACAAGTGCAAGGCTATTCAGCAACAATGGCGGGTTTGTGCTTTGTGCCGTTGAATGGAGCTTTTGTCATCGCATCGCTGGCTTCGGGATGGTTGACTGCTCGGTTTGGGTGGCGCTATGTGATCGCGGCAGGATTGACTATGGGGAGCGTAACTACTCTGTCGTTCATCCGAGCCAATGCAGATACAGAGTATGTAACAGTTATGTGGAACCTCGTTTTATGTGGCTTTGGTAGTGGCTTGGCAGTCTCGCCTCTAGCAGCAGCAGCTATAAGTTCTGCACCTCTAACCAAGGGAGGGATTGCTTCAGCGATACTTAATAGCAGTAATCTGCTCGGTGGTATTTTGGGAATTGCTTTAATCGGAACCATTCTTGCCCAACAGTTAACTTCAGATTTGGTGCGATCGCTTTCTGCCTGGGGTGTACCTGAAAATATCCAAAAAACGTTGATTGCTGATGCTTTGCACGGTGGAGTTAATATTCCTAACGACCTTCCCGCCAACATTTCTGAGCTTGCTGTGCGTCAAGCGATTAGTAACGGGTTTGTCTCAGGTCTACACACAGCTGTACTCATAGCTAGTCTTGCCCTACTAATTGGAGCATTTTTAATTCTGGCGTTTGTTCAGCAAACTTTAAAACCAGCTGTCAATGATTCCCTGCTTTCTGTAAGTGAACCTCAAAGTGATAAAGGGATTTACAAGAGGTACTAATAGATCCATTAGCAAACATCTAAATTCTTGAAAGAAAGGAATAAAAAAATGAGTGATTTTAAACTGAACGTCTCCTTATATACACCTGGTGGCGACATAATTGTAGGTGGTTTTTCAAATTATGAAGCCCTTTTCGGTCGCGGGGGAAATGATGCTTTCTATGGTGAAGCTTCTGGTTCCAGCACCAGTCCAAAAGAAAATATTGATTTTTGGTTTGGCGATGTCTTTGATAACTCGCCCCAAGAGTATGAAATTATCCTGAATATTCAGCAAGGTAATCCATTACTGATCTTAGACAGAGATATCCCATCAGTGGGAGCAGACAAATTTATTCTTGGAGATGAATCTCAGCCTTACTATACAAATAGCGGTACTCCAGATGCCTTATTGACGACTAACTTTCTCGGTTTGAACGAGTACGTCGTCATCTATGATTTTAACTCCACTAATGATCTCATTCGCCTCAACGGTACAGCCGAAGACTATCGATTAGTAGAAGTTAATGGATTAAAGGTTGAAGGAGTCGAACAACTCTTTTATGGCAAGGCTATATTTTCAGTACAACAGGGATTACCAGATTTGGTTGCTTATGTAATTTCCAAACCAGAAGTGGAGTTAGATTTAAAGGGAGAATATTTCGATTTTATCGGTAAAAAGCCAGCAAAGAAACCAGAATCCAAAAAGATTGCTCAGTTAGGCACTACAGGTATTGACTTTAGTACTGCTGCTGATACAGACGCTGCTGGAAATGTTTACATTACAGGATATACTACAGGGCCAATAGCAGGAACTAATCAGGGTTCTACAGATATTTGGGTAGCTAAGTATGACAACGTTGGTAACCAATTGTGGATCAAACAATTTGGCTCTTCCAATTCAGATCAGGCTTATTCTGTGGTTACAGACAAAGAAGGTAACTTTTATTTAGCAGGAGACACAGGCGGTAGCTTGTTTTCAGCCAAGCAATCAACTGAACTTGATATTTGGGTGGCTAAATATGATAGCAATGGCAACCAATTGTGGGGTAAGCAGTTTGGCCTTGATGTAACAGATGGTTATTCTAATAGCTCCTTTGGTCTGGATGTAGATTCTTCGGGTGATGTCTATTTATCGGGCTTATCAATTAAAGAAAATACCAGAAGAGACATCTTAGATTTTTCGATTCAGGATGATTCTTGGATCACTAAATTCGATAATCAGGGCAACCAGCAGTGGTTTACACAGCTAGGAAAAGATACACCAATAGGGAATTTTCTTTTTGATGAAACTTATGATGTGACTGTTGACAAAGATGGCAACAGTTACGCTACCGGATGGACTCAAGGTTTAGTTCGAGAATCAGACCCATCAAGAGATTTATTGAAGTACGATGCTTGGCTAACGAAGGTCAAGCCCAACGGTGAGGTAGAGTGGGTTAAACAATTTGGCAGTCAAAATGAAGGTGTTGAGGTGGGCTGGGCTGTTGACACCGACAGCAAAGGCAATATCTACGCTACAGGATGGACTTCTGGCAATATAGGCACAGATCCCACAAAGGTTAAAACAATAGAGAATAGCGATATTTGGCTGACTAAATTTCGTCCCGATGGCACTCAAGAGTGGACTAAACAGTTCGGCACAACTGGTAATGATGGCACTTACTTAGGTGACATCGAGATTGATGCCAAAGACAACATCTTTATCACCGGAAATTCTATCCCGAAGGCAGACACAAAAACTGCTAAACAAACAACTAATGCCTTTATCGCCAAATTCGACACGAGTGGCACAAATCAGTGGTTTCAGGAGCTTGGCAGCAAAACAAAAGTTACTTACGCTTCAGGTGTGACTGCTGACGATACTGGCAAGCTGTTTGTGACAGGATTTACTGATGCGTATTTAGGGTCTACCTCTACTGGGAGTAATGGTACATCTGTGGACGCTTGGCTAGCTATTGTTGATGCAGAAAAGGGAGATGTGAAAAAATTTGATGGGCTGGCTAAGGATGTCCTCGGCACTACCAATCCTGGCTCAATTTCCACTCTTGATATCAGTAGTAATATTGTGGTTAACGAGCTATTGCCCAATGGTGATAATATTATTAACCCGGACGCGGGGCTGGATAGAAACTATGATCCATTTAGCTATGGGCAATTTACTTCTGAGCTTGGCGACATATTCAGTCCTACTACCCAAAACTCTTTTGCTTCAGTCTTGTCTGCGGGAGTTAATAGTGGTAATGCTCCCTTCCTCAGTAACGATGATTTGAACTTTTTGAAAGGTTAAATTTGGAGACGCAAGTAGCATCAGACATTTGTTCAGCTAACTTTTAACCGAACCGCCAATAATTCCTCTCTTCCCCTCTTAAAGAAAGAGACTAGGGCGACTTCATTATCATCAGAGAAAATATAGAACCCTGATTCAACTGAAAAGCCATGAGTTTGAGCGTAGACGCTCGAACTCATGGTTTTTTTTGCTTCTTTCTCGAATATCAGACAAGTCTTCAATTCCTACTGCTACATTATTTTTTAGTGCATCCTGAATGATCTGTTTGCTTATATTGTGGTTCAGCCATTGTTGAAAGCGTCTTTCTTTGGCAGACAACCAGTAAACATTCAGGTCTAAAATTTAACAAGCAAGGACGGGCGAGACTGATAATCATTAAACTCAGCCAGTAATACTTCTGCAAAAAAATCAATCACAGACCTGCCTTGATGACGACACGGCAATTGCTTCAAGTCGGCAAAGCCGCTCAACACGCTGCCTTAAGTTTGCACCACCGTCAACAAATTGGCAATGTCTCTAAACCTATCGCGTTAAGTGTGAGTCTCCTTCTCCGTAAGAGTATGCGTTCTTTACGCTTGCTTGCAACAAGCCACTTTGCGTCTACGTTTTTCTTTCTTATACTTCAGTCCTAACATGGTTTAACGGATCTTCATACAGGATTGGTATAACTACTTAGAAAAATAAATAGTAAAGTGCGAGTTTGATGGAAAGCCCTTTATTTTTTGCTTTTTGCTTTTGTCTGAGTCTTCTAGCAGGTATTTGCTGTCCGATAACATATCATAAAATGTTTTACTTTTACATAGGAAATTATCTAGGTTTTTTATAAAGTTTTGATGAACTATTGATAATGCCTTGACAGACTAAGTATGAATTTACAATACTACTAACAACTGCTTCGTTCGTAGAAAAACGCTGATTTAAGCCTGTACACTTTTGAAAAATTTTTCCTTTAAGTTAATTATTTCATTTATCTGCGATTACACTTTCTTTGAAAAGGGAGCATCAATTTAAAGTTTTTGCTTTTGCAATAAATAAAGCATATTTTACTAAGACATGAGGCTCTAATGTTTCTTTGGCATAGTGGACTTGTGCCAGGATTTAATTAAATCTTCAGCGTTGCATATTCGCAGGATAACTTAGCTTAGGGCAGACAAAGCATTATAGTACTGCACGTACTATAAGATAGCTTCACCATGTTTATTTGAGCATAGATATTGACTGCATAGGAACATCTCTTTGAGGAATATTACTTTATGAATTAATGATTGTTCTAGGTTCTCAATCCCTGTACTTTATCATACTCTATCTGCACCTAGTCAAATAATTTACTAGAAATTTCCTGATTTATACAAACAGAAAAAGAGAAAATAGGTAAATTTTTGAAGCGTCTTTACACGAACTAATGGAAATTAGTAGCAAATCTATGATTTCCGTTTTTAGAAAATTCAAATCTTTGAAACAAAGGACTTAACAAAGTGGATGATTTTCAACTTAAAGTTGCATTATATACACCGGCTAGCGATATTCTTTTAGGAGGATTTACAAATTCTGAAGCCCTTTTCGGTCGTGCAGGGAATGATACTATTTACAGTGACATTCCTGATATAAGCAAGAATCAAAAACAAAATATTGATTTTTTGTTTGGTGATCTATTTGATAACTCACCAGAAGAATACGGAGTTATTCTTGATATTCAGCAAGGTAATCCATTATCCATCCTAGATAAAAATATCCCATCAGTAGGAGCAGACACATTTGTTCTTGGAGATGAATATCAGCCTTACTATTCAAATAGTGGTACTCCAGATGCCCTACTTACCACAAATTTTCTTGGTTTAAACGAGTTCGCTGTCATTTATGATTTTAGCTCCGTTCAAGATACCATCCGCCTCAACGGTACAGCAGAAGATTATCGATTGGTAGAAGTTAATGGATTAAAGGTTGAAGGAGTCGAACAACTTTTTTATGGCAAGGCGATCTTTTCGGTACAACAAGGATTGCCTGACCTGGTTGCTTATGTGATTTCAAAACCAGAAGTAGATTTAAGTTTAACAGATAAATATTTTCAGTTTGTCGGTGAAAAACCAGCAAAAAAAGCAGCGCAAAAAAAGATTGGGCAATTAGGGACTACTGGTATCGATGTTGGTCTTAGTACTGCTACAGATCCTTCGGGCAATGTCTATGTAACAGGCTCAACTACCGGGCCTTTAGAAGGAACTGCTAATGGCTCTACAGATGTCTGGGTAATCAAATATGACAACAAAGGCAACAAGCTGTGGGGTAAGCAGTTTGGCACTTCCAATTCTGACCAAGCTTATTCCGTTGTCACAGACAAGGACGGTAACTTTTACTTGGGGGGAGACACGGGAGGTAGCTTGTTTTCATCCAAGCAATCAGACGAGCTTGATGTTTGGGTGGCTAAATATGACACCAATGGCAACCAGTTGTGGGGTAAGCAGTTTGGAACTAATGTGACCGATGGTTTTTCCAATAGCTCCTTTGGTCTAGATGTAGATCAAGCAAACAATGTCTACTTATCAGGATTATCAATTAAGGAAAATAAAAATCTAGAGATATTCAATTTTGCTGTTCAAGATGATTCTTGGATAACTAAACTTGATACCAATGGTAATCAAGAGTGGTTTACGCAGCTTGGGAAGTCTACGCCGCTTGGGAATTTTGTTTTTGACGAAACTTACGATGTTACCGTCGATAAGGATGGTAACTCCTACGCCGCAGGCTGGACTCAAGGCCTAATAAAAGAGTCCAATCCATCTCAAACTCTTTTGAAGTATGATGCCTGGCTGACAAAGGTAAATCCTACTGGTCAGGTGGAATGGGTTCAACAATTTGGAAGTAAAAATGAGGGTCTTGAAGTTGCGTGGGCTATTGACACCGACAGTAAGGGTAATATCTACGCTACAGGATGGACTAACGGCGATTTAGGTACAAAGGATAAGAAGGGTAGCAAAATCGGGTCTTACGATGTTTGGCTCACCAAATTTAGCCCAGATGGGACTCAGCAGTGGATTAAACAGTTTGGCTCTAAAGACGATGATGGCACTTACTTAGCTGACATGGTGATTGATTCACAAGACAACATCTTCGTGACAGGATATTCTAACGGTAAGTTAGGAAAAGGTACCAAAGATACGGCTTATAATGCCTTTGTAGCAAAGTTCGACACCAATGGCGCAAATGACTGGATTCAACAGTTTGGCAGCAAGTCGAGGCTTGACTATGCCACAGGTCTGACTGCTGACGATACTGGTAAGCTGTTCGTTACAGGATTTACTGATGGCTTGTTGGGAACTAATAATACTGGGGTTAAAGCTTCGGGTGTAGATGCCTGGGTAGCTGAACTTAATGCAAATAACGGAAAATTGCAAAAATATACTGGCGATTCAAAGGATATTATCAGCATTGCCGATCCTGGTCCAATCTCCACCATTGATATTAGTAATGATTTTCTGATTAACGAAGAATTGCCTAGTGGTGATAATATTATTAACCCGGCTGAGGGAATCGATACGAACATCACTCCATTCAGCTATGGACAATTCACTTCTAACCTGGGTAATATATTTAACCCTGATGAGCCAAACTCTTTTGCTTCAGTCTTGTCTGGGGGAGTTTCTAGCGGCAATGCCTCTTTCCTCAAGAATGATGATTTGAACTTTTTGAAAGGTTAAATTTAGGAGCGCAAGAAGAGTTGAAACCTATGCGGGCAATACTTGTGTGTACACCGTAGCTAGAAATTGAGGGGAAAGATAGTAGGGCAACTTCAATAATGGAAAACCATGTAGCATTATTGCCGATGGGTTGAATCTGGATTTGCTCCTGATCGCTCCAGGCTAACAAATGCGATCGCTGGGTCAAATCTTAAGGGGGAGCAGGGGGGAGAGGAGAATTACCAAACAATAACCCTCTTCCCTCCCCCGGTTTTGCGTTGAAAGGTGTACTTGGCGTAATCACCAACTTCTTTAAGAAACTTAAACATTAGTAAACTAATTTCAGCTCAACAAAACTATTAATCAGGACGATAATAGCTGCTGTTAGCATCAACATTGTTCAAAAGGAATGCTCATTTTTAAATATAATTGTGAGCTAGGATACAAAATTTTAGCAAGAATATATAAACTGGGCTAACCTCCTTTTATAACTTTAGTAAGAATAAAACTAGATAAAACTTGCTTGAAATAGTTCGCACATCATTATTCAAAGCTTAAATTTCTTGATCTCTACCAATAGCCAGTTCTTTCTTGCTATGCTTCAACTGTTTCCAAAGCACCCTTATTTGCTGGTAAGCTTCTTCTGGAGAAAGTTTTCCGCCTGTTTCTAGGCAAGTGATGTAACTAATTTTTTGGGCAAATTCTTGGAGGTTGGCATTAAATGCTAAAGTCTCTGGCTGGAATTTACCATAGTATCGGCTACGAGGGTAAAGAAAGCTATCTTTGTCTTGCGAGTTGTTTTGTGTCATTAGTTTGTTGCTCACAATTTTTATTAAAAGTTTTAAACTTGATTTTTCTACGTGTAATTACAGATTATAAAATCCAAATTCCAGAAGAAGTTAATATTATAATTAGAAATATACTTATACGGCTACTGTAAGAAGATAGAAATAACTCATCCAGTTCATAAAAAGTTAACTGTCTAAGCTTCTTACTTAATAATGATCGCGTATGCTTTTCTTGCTTTGGCTACTGCGCTTTTTGATTCACCTGTAACAAAATTTCTAAACTTACAACGCGTCTGGTAAAAT
This sequence comes from Nostoc sp. FACHB-892, assembly GCF_014698795.1. Lineage (GTDB taxonomy): Bacteria > Cyanobacteriota > Cyanobacteriia > Cyanobacteriales > Nostocaceae > Nostoc. The sequence goes on from NZ_JACJTR010000008.1 coordinate 222,591, forward strand.
ACAGCAGATCGCTTGCTTTAAAACTGCTTTTTCTCCCACTCCAGAAAGGAGAACACTAACGGGTTCGTTGGCTGGTGGTGTAATAGCGGGTACGAACACAGATGCGATCGCGAACTCGGTTATACCATGTCCGCATTCCTTAGTTACAATTCTCACAGTCATTGCACCCCACCCCCAACCCCTCCCCGCAAGCGAGGAGGGGATTTGTGAAGCTCAAAACACAATAATCGCCCACATACTAACTCCCAACCCGATCGCTGCTAGGTGTTGCCAAAGGAGCGATCGCAGTGGTTGCTTTGCAATTTTCTGCGTTAATAATATAGTCAGTAACACTGAGAAAATTATCGTTGCACCTTGCAAAAAGGCAATGACAGCCGGGTGAGCAACCAATATTGGCAACTGTTCATCACTCAAACCAAGAGTAGCAAAGGTTACAGGTAAAATCCGCCCACCTTCGCCTAAGCCCAAACGCAGATAGTGAGCCAAGTTTCCCCCTAACACCAATGGTAGGTAGCCATAGGCAAGTTCTACAAATGTGCGAGACTTACGGTTAAAGTTGAACAGTTGTAGTAAGCCATAAGCCGCAAAGATAAAAATCGCTGGCATAATTAACACTAGCAGCGATAATCCCAAATGCTGCCAAAACTGAGTTAAATCCAGTTCTAGCCCCAACCAAGATTGCAATTCTGGCAAGCGATGCAGATATATCCCACCCAATAGCAAAAACAATAATGCTACTTCATAGGTGCGGGGTACATGAGTTGTCCACAGTTCAATCCCAGGGGGACGCAAGTTGAATTCGACGGAACGATGGGGACAGGCTTTAAGGCAAGTCATGCACAGTACGCAATCTCTATTATCTTCTAACTGCGCTGGGTGCGAGTATAAAGGACATCCATTAGTTTCCATCCCTTCGCCCTTTTGCGGTCCACCTTTATAACACTGATAGGTGGTGCAACTGGCAGAACAAATCCCTTGCTGGGCGCGGAGTTCCGTCATTGAGAGTTTGGCAAATAAACCATTCATCCCGCCGATGGGACAAAGATATCTACACCAAAATCGCCGCTCAAAAATCGCAGAGAAAATCATCGCTCCAGCAGTAATTAACAGTAGCAAACAAGCGCTCAGGTAGGCAGTATTTTCTAAATGCCAAAGTTCTTCCCATAAGAAAATTAGGGAGAACAAACCAAACATGAACCATCCGCCCCATTTTTCAGCTTGCTGTCTAGGCCAGCGCTTGAGTTGTCGAGGCCACAGCCAGAGAGATAACTTTTGGGTAATTTCCCCGTAAATCATGAAAGGACAAACAGAACACCAGATACGACCCAAAAAGGGAAAGAGAAATAGGAAGAAAGGCCACCACCAAGCCCAAAATAGATTTAATACGAAATTGCGATCGCGGGTTTGCGGTCCAATAAATAAGACTGCAACTATAATCGCAAAAGCCGTTGCAGTAAAACCATAGTTAATGCGATCAGGCCACCAGGGACTACGCAAAAATCGCCGCAAACGAGGATAGGCATTTAACAGATTCACCCGAAATCGTTTTTTCTTCGTTTCGGCTGGCCAGAAAATTTCTTCTGTTAATTCATTAGCACCCTCCGCTTGCACAATCGCTCTTTCTACGAGATTTTTTAATTCCTTGAGATTGCCAGGAAAATCATAAGACTGGAGACGACGTAAAGCTTCTGGGGTGATGTGCGGTTTAGGAATGCCTCTAGCCCGAATGTAAAGACTAGTATAATATTCTACCTGTGCCTGAATATCAGCTTTCCGCACCCGTAGCGGTGGGACTTTAATAATGTGACCGATACAACGTTCAATTGTCGGCTGAGTTTTTTCTGAAACAATCAAAATTCTGGCTTTACTGGGACGAGGTTCAGTTGCTGCTTCTCCAGAACGGCTAACGGGGGTATATGTGCCAGTTTTGAGCAACTGTGTCACGGGAGGTAATAATTCTTCGGGCAATTCTTGGATGTTGTTGAGAACTAAAGTACCTTCTCCCAACCATTCCAACAATCCTGGTTTACCGCCGGCGCGACCGAATAAATCTGCACCGCTAGTTTGCAGAATACCGCAATTTACTTTAATAATTGGTTCTCGTCGTTTTGGAGAACCAAAGTGGATGAGGGCTGCTATATTATCTTTTTCTAACCCTGGTTCTCCAAAAATATCCACTGATTTGCGGTCAGCAGCCGATAAACGAATTTGCTCACGTAGCCTTATGGCATAGCGACTTGTACCGACAATTCCGCGTTGCGCTTTGGTGACTAAATATGGTCGCAAAGCTACAGAACGTTCTTGTTCATAGCCAAGTGCAGATGTTGCCTGAGCTAATTCTTGAGCCAATTGGCGAGAAAAAGCCTGAGCAATTTCGGGGTATTGAGTGGCTAATTCACGAAATTTATCACCGGGTACAACCCACAAATTACATTCAGTTACTGTAGTAATTGTGAATGGAGTTAATTCATCCAACAGCAATTCTTTGAGTTCAATCACTGCACCGGGGAGAAATCCACAAGCAAAGGCTGGGTTAGTTTTATTGGTGCTATTGCTTTCGAGTTGACCTTTTTGGAGAATATAAAGGGCTTCTGGACGAGTGCCTTCCCTAACTAAATCAGTTTTGGCACTCACTACTTGTTCTTCAATTACTTGAGCGATCGCATTTAACACCTCATGTGAAAGAATTCCTAGAGTACTGCGTTCTTGTAGCCATGTAACCATTTCTGGAGATGTCATATTAATTTCTCCGTATAGGCTGCTGTATAAAACGAATTATCCCTTGAAAACTAGGTCAAAATATCTGTATCTAGCGGTCGATGCGTAACAATACAGAATTGGTGTCAGTGAAGTTATGAGTAGTTATAGAAAAAGAGGCAAGGGAGCAAAGAGAAAAGAGGAGAATGCTTTCCCCTTCCTCTTAGTTAAATGTCTGGTTCTTGCAGCCATCGGGCGACCATACCCGCCAAAACTCCACCCAAAATTGGAAACACAATGAAAATCCAAAGGTCAGCCAATGCCCAATCACGAGTAAAGACAGCTGTGGCTAGCGATCGCACAGGATTAACACTAGCATTTGTCACCGGAATCAGGATCAGGTGCGCCAAGGTAAGCCCTAAACCTATGGGTATGGGTGCAGACACTTTGAAAACGGGAGAAGATGTGACGCTTAAGATCAACAGCACAAATCCACAGGTAACAATCAATTCGGCTAATGCACAAGCCCACCAGCTATAGTTACCAGGGGAGTGAATTCCCACCCCATTAGAACCAAAGTTGGCTGTTGTAAACCCAGGCTTGCCCATGCAAATCAAAAATAGGATAGTAGTTCCCCAAATTCCGCCGAGAACTTGACTTCCTATATATGGCAAAACGTCTCGGAAAGAAAATTGCTTGGCTACCCAAAAACCAATTGTGACGGCCGGGTTGATGTGACATCCACTGATCGACCCAAAAGTATAGGCAGCAGTCAACAAACTTAAGCCAAAAGCGATCGCCACCCCAGTAACTCCAACCCAAGGTACTGTACCAGAAATAACCGCAGTACCCACGCCCATTAGAACCAACCAAGCTGTACCTAGAGCTTCTGCAAAACATCGTTTGGCTAACGAGTAACGATTCATGAGAAATGCTATAACTGGCTAGACGTAATTGATACTTGTATACATTAGCCGAATAACACTAAGATAAATACTCGCTTCTTGATTATTAAGTATAAAACGTAACGATATACTGTTGGTTGCCTGATTGACAAACTTGAGCAGAAATTAAATTTATCCATATTGAAAACTGCTGTAACTTGTCACGACTCATGTGCAGCTATTGCATATTAATATTGGGGAATAGATCGGGAGAAATTATGGCACTATATCTAGACTCAGCGATCGCATCTGAAGCTGAAGTTGTTAAGCTTTGGGGATGGGTGAAAGGCATTACAACCAATCCCACGCTGTTGTCTCAAAGCGATACGCCACCAGAAACCACACTCAAAAAATTGGTTGCCTTGACAAATGGCCCCTTATACTATCAACTCGTGGCAGCTGATAAAGCCGGGATGCTAGCTGAAGGTAGAAAAGCTTTCGAGATTATTGGTTCACAAACAATTTTGAAGATTCCGGCAACACCGTTAGGTTTTGAAGTGGTGGCGAGTCTATCACCAGAAATTACCTGTTCGGTGACAGCAATTTACAGTGCAGCACAGGCAGCAGTAGCACGGGAAGCGGGAGCTAAAATTGCCATAGCTTATGTAAATCGTGCGACGAGGTTGTTAGGTGATGGTATTGCTTTGGTGCGAGATATGGCTAGCGTACTCAAAGGCAGTGATACGGAAATCTTGGCAGCTAGTATCAAATCTCCCGAAGAAGCAGCTGCATCATTGCAAGCCGGGGCGGATCATTTGACTTTACCATTGGCAATGTTGCAAGCGATCGCTACTCACGAATTCTCACAGAAAACTGTTGAAGAATTCGCTAAAGGAGGCATCGGTTTAAGATAATTCGTAATTGGTAATTAAATATGAGTTTGTCAGATGTCCCTAATCTTTGGGTTCCCTTGGCACTTTTAGGTTTAATTATTGTCGCTGCTGTATTTTTCAGCCGCAGCAGCTGATATTTAACTCTTACAGTGAAGATGGAGGTTCAGTTCTATGTTTGCTGTTGTCACACCCGATACAATCCATTTACCTCCAGGCGCAGTAGTACGCCTACCCGGAAGTTGGCAAGACTATCAAGCACTGAATGAACAACTAGGCGTAGGCGTAGCCCGTCGTAGACATCGCTCTTCTCCTCGCATTAAGTATCGAGATGGAGAAATTCTTTTGATGGCACCGCTACCAGAACATGGGCGTAAAGTAAGTGTAATTGCAGATGTAGTCAAAGTTTTACTTTATCATCTGGGACGAGAATACGAAGCATTTACCCCAATCACAATGGAACTGCCACAAAAAAGTGGTATAGAACCAAACTACTGTTTTTATATTGATAACTGGCAAGCGATTGCAGGGAAAAACCGCATTAATTGGGGTGTTGATCCATCACCCGATTTAGTGGTGGAGATAGACATCACCAGCTACACCGATGTCAATGACTACCTGCCTTATCGAGTACCAGAAGTTTGGTTGTTCAGGAAAAACCAGCTTGTGATTTACAGATTGCAAGGCGATGTCTACACTGTTGAAACCAGTAGCCGCTATTTCCCTAACATTAATGTGTCAGAGGTAGTTACAGAGTCTTTAAAAATTGCCTACGAGCGTAATACTAGCGCTGCTATTCGGGAATTGCGCCAGAAATTGGCAAGTGAGAATTAAATATTGTGCGATCGCTTTCAGGAGGTGATTGTCGAATGGAAAGAGTAGAACAGTATCGCCAAAGCATACGCCAAATATTAATGTCTCACGCTACTTTTGAGAGTGGTAATTCAGATATTGAGTCTCAGCTTGTCTTTGATACAGAACATGACCACTACCAGCTTTTAGAAGTTGGCTGGGAGGGACTTAAACGAGTTTACAACTGTATCATCCATTTGGATATTAAAGATGGAAAGATTTGGATTCAGCGCAATATGACTGATGTAGATATTGCGCGAGAATTAGTAGAAATTGGCGTGCCGAAAGAAAATATTATTCTGGGTTTACATCCGCCGTATAAGCGTCCGTATACAGGGTATGGAGTAGCTTAAAGGAAAGCAACGATAGCATATCAAGGATCACCGCGCAGACAATTTTCATCAACGACCACTACTTGGTACGATAAAGTGCAGAGTGTCACAACTTACTTTCAAGTAAATAAAAAGGAATGCGTAAATGGGTAAAGGGAGGTTAGAAGCATTCAGTGATGGGGTGATTGCCATTATCATCACCATTATGGTGCTGGAAATCAAAGTGCCGCATGGGTTTGATTTAGCTGCGCTGCGTCCCCTGATTCCAGTATTTCTCAGCTATGTGCTGAGTTTTATCTTTCTCGGCATCTACTGGAACAATCACCATCATCTCTTACAAGCAGTCCGACACGTTAATGGGCATATCCTTTGGGCTAATCTGCATTTGCTATTTTGGTTGTCGCTAATCCCCTTCGTCACTGGCTGGATGGGTGAGAATAGCTTTGCTGCTATGCCAGTAGCACTTTATGGCACGGTATTGTTGTTGTCTGCGATCGCTTACTTCATCCTTACCCGCACCCTAATTTCTCATCATGGCAGCGATTCGACATTAGCGATCGCAGTGGGTCGAGATTTCAAAGGAAAAATATCGATGGTGTTGTATGCAGTGGCAATTCCACTTGCCTTTGTGAACTCATGGCTTGCCTGTATACTATACGTTCTGGTTGCAGTTATGTGGCTCATCCCCGACCGTCGCATTGAGAATACTCTTACTCTTTAAACGAATTACGAATTACTTACAAGTGCAATACCTAAATACAAAAAATATCAGAAATGCAAAACCAGTCGCAGCATAAAATACGCTATTAATTCCGCCAAAACCAAAGGCATAGCCCATTAACAACGGCCCTAATGTTTGTCCTAATCCATAGAATGTTCCGTTTACGGATATAATCGTTGCTAAATATTCTTTTGGTGCTAAATCTGCTAAAAGTGTTTGGATAGTAGGAAAACCAATACCAAGCCCAATACCAAAAATTGTACTAGGGATTAATAGTAACCAGATGTTTGACACAAAGGGAACTATTAACATAGCTAAAGCATAAAAAACATAAGATGCACTAATTAAACTTGTGCCACTAAATCTTCTACCTAATCTACCTAATTGGGATGCTGTGATAGTAATTGCTACAGAAACACTAGAAAGTAGCAATCCAATAATCGTAGGCGGCGCTTTAAAAGTATCGTTAATTAACTGTGGTAAATAGGTAACGTAAGCGCCATAAAGAAACACAAAATTAGCCGCACTGGCAATAAAAAGTCCAAATAGCTGACGATTTTTTAGAACTTTGACGGCATTACTTAAATACTGTTGAAGGTTGCGATCGCCTTTTGGTTCTGGATTTTTGAGTGCAAACAAAACTAGTAACCCAAGAGGAATCGCTAATATTGGCAGCATGAAGGGATAATACCAGCCTGCTGTTGCTAATGCACCACCAATTATTGGATAACTTGATGTGCCGACGCTGCTAATACTTGCATTGTAACCCATTGCAGCAATTCGTCTGTCTCCTGTGTATAAATCGCCAATTAAGGTGATACTCAGAGAAAGCAAAGAAGCAGCACCAATTCCTTGCAGCAAACGCAACCATAGCAATAAATTAAAATCACGAGCAAAGGCGCAGGCTGTACCAGCTATGCCAAATAAAAACAGTGAAGGAATAATAATTCTCTTTCTGCCCCATCTATCGGCAAGAATACCAATAATTGGCCCTAAAATCAGAGATGGGAATGTAAATGCTGTAATCAATAAACCTAAATTTTTCGGGTTGATATTTAAGTCTTTGGCTAACTTGGGAAAAGCCGGAGTCACGCTAGAAACTCCAATAACAGCAATCAATGCAACTGCACAAATAATCTGAAAATTTAGCTCTAGATAAATTGGCCTCTGTCGTTGAAATTGGCTGTTATCTTCTGGTGAATTCATGATTTTACTTTGGTGTATAAATAATCAAGAACGCGAAGCATCTCTTAAGAGGCTTCGCGTTTATGTGCAAAAAAGAGTGCCTAATTGATTGTCGTCTTAAGCTGCAACTTTTTCCTCAAATGGTTTAAAGGTTTTTTTGTTAGCACCGCAAATCGGACATTCCCAGTCATCGGGAATTTCTTCAAAAGGTGTACCAGGTGCAATTCCCGAATCAGGATCGCCAGCAACCGGATCGTAAATCATGCTGCATTTTTTGCAAATCCATTTCCGAGTTTTGGCATCTTCACCTGCAACTCTGGTTGCTGTTTGTCCTCCATTTAATACTTCTAAGGCTTCAGCGTAGCGATCGGCGTGGTAATTTTCGATAAATTTTAACAACCCAAAACGGTGTGCTGCTTCCCGAAATGTGTCGGCATGATCGCTAGATTCTTTAGCTTGTTTAAGAAATTCTTCAGCCGCAGAATTGTCGCGTTGGCTCTGCCCGCCGTAGGCATCGCGTTGAGCATCTGCGGCAAATTCTGGATACATTGTGGTATATTCGTAAGTCTCCCCCTCAATTGCCAAAGATAAACAGCGAGATACAATTTCCCGTTTTTGTTCATCACTTAAAGCAGCCGAATCTTCTACCACAAGTTCTGGATGCAGCAATTTAAAATGTGCAAAAGCGTGTTCGGTTTCTTGGTCTGCTGTTTCTTTAAAAAGTTTCGCCAAGTCTGTAAACCCGAGTTGACGCGCCACATCTGCAAAAAACAGATACTTGCGATTTGCCATCGATTCACCACCGAAAGCAGCTTCTAAGTTTTGAAGTGTAGTAAAGTTGGACAAATCCATAATTTTTGGATGCCTGCAAAGTGATGTTTATCATGAAAATACAGACTCTACAACCGGATAGATGAACCATTCTTTGTACAATTTTAGAAACGTTTTATACAAAGTTGATTGGCTCATATTTAGTAACCCGTTTTGTGAGCTGCTCTTGGACAATTATAAAACTGAAAACTTTTGCATCTGACAAATTTTATTCTGAATATACACTTGAGGTTTCTAGCAAAAAGGATGACTGATGACTGATAACCGTTAACCGTCAACAGTTAACGGTCGTAAAGAGTGTTTATACAATTTAGGCACGCATCAGCTGACTAACTTAAATTCTAATTAATCAGTAGGTTCGGTGAAAACAACCTCGTAGAGATGAAACTCGTTTTCAGCTAGACCTTGCCAATATTCAGCTAAGGGTGCATACTTTGGATCTTTGAGGAGTTCCTCGAAATCTGCAAAACTACGCCATTGACCATAGTTGACATTGTGTACGCCATCCAGGGAACGGTGAAAATTTCCAGATATAAGTCCTGGATTTTGTAATCCAAGTGGTAGGTATTCCCTCTCCAACTCCACCAAGCGTTGCTGATTTTCTGGCTTTACCCGGAATTCTGCAAGGTGAATCAAACCACCTTTGGTAATTTTAAGTGTGGCATCATCTGGCAGGGAAACGACGACTTCGTAGACATGGGACTCGTGGATCTGAAACTGAAAAACCTTTGCTCCTAGCTTTTGGATTTCGGAATTGTTTACAAATGCTTGGTAGTCTTCCTGAGTTTTCCACTGGGCATAGTTCATCACCCGCACGCCATCTATACTTTTGTGAATGCTGGATGAGATAAACCCAGGCTGCTGTTTTACCACTGTTGTGAGAAATTCCACAATGTTATCTATCAATTCCTGCTGACGTTCAGGTTCGACTGCAAAGATAACTATGACTGTAATTACATCGTTGTTCTTGGCTATAATAGGCATTTTGTAGACCTCTTAAAAGAATTTTATTTTGGATTTAGAGATGATTCTAAAAATGGGTAATCAGTGTATCCTGTTGCATCAGGAGCATAAAATGTCTTTGGATCTGGGGTGTTCAAATGTGTGTTAAGTTCTAAGCGTTTTGGTAAGTCAGGATTTGCAAGAAATAACTTGCCAAAGGAAACTAAATCTGCATTGTTGCTGGTCAGAATACTATCTCCTGTTGGGCGATCATAGCCACCATTGGTAACCAAAGTACCTTGGAATATTTTGCGGAAGTAAGGTGTTACGGGGTTCATAACTTCGCGGGTTGCTAAATCGACTTCATTCGGTTCCATCAGGTGAAGATAAGCAAGTCCAAAGGGGTTAAGAGCGTTGATGGCATAACTAAAAGTTTCTTGAGGGTTGGAGTCATGCATCCCGTAGAAAGTATTACTTGGTGAAAGTTTGATCCCAACACGGTTTGCACCCCAAACGCTAGCGACTGCTTCCACAACTTCTAAGAGGAATCGGCTGCGCTTTTCTATTGAACCGCCATACTCATCTGTGCGCTGGTTCGAGCCATCTTGGAGGAATTGATCGATTAAATAGCCAAATGCACCGTGAAGTTCAATCCCATCAAAACCAGCCGCCAAGGCATTTTCTGCACCTCTACGGAATTGCTCGACAATCTCGGAAATTTCTTGGGTTTCTAAAGCACGAGGAGTTTCCAACGATACTTTACCTATGGGTGTATGGAGTGAGCCAACTCCAGCGATCGCACTAGGAGCAACTGGTAACTCTCCATCTAATAAAGCCGAGTGAGAAACTCTCCCAGAATGCCAAAGTTGCAAAAAAATTCTGCCCCCTTGTTCATGTACTGCATTAGTTGTCAACTGCCATCCTGCCACTTGTTCTTCTGAGTAAATTCCTGGGCAGTTGATGTATCCTAAGCTTAGAGGTGAAACCATTGTACATTCAGTAACAACCAGCCCAGCACTGGCCCGTTGGGCGTAGTAAGTTGCCATCAGCGAGTTTGGGATGCTTGCAATTGCCCGCAAACGCGTCATCGGTGCCATTACGATCCGGTTTGGTAAGGTGTAAGGGCCAAGCTGAACTGGTGTAAAAAGATTTATATTGGAATTCATGGCTGAAATCTCATTAGTAGATTAACGGCGTTATACATTACTGGCTGAGGTTTTGAAACGGGGAATATTGGTTTTATGAGGAAAGCTTCAATCGCCTCATGCGATTCCACCGTTTACACGGATGTTTTGCCCAGTGATCCATCTGGCTTCGTCGCTAGCGAGGAACGCTACTACATCGGCAATTTCTTGCACATCTCCTAGTTTGCCAAAAGCAGCCATTTGGGCTAAACGATCTATCTGTTCTTGTGTTTTGCCTTCTCGAAACATTTCTGTATCGGTGGGGCCAGGAGAAATAACATTAACTGCGATCGCTTTTGAACCCAATTCTTTAGCTAGTACCCGTGTGATTTGTTCAACAGCACCCTTGGTTCCGACATAGGCACTATAAGTTGGCAGCATCATCGCCGTAGTTGATGAAGAAAAGTTGATAATCCGCCCCCCTTCTGCCATGTGTTGCGCGGCTTGTTGACAAGTAAAATAAGTGCCTTTGACGTTAATGGCAAAAATCGCATCGAAATCTTCTTCACTTACCTGACTAATTGGTTTATAGAGGGCGATTCCGGCATTGTTGATCAAAATATCGACTTTACCAAAACGCTCAAGTGTTTGCTCAAATAACCGTTGAATGTCGGGTACTTTGCTAACATCAGCTTGTACAGCGATCGCTTCTACTTCCAACTTTTCTATTTCTGCAACAACTTCCTGTGCTTTGCCTGCATTACCCGCATAGTTAACGACAATAGATGCGCCGTTACCAGCTAATTTTAGTGCGATCGCTCGTCCAATTCCCCGCGATGCACCAGTAATAATTGCAACTTTTCCGGCTATTGATGCCATAAATTAATCTGGTTTTATTTTGGTGAACCAAAGTCATTATCTGCTGTTAAGATACTGTATCAAGGTTAAATTTAGCGATCGCTGGTAAAATGCCAACTTCATGCAAGCGAAAATCCCGCCAGCGACTTCAAGTAATTGCCAGGCGGGAGAAATAGAAATATTTTGCAATATCTGAGGATAAGTACGCTCTCTTCACGGCAGATTAAAGTTTGACGCAGCTTGGCGAATCTTGTTGAATATGTTCAACCAAAAGCTGATCTAATTTATCAAATCTGCGTAGATTACATTATTTTAAGAAGAGATTTTCTCGACTTCCGCCAAATTGAAGATTTGATGGACTTAGCGGGCAGGTTGGACTAGGTAAGAGTGTTCCATTTAAAGTAAAAGTAGTTCCATTGGAATTCATCCCACTACCACTTATCCCTGGAGCTGAAACAAAATCTCCTATTACTTGACCGTTAAGTGCGATACTTACTAATGCTGAAGGGGGGGTGACTGCTCTCCAAGTTGCCTGATTGTTACCATTAGAAGTAGTATAAGTAGCGTTTTGCCCAAGAAAGCGTAAGGTACCATTGCTGTTAAATTGAAAACAAGCAGTAAAATTATCTCCTAGACTCGAATTAACGCTGACAGTGTAGCTTTTGCCCTCCACTCCAGCTTGTACTGGCGCAGCAAACAACATTATTTGCCCAAGTAAACAAGTTAAAAATAAACCACATTTAGATTGAATCATTCGCACTGACATAATTGGTTGCCTGTTTTACGTAATTAAGTAATTGCTTGCCTTTGCCCATTGGTGACAGCTTAAGCTAATACCAATTTAATGTGAAGTTGCATATATCTTGATCCCCCTAAATCCCCTTTCAAAAGGGGGACTTTGAGAGATTTTTCTGATTACCCCCTTATTAAGGGGAGCCAGCGCGGTCTTGGGGTCTCCCCAAGTGGAGCGACTGGCGTGGGCTAGAGGGGATCAAATTCTATGCAGCCTCATAAAAAATTGGTATAAGGTTATTAACCATTTGTTAATAAATAATGGCGCTTAAAATTTACTCATAACCGAGGTTGGAAACACAAATTTTCAGCCTACGATGTCTACGGACCCTATTTAAAAGCATCGCTCGTTTTTATCTTTTCTTTAAAGCTTAATTAAATACTCGATAACATGAATATTTATAGCCTAATTACGATTTACAAAACGAATTATATCATTATAAATACTTTTTTTGAGAGAGAAGAATAAGCGTCAAAGCGAAGTTTATTCCACATAAAGATGTGGAGCGGCTACTCTACGAGTTCTCCAACGTAGTACCCGTAGGGCACCAAAACTGCTATAGTTAACGCTCTTGAGTAGGTATTGGTACAAGACAAGATTGACAACTTATCCTCCACTCCCTTTAATTAATATTCTGGAACGATCGCAACACCATCCCTAAGATTAAGCAATCCTGAGATAATAACTTTATCTTCTGGCTGTAACCCTTCAATAACTTGATAATGATTATCTTTGATCTCGCCTAGCTTCACTCGCTTTTGCCGAGCTACTTGTTGGGATACACCTTGGGGAGATGTTTCTGTTTCAACAACATAAACAAAAGTGTCTCCCCCTATACGAGTCATTGCAGTTGTGGGGATTAAAATTCCGGGGCGCTGATTCCAGAATACTCTAGCCCTTACCAATTGATCTGCACGTAACTGACCGTTAGGGTTATCAAAAAGTGCTTTTATCAGTATTCCTTGTGTTTCATTACTAGCACTAGGTGCAATAAAAAATACTCTACTTCTACCTAGTTTTTGACCTTGTGCGTTCATAACTTCCACTGGCATTCCCTTACGCAATTGGGGCCCTTGCTGTAATGGCACAGAAATATTGACTTCTAAAGGTCGATTTTGCGTGATATTAACTAATGGTGTGGAAGTGTTAACTAAATCACCTACTTTCACAGCAATGTTGCCAACAGTGCCACTAAAGGGAGCGATCATTTTGTCAGACTGGAGATTCCCTTGTTGTGGAATATTTACATTAGCTTGTTGCAAAGTTTGTTCAGCCTGCAATATGTTGGCTCGTTGTGCTTGAATCCTGGAATCAATTGCATCAAGATTAGTTTTAGCATTGGCAAGCCGATCAGCAAACTGATTGCGAGTCTGTCGAGATACGGCTCCTTCTTCAGCTAGGGTAACAAACTTTTCGTAGTTCTGCTGGTACAATTGCACATTGGCAACAAAGGATGGTCGTTGTGCTTCTAGAGATTTGAGTATGGCGCGGGCATTTTCCAGTTGCACTAAAAATCCTTGAGGTATAGCATTGCTTCTACTAACACCTGCTTGTGAGATAGGATCTACTTGGAGAATTGCCGCTCCTGCTGCGACTCGATCTCCCGATTTGACAAATATCTGGGTAACTTGGCCCTGAATCCTCGGCTGGAGCGTGACTGAGCGCTGGGACTTGAGGCTAGCAATAAAATCTGAACTTTCCTCAATAATACCGCTTTGTACTGTTGATATTTTGACTCTTACCCCTTGAAGTTGAGCATTAGCAGTTGAAGGTGCTGAATTTTGTGGAGTCAACAAACGCCAAACTAAAACTGCTCCGCCCCCTAACAATAGTAATGCAGCTAAAACCCAAAGCCACCGCCGTTTTCCAGAAGGTGGCTCAAATGGTGTTTGTGGAGCTTTGTCTCCAAAATCAGTTTGAGGCTCAGGGGATGTCATGGCTTATGAGGAATTTAAGGAACAAATTAACTAGAATTAAATCAATATTTCATCTGTTGATATGAAAATTACTGATTTAGCATGAGGTTTTGTTGCAAATTATATGTTATCCCATCCAAATATATAATTTTGATGATTCCACCTAAATCTACCGAAAGGTCAATTCCTGCAAGATAATATAGGAATCTGCTCTGGCAAAATAACTTGTATTACCAACATCTTGCCATCCATAGAGAAAATGACGATATTTGTAACCAACAGCTTAACGTTGTTTATTAATATCACGATATTTGTAACTAACAGCTTGACGTTGCTTATTAACATTACGTCATTCATAGAAAACATCACGACGTTTGTGACCAACGGCTTGATGTTTCTTATTAACATTCCGCATTTTATAAAGAACATTACGATATTTGTCACAAATATAAAAATATTTGTAGATAACATTAAGACTGTGGTTAGTCAAAAAAGAGGAAAAGGAGCAGGGGACAGGGGGACAAGGGGACAAGGTGACTTTTGAGAACTCTTGCAACAAGTCTTTCCCCTTATCCCCAATTCTCCTTGTCCCCAAGTCCTCTTCCCAATGCCCCCTGCCCTTCAGTGAGACACAAATTCAGAATAATTACTTAATTTTTTACAAAATCTTCTCAGAAAAAACATGATTTTCTGCGAATTTTGCTGAACCATAATCCAGCCTTTTGAAGACAGAATAATACTACAACACTTTACAAGAAAAAAATTATGCCTCGTCAGAAGCGTGCATCTCGCGTTTTAGAAAAAGCTCAGTTAAGATTGTCTGGACTAAAAGCTATCGATCCACAAATAGATTTTGGGGATGCTAAAAACTTAAACAATCTCACACAACAAATTGACCAGTTACGTACTAAAATTGATAGTTATAACACTGCACTATCTGTGATTGATGCTTCCAAAACTGATATTGAACAGCTAGAAAAAAGCTTGGGCAGTTTGTGTGAAATGATGCTCTTGGCGGTAGCAGCAAAATACGGTAAAGACAGCAGTCAATATGAAATGGCTGGTGGTGTTCGCAAGAGCAATCGCATTCGCAAAAGCACAGTTACTCGTTTAAAATCTCTTGCATAAGCAGTCAATTTTTTTAACGTAGATGCAAAGCGGCTTTGCCAACGCGCACCATCTCGTAGAGAGAAAGCATAGTAGCGATGTCTACGACGGGCTGCGCCTACGCACTCATAGATAGCACTTTGGTTTAACTAACTGTAATAACAGTTCCTAGACTCTCATTCGCCAATCTATCAACCGCACACACGGCATAAGTTCCCGCTTGTTGGACGGTAGCGAAGGTTGTGCCAGCAGACAAAATTTGCTGAATTGTCCAAGTATCGCCAGTTTGCCGATAAAGTGTCCAAGAACGAACTGGCTGATTATCTCCAGGCTGCCAACTTAGTTTGCGGTTATTAACTTGTAGTTCAATAGGTGGAGAGGGCGGTTTTGTATCCTGCCAAGACAAAGTTGGAGCTAGCGCAGGTTTGTTATAAAGCAGACTTTGGAATTTATCAGCAATGCCTTGACTATTTTCCGTCAAAACACCGACATTAAAGAAGATATTCCCTAGTGACAACCTTCCAGCTTGGCTACGACTAATTTTCACCTGCTTTTCAATCTCATCACTCTCTCGACTTTTGTTGCTTGGTTCTGTCAGATTGTTACCAGCGTAAACGTGTCTTTGCTTTGTATTTATCTGTGTCCACCACTGTAGCAACACCGAATAACTTTGTTGTGGTTGGTCTGTACGCCAGTAAAGTTGAGGGGCAATATAATCAATCCAGCCTTCTTCTAACCATTTCTTCGCGTCAGCATACAGCACATTGTAAGCATCCAACCCAGTAATACCAGCTGGTTGTCCGGGGCGATAAATCCCAAAGGGACTGATACCAAATTTTACGTCGGATTTGGTTGTTTTAATTCCCTGCCAAAGGCGCTGTACCATTTTGTTAACATTGTCTCGTCGCCAGTCGCCAAGGCTGAGTGTACCACCAGCTGCTTTATATGCAGCATAAGTTTTGTCATCGGGGAAAGACTGTCCCTCGATGGGATATGGATAGAAATAATCATCTAAGTGAATGCCATCAACATCGTAGCGCTTCACTACATCAAGAATTACGTTGTAAGCTCTATCTTGAACTATTTTCAGTCCTGGATCCATCCAACGTTGAGTTTTCCACAAATAAACGCTTTCTGGATTGGTAGCTGCTATGTGGGGACGGACTGTTTTAGCTGGGTTGGTGGAAGTGCTAGCGCGGTAGGGATTAAACCAAGCATGAAGTTCAATATTGCGCTTGTGACATTCTGCGATCGCAAAGGCTAAAGGATCATAAAATGGTTCTGGTGCTTTCCCCTGAGTTCCTGTAATCCAGGCACTCCAAGGCTCTAATTGGGATTCATATAAAGCGTCTCCCTCTGGTCGCACCTGGAAGATGAGGGCATTGAAGTTTAGCGCTTGTAATTTACTAATAATCTCGCTGAGTTCAGCTTTTTGTTGGGCAACAGAAAGTCCTGCCTTGGAAGGCCAATTACTATACCACACTGACGCTACCCATGCCCCCCGAAATTCCCGACTATGATTTACCTTAACGCTACCGACAGGTGTGGGCGTTGGTGTCGGTGTTGGTGTGGGCGTTGGCGTTGGCGGCTGCACTAGGTAACTAGAGGTAATTTTTTCTGCCTCACCTAAATACACCAAAGCTTGATAAATAATCACTGCCACATCTGCACGGGTGGCTGCGACATTGGGACTGAGTAATTTTATATTGGGAAAACTAACCACTAATCCAGCTCTGGTGGCAATAGCTACCTGATTTATACCATACCCAGGAATTTGAACAGAATCTTGATAAATTTGTGGGAGTGCTGAGAGGAGGTCAGGTTTTACCTTGGTGGCAATTTCTAAGCCTGCTACCAAAGAAACTAAAACTTCTACCCTTGTAATTCGGTTAGCAAAACGGAAACTTTTATCAGGAAACCCGCTAATAAATGCTTTTTCGTAAGCGTTTTTAATGGCGGCGGCTGCCCAATAATCAGTTGGTACATCAACAAAGGGAATATACTGCCGTTTCTTGGTAACTGTCGGGAATGCCTTAGCGATGATGGCGGCAAATTCAGCGCGAGTGAGTGAGTTATCGGGACGATAAGTGCCGTTAGGCAATCCACTGACAATACCACGTTGGGCTAAGGCTGTAATAAATAAGCGTGCCCAATGGTTTTGAATATCCGAGAAGGGAATAGCAATTGATACCATTGTTGATTGCAGCTAGCTGGCCTTGATTTTAATTCCTTAGTTAATTTAGCAATATATCCGAGCGATCGCTGCTGCAATGTCTTAGTAAACTTTCACTACTTAAGTTTGTTTGGGCATTAGGCATGGGGCATTGGGCATTGGCAGTGGTTATTATTTTCCTTGCTCCCCCTGCTCCCTGCTCCCTGCCCCCTGCTCCCCTGCCTCTTCCCCCACTCCTATGTACTAAGTAGGATTTGCAGCTTGCTCAGGAGGATTTGAGGTAGAACGCGCGTTTAACGATAGCATGACGCGGGAAACGCCAGTGAAAATAACGCTGACACCAACTAGTGTGCCAAGAAGCCAGGGGGCATTGAAAGGCCACTGGAACCAAATCATTGCACCTAAGACTAGGGTAATAATGCCATCACCTAGTATCCATGTCCAGTTATTTTGCGGACGTAACTTGAATGCCAGAATTAACTCGAATGTACCTTCAGCCAGCAAAAAGCTGCCAAGCAACAAAGTTAGTGTGAGAATACCTGTATAAGGATAAACAAACAGCATTATACCTGTTGCAATATAAAGTCCGCTTAAGAGAAGTTTCCAAATAAAACCTCCTTGGTGGCGGGTTTGAGTAGCATAAACTAGTTTTGTAAATCCGGCGAAAATCAAAATTACTGCAATCCAAGTCTCGGTAAATAAGGTCGAGAGACTAGGCGCTGCGATCGCAACAACCCCAAAAATACTCAAAAGAACACCACTTATCAGTGACCCATTAACATCCTTCTTAATATCTCTAGAAACATCGGCTGTCATACAAATCTTTTCCCTATTTTTAAACTAAACTCTACATTTAGATTAGGGAATTTCTAAGTAACAGAGTATGAACCCTAAGATAGACTCATCAGTATTAACTTAATGCTGATCATTATTAAGAATTTACGACTATTGAAACACCAAACCAGTCATCTGATGAGATAACCCTCATAAGAGTTTTGCAAGATTGCTTAAGCGTTCATAAACAGCGATGAGACGATCTCCTTTAAGTTCAACAGAAGTATTTGGATAATTCTGAATGGCTCCAAGCAGTGTAACTTCACCATCTTGTTCAATAGATGAACTTAAAGCAGTTCGCAGCGCCTGCTGATCTAGTTGTCCTGCGGGAGGGTGAACTACTTGACCAATTTGATCAACTAAAACTGGCCCTGCCCAGCTAGACAGTAAGCTATTTAAAAAGGCAGGATCGGCCTTTATCGAAGCTTTCAACGCCTTACGAGCTACTGCGGGGTCTTGCTGTGCCGCTTGTAAATAAGCTCTTAATGTCGGGGTAGTCTTGCCAGTTTCTGCAAACTGAGTTAATTCTTCAACAGATATTTGCCCTTGAAAAGTACCATACCTTAAAATCACTTGTTCAGCAGCATTAGCATTAGTGCTTGAGAGAAGAACAATAGTACCTACGCCTAAAGCTACTGTTTGAGTGAGTAACTTACCGAATTTACTATTGTTTAATCGATTGATAAGTTGATAAATTTGCATTTTTTCTAACTTTAATAATGGTGCGGAGGATACATAGGCACAAAGTGCCTAAACGTTATATTATTCCACGAAATTTTTGCTACAGACACATGATTAGGGACGTACAACTAGACGTCCCTACAGCCAATTTGTTGCAAAGATTATTGGAAATGGTGTTATTAAGCCTTTTAGTTAGGCAAAGCTAATGAGGTAGTATTGGCTTATCTTCGTCTAAGGTTGGTGCTGGTATACCCAAATGCTTTCTTGCAGATTCTTCAGCTAGCTTTCGGTCTTGCTCGTTATCGAACTGGCTCTCATCTAACAAATGAGGATTTTTTACCGCTTCATCTCGGCTTGGTCGATAGCCATTTTTCCACTTGTACTTCAAGTCCATAATTTTAAAAGCAGATATACTGCAATTTGATTTCCTAGTTCTTCATAGTAGGCGCTTAACGGAACATGACACTCCTACTATAGGTTGAAGAGGCTCATTCTGAGGGTACAAATTTAATGTAATTTTTGAGCCAAGAATACTCTATTGAACAGAACTTGGTAGATTAACACGCCAAGAACAATTAATGAGTGGCGATCGCAAATATCGCAAATATATATATAATAACTCTTGCCATCATCTGCGATCGCTGCTGGGTGTCATATAAAATTTTACAGTTGCTAGATTCATCACCCTAAAGTTATAGAGACAGTTTGAATGTATAGCAATCCTATCTGAGTTGTGAAAAATATAGATAATGGAACGAACCGCCATCGCGCAGCGTCTCGTTAGAGAAGAACGCCTTCTCTGCGAGAGGCTTCCGCCAAGGCGTAGCGTCTCGTTAGAGAAAGACGCAAAGGGAAGAAAGAACAAAGAGACATATAATTTTCACAAATGATTTAGGACTGCTATAATTCAAAATTTATAAAAGTTCTGTCTAAAGAAGTAAGCCAAAACTGACTTTGCTATGCCTAAAAATTATGTATGCATAGAACAGTCACTCTCAACCAATATCTCTATAGATATAACTAAAAAAGCTAATTTTAGGATAACTCCATCTGTAGACTCACGCAATTAAAACAAAAAAGGTTAATACTGAAAAATAACTTTACCAGCATTCAACCTGGTTGTAATCAAAATTCCAGGCTAGGAAAAGCAAATAGAGAAAAGAGTGCAAACAATGACAATTTCTACAGACCGCGATCAACAGATTAAAAAGCTGCATGAATTAATCAAAGATATTGATTATGGTATGTTTACCACAGTCGATGATGATGGCAGTTTACATAGTTACCCGATGTCAAAAAGTGGTGAGATTAACTCTGAACCCACGCTCTGGTTCTTTACTTATGCTGGTTCTCATAAGGTGACTGAGATTGAACATCATGAGCAGGTAAATGTTAGTTTTTCGTCACCAGAACAGCAGCGATATGTTTCTATCTCAGGTATATCGCAACTCGTCAAAGACCGCAACAAAATGCGAGAGTTATGGAAGCCGGAACTTCAAACCTGGTTTCCTAAAGGACTGGACGAACCCGATATTGCTTTGCTTAAGGTGAATATTAACCAAATTAATTATTGGGATAGTGCATCCAGCTTCAAGCCACAAACAATTAATTTAAATAATTAGTCATTAGTAATTAGTAACTAGTAATTAAAAAAATCACTTGCTAGTTACTAATTATTTTCAAACGTGTAATTAGTAGGCGAAATTGGCAAACGTTAAATATTTTTAATTAAGAAAAATCAATGACAGATAAAAAGGATGATAATTATGCCCAAAAGTATCTACCTTTAGAGATAAAGCGGCGAAATTTTTTAAAAGGAATAGGCTTTATCGGTGCTGGCGCAGGGGCAATTTTTGCTGATCACATCCTCAATGCCAATTCTGAGGTGGAAGCGGCAGAAGTTCCAGCATTATCTGCAACTCCAGCCAACAGCACAAATACTGGTGAAATTCCTCTCCGTCCACTGGGAAAAACAGGGGTAAAAGTGTCGGCGATCGCACTTGGGGGTGCAACTTTAGGGCAAGCAAAGAGCAAAGAAGAAGCGATTCGCATCACCCACGAAGCTATTGACAACGGTATCACTTTCATGGATAACGCTTGGGAGTATAACAAGCATCGTAGTGAAGAGTGGATGGGAGAGGCGTTGCAAGGGCGACGAGACAAGGCTTTTTTGATGACGAAGGTTTGCACCCACGGACGCGATCGCAAAGTAGCAATGCAGCAACTTGAAGAATCCCTACGTCGTCTCAAAACCGACTACCTAGACTTGTGGCAAATCCACGAAGTTGTTTACGACAACGATCCAGAAAGGATTTTTCGTGCTAATGGGGCAATTGAAGCTCTGGATCAGGCAAAAAAAGAAGGTAAAGTCAGATTCGTTGGCTTTACGGGTCACAAAGACCCTGCTATTCATCTAAAAATGCTCTCCTATAATTACCCATTCGATGCAGTGCAATTGCCGCTTAATTGTTTTGATGCTAGTTTTAGAAGCTTTGAACGGCAAGTACTACCGGAACTCAATAAACGGGGAATTGCCGTAATTGCGATGAAAAGTCTCAGTGGGAATGCTGATGCAGTAAAAAAAGGTGTGGTAACTCCCCAAGAAGCCATCCGCTATGTCATGAGTTTACCGATCGCTACACTTGTTAGCGGTATTGATTCGCTGGAAGTACTGCGGCAAAATTTAGCGATCGCTCGTAGTTTTCAACCGATGCAGGCAAAAGAAATGCAAGCGTTACGCGATCGCTGCCTTCAATATGCTACCGATGGGCGTTTTGAACTCTTCAAAACCTCTATGAAGTTTGATGGCGATGAAGGCAGAATCCAGCATGGCTTTCCACCTCAAAGCCAAGTGCAAACATGAGATGAGGGGACAAGTAAACCCAATGCCCCCTGATTAACACTCACTCTCAGCAGGATGTTGGTCTAGATTCAGATAAGGTGCGAGTATCAGTTTTAATCGATTTTGAATTTGTATGTAGACGTTAGTAATGTGTCTACATATTGTTTACCTCATTTTTCATATTTTCACCGAGGTCTTATGAATTACCTTGTTGCAGTTTTACCAGATCGAATACAAGCAGAAGCCGCCTACTCTGCTCTAGAAAAAGCAGGTTTGCCAACTTCACAAATTAATATTTTGGGCAATGGTTATTTAAGTGCTGATGAATTTGGACTAATTGATCCCGACAAGCAAGCCCGCAAACAATCAACTCGGCTTTTATGGTGGCTTGTGCCCTTTGGATTTGTTGCAGGTGCTGCCTTCAACTATCTCACAGCAATTGAAATATTTCCCCAGATTACTCGATTTGGCAATGAAATTCTTGCTGGTATTTTAGGCGCGATATCTGCTGCGCTAGGCGCTACTTTAATCGGTCGAGGAGTTGGCTTAACAGTTGGCAGTGGCGATGCTTTACCCTATCGTAACCGTTTGAATGATGGCAAATACCTAATTGTAGTTACTGGAAATCGGAATTTAACACGCGAAGCTACGCGTATAGTGCGTCAATTTGAACCAGAGAATATTCAAGGCTATACAGACTATTCACAAAACAGTAAACTTATCGGAAATTAAGGCAATTTCTGTTAATAAATCTAACATCGCCGTTGGTTTCGACGTCTCGCAGAGAAGTCGAAACTCATCAACCTGGGTATATTCTTTATCAGAAATCACCTAAGTCAAAATTTGTGAGTTTTGAATATGCAATTTTTTGATTAAGTTTCAAAAAAAGCTAATCTAACTCAACACCTTGCAGAACGAGGCAGCATAAATTTCTCCCCCTCAGCTGCAAATCTACCACGAACCATCAGCACAGTTTCATCAAATAGGTGGGGGAATGATTGCACATCTTTGACATCGAGAAGTTCTGGACTAAAGTAAATCACGACTTCTTCAATGGGTTGAGGTATCTTAGCAAGAATATTGTTTAAAGAGCATATCTGCGGTGTAACTAGATCAAAAAGATGAAGTCGGGTATCTTCTATCTCCATGCAGGCGATTAAATCTAAATCTTCTGCGTAGTATAAAGTACGACTTCCTTCATTGACGCAGAACACAGGTTTTTCCTTGACTACGCCAACGATATTAGAAACAGGGGCGCGTGTTTCTAATAGTCTGTGTAGCAATGTGTAATCTTTGGTATCTGTAAAATTCAGTGTTCTGAAGCTATCAGTGCTACCTGTGGAGTTACACTTAACCTTGAAGATGTGTTCTTCGACAACACGAAAGCCAAAAGGTAAATAAAACTCTGGTTGTGGTGTTGTCAGTACTAAGGTTTCGTAAATGCGATCGCAATATCCTAGCACTTCCTCCATCACTTCGCGGTAATACCCTCTCCTGCGAAATTCTGCACGGGTAGCTACTCCATGAACTCCTCCGACAGTGAGCTTTTGTCCCATAATTTGCATGGGAATTTCTAACACTCCCACATGGGTAATAGCTATATCATCATGAAAGCGAATAAACGGAGTTGAAGCTGTTTCCCAAGATGCACCTAGTTTTCTTGCACATTCTGCTAAACTTCTGAGTCCGGGAAATGTGACTTCCATTAAATCAAAAAGTTTATCGCTTATGCTGGGTTCAGCAGAGAACGACTGTTTAAAACAATACTGGCTCATATTTAGAGTATTACTATTAATTACAGTCTATACTACAAAACTAATTCCAGCAAATTCAAAAAAGCGAACCAATATTTCTCAAGCCTGAGTCTCGTCAAATAATACTAAGCCATACTTCTCACCAGTAGGCAAAAAGCCAATTCCTCGATAAACGGCTTGGGCTGCTTGGTTATTATCACCTGTAAATAGGATGGCACGTTTTACTAAAAGCGATCGCGCATCTAACAACGAACCTGCTACTACACTTTTAGCATAGCCTTTACCCCGCAGCGCTGGCGGTGTCCACACTCCACCAATTTGCACAATATCAGGTAGACTGGCATTGAAAGCAGAGTAGGAAACTGGGGTATCTCCTGCCACTAAAACCCAATGCATAGCCATATCTTGACGCGCTTCAATTACCAGACGGCAATCAGGTCTTAAACTAAGAGTATCCGTTTTTCCTAAAGTTTCCACATTATAAGCAACGCACCATTCAGTGAGTAATTCCAACTCTTCTGGATATGGCAAACGACACTGCACCTTTGCCGATGCTAAAGCTTCAGGTATTTGTAAGTCTTGTAGCGCTAGAGAAAACAATATTTCAGGTTCATCAAGCTGAGTTGGTCGGTTGCTAAGTCCCAAAATGCTTTTTGTCGCTTCGACTTGTGCTGCTGGACCACTAATTCCAGAAATAGCACGTCCAGATTGTGCCACAACTGCTTGTACCACCTCTAGCAAATGTACAGGAGCTTGGACTACGAGCATCCCATTCCAAAAGTGGGCTGCAACTGCCACTATAGTTTCATCTATGTAGGCCGCTATATAAGTTCCTTGAAATCTTGCACCTTTATCAAGCAGTCCCGCAGCTCGCCAATTAGAGCGCAAAAACATAGAAGTATTAGCGTGTTGCAAGAGAAATGCTTCCAGCGATACTTCATCTCCAGGTTGCAGGGTTCTCAAAGTAAGCACAAAAAACTCCTGAGTGTCCAATTCAGTTTACCGAATTTTATCTTATTTACTCCTGGTAGATTAATAGATTATTGATACGTCTTTTTTGTAAAATAGGAGTGATTGTAAGGTGACGTAGTACATTTGAATTGAAAGTGTTAGCGCGATCGCCTTCTTTATCACTCCTATAAATCAGAATAATTTTTAATGAAGCGTCAGGCTATAGCGATTCTCAAAAGAAAAATGCTTAAGCTAACTTGTCGCTGCTGCTTTGTTTCCATTCTGGCTGCCATTTTTGCTGCCGTTACCGTTCACACTGGCAATGAATGACGGTTGCTGTGAACTGGGAACTGGTGACTCACCTCGCAGTTTCTTGTGGCGTTGGTTTTTAGGAACACCTCCCGCCATGCCATACTCCACACTGCTTTTACCATATTGAGTAGCAACACCCAACAGCATATGCTCTGCCATATCTGCCAACTCGCGCTCTGTTTCGAGCATTTCATGGTATAACTTATCGAGATTGGAAAGAGCAGTGTTGTATAAATGTTCTCTAGTTCGCATCGTCTCAATTAGGGTTGAGAAGGCTGGTAGGGTGAGTCCATTGCCAACATTTAAATTCGGATCAATTGAATTGATGCCAGCAGCACGACGCGCTGCTTTTTCTAATACCTGAGACGTTCTCTTTCTCCGAGCCATGATCTGAACCTTGTAATCCAATACGGTTAATATTCTTTACTCTAAAGAACTTTCGTATTGATCAGCTTGAGAGAACTCCGGCAATTATCCAATGGTTTTTGTTACATTGCAATGTTGTCATGAATGCGCGATATACCGAAATGAGAAAGCAATTAAGCTTTTGAGAAAGCAATATGTCTTTTTGCTTGCTAAATCTACCGAAATGAGAAAGCAATTAAGCATTTTGAGAAAGCAATATGTCTTTTTGCTTGCTGAATCTACTGAAATGAATGCGCGATATACCGAAATGAAAAAGCAATTAAGCTTTTGAGAAAGCAATATGTCTTTTTGCTTGCTGAATCTACTGAAATCAGAAAGCAATCAAGCATTTTGAGAAAGCAATATGGCTTTTTGCTTGCTGAATCTACTGAAATCAGAAAGCAATCAAGCATTTTGAGAAAGCAATATGTCTTTTTGCTTGCTAAATCTACTGAAATGAGAAAGCAATCAAGCATTTTGGGAAAGCAATATGCTTAACTGCTTATTGAAATAAACTTGAGCAGGTATTAAAAGCTTGACAAGCTTAAGTAAGATATTTTACTTTGAGGTGAGTATGTTAAAACTGATCAACGCATCTCAGCCGAACCTTGAAAACCGCATAATTCCGTTGAGATGCATTGAGTTTTTGAGCTAATTTGAGGCTGTTGAGGGCGAATTGTCTTTCTGCAATTGCGAATTATCTTGGTCAGCGAAGGTTTTGAACTCGATAGCATCATGGCTACAAAAGAGGCGTACTTCACTACTGTGGTCGAGCGATAACGCACGCAACTTATCTTGATTATAAAGTCGAGCCTTGCGGTCTACCTCCATGAACGATTGGTAGGCACGTAGAGCAGGTGTACAAACTCGTTTAGGAGAGCCGACTTCGTGTCGGTAAAAGTAAGCATCGCCTGCATGTAAGAGCCAGCCTTCAGATGTCTCAATAGCGATACCTGCATGACCCCGTGTGTGACCGACAAGCGGTATCAGGAGAATTTCGGGCGGTAGTCCTTCGAGGTTACGTACTGCCTCAAAGCCGAACCAAGGTTCACCACCAGCCGAATAATACTTCCAATTTTTTACTTCATCCCACTGCCCAGGGCGGTAACGTCGAGATGAGACAAAGCCGTGCCGTTCCTTGGCTGCTTCAATCTCACTAAGCATTACATGCACGGTTGCTTCGGGAAAATCTTCCAACCCGCCTGCATGGTCAAAATCAAGGTGAGTAAGCACTATGTGGCGAACATCACGCGGATTTAAACCAAGCCTCTCAATAGCCGCAACCGCCGTGTATTTTTCTTCAAATTTGATCCGATTCAAATTCATGAAGAAGGGGCTGAGTCTTGATAATGGCGCTTGAATATCGCGCTGACCAAAGCCTGTATCTATGAGAACGAGTCCCTGATTCGTCTCGATGAGCAGACAGTGACAGACGAGACAAGCTGTTAGTCCGCGACTGAAACCGTCGAAGAGTGCCCCACCAATGGGGCACATACAACCGCAATTAAGATGATGAATACGCATAAATAATTCTACCGAGCATTAATCTCTTTTAAAGATGAAAAAAGATGAATAATCACCATACTTAGGAGTGAACAAATTTATGTTTTCACAGAATTTGATTGCTGAGTTAGTTTTGCTGTCTGTGTCTAAAGTCTAGTGAAATCGATTTGCGGGTTTGACTTGTTTAGGTTGTAATTGTGAGAATGAGCCTGACTCGCTACGATCGCATTAGAAATTTATCGCATCTGAGTATGTCAAAGCAGGATGAGCCACTCACAGGAGAAGCGTTAATTAAGGAAGTCTGTCGGCGGATTCGGGTAGCCCGCAGCTATTGGGATGCTCACAACAATGCTGCCTGTCGGGGTGAGCGCGATCGGGCAATCTTCCTTTACAATACACTGAGCAAAGAACAAAAAGAGCAGATTCCGCAAGTGTTGCGAGTATGGCTGCGCTACCGTAGTGAGAAGTACTTTGGCGCACATCGAACACCGCCCAAATCGGCACGAAAATCAAAATAGTCCTTATTGGGTATGATATCTCAGTACATCACAGCTACAGCCAGTAAAAAAGGCTTTTCTTACTGGTTGTAAATCAAAAGCTTTACCCTAAAAATAAAATTTAATGGAAAAACAGCAACTCATAAAATTGCTAATTGGTGATTTGACTTGGCAACGATTGCTTAAATCTTTAATATTTATTTATATATTTTTTGGTGTATATGTATATTTTCGTGCAGATAGCATGATTTTTCTGTCTAAACCTTCTAGCTATCAGGATAATCCAGGAATTCTGAAGTTAAAAAGCGGAGAAAATACGAATATATCAGCTACATACTTATTGAACAATCAAGCTGATTATACTATTCTTTATTCTCATGGTAATTCTGAAGATTTAGGAGAGATAAAACAAATCCTAGAAAAATTAAACGCCTGGGGTTTTAGTGTCTTTGCTTATGATTATCGTGGTTATGGTACAAGTCAAGGAAAGCCGACAGAAAGTCACGCATATGAAGATATCAATAGCGCTTACAATTATTTAACGCAAAATTTAAAAATATCACCTGAAAGAATTATAGTTTTGGGGCGCTCGGTTGGCGGTGGTTCTGCGCTAAACCTGGCAATGCGGAAACCAGTAGCTGGTTTAATCCTTGAAAGTTCGTTTATTTCTGCTTTCCAAGTAATAGTACCATTTCGGATATTACCTTTTGATAAATTTCCCAATCTGGACAATATCAAAAAAGTCAAATGCCCAATATTGGTGATTCATGGAAAAGCAGATGATATCATTCCTTTTGCTCATGGAGAAAAGTTATTTAATGCTGCAATATCTCCAAAACTTTATTTGTGGGTTGAAGAGGCAAATCATAATGACTTATTCTGGATAGCTGAAGAAAAGTATCATAAAACTTTGCAAGAGTTTACTAAGCTTGTAAAAGCAAATCAGTAGTGGAGGGAGGCAATAGGCAATAGATTTTTTTGATGATATAGAACTCATATTTGATTTTTGAACAAAACTCAGTACACCTTTATTCCTTCTTCCCAGTCCCCAATCCCCAATAAAGAGTCCCTTACCTCTACGAGTGATTCAGAAATCAAATCGGATTAGGGACTTCCAGAAAATAAATTATCCATTTACTTAGATTATATTTTTCTTTCTCCCCCTGCCCCCTGCCTACACCACGATAGGATATTTTTTTAGTTGGAAGTCGCTTACTATATGTGTTTTCTAGTTAATTAATAGCCAGTTGTAGTGAAGCGATGACCGAGCGCTGTAAGTTGCCTGAAAAGATGTTCTACAGCGTTGAGTCAACAACTGGCGATTTGTGGAGGTACTGAGGCATAGGGTAAACCATTCCTCGTGTAACCTTTGGGCTGTTGCGTTCTCTTGATATCTCATTTAAACTGCTAAACAGAAACTTGTAATGCCAATTTGGCAGAATTTTTCTATCTTTAATTGAAGTGCCGCCCTCACTTCAACTTTTTATTAAAAGAGGGATAGAAAGAGTTGCTGGCAGTATGGGAAACGCTGCTGGCTCAATAGATAACTTTTAGCAAAGTTCGTTAAGCACGTACAATTTAGGTCGGTTGTTACGCACACCCGTCTGATTGTGATTAGCCATAATGTAGTGTAGTAGTGCAATCTATTGCACTGTTACAAAAGCTAAATACAGAGGTAAACTATGTTTCCTTTTTGGGGTAATACCTGTTATGGAAGCGAACCCATTTCGCGCAAAGCTGGCTTAGAACGGAAATTAAAATTCTTGATTTGGATGCGAGATGATTTAGAGTCCAGACTGGCTGGTATTAATGCTTCTATTGAAACCATTCGGCAGCAAATAGAACGCTCAGACTCAGCTGCTTAGAACTTAGTTCTTGCATTTGTACTTAGTTCACTTGTAACTCCTTTATGACTGGGCGCTGTAAATGGGCTGCTGCATCAGTGTTGTAGGTCTTTGTACAGCGCTCAGTCATTAACTGGCATACAAAATGAAAAAGGAAGCTCAGTCTTTTGTGCTGATAGCTGGTGGAACTAACCTTGAATAAATAATTCAAGCCAGAGGTAGAGTAAGCAAAGTTTATGAAAATCTTAAAGTTAGAGCCGTAATCCTCATTTAATACGCCAAAACTTATAGAAATGAAAAATATGATCTCAATTGGTTGGAATAGCTGGTTCAAACGACACCAAAAATCTATTCTACTCTTTGACTCAATTGCTGCCGCTAATGAGATTGCCTTTATGCTTAACGGTCAGTGGGATGGCTGCAATGGTGTGATAATAGATAAATGTGATGAGGTAGCTGTTAACACTGTTACCAAACTATTAGAAGCTGCATGGTGTTACCAAGGCGCATCAAAAGCTGTTTTAGACAGAGTAGCAACTGATGGCATTTTACGCCGTTATGCAATGGGAGAAAGAAATTTTATTAATGCTAATTTGAGGTGTGCAGTACTTGCATCCGCGAAACTGAGTGAAATTAACCTAAGTTATGCAAAGTTGAGTTGGGCAAACCTAAGCCAAGCCAATCTAAGTAAAGCTGATTTAACAGCAGCAGACCTAAATGAAGCTAATTTAAGCAGAACTGACCTGAGTAAGGCGTATCTAATGAGAGCAAACTTAACTAAGGCAGACCTGCAACTAGCAGATATGAGGGGAGTCAACTTAAGTAGCGCTAACTTAAGTGAAGTTAACCTAACTAATGCCGATTTAACAGGAGCTAATTTATCGCTAGCTGACCTCAGAGGCGCAAATTTTCACTGCTGCAATTTGAGTGGGGCCAACCTAACAGGTGCCAAATTAATTGAAAGTGACTTGGCTTTTGCTAGACAATAAGCACGCCTGGAGGTAATTGGACTTAGCTACGGTTCGCTCAAGCAAGTATAATTTACTTGGTTTGAAATATATTTTGTACCATTTTTTTGTCTGTATTCGCTGCTGTCTTATCTAACTCTGCAAGCTCACTGGCATCTAATTGCCAACCCAACGCACCAATATTTTCCCTCGCCTGTTCCACGCTCTTTGCTCCAGGGATAGGAATAGTTCCTTTACAGATGCACCAATTGATTGCGACCTGTGACATGGTTTTGTTTCTGGACTGTGCCACCTCACGCAAACATCCCAAAAGCGATCGCATTCCTGGTAATATTTGTCTAAACAACAAGCCTCGGATGCCTTTAGGAAAAGGCCCTTGCTCAGAGTATTTCCCTGTCAATAGCCCCAAAGCCAGAGGGCTGTAAGCAATTAATTTAATTCCCAACTCATCACAAAGGTCTTTGAGCTTTAATTGGGTGACAGGATATGTAGACAACAAAGAATATTGAACTTGCAGAGTAGTAATAGGAACGCCTCGTTCAGCAAACTTTTTCTGCACTTGCTTAAGCCGCTTAGGCCCATAATTGGATAATCCTACTCCTTTAACCAGTCCTTGCTCATACACATCGGCAAGACCATCTAACAGCCCTTCCTCTTGCCAAGGAGCATAGTTTGCTGTAGACCAATGCATCTGTACCAAATCTACGTTTCTTCCCAAGCGTTGGGCAGATGATTTACAAGCTCTTACCATTGATTGACGTGTCCATCTCCACGGGTAAGCAGCAAGCTTAGTCGCAATACAAATATTGTCTTTGCCTAAACCTACATATTCTCGGCTGAATTGTCCTAGAAGTAGCTCACTGCGACCATTCAATCTCCCGGTTCCGTAAGAATCACCTGTATCAAATAAAGTTACACCGTTGTTTACACAAAGGTTAAAGACGGCTTGCAACTGGTCATCCATACTTTCGTCATATCCCCAAAGCAGTTGGTTGCCCCAGGCCCAAGTCCCACAGCCCATACTTGGAAGGAAGAGTTTTTCGAGAGTCTGCATCTTTGCTCTCTGTAGATTGCCTTATTAATTATCAGGCATATATTAGGTATTAACGCACGAATAGCATAATTACCAAGCAAATGAAAATAATTTCCTAGCAATCGTGCAATATTGCATATTTTGTTTTAAAAATTTACAAAGGTTTGGAATATTCTCCAAAGTAGGCTTGCTACTTTACTTATTGGGCAAACAAAGCCCAAGCATATATATTTTTTTTAGTCGGTTGCTAGAAGCAGATGAAGCACCAACTATTAGGATATTGTCGAATTTGCTGCAAGGAGCCAAGCTTTTTGAGTCCATGCGTTATTAAAGAACACAACTTCTGGCACTTCTAATTCAAATGAATGAGGTGGTGATTGTAGCAATAAAAGCGAACCTTTGTCATGAGCCTCAACTAAGTTAACTATCCAGGGAAGAAAGTCTAAGATTTCTTTTGGTAGTACAGTTAATTCAAAATCCCACATCAAATTAAGACCTCGGCAGACTTGTCCTTTTCTGAACGTCGTAATTCTACCAGCACTCTTGTTAATAGCCAGTCGAAGAATGAATGGGCGGAATGGGAAAAATTCATCAGGTGCTGTATAAGCGTATACATTTATATAATTCAGTCTCTCCCTATGATCTATCCAAGATGCGATCGGTGAATTATTACTATAAGATGTACCAGTTATGCTGACCTGCATATTCATAGCAGCAACAAAGTTAGAGTAGAACTCACGCCTTAGTTCGCTAACAATATGTTTAGCTTCTGGGTTCATGATTACTACACCTATTACAGAAACGATATCTACGGGAAGTACGTTAACACAAGTTAACCGAAGCAAAAATAAAGCAGACACCTTGTCTGCCCTCAAGACTTGAGAGCTAATTTCTTAGCTTTAGACTTTAATAACGGCCAAAGGAACCACCATCACCACCTCGTCTACCGCCAGAGGAACCTCCGTCTGTCTTGGGTTTAGCTTTATTAACTTTTAAGCTCCGACCCATCCACTCAGCAGTATCAAGGGCTTCAATCGCTGCTGTTTCTTGTGCGTCTGATTCCATTTCTACAAAGCCGAAACCTCTCATCCGACCTGTTTCTCGGTCTATAGGCAATTGAACATTTTTTACCGTTCCGTATTCTGCAAAGACGTGCCGGAGGTCATCTTCTTTAACCTCATAAGATAGGTTGCCGACGTAAATTGACATAGAATCTCTCCAGAATCAGGGGTGTAGAGATTTAGATCCGGAGAGGTCTGTAATACAATTATATATAAAAACAAACTACACAGCCGAATTTCATCTTTCACGCATACTTTAACATAAATTGAGAAGTTATATTCATAAGCAACACTATACTTATTCTGTTGATCTAAATACTCAGACAGTAAACAAAACTAGTTTAAAATTAACCTACCAGCGATCGCGCTGAATTTGAGATCACTAAACAATTCAATTACTGAACTTATTTCTCTGCAAACAATACTATTAATTTGTAAATTTTATTCACTCAAAATTTTAAAAAAGGGCAATTAAATAAAACCAGTGCGATCGCTTGTAACGTAAAATTAGTTTCCATCCGGCATTTGCTAACACCTTGACAGCCATGTTTTGTGACTACCTCATCCAAATTCTCACTGCCCGTGTATACGATGTTGCCCAGGAAACACCACTAGAGTATGCCCCAAATTTGTCTGCGCGGCTGAATAATCAACTGTTGTTGAAACGTGAGGATATGCAGTCAGTATTTTCCTTTAAACTGCGGGGCGCTTATAACAAAATGGTGCAATTGCCACCAGATATATTGGCGCAGGGTGTAATCGCAGCATCTGCAGGAAACCATGCTCAAGGAGTCGCCCTTGCAGCCAATCGCTTGGGAACCAAAGCGATTATTGTTATGCCAATAACCACGCCCCAAGTCAAGGTGGACGCAGTTAGAATGAGGGGGGGAGCAGTCGTATTACATGGAAATACCTACGACGATGCTTATAGTTATGCCCGTGAATTAGAAATAGAAAAAGGTTTGACGTTTATTCATCCTTTTGATGATCCTCATGTCATTGCTGGACAGGGAACAATTGGGATGGAAATTTTACGGCAATATCAGCAACCCATTCATGCGATTTTTGTAGCGATTGGAGGGGGCGGATTAATTTCTGGGATTGGGGCTTATGTGAAACGCTTGCGTCCCGAAATCAAGATTATTGGCGTTGAACCAGTAGATGCTGATGCGATGTCTCAATCGCTAAAAGCTGGACATCGGGTACGCTTGTCCCAAGTAGGGTTATTTGCTGATGGTGTGGCGGTACGAGAAGTAGGTGAAGAAACCTTCCGTTTGTGTCAGCAGTATGTAGATGAAATCATTCTGGTAGATACAGACGATACTTGTGCTGCGATTAAAGACGTGTTTGAGGATACGCGATCAATTTTAGAACCAGCCGGTGCATTAGCGATCGCAGCGGCCAAAGCCTACGCAGAACGAGAGCAAATCGAGGGACAAACCTTAATTGCTGTAGCCTGTGGTGCAAACATGAATTTTGATCGCCTCCGCTTTGTGGCAGAACGTGCAGAGTTAGGCGAACGCCGCGAAGCAATCTTTGCAGTTACAATTCCTGAGGAACGGGGAAGTATTCGCCAGTTTTGTGAATGTATTGGCAACCGGAATCTTACCGAGTTTAATTATCGCATTGCAGATCAAAAGACAGCCCATATTTTTGTAGGTGTGCAAATTCAAAATCGTGCTGATGCTGCAAAAATGGTAGAAAACTTTGAAGCTCAAGGATTTGAAACTCTTGATTTAACGGACGACGAACTAACTAAATTACATCTGCGGCACATGGTGGGTGGGCATTCTCCTCTTGCTCACAATGAATTGCTCTACCGTTTTGAGTTTCCCGAACGTCCCGGCGCATTGATGAAGTTTGTTACTTCCATGAGTCCCAATTGGAATATTAGTCTTTTTCACTACCGCAACAACGGGTCAGACTACGGACGAATCGTTGTTGGTATCCAGGTTCCCCCCCACGAGATGGAAGAGTGGCAAGCTTTTCTCGATGACCTGGGCTATCGCTATTGGGATGAGAATAAGAACCCGGCATACAAGCTGTTTTTGGGATAGAGGAGTGGGGAAGAAGCAGGAGGGCAGGGGGAGCAGGAGGGAGAAGAATAACAATACCCAATGCCCCAATCCCCTACTCCCTACTCCCTACTCCCTAATTTAATGAAAACTACCTTCCAATATGATATTGGAGTCCCAAGTATAGAAGCCGATTTGGTTAGGAACCCTAGAGAATCTGCCTGTTCGATAGCCTCTAGATAATTCATTCAGCACCTTATTTTTGACCTCTCGAAGTTGCTGAGAATCTAGTTCTCCGTAAATTCCAGCGATGACTTCAGCAACGCTGAAAACTTTACCTGGATTTTCTTCCAACAGAGAGGTGAGAGCATCAATTAAGAATTGGCCCTCAAAGGCTTTGAGCATCGGTACTGCTTTTGTCGGGGGTGCGAAAGGCTTCTTATTTTTGTTTTTGATGCTCCTAGAAGCACCATTGCGCTTACTTGGGGCTACTAAACTTAAATCCAGAGTATAACAACCTGGCTCATCAGGAATAGTTACCCAGTAATTCCTTTCTCTGCCTTGGGTGAGGGAAGATTGAACCCTACCTTTAACTACTTTGAATAGATTGGAATCTAACTCTCCATAGAGCGATCGCACGATAAAATCGATATGACACACAGTCCCTATCTGCTCTTGCAATAGCTGTTTTATCGCTTCCATTCGGGAAACAGCGTGATTATACTGGGGTAGCATGGGGATTTCGGCTACCTTCGTTGAACTATCGTTGTTCTCTGGGGCGATCTTTGAATCTAGCGATGTAGTTGAATGTTGACTCTCTTTTGTATTAACAGCAGC
The DNA here is from genome assembly GCF_014698795.1 of Nostoc sp. FACHB-892. GTDB lineage: Bacteria > Cyanobacteriota > Cyanobacteriia > Cyanobacteriales > Nostocaceae > Nostoc. Next base: position 257,433 of record NZ_JACJTR010000008.1, read on the forward strand.
AGAAAAGGAATTATCTATCTCAACCTTGTCTGAATCTGCGAGTTCTGACTGTACAGACTCCGCCAAGTTAATTTTGTTAATGTCATCAAGAGGTGATAAAAACCGCAGAGGGCCTTCTTGGGAAACATCTGAGGTTTCATCAGCCGCCGTCAGACTTGATATCTGATTGCTGTCATCTGAAAAAGACCAGTTAGACAACAACGCTTCTACATGATCCAGCTGCGATCGCGCCTGCACAAAGAGGCGTTCATACTCTTCTGTGAGGCGAGCATAATAGTCTCGTAATTCCAACAGTGGTGACAGGAAAGTGCCTGGAGGTGGTTCTAATTGTCCATTTTGAGTCATAAGGCTTCAATCAATTTAAATCGATGTCACTTTTGTAAGACATTGCTCTGGGTTTTGCTTTGTGAGATGTTGGCTGTGATTTCTTAGGCGGTTGGGGAGGGCGACATCTCTCACAATATAAGGGTCGAGGCCCGAAAGTCTCGCGCTTTGTCAGATCGTTACACTCTTTACAGACAAACTGGAAAACACGAGTATGAATCTGTCTTTTGTGCGCCCTGACAGTATATTCTCTAACATCAACGAATTTACTTGCCATAATCAGGATTGTGAATTGCTCTCGTATCTATGTCCTATCAATATAGCTATTCAAGCAAATCAAACTGCATCAGTGTGTGTTTATGTAGAAGTTTTATTCAAATTAGTGAATTTGACATCTAGCATAAAGTGCAGATGAGCAACTTGATAGTTAACTATTGACTATTCTCTGAGCATATAACTTGTTTATGAGCAAACACTAGTACTATTTCTTCGTCACAAGCGATTTTAATCCCCATCGTCAGATAAATTCGGGATAGGGAAGTGCATGATTATAAAAAGGCATCGAGAAAACCTACTCTTTTTAAAGATGGTATGAGAGACGCTCCGACGCCGTTGACGGTTGATGGTTAACAGTCTTTCGTGTTATCCCTCCTATAAAAGGGATAAGATGAGCTTAATCACTTCCATTATTTGTCAGATCAAGTTATTGTCAGTGTATCTAATTGCCCATTATCAAATTTCCGCGCTCCTAACCCGTCTCCCTTATGGTGAAAAGCTAATACTCAACGAAGCCTTCCCCGCATTTATCACAAAACGGTAGGGGTGGGTTCACGAGATATCCGTGAATGATTGAAGCATATTTGTGAACCCGCCCCTACAGCTTCTGGACTTGGGTTTCATAAATTTGGTGAGAAATCCGGGATTCCTATCTAGACAACAACCACTCCCTCTGAGAGGGAAGGTGTTTGAAAAGTTTTATTGTGTATATCAAAAGTTCTAGATCCTTCTTAATCCCTCTATAAATTGGAAGGCTTTGATTTTGATTTTGCTCTCAAATATGCATGGTTTGTCTATACACTTTTTGTCTGGCTTGAAGTAAAACAGTATAAATTTAATATACTTTGTAGCTTAATAAATGCTGTTTTTCAAATCAAATTGCTATGTTTTACCATAATATTCAATCCTAAATCATTCGTAAAAAAACCATTAAAAAGCTTAAAAGCACGTATTTTGAATCTAGATATTTTCTCAGATTTTAATTCGGATTGCTATATTAAAGTAGTCGAACTATGTCTGTACAAATACCTTTGTTAAAGGTATTACTTATTTATTGAATGTTATCTAGAAAAATTTTTTTGTGAAAATGTACAAAATCAAACTTGGGGTTTGAGCAAATTGTACAACCTTACAGGTAATGGGTAGCGGTTTCAGGAGGAGAAAATCTACTTATATATTTAGAGGATGTTTAAAAAGTTTTCTTCTCAGTAACAAAACGTTCTAGATTCCCCTAAATCCCCCAAATTATCGGGGGACTTTGATTCCGGTTGCCACCTTTTTAGGGGGATTAGGGGGATCAGTGCCTCTTTTAGTCTGCCCCAATGATGCTTCCTTTCTTGAAAAGATGAAAGAAGCATATCAGCGCGTGAAAACACGTAGTAACTACTAAACCTTAACCAATATGTTATGAAACCTTAACAGTTAGAAAAGTTTTTCTTAACATTACTCAAATATAGTTTTATTAAGATAACTCCAAATACAGTTCTCAACCTTAAGTTTTGACTTTTAATGGGCAAATAAAAGACACTTAAATCTCTGTTCATTTAATCTGAATTGGGAATGATAAATTTTCAAAGAGTGTGTTGTAAGTGTAACTAGATGTAGTTTTGAGATTTTTACCCCGACATCGAGTTCTCACATACCTTACTTTCACAAAATGAGCAAATTGAGTTAGTTTGTCTTAGCTTGTTTACAGTCAAAATTTTATTAGTATTTCAGTTTTGCAAGCTTTTCGGCTATATAAGCAAAGTAAGATAACGCAGACTAACCTTAAATCTCACCCTGCGAAGGTTAGCTCTTGTTTGTGTCGTTAAAGACTTTTAGTCAGATAGCAATTTGCACATTTGGAATGCTGCTTATTTGGAATGTTCCCAAAACTTTAACAGGTTTCAACAAGGAGAAAATTCTCATGGTTCTTTACGGCTATACCATTGGAGATGCGGATATCAATCCTAGCCAAGGTGGAGAACAATTCGCAGTTTACCGCTTTCCCATAAGCTCTCCTAATAGTACTCCCCAGAAAGTAGGCGAAATCAATGCTGCGAATATTCCAAACGCAGACCTAGAAGGTTTGGGAACTAACCCCACTACTGGAAGGGCAAGTGCAATTAACGAAGCACGTGCCTCTGGTTCTACAACAGCTGGTTCCGTTATTCGGATCAATAATGTAGATCAGCCTTTTGCTCCAGCTAGTGCGTCACCAACACCTACACCATCTGACGTACGTCGTTTTGGGTTTGACTCAGGTGCTGACTTTGGACGTGACTTTTCAGCAGCTGGTCAACCAATTGTTCTATACAACATTTCAGGGAATAATAGCGGCAGTAATGCAGGTAGCTCTCTTTATAAAGTTACTACAGCTAACCCTGGAACTATTAGCCTTGTAGACGGCTTTGGCGCACCTACTACTGCTGCACAAAGACAAGGAACTCAAGCTACCAACCCTGGAAAATTTGCCGATGGATTAGCTATCGACAATCTTAATCCTGGTCGTAGTCGCGCTCTTGCTAGCGATTTCAGCACTGCTGATGGAGATGGAGCGCAGCTTTACAAAGTAGATTTGCTCACTGGTGAGCTATCTGCGCCGATTGCTTTGAGAACTCCTTCAGGGCAAGCTTTGAATGTCAACGCCGATTCTGGGCTGGCATTTACTAACAGCGGTTCTCAAAGATTGTTGGCTTTCCTGGAAACTGGTGCTGTCTATGAGATCACAGGCTATCAAGATGAACTTGCTGCATCAGGTCTAAGTTTAGGTAGTGCTGGTGGTGCTAATGGTGCTCGCTTTGCAACCGCCACTTTACTTGGTACAGTCCCTTTACCAAGTGCTGCAAGTGGAGACATTGATTATGAAGGCTTTACGATTGTTAATGAATAACAGTCGTTAGGATACTCTTTCTTCAACTCTTGTAAAAGTAATTTTTATAAGAGTTGAAGAACGGAGCTGAAAATAAAAAAAGTTGTATTTACAAAACTATTTGTACTTTTTATAGAGACTAACTGGATTTTTATTTTTAATGTTAACAACTAGATGGTTATTATCCAAATTTTTTATTCCCTTTTATTGTAGAAATCTCAACAAGAACTTTTATGGAACGACTCATGGGATGGATATCCCCTTGCACGTAATCGTGTTTTAAGTCACATTGCCAGCCACCGGATTTCTAACCCTGTATACACTTTTGCTTCCTTTGTTGTTGAGAATGGTCGTCCAGGTGTCCAAAATGTATAGAGGGCAAAGGGCATTGCTGCAAGCGTTGCCTTGAGGACAATAGACTGCTTTTCACTTCCAATCTATTTTAAAGTGGGATAAATAAAATTCCAGAACTGCTTTTTCTTGCCATCCAACATTGAGGGCTACTGCCTCGAACAAATCAATTTTCAGGGTAAGCGCGTTTAATTGTGTCTTAAATAATATTAATAATTAAAGTGGCGTTACCCAATAACTAATGCCTCGAACAACTTGTTTCTTAAAACCAAATAGGGGTAAATTCTCTTCAGTTAAACCCACATAAGTCCAATGTGGAACATCATTGTATACAGTTTGAAACCAACCATTTTCATTAAGAGCTTTTCTTTGCTCTTGACTACCTACGCGTAAATCAATTGCTAATCCCCAGAGATGTTGTGAAGTTCCAGGAGGGGCGACCACACCGAGAATTTTTGTTTCTTTGCCCTGTTTAACTTTTGCCAAAACTTGATTGTTAGCATATTTATGCCAAAATCTTAAATTCGTCTTGAAAGTGCGAATACAATCACCAGAACCATAACCAGATTTTAGCGGTATTTTTTGTAGCGATCGCGCTTTATTTAAAGCATCAGATGCCGGCTTTTGTAAATAACAATCTTTAGTGCCATTAACATGACCCATTGTTAAAGTAGCTTGAAATTCTTGGGTTTCTTGTTCATTAGCAAAGATATATTTTGGCGGCAGTTTAATCTCGATATTTGGATTTACAAAAGCTGCACCATATGCTCGTAGTAAAATATATTCATAAGTACCAGTTTGGGGAACTGGTAACTTCCTCGCGATCGCAGATAAAAAACGCTGTAGATCATCTAATTCTGGGTTAGGAATAAATGGTTCTAATATTGTCTCTTTAGAGGTATCTGTACAAGCTAATAAATCATTACTCAAGCATCCATTTAATGGTTGTGCAGTTCTAGCTAATTTGTGTTGGCTAATCTCATTACTGGCTACTAAGATAAAAATCATCAAGATAACTATACTGATAAAAGTTGCCTTTCTGATAATTCTAGGAATGATTTTTTTATTTCTGATCGGGAGTTTCATTTTTAAATAATTGGTTAGTGTATTTAAGAATAAAAGCAAGAGATAAGTTTGTTATAATCTGTTGCTGATTAATTGCAAGCAAAAATGAGAGATAAGAGCAGATAATGCATAAGTTTTATATATGTTTCTATATAGCTTATGCAACCCAATTTAATATAAAACCGTAATAAATCAGCTTTTCTTCATAGCTAATCATGTCAAAAATAGCTGTAATAGATAAATAACAGCAGTGCCAGAATTATTAAAAAACATTGTACTTTTGACTTATTGCTCAAGTTTAAAATTAGAAACTTGTCTCTAATTCAGTACTAGTAAATTTGATAACTTTTTTATTAGAAAGTTACATCCATGAAACCACTGGAACAGTTAAAATTGAAAAGAACTCTAAGCTTGTTGATCCTGTAAGTATGACCATGCACAATTCCGTTGAATTCCAAGACGCTTTTGATGTCATAGTCGTCGGTGCAGGTCACTCCGGTTGCGAAGCAGCTCTCGCCTCTGCACGCCTCGGTTGTCGTACCCTGCTATTGACGCTCAACTTGGATAAAATCGCTTGGCAACCTTGTAACCCAGCAGTGGGTGGCCCGGCCAAATCCCAGTTGACCCATGAGGTAGATGCACTTGGCGGAGAAATTGGTAAAGTAGCAGACCGCACCTACTTACAAAAACGTATCCTCAACTCTTCACGGGGGCCTGCTGTTTGGGCATTACGCGCCCAGACTGATAAGCGCGAATATGCAGCAGTAATGAAGAATATTGTCGAGAACCAAGATAACTTGACAATCCGCGAAAGCATGGCAATAGATTTGGTGCTGGGTGCTAACGGTGAAGTCATCGGCGTTGAAACTTATTTTGGTGTAGGGTTCCAATGTAAAGCAGTTATCTTGACAACTGGCACTTTCCTGGGAGGCAAAATTTGGGTTGGTAATAAATCAATGCCAGCCGGACGCGCTGGAGAATTTGCGGCTGAAGGATTGACGCAAACCCTAAACCGCCTGGGATTTGAAACCGGAAGGCTCAAAACTGGAACCCCAGCCAGAGTAGACAAGCGATCGGTGGATTATAGTAAAATGCTCATCCAGCCAGGAGATGAAGATGTACGCTGGTTTAGTTTTGACCCAGAGGCGTGGATAGAACGGGAACAGATGCCTTGCTACATCACCCGCACAACCGCCGAAACCCATCGCCTAATTCGAGATAACTTGCACCTGTCACCAGTTTATGGCGGTTGGGTGGAAGCCAAAGGGCCGCGTTATTGCCCCAGTATTGAAGATAAAATTGTCCGCTTTGCCGATAAGGAAAGTCATCAAATCTTTATTGAACCAGAAGGACGGGATATACCCGAACTTTATATCCAAGGATTTTCTACAGGTTTACCAGAAAATTTGCAACTGCAATTATTGCGGACTCTCCCCGGTTTGGAAAAATGTGTGATGCTGCGTCCAGCGTATGCTGTGGAATATGACTATTTACCAGCAACACAGTGTTACCCCACACTGATGACTAAGAAGATTGCCGGACTATTTTGTGCTGGGCAAATTAATGGTACTACAGGTTATGAAGAAGCCGCAGCTCAAGGGCTGGTGGCGGGAATCAACGCAGCTCGATTTGCTCGCTCTCAAGAGATGATTGTTTTTGCCCGTGAGCAAAGTTACATTGGAACGCTAGTTGATGACCTATGTACAAAGGATTTACGCGAACCTTACCGGATGCTTACCAGTAGGTCAGAGTACCGATTGATATTGCGTTCTGACAATGCTGACCAACGCTTAACACCCTTGGGACGAGAAATTGGTTTAATTGACCATCGCCGCTGGGATCTGTTTACTCAAAAACAGGCGAATATAACCACAGAAAAACAAAGATTGCAAGCTACACGAGTCAAAGAACATGATGAAATTGGAATAGCGATCGCATCTAATACCCAACAAGCAATCAAAGGTTCAATTACCCTTAATGACTTGCTGCGCCGTCCGGGATTCCATTACGTTGACCTCGACAGGTTCGGACTGGGAAACGCCAACCTCAACCGCGCCGAGAAAGAAGGCGCAGAAATTGATATCAAGTATTCTGGCTATCTCGCTAGGCAACAAAATCAGATTGACCAAATTGCCCGCCAAGCGCATCGCCAGTTACCTGCGGATTTAGATTACACAAGAATTGATACTCTTTCCAAAGAGGCACGGGAAAAGCTAACTCACGTAAAACCACTCACTCTTGGTCAAGCTGCACGTATTGGGGGTGTAAACCCAGCCGATGTTAATGCTTTATTATTATATTTAGAATTGCGTAGAAGCAATAGCCAATCAGAGTTTCCGGCATTAGCTTAACACAAGCTTGATAAAGACTGAGTATAGTAGTAGAGAGGGGGATTGGTATGATAGATGACATGAATATTAGTAATGGCATCATTAACAATCCCCAGATTAAAGTTGACTTTAATACCAGCGCTCAAGCAGCTTGTCTCAATAAGACGGCGAATTGGATGTTTCATCTATAATCCTAATTCCCAGGCAGTAGGCGCGGCGTTTCCTCGTCCTAGCAACAACCCAGAAAGTCTATGTTACAAGAAGCCAGCACCCGTCTCATAGTACCAGAACCATCAGAAGACTTAATCGCCAACGAGCCTTGGTCGATAGAAAACTATGCTGATGGTCTAATGGATGAACTCTTTGCCGATATCGACTGCATTCTGGATGTTAGTGGAAATCTGTCTTCTCAAACCTTTAGGCACAGTAGGCAGAATAAATCCAATCAGTCTGTTGCTGGGGTTTCCCCCCAACCTCAACGCCACTCGCCTCCAGAATACGTGCCTATGGGAACAGTCACGTTCCCGCAGATGATTTTACCGACAGTTGCTCAAAATAACCACAAGCACTTGAGTACCGTTGTGTTTGACAGCGCCACCGTAAAAAGAGTTAGTAGAAAGCGTCAGAAAAGTAGTCGGAGTTTGGGCAAACTACTGATGGTAGGAACAACTCTAGGCGTGGCGATCGCTGGTATGGTCTACCTGGTACAGTCTAGAGTCATATATCTTGTAAATACCAACTTGACCCAGCCAGCTGTTTTAGTGCCGCAACCGCAGTCACAGTTGCCTGTAAAACCAGAAATTGAGGCAGAGTTAGTTGACTATATGCTCCAAGCACTGGCAGTTATAGATAAGCAAGAAGCCAAAAGCAATCAAAAATCTTTTAGTCCGGGATATTCCACTCAGGCAAAGACTAACCAAATAGCCCTTAGTAACCGACAAACAACTGGTAATCTACCACCACTTCTAGTTAACAATACACCACCAGCCCCTAACCGTTCTGGAAGCGTTGTTGAGCGGATCTACGTTCCTGTTTATCAAGCGCCGTCGCCAATGCGCTACGCCTTGCCAGCAATTCCTGGGACTCCCACACTTTTACCACAAGTTGCCAATGCATTGCAGGGATCTCAATCTAATGTGGTAAAAAGTGTCCTGAATACAGTGCAACAAGCTGCAAAGCCTGTAACCGTCAATATGTTAGCTTCGGCTGTAAGAGCCGAACTTAAACCTGTAGCTGCAAAAACTGCACCCATTACTGTACGCCAAACACCCAACCCTCTGCCTGCATTACCAGTAGTTCCATTGCGTGCGGCATTAGCCCCAGAGTCAGAACCAACTATTACTCATGAACAAGTATATCCACCAACTGCGATCGCAGTTGCTCCAAGTAATACCTTAGAGGGATTGCTAGAGTTGGGTAACAAATCTGCTGCTTTGTTTAAAATTGAGGGCGTGACTCGCCGAGTCAATATGGGTGAAAATATTGGCTCAAGTGGTTGGACACTAGTAGATGTCAGTAATGGCGAAGCTGTCATCCGGCGTAACGGCGAAGTGCGATCGATTTACGCAGGGCAGAAATTATAAAGGTTCTTTTGTCAGCAACTCTTCTACACACTAAACACCGGACTCTCTATTAGCTTCTTAATGGTGGGTTAATTTCAAAATGAATATGATGATCGTGACCAATCATTGGAGTACAAAGTCCCTCTTGAATTAGCTTTTTATCGTTGAAGAAAACCGCCCCAACCTTTACTAGCTTTTGCTTGCGAATAGACTTGAGAATAGCTCGCGTAGCATCTTGATCGTATTCAGAACTCGACCAAAAAATGCCGCCAAAAGTCCCATTTCTTTTGGGTAAGTAAACATCGCACATCATGCCAGTTTCATGTCCATGATGGTCGGGAGTATCGCCTCCATGAGGAAGGCTAACATCGTTAATTGCAAATGGAGCAGCTTTGGGATGAGTATTGCGATAACTATTTTGATAGTCTTGGGCAATTACTTTAATAACATCAGCTAACCAGTGTGTTCCAAAATCGTGGTTATCTTGGGTGTCTTCCAGTTCACCGTTAACGAAACCATTATCAGGGTCGCTTTTTGGCATCAACTCCCACCGTGGTGCATTAGCTGCTTGCAACCATCGATGAGTTATTCCACCAACATCAACTCGACCATCACCATTAATAGTAGTGCGACCTGCAATAATTGATTGAAATAATTTGATTGCGTCAAATAGTCCTCTGTCTCTGTCTGCACTGTTAGGATCGCCTACCCATTTGTAGCCTAGCTCATGCAATCGCGCCTTAATAGCCTTAACATCATCAGCTTTATTGACTCCGCCAATTCCTACGCTACCACCGAGTTTAATTACCTTTGCTCCTGGTAAGCTGGATGCTGTAGGCTGTTGAGTCTTCTCATTGTCTTTGTGATCGAAAGGAACAACAACTTTAATTTGGATCTCTAGGGTTTGATTGTCAACAGCAATTATCAAGCGGCGATCGCCTTGTTGTTTAAAGACGAAATCAAATTCCCATTTACCATCCTGACTAATTGCTACATTTGGAATTGGAAATTGATTGTCGATCATAATCGACAAAACTTTGCCACTGTCAGTTAAACGTGCTACGCCTTCAACCCTAAAATTTTGTCCTACTTCAACTTCTTTTGGCGCACGAATTAGCTGTAGTTGTTCCACTGAAACAGGAGTGATAACTCCACCTGCATTAGCCAGTAACTTTTGTGCCTCTGGAAGCAAGTCTACAACCTTACTGACATATTTAGGATCAGATGAATAGCCTTTAGCCTTGAGAAAGCCAAGGAAATTTTCTGGTGTGTTGGTGTGATCTTCTAAGCCTCTATAGGGAGTGCGAGTTAAAAATTTCCAATAACCAATAATAAAAGCGTCTATATCTATAAATTTACAAAACTCAACTTCTTCTGGCTCAGAAGGAACTTTGATTTTTAACGGTTCGGCAAACCCTTTCATATCAGGGTCTCGCCATTTTAATCCGGCAAAATTGTTAGCATTGACAGCTAGATCACTTTTAGCTCTAGTAGATTCTAGTAACCATTGAGCAAGAGTAACTTCTTTTAAAATTTGCCGATTTATTTCAGTAATTCTTGTAGGCTCAATACCAATCTTTGTAAAAATTAATCCTAAATCTTTATTAAAATAATTATTGACTAAATCATCTAATAATGACATATATTTGTCCTATTAAAAAGTTTTTGTAGATCCCTGGGTTCTTAGAGAAGCCAGGGATCATAAAATTAGTTAATCTTTTTCTACAACTTTGGCATGTTTAGCGAAAACAAAATGCCCATCTCGGTTTCCTTTACTTTTGTCAGACCACTTAACCCAATAATGGTTTTCCTCAAAACGGACATCTAAAATTGGATAATTTCCTGGAACAATATCGATTACAGAGTCTTTAGGTAGTTCTGATGACTGTTCTGTAGAAGGTTTTAAGAAAGTTTTTTCTGTAATTTCTAGACTGTACTTTTTATCAGGCTTAGGATCATCGTGATCGGACTCACCAATTAATCCATCTTTAATTGCTTCGGCCATCTTTTCAGCATCAAAGCGATCCATGTCTACTTTGGAATCACAAAAGCAGCACTCAATTAAAATAGCGGGCATTTGTGTATTTTTGATAACATAAAAACCTGTACTTTTAACTTTTCTATTATTGAAGCCAAGTTTAACAATCTCTTTTAAAACTGATTGAGCGATACCTTTTGATGTATTGCTAATGGCGAAAATTTCTGCGCCATTAGCTATAGTGTTGAACTTATTAAAGTGAATCGAAATAAAGACATTAACGTTATTAGCATTTGCTTTATTGACTCGTTGTCTCAGAGAATCATTTACACCACTAGCACTTGTGGGAGTGCAATCAATAACCGTATGACCTGCTGCTTTTAGTTTTTGTATCAGTTTTGTACCAACTGCTTTTGTTAAAACATCTTCTTGTTGGATACCTGTTGCCCCTGTATCGTGAGGAGGGCAATTGTGTCCTATATCAATACCAAATTTCATAGCGTTAATGTCCTTTTTATAACTTGAGAGGTACGGGTTAACTCACTATACTGTATTAATTATTAACTGAGCGCGGCGAGGAGTCCCCCACCATACCCTATGTTAGTGGCGGGAGGAAGCCGCTCCGTTACTGGGGACTCAGTACTTGGAAACATCCCAAAATTTGGGAGGGGTCAGAGCAACTACCATAATTTTTCGTTTTATAACCTAATAAAGAGTCTCTAATCGCCAATCCCCAGTCCCTTTTAATGATGTTCAATCTGTAATTTTACTGGAAAGTTGGCTGGAACGCACTTATGCGGAAATTGCGGTGCAGATAGGTTATAAACACGACTACATAAAATAAGTCAGTTCTCAGTTGTGGCGAGAACTTTCTCAGGTAGTCGGTGAAGAAGTTTGTAAAAAAAATATCCAATCTGTTTTGCGTCGCTACCAGCAGTCTCAAAGTGACGGGCTACGCTTACGCAGTTGGGAGGTACAAAACCTAGCGATCGCCATTATACCTACTTATCTGGTAATTAAAGATCATTATGAATCTTATATTTTAATTTCTACACCTCCTATCATCGATTCTGTTTCTGTTCTTCCTAAATTTATAAACAAGTTTTACTAGCTAAATTCCTGATAAGAGGGGAGAAAATTTTTCTTTTCTTGATATATAGATAATACTTAGGGTGGCATCCTCCCGACGCTCACCTCACCCGACGCTCACCTTTGCCAGAGCGCGGGACTTTCCGCCTAATAGTTAAAAATGCGTAGGCGTAGCCCGCCAAAGACATCGCTTAATAAATATTTCGCCAAGCTTTTACCGTCCCTTTGCCAATTTCGCTATCCACAGTTTGACCTCCTTCCAAGACTAGTCTGATGTTTAAGTTCTCATCTGGAGCATTTTTCAAAGCGGTGGCTAGTTCTTGACTGACAGCAAATGTGCCGGTTGAACCGTCTAATTGAAAAACCTTTTCCCTGACCTTGAGCAAAAGTTTATCAACTTTCTTGGTAGTAACAAACCTAATAAAGTCAGGTCTGGGATACACACGACCTGCTGTGTAGAAAGAAGACCTTGCTTCACCCGAATTTACTGTTACGAGGACTCGAATGCTTGAAGGAGTCCATAAACTAAGAACTTGCTTTGAACCCTCACGGTACAAATAGCCACCTAAAGAGTTCCGGTCGAAAACCCCAATAAACTCTCCTTCAAAAGGGTCAACGATTCTCACAGTTTTCGACCAAGGCACATTAATGTCGGGGGACAGTCCTGCTGATTTGACCACTGGCAAATCGCTTGATGCTTGGGCAAGACTAGCTACTTCTTGAATAGTGAGAGCAGGACAAACTTGCGGTGAAAGCACAGCCAAGCTAGTCCCTAAAAGAAGAACTGGAATTGTCTGCGATAAGTTCATATAAGTCAGGGGTACAATCTTCAAAAAGAGTAATTGGACAGCCTTTATTAGTCATCCCCCGCAAGACTTTTGTTTACTATAAAGCTTTGATAATTGAGTAACTTCTAGTGTCTTGGGGCAATGTCTTTTAACTCGCCACATCCTTTACGTTCGCGCAGCGTGTCGGAGACAGAAGCTTTGCGTAGCTCACTCTCAATAATACACAAGTACTAATATCTACAAATACTTAAGTAATATCATTTAATATTGCTAAAGGATTTGAGCTTTTTGTATAATCCTTAGTAAATAGAATTTTATTTTTGACATACAGATAAAAGCAGACATTCCCAAACTAGCCTTGGTTGAGCGTAAGAAAGCAAGTATTTACGAGATTGTTCTAGCTGGTTAATGATGCTGGGTTGATGCCACTGCTGCCAGTAGAATTGCTGAAGATAATCAACTAACCACAGTTGGGCTTCTGTATCTAAATCCTTATCAATTTTCTTAGCTAACTCCAAGGCTTTGCGGTAGGAAGCAGGGGCTTTTTTCAGGTCTTCGAGTAACTCAGGGGGAATAGCTTGTAATTGTTCGTAAGATGCGATCGCAGTTCCAGCACTGCCAGCTGCTATGCTCAATACTGCCTGATTTTGCAAAATTTCCTGATGACCAGTTTGTGTAAGTACAACAGCCAAAGACTGTGCATCTAAACGATAAAAAGGAATGCGTTGACAGCGTGACACTAAAGTTGGTAAAACAGACTCCGGTGTAGGTGCAATTAAAATTAACGTCGCCTGTCCTGGTTCTTCTAAGGTTTTAAGTAAAGCATTCGCTGCTGCTTCTGCCATTGTTTGGGCTTCCTCTAGCACCACCACATTCCTTGGTGCTTCCAAGGGTGGCCGACTTAGAAACTCAGCAATTTCCCGAATTTGCTCTAGCCGAATTACGGGTGGAGCCTTACGCTTAAGCCCTTTTTCTGTTGCTTCTACTGGTGTTAATCGTTGCCCCTGGTATTGGTATGTTGGTTGCACCCATAGTAAAGCTGGGTGGTTACCCTGACGCAAACGGTTTTGTAAAGCCGTAGTAACTCCCATTTCACTAGAAAATAGCAATTCTACAAAACACCTGGCGGCTAAACTCCTTCCTACACCATCTGGCCCCACAAATAGATAGGCTGGAGCAACCCGCTTTTGTCTAACAGCTTGAGTGAGTAATTCTATAGCTTGCTGTTGTCCTACAACTGGTGCAAATGGTGTCCCGATAACTTTGGAATTTAATGCCATATTTTTAGCTTTTAGCTAATACATAATCTTTTTTCAGTTTCTGTACTTATCTTTTTAATATATAAATACTTTCTACCAATAGCGATCGCCTTTTTCGCTTCATCATTTTGCCTCATAATTAGCTAGTACAGCATGGCATAAATAAGCAGACCATTGAAAAGCCCTAAAGTGCTTATTCTATAATACTTCTGACTTTTGACTTCCGCCTTGCGGTACTAGGAGGCTGGAAAATCTAAACTTTGCTGAAAAGAGATTAATATTTCATTCAATGCAGCCATGTCAATTAAAAATGCATCATGTCCGTGGGTTGACTTCAGCCACGCCAATTGAGCATTAGGGATTAAATTTGCTAATTCTTGTTGTTCTACTGGAGGATAGAGAATGTCAGAATCAATTGCGACAACTAAAGACGGTTGCTGGATACTTTGCAAAATAGATTCATAATCCGATAAATTAGGATTTGTGCGATCGCGTGCAACATCGTGGCGATCCATTACATGGGTGAGGGTAATGTAAGTGTTGGCATCAAATCGTTCTGTCAGCTTTTGACCTTGATGCTGTAAGTAACTGGCTATAGCAAACTGCTCAGATGCATCATAGTGCCGCCCAAAGCGGATTGTAAAACTATCCCAAGAACGGTAAGTAGACATCGCCATCATCCGCGCAACAGCTAGTCCTTGGTTCGGGGGCGCATCCAGCGTGTAGTTCCCTCCTTGCCAGTTTGGATCGGCGTAAATTGCCTGTCTTTGGGTTTCACTTAATCCAATACACCAAGCTGAATGTCTGCCAGAAACAGCAATGGGTGCGATCGCTTTCACCTTTTCTGGATATAATAACGCCCACTCCAGTGCTTGCATTCCACCAAGTGATCCGCCAATTACTAACCGCAGAGATTGAACACCCAGGTATTCTAGTAGTACAGCTTGCAGGTGAACCATATCTCGGATTGTAATCTCAGGAAAGGATACGCCATAAGGTTTTCCCGTTATCGGATTGATACTAGTTGGCCCGGTTGTGCCGTAACAACTTCCCAAGATGTTGCTGCACACAATAAAATCATGTTCTGGATTGAAAGCTTTCCCTAAACCAAACAAGGGTTCCCACCAATCATCGGCATCAGCCGAACCAGTTAAGGCATGACAAATCAGTACCCCATTATCGGCTTGAGCATTTAACTGTCCCCAGGTGCGATAAGCAACTTGAACCCCAGTTAATGTTTCGCCCCCTTCAAGTTGAAATGGCACTGTCAGTTGGTAAAACTGGGTTTGCGGTGAGATGAAGTCTGAGTAGAGCATGGGGAGTGGCGAGTTGGGAGTTAAGAGTTAAGAGTTAGGAGTTAAGAGTTAGGAGTTAAGAGTTAGGAGTGGAGGAGAAGAATTAATAAGCAATGCCCCATGCCCCATTCCCCATTTCCCATTTATTAACTCCTAACTAGCCGGAATGCCTGCTCAAAATCCTCTTTAATATCGTCGATATGCTCAATTCCCACCGATACCCGCACCAAATCGGGTGTCACACCTGCCGAAAGCTGTTCGTCATCACTTAGCTGTTGATGGGTTGTGGAAGCGGGATGAATAACGAGGGTTTTAGCATCACCAACATTTGCTAAATGACTCGCCAATTTCACATGATTGATAAAAGCTTTACCTGCCTCCAATCCACCTTTGATGCCAAAGTTTAAAACTCCCCCAAAGCCATGCCGGAGATATTTTTTCGCTCGTTCATGATATGGATGATTGGCAAGCCCCGGATAATTAACCCATAATACTTGCTCTTGCTGCTCTAACCACCGAGCCAACTCTAAGGCATTGCTGATATGCCGATCTACACGAAGCGAGAGAGTCTCTAATCCTTGCAGTAAAAGAAAGGCATTAAATGGACTCAAGGATGGGCCAAAATCCCGTAACCCTTCTACCCTGGCGCGAATAATAAAGGCAATGTTACCAAATGTTCCACTAAGGCCAAACACTTCTTGAAAATTCAATCCATGATAACCGGGCGCTGGCTCGGTAAATAGGGGGAATTTGCCGTTACCCCAGTCAAATTTACCCGAATCGACAATTACGCCACCAATAGAAGTACCATGTCCACCAATCCATTTAGTTGCAGATTCCACTACAATATCTGCACCATGTTCGATGGGTCGAGCTAGATACCCACCAGCACCGAAGGTATTATCCACAATTAAAGGTATACCGTTTTCGTGAGCAATGTGAGCTAAAGCGGCAAAGTCGGGAATGTTGAATTGAGGATTACCAATGGTTTCAACGTATAATGCTTTGGTGCGATCGTCGATCGCCTGACGGAAACTTTCTGGATCATCTCCCTCGATAAATTTGACGTTAATGCCTAAACGTGGTAAGGATACTTTAAATTGGTTATATGTTCCCCCATACAAAAAACTAGTGGAAACAATATTATCCCCAGCCTGAGCGATCGTACTGATTGCCAAGAATTGTGCCGCCTGTCCACTAGCTGTTGCTAATGCTGCTACACCCCCTTCTAGAGCAGCAATTCGCTTTTCAAATACATCCGTCGTCGGGTTCATGATTCGGGTGTAAATGTTGCCAAATTCCTGGAGAGCAAACAACCGCGCTCCATGTTCGGCGTCGTCAAAAACGTAGGAAGTCGTTTGATAAATTGGTACAGCACGAGCATTAGTTCCGGGAGCCGGTTCTTGTCCAGCATGAACTTGCAAGGTTTCAAAACGATATTGTTCAGACATAAGCAGTTATTTAAGTTTCCAATTATACAAGCAAGTAATATACTATTTGAGGGTTCTGTTAGATTAATCAACGGTAACTCGTTAGGTTTACCGTATTTTACAGCTATTTTTAGTAAATTAAGCTGATGCGCGCCTAAATTGTATAAACACTCTTTACGGTAGTTAACTGTTAACGGTTATCAGTCATCAGTCATCCGTCATCAGCCTTCATGTAAATGTTCCAGTTAAATGCGTAACAGCTTAAACATACTGTAAGGGCGCACAGCTAGCTATGCACCCCTACCAAGGATTGTGGTTCAAAATAGATTAAAAAGGCTGTAATCTAAAACATTTTTGATAGAAATAGGACTTACACATTGACAAGAAATACCAAATATGGATTAAGGTTAAAAACCATATCTTTCGTAAGGGCACAGCAATACTGTACCCCTACAGCATCGTCTATTTCCGTAGTTTACCGCCGTAGGCATCGCAGGATAATTAAGAAAAGCCTGAAAACTTTCTATTTTAGGTAATGCATATCACGATGCATTTGTACAGTGCGTAAGTCCTAAGAAAGAATTTTATCTCTGCAAAAACTGTTCAAGTAAATTAGGGAACCAACATTGAAGGAGCATTAATCATCCCTGCCTCTTGAATTGTTGAAAAAGCAGTTTCTCCGATGATTCGATGAGCCGCAGCCGTCGGATGAATACCATCCCAGAACAAAAACTGGTCTGGGTTACCACAGGTGCGACCGTTAGACAGGCATGGACTGATAACATTGGTAAAGTTAAAAGTTGCCGGATTTGCGATCGCATCTCGATATAGTGTGTTGGCATCTAATATCACAATCTCAAGATCGGAATGCTGTTGACTTAGTACTTTAAGCGATCGCCTCAAGCCTTGATTATGTGCTTGTGTTAATGCACTAAGATTCACAGAATTCGTACTGTTTTTAGTGGCAGGTAACTGTCCTAAATCTGGTAAATTTGCTACCAAAATCTTTTTAGCACCCACATCAGTTAGAGAGTTGATTGCCGTTGTCACATTTTTAACAGGAATAGTTGCACTACTTACCCCTTGCAAGTAATCATTTGCTCCTGCCCATAGCACATACAAAGCATCAGGATTTGTCTGTTGATGTGTCTGTGTAAACGACTGTACTTGATTTAGCAAACTAGGTACATAGTTGTTGCCAACACTGCCAGTAGTCGAGCCTCCGTAAGCAAAATTGTTAGTTTGCTTGGAGGACAAATGAAGAGATTCGGCAAGGTACTCAATCCAAACTCGACCATTCGAGTAACGTCCCTGAAAGTAAGTTGGGTTCGGTGGATACATTCCTCCTGTCGCCCGAAATACCATCCCTGTATCCGAAAGACTGTCTCCAAATACGTAAATTTCTCTGATGGAATAAGTTTTATCCATAAATTTTGCCGCTACAACCATGATAAAAATTAGGAGAGCAAGTCCCGTTCTTAAAAACCACTGTTTTCTTTGCATTAAACTTTTCTGCAAACCCTAAAGACTACAGCTATTGATGATTATTCTTGTGAGTAAAGATTGAGCTTGCAATTGAACACTTCTCTAAGTTAACAAGCTAGCTTGAGGGCTGGTGAGCAAAACCGGACACTCTCAGGTGTGGATTTTGCCTATTGTATTAATACAACGCTGTTGTGTTTTGCCCGCAATGCGTAAGCGTAGCCCGTCGTAGACATCTGTTTATGGTTGCATAAAAGCGATCGCAGCAATTTCTGTAATGCTTGGGGAACTCAAAAGGCGAATTAAAAATTGCATAAATGTTTAACTTGCCTCAGTTAAGTAATTAGGAATTTCAGCCAATTTTTTCTGCGTTTGAATTTAAAAGAGTCTCTATTGCTCCTTGTGTTCTTCAATTAGCTCACCCTTTTGGGTGAGTCATATATCAACCGATCAGATGACCTGACTGAAGGAAGCTGAGATTAATAATAAAGAGGAATGTATTAATAAAGAACACCGATCGCGTTTTACCAAAGAATAACCTTATGAAACTTGTTACCTTAATAAATTCCGGACTGATTTTTGCTTTTATTACTTTTGTACCTGGAATCGCTGGCGCTCAAACAGCTACTAACAACACTAGTGAAATAGCTATTAACTCTAACAATTTATCCACTAGTTCTACTTCTGTTAGTTACCTTGAGCCTTTCAATCTAGTTACTTTTGCTTATCAGGGAGGTTTAAAGCAACACGGGATTCCTAGTGGAGAAACATTAGTATATCAAACTCTGAATAGAAATATTATTGCAAAAGATTTGGTAAAGGCTGCTGTTAACGCAGATAAATTACCATCACAAGTTTTAAATGATCAAAATTATCTAAGTGCTGTTAATTTACAACTCAACGCATTACCTGATTATGCTGCTGCTGATTGATTTGGTTTTTCCATATCTTTATTAGAAAGCGGAATTTTTCATTGTTATAGTATATTCGTACGCTTGTTAACAATATAAATCAAAGCATTTTACACTCAGCAATTGCGGAGATTGCTGTGTATAAAAGAAAGTTTGATATTGAAAAAGAATTTTTATATTTTGAGAGAAGTTGTGCCGCTAAATTGCATTTCTAGTGTGCGAAAGGCATAGAAAATTGTATAATCGACAGCCTATCCACCACAAATTTCGTTTTCTATAGAGAATGACAGAAGTAATTAGATCCGGGAGCTTAAATAACATCGAGTCCATTGAGTTTGAAAAGCGGTGCTTGCACAAAGCCAGAGAAACAGGCGATCGCAATGGCGAAGTCACTTGTTTAAGAAGTTTAGGCAATGCTTACGACTCACTAGGCGAGTACCATTTGGCAATTGAGTTTTATCAGCAGTGGTTGGATATAGCAAGAGAAATAGGCGATGGCGCAGGCGTTGCCAAATCTTTATCTGGGTTGGGCAACGCCTACCAATCACTGGGTAAATACCAGCGAGCGATTGAATTTTATCACCAGTGGTTGAGTATCACTAGAAAAATAGGCGATCGCACCGGGGAAGGTATTTGCTTGGGAAGTTTGGGTAATACTTATGAATACCTGGGCAAGTATGAGCAAGCAATTGAGTTTTATCAGCAGTGGTTGAGTATCAGTAAGAAAATAGGCGATTTGACTGGCGAATGCATTTCCCTGGGAAGTTTAGGTAATACTTATGAATCGTTGGGACATTACCAGATGGCAATTGAGTTTTACCAGCAATGGTTAGAACTGGCAACATCCATCTGCGATGCCTACGGCGGGCAAAGTCAACGCAATGGGAAAGCCATGGCCTTAAGTGGGTTGGGCAATGCTTATAAGGCTCTGGGACAGTACCAAAAGGCGGTTGAGTTTCATCAGTATTCATTAGAAATCAGAAGGAATCTTGATGACCAAAATGCAGAAGCAAACGCCTGGTTTAATTTAGGTCTGGTGTTAGAAAAAATTAATCGGGAATCAGAAGCGATGGATGCCTTTTGTCATGCCCGCGAAATTTATCAGGCAATGAAACTTGATGCAAGTTTGCAAGATTGTAACCATGCGATTGAGCTTCTTTCTCAGAACGTTGCAAGCGCAGGATCTCGTTTCTGGTTTGGGAGATGGTTAAGTCATTTGTCGCAGTTGTTCAAAACTGGTGCTAACCAGTAACTCTCACTACTGATTCAGGTAATATCAGAATGTTTTAAAAGGCTTTGGCAATTTCTATTCGCCAAAACACATGAAAATCGACTTTTAGAATATCCTCTGAATTAAGTACCAGCAGATTTAGTTGATATTCATGATCAGGGTGTGGAACCAGATTCAGAATTGGTGTAATCAAGCGGACATGATGTGACTAATGGATAGATCCTAGGTCGGTTGGGATTCGAGCAAGGTCAACGTTTCGAGTCCGCTAACTAACCTTTTGAGGAATTATTCTAAATTAGCAGAACGTTGAAACACTACTGAAAGATTATTAGCTGGCATTTGGTAAGTTTGTTTCAAGATGAGATTTTGGGCGCTAGCTACTGCAACAACATCATCCAAGTTACGTATACCCCACTCTGGGTTTTGGGCACGTAAAGATTTGTCAAAAGCCGCATTACTCGGTGCTGTATGTTCTCCACCTTGTTTAAATGGCCCATACAAATAGAGGATGCCTCCTGCTTTTAAAATCCGACCTGCCCCTGCCATTAACCCCAGACAAGCTGACCAAGGTGAAATGTGAATCATATTGATGTTGACGATCGCAATAATTGGCGAGGTATTCAGCCACTGGGTTACTGCCCCCTCTTCCACTGCCCAAACTGGTTCTCTAACATCAAGCTCAAGCGGTGGATAGATATTATTACATTTAAAGTGTTCAGTCCATGCAATAATGCTGGCTCTTCTTTGTGGATCTATATCTGTTGGTAACCACATACAATCTCTAAGTCTGGATGCAAAAAAAACTGCGTGTTCACCAGTACCACTGGCGATTTCTAAAATCGTCCCATTCCCAGGCAATACTTGTGAAAGTACTTCTAGAATTGGTTCACGATTGCGATCGGTTGCTGGTGCGTATTGTCGTGCGTCTTGTAATGTCATCCGTATCGTTTTTAAATACCTGATTTCACTCTAACAATTTAGTCGGGGCACGGTATGCCGTGCCCCGACACCTTGTGATATAGTGCTGTACCCCATCTTAGTGGGAACCGTTATATTTTTTTCTGAGATAAATCCATCAAATTTGCCAGCTTGTAAACTACCCGCGCCCCGACATTACCATCCCACTCAGCATCACCAACTTCGCAAATATCAAAGCCAATAATTTTTCTCCCACTATTTACTAATTCCCGGAACAGACAAAATGCTTGCTCTAATTCCAACCCACCTGGAACAGGAGTACCTGTACTGGAACAAAGTTTTGGATCTAAACCATCTGCATCAAAGCTAATGTAAACAGACTCAGGTAAATGACTGATAATTTCTCGGCATAAATCAATCCAAGTTGTTCCAGAGTAAAGCTTTTGTTTAATGGCTGGGTCGTAATATGCAATAATGCGATCGCTAGATTGGTCAATCATTTCTATTTCGTCATGACTAATATCACGCAAAGCCACTTGCACTAGCTTAGAAATTTGCGGTATTTTCATCGCATTAAACATAATCGACGCATGAGAAAACTCAAATCCCTCATAGGCATCGCGTAAATCTGCGTGGGCATCAATGTGCAAAATGCCATAGTTTGCGTACTTAGCCGCTAAGGCTTGGAAATAACCTAACGGCGAACTGTGATCCCCACCAATCACTGCAACTCGCTTACCCTTGTTAATTGCTTCTTGACAATTTTCAAACAGCCATTGATTTACCTGTTGGCAAACTTGATTAATTTCTGCGAGGACAGATGTTAAATCTGGTGTATCTGAAAGTTGTTTACCTTGGGCTAATCGCTCAATAATTTGTGCTGCTAAGGCGCGGTAGTATGTATTTTTTTCTAAAATATCTTGGGGAATTTCTACCATGAAAATTCCCTGCTTCCAACCATCAGGGTTATCGAAATCGAATAAATCTAATTGAGTTGAAGCATCGAGAATTCGTTGTGGGCCGTTAGCTGTGCCTGCACCGTATGAAACAGTGACTTCCCACGGCACACCAAAGACAATCAGGTTTGCAGACTCATAATCGCAAGGCAAACCTAAGAGGTTGCCATTTACTTCACCTATGCCGCTAGGATTGTAGTCTTGTAATTGATTACTCATCGATTATCTTCTCGATTTACGTGGATAGACAGCACGCCGCCTAGTGGACATCTGCATTGTAATAAAAATTTTTCACAGACGGTAAACTATAGTGCTTTTATTACTTGGTCGTAATTGCGGCGATACACCTGTTGGGCGTACTCTTGCTACTCTTTGTTTGACGAGTGGAGCGATGTCTACGACGAGCTACGCCTACGCTCTTTTCACTCGACAATTTGAGTTAAAAAGTGGAGCGATCGCATGATTGCTCAATCTTACGACTTAGGAGACAGTTCAAAAGCCATCTGTGAACGATAAAAACAGACATCGAATTCCACGAAAAAATTCATGCGTCCTAGAAGTAATGGCACATCATCAGTAAAACTCCAAGCAAATACCAAGCGAACTGGTGCAAAACTGGCTATTTGAGCAGATAAAATTAACCCTTTTGCTTCAACTGGTGCTAAATTTCCAGCCAGTTGTACTGAGGTTGTTAGTTCTTCCCATACCGCCCCTAACTGAATACCTACACTGTAAGGTAAAACATTAATACTAGCTCCAGTATCTAATAAACTCGAAACGTTAACCACAGAATTTTTGTAGCTTAACGTCAAAGGTAATATTGGTACTGCATCAATATCCCCAAACACATCACGGCTTTCAACGAAGATAAATCCTTGTGAATTAAGCATCGTTTACCTGTTTGTCTTGTTCTAGCAGTGCAGCTAGTTTATTAGCAGCTTCATGAGAATTATAGGGAGACCACACATGATAAGTGACTCCTGGCTGTAACGATAATGCTTCTTCTTCGGTCGCCAGTTCTTGAACTAAAAACTGCATGACCTTGAGTTTATCTGCACGAGATAGCTTGTGCAAGGTTGGGAATAAATCTGCTGCGCTCATATCAAGTTGAAGATAACGGCTAAATACTTTTTATATTTTTACAACTACTATAAGGTGACTACAAAGTTTGTGGCGTTGGCCTAGCCCGCCGCAGGCATCGCTATTGGTCAATTCTCAAAAAATACAATAGCGATCGCCCTTTTTGCTCGACAGTTCGTGCTAAAAGGTGCAAGCTTCAAGTTCTGAGGTGGAGCGATAGCTCTTTTTACTCGACAATTGGTGTAAAAAAGTGCAAGCTTCGAGTTCAAAGGTGGAGCGATCGCTCTTTTTACTCGATAATTGGTGTAAAAAGGTGCAAGCTTCAAGTTCTTAGGTAGAGCGATGTCTACGACGGGCTACGCCTACGCCTTTTTTGCTCGACAGTTTGTGTAAAAAAGTGCAAGCTTCGAGTTCAAAGGTGGAATGCTCGCTCTTTTAACTCGACAATTCGTGTAAAAAGGTTGAATGGTGAGGCTTTGAGGTCGAGCGTAGACGGGCAGGAGTCTGCAATGATGTCTACGACGAGCTACGCTAACGCACATTGCCTGAATGCAATCCTTGATACAGGGTACATTATTAATTAGGTCAATTTTTCTGCTGCGCGTTTCAGCAGCAACTCGTCGTCAGGCATCGCCTCTATAAAACCCGAAATGACTAACGAAGAACTGCTGCAAATTATTGAACCAGCTGCCAAAGATAAGGTGACAAAATTAGACCTTTCTGGCAAAGGCTTAACAAGGCTGCCACCGGAAATTGGCCAACTCACCAACCTGCAATCCCTCTACCTCAGCAATAATCAACTCAGCACTCTGCCACCGGAAATTGGCCAACTCACCAACCTGGGATGGCTCGACCTGGGCAGTAATCAACTCAGCACTCTGCCACCGGAAATTGTCCAACTCACCAACCTGCAATTGCTCGGCCTCCACAATAATCAACTGAGCAGTCTGCTACCGGAAATATTCCAACTCACCAACCTGCAATACCTCGACCTCAGCAGTAATCAACTCAGCACTCTGCCACCGGAAATTGTCCAACTCACCAACCTGCAATACCTTGACCTCCGCAGTAATCAACTCAGCACTCTGCCACCAGAAATTGTCCAACTCACCAACCTGCAATCCCTCGACCTCCGCAGTAATCAACTCAGCACTCTGCCACCGGAAATTGTTCAACTCACCAACCTACAATCCCTCGACCTCCGCAGTAATCAACTCAGCACTCTGCCACCGGAAATTGCCCAACTCACCAACCTGCAATCCCTTCACCTCAGCAGTAATCAACTCAGCACTCTGCCACCGGAAATTGTCCAACTCACCAACCTGCAATCCCTCCACCTCAGCAGTAATCAACTCAGCACTCTGCCACCGGAAATTGTCCAACTCATCAACCTACAATCCCTCCATCTCAGCAGTAATCAACTCAGCACTCTGCCACCGGAAATTGTCCAACTTACCAACCTGCAATTCCTCCACCTCCGCAGTAATCAACTCAGCACTCTGCCAAGGGAAATCAGGCAACTATCAAACCTGAAAAAGCTGGATCTTCGTAGAAATCCAGTCCCCATTCCACCAGAGATTTTGGGGTCGAAGACTTACTACGAAGATCCGGGTGATATGAATGAAATTCTCGATTTCTATTTCCGGGTGCAAGACCCAGCCGAAACAGAACCCTTCTACGAAGCAAAATTCTTGATTATTGGCGAAGGAGGAGCCGGTAAAACCTCTTTAGCCAATAAAATCAAAGACGAAAACTATAAACTCCAGCCAAAAGAGAAATCAACCCAAGGCATTGACGTGATCCGGTGGGACTTTACACTGCCCAATGGCAAAGATTTTCGCGTCAACATCTGGGATTTTGGTGGTCAAGAAATCTACCATCAAACCCATCAGTTTTTCCTCAGCAAGCGTTCTCTCTATGCTTTAGTTGCCGACACTCGCAAAGAAAATACTGACTTTTATTGGTGGCTGAAGGTTGTCGAACTCTTGAGCGACAAGAGTCCAGTTCTCATCATCAAAAACGAAAAACAAGACCGTCAGTGCGAAGTTGATGGAGGCCAGTTACGAGGAGAATTTAATAACCTCAAGGAAATTTTGCCAACCAATTTAGCCGATAATCGCGGTTTAGCGGAAATTAAAAAGGCTATTCAGTTCTACATCAGTAACCTTGACCACGTTGGTACACCTCTACCAAAACTCTGGGTAAGAGTCAGAAACGCCCTAGAGAACAATTCCCGAAATTACATCAGCGTTGAAGAATACTTTAACCTTTGCCGAGTCAATAATTTAACTGACCGTAAAGATATGCTGCGCTTGAGTAACTATCTCCACGACCTGGGCGTTTGCCTCCACTTTCAAGACGATTCTGCACTCAAACACTACGTCATCCTCAAACCGGAATGGGCGACAACTGCCGTTTACAAAGTTTTGGATAATCAAACTGTCAAGGAAAATTTAGGTCGTTTTACCAAAGACGATCTCAAAAATATTTGGAAAAGCAGCGAATATGCAGATATGCGAGATGAACTCCTGCAATTAATGATGCAGTTCAAGCTTTGCTACGAAATCCGCGATCGCCATGACAATTATATTGCACCTCAATTGCTATCTATTGAAAAACCTGATTATACCTGGGGCGATCGCCACAACCTCATCCTGCGCTACACCTATACATTCATGCCCAAAGGCATCCTCACCCGCTTTATTGTCGAGACGCACCCTTGGATTGAACAGCAAAAACTCGTTTGGAAAAGCGGTGTTGTTCTCAACAAAGACCAAACTCGTGCTGAAATCATTGAAAACTACAATCAACGGGAAATTAAAATCCGTGTAGCCGGAAACCGTACAAAAGAATTGATGGCAGTCATTACCCATGAACTCGAAAAAATCCACAACTCTTACGAACGTTTGCAATATCAAACTTTAGTCCCTTGTAACTGCGAGACTTGCAAAAATCTGCCCACACCTTATTCCTATTCTCTAGAGAAACTCGACAAACGCTTGAGCGATCGCCGTTACCAAATTGAGTGCGAAAACAGCTATGAAATGGTAGATGTCCGCAGGTTAATCGATGATGTTATATTCCAACCCGATAGAGCAGATGGGGAAATCAACCCCAAAGTTACACCGTTGCAAAACGAACTAGAGCAACAAAGAGAGGAATCATTAAAACATCGCCTAAAAGATAGCAATCAAAAGGAAGTGTTTATCTCCTACACTTGGCGAGATCAACAAAGTAAACCACTTGTAGAAAAAATAGAGCAAGCATTTCAAGCCAAAGGCATCAAAATTATTCGTGATACCAATGCAATTGGCTATAAAGAAAGATTTAAAGAATTCATGCAGCGTTTGAGCCGTGGTATCTGTGTAATTTTAGTAATTAGCGACCAGTACTTGAAGTCAGAGAATTGTATGTATGAATTGGTTGAAATCGCTAAAGATAAAGACTTTTATAAACGAATATTTCCGATTATCTTAGCAGATGCCAAGATTTTTAAATCTATTGAAAGAGTTAAATATATTAAGTATTGGGAAGAAGAGATTGAAGAATTAAATAAAGCTATGAAAGAAGTTATGGCAGATAATTTGCAGGGGATTCGAGAAGATATTGACCAATACAGAGAGATACGTAATATGATCGCTACACTTACCGACTTGCTCAGAGACATGAATACTCTAACTGAAGATATTCACAGCGAATCAGAATTTGAGTCATTGCTGAATGCGATCGCAGTCCGTTTAGATGAGTAAAACTAGGCTATGGATGAGTGTCAAAAATAATTTCAGTTTTTTGGCAATCACCTTTAAGCAGGTTAAACTGAGCAATTGAAGTTAAGAATGGATTTATATGCGTTTACCAATTGCAATTAGTGCCATTTTAGTCGCGTCTTTGGGTTTGAGTACACCTGTAATATCTCAACCTCCTATACAGGTAGCCCAAAAACCAGCGTCTAATAATTTTGCCTTAGAACAATTTAAAATTAATTATCGATTATGGAAACAGAAAAAAATCTCTAATTATCGCTATGAATTTACTAGAAGTTGCAATTGTGTCCCCAAAGCCACAGAACCAGCAATTATTGAAGTACGTAACGGAGTCACAACTTCTATTACTTATAAATCTGCTAAAATCCCGGTAGATAAAGCATTATTTCAAAAATATAAGACAATTCCTAAGCTCTTTAATATCATTAGAAATGCGTTCATTCAAAGAGCAGCAAACGTGACTGTACAATATGACCCAATACTTGGCTATCCCACTCAAATTAGCATTGATTATGATAAACAAAGAACTGATGATACAATATTCTTTACAATTAGTAATCTGCAAAATATCGAGTAAATATAGCTGACGATAGTATGCATATAATAGAAAATTCCTAAGTTTTGGAAAAAGGCTTATTCAGCCATTCGATATCTAAAAGTTGGGGCAGCAAAATCAAAAATATCTAAATATAACAACCTGTCTTTAACAGGCTGGTTGAAAAGTTTTTTGCTGTGATCCCTCTTTTGTCACTCTGGGGAAATAAAAATTGGGGCTAAATGATGAAACCTAGATTTAGTCGAAAGGTTAGCGATCGCAAGCTAATAGAAACCTTCCAGGAAAGCTCTACAGTTAAAATCCTATCTGGGCAAGGGTTACAAATTATTCTCTGCCGAAAGTGACAAAAGAGGGGTGATACCATTTCACGAAAAATCTGATACAGATGTTACCCCCGAAAGCTTTGCTGCATCTAAGTTTTTTAATTGCGTTAGCGTAGCGAGGCGTAGCCCATTGCGAGTTGTGAATCGGTATGACTTCAGGCACTTTTAGAGGATGTTTGAAAAGTTCTCTTGTCGGTATGAAAGATTTTAGATCCCCCTAAATCCCCCGATAAATTGGGGAACTTTGAGAGCTTTTTGCTCCCCTTAAAAAGGGGGGTTGGGGGGATCAAAAGTGCCTAAAGTCACAGCGAAATACTTTTCAAACAACCTCTTAGATCCCCCTTAATCCCACTTAAAGAAGGTGAACCTGAATAAAAGTCTCCTTCCTTTTTAAGGCAGATTTTAGAGGGATCTAAAACTTTAAACTGAGCCGTGAAGTTTTCTTAGGGGTGATTTATCGGATTGTCAAAAACAGCATCATCAATTTATGGTAAATTCACCGAAACGTTGCTAAAACTTGAAATTTTATGAGAAAAATTATTATTGGGGTGATGGGGCCTGGAAAAAATGCGACAGCAAATGATTTGCAAAATGCTTATACACTAGGTCAATTTATTGCTAAACAAGGATGGATTTTACTCACAGGCGGTAAAAATGTAGGTGTAATGGATACAGTCAGTAAAGGTGCAAAATCTGGTGACGGTTTAACTATTGGTATTCTTCCCAGTGATAATCAAGAGAGTATTTCCTCTTCAGTAGATATTGCTATTTTCACAGACATGGGGAATGCTAGAAATAATATTAATGTTCTCAGTAGTGATGTGGTAATTGCCTGCGGTATGGGTGCAGGAACTGCTTCAGAAATTGCCTTAGCTCTGAAAGCAAGTAAGCAAGTAATTTTGTTGACTAACGATGAAGAAAGTAAGGTTTTCTTCAAAAAGTTATCGCCAGAAAATGTTTATATTGTGGAGAGTGTGGATCAAGCGATCGCTACTGCCAAAACAATCTTATACTGACTAGTAATTTGTAATATTTAAATCCCGTTAGTTAAGCTGATTGAATTGGCTCTCTAGAGCGCATCCAGTAATAACCCATACTTCTCTTCTTAGACTGCGTCCGAAGCGTAGCTATACCGCAGGCTTTACGATAACGCCCAGTACAAGTGCCCAATTCAAAGCGTCAGTGTTTCCCAATCTAAATCTGATGCTACTTGAGCAAGTTTATCCAAATCAGTTAGGTTATCTAAATAGGGCAAGCAGCCTAAAACTGGCGTGTTAGTAAGTGATTGAATCAATCGCTGTGGTGTCCAATCGGCTATTTCTGCATCGGTTCGGGGTTGTATGCAGTTTAGAACAATGCCTTTGAGATTGACACGTGATTGTCTGGCTAATGCTACATTCGCCACTGCTTGAGCGATCGCACCTAATCTAACTGGCACTACCAATACCGTTGGTAAACGCCATTCTCCCGCTAAATCAGCTACGGTTAATTCCTCAGTTACTGGCGAACCTAAACCTCCTAAGGCTTCTATAAGTAGAAAATCACGTTGCGATCGCAGTTTAGACAAAGCTTGCCAAACTACTGCTAAATCTACTTGGCGATTTTCCCGTGCTGCTGCTATGGGAGGCGCTAAAGGTGCTTGAAAGTACAAAGGCGTAATTTCTTCTGAGGATTGTTCTAATGCAAATAGCTTTTCATACCACTCGCGATCGCCAATCCCAGATTGAATCGGTTTCATAATTCCCCAGCTACGCTGCGGGTAATATTTTTGCCAATAGGCTGCTAAGGCTGTTGTTAAAACAGTTTTACCAGCTTCGGTATCAGTTCCAGTAATCAGTAGTGTGTTTAACATTAATTTCTTTGGCCAGAAAATGGTTGTGTTCCATCAGCCGGCGGAAAAGTTGGCGTTTCACCAGTTGTCGGAATTGGAAAGGGTGTCTCTGTCGGAATTGGCAAGGGTGTTTCTGTTGGAATTTGAAAAGGTGTCTCTGTCGGAATCGGCAGTGGTGTTTCTGTTGGAATTGGAAAGGGTGTTTCTGTTGGAACTGAGAAGGGTGTCTCTGTTGGAATTGGTAGAGGTGTTTCTGTTGGAATTGAAAAGGGTGTTTCTGTCGGAATTGGTTTGACTGGTTTTTCTAATGCAACATTGAGATTGTAATTGCTTTCGGTAACTCCTGAAACCAGTGTTAACTCAATACTATATCTACCAGTAGCCAGCAACGTGCCTTCATAAGATGTTACTTGCTGTCTACTATTATCAATTGGTTGTTGATCGGGACTGAAGACTGTTAGCAAAACGCTGCTTCCTGGGTCAAGAAACGCAGTTAAATTGTCACCTTCCTCCCCAAAAAAAGTATACCGGATGATTTGATTTGTTTTGAGGGTATCTGTAACCGTGGCCGGGTTAGTTGTTCTTAGATTAAGCCGCCTACTAGATACAGTAGGTTCCTCATTGATGGGTGTAGGTGTAGATGTGAATGTAGTACCACCAGAAATAACTGGTGAAGGGAAGTTTTGTGGAAGCGTCCCATCTGTTGCTGTTTTCGGCTGACTGCGGATTGAACTTACCAGCGCCCAAGAACCAAATCCTGCAATGATTATTACAGCAGTAGCAATTGCCGCGATCGCTAACGGATTATCCAACAGTGAACTAGTGGGAGTTGGTGTAATTACAGGATCGGGTTGTTTCTTGGGCGAAGCTGCTGGTGGTACTGAGTCAGGACGGCGACCAACAGCCATTGTCTGTAAGTTAGACGCATTCAGGGGAGGAAGACTGACTTGCTCTGAAGGTTGTAATGCTTGAGATACAGTAGCAGCACTTTGGTAGCGATCGCTTGGTATATGATTCAACATTCGATTCAACACCATAGCAAATCGCGGATTAACTGTTACCCACCGTTGCCAATTCCAAGTTAGTTGGTTTTCGTCAAATAAATCGCTTGGCTCTTTACCAGTAAGTAAAACAATTGCTGTTACTGCTAATGCATACAAGTCACTACTAGGATAAGCTCCTCCTGTTTGCATTTGTTCGCTAGGAGAGTAGCCTAATTTTCCCACAGTGGTTTCTGGCATTACACTCTCTGGCGATCGCAAACGTGTTGCCAGTTCTTTTACCACCCCAAAGTCAATTAACACGGGTTTAGCGTCACTATCTCGCAAAATAATATTTTCTGGCGAGATATCCCGGTGAATAATCCCTCGACTGTGAATATGCTCTAAAACAGGCAATAACAACTGGATCAACTTTAATACTTCAGGCTCCGTGAAGGTTCGACCTACAGCTAGCCGTTCATCCAACAGAGTTCGGTACGTTTGACCTGCAACGTAGTCTTCCACCAAAAATAAACGTTGGTCTTGCTCAAATCTTTCCCGGAATTTCGGTACTTGTGGGTGTTCGATTTGATATAAGATGGCAGCTTCTCGGTGAAAAAGCTCTTTTGCCTTCTCCCAAGCCAAAGCCTCGGTTGCTGTTGAAATCAATTCCTTGATCGCGCAAAGTTCATTAAAGCGCCTCTGGTCTTCTGCCAGATAGGTTCTACCAAATCCTCCTTGTCCGAGAATTTGAATTATGCGATAACGGTTTTGCAAGACAGTGCCAACTGTAATGGGTGGTTGCATGAGCGAATGATGAGTGTAGTAGCAACTGAGGAGGAAGTCACCCACAAAGATCAACTTCGAGAGGCGACACAGTTACATGCAGCGATATTCTACCTTACCTAAAGGGTATACCCCCAGTTAGGAGTATACGCAAAGTTATGCTTTAAATGTTTTATGCAACTCTCTTAACTGTCCACAGCAATATTGGCTGTCTGGGGCGTAGCACCTAAATAAGCAGGGGGCAGTACGGTTCGGATAAGCAGGGGAGGCAGGGGAGGCAGGGGAGGAAAAAGAGTTATTGTTCAGTAGTTCTTCTCTCAAGAACAGCTTCACTTCCCGAACTGCAACGCCAGCCTGCCTCAACCAAGAAATATTCTTAACCGAACCGTATTGAGGGAACAGGTGGCTACTGAGCGTGTTTGGAGTTATGTTTGTACCTTTTTCTCTGCCCCATGCCCCACGTTTCCTGCCTCTTGTGGATTAAAACTTAAAATTAAATCTGCTAGTTTATTTATTGTTAGTATCATAGAATATAATAGGATACATAATGCACACTTAGCCTAAAGTATTCTCCTGTTTAAGAACAAACTTCATTATCACTTAAGTTATAAATGCTTTACTGTCAGTTAGAAATGAGGTATTTAGAAGAAGCAATTTATCACACCAATCTTTGAGAGATTGGGGTTATTTACCTCAACCTAAAAAATTTGAACTATAAACCTAGTGGATGGACTAAATGTCCGTTAAGCTATCAATAGTTTGCTTGCCAAGAAAATTAGACAGTTAGTGAATGATAATTTTATGGGAAAATGTTTAAATTTTGTATGGAAGCTTTAACAAAACTCACAGATGTTTTTTTAGGCGATTTCTCGGTTAAATCTATTAAATATCCAATGATAATATTGCTATGAATGCACATAGAGGATCTGCTGTGCTGAGTTCTGCAACTTTCAAAGTGCAACCATCTGCAACAGGACTGACCGATAATCATCGCCTGCGGCTGTTTTCTGGCTCTGCCAATATACAACTGTCTCAAGAAGTCGCTCGTTATGTGGGCATGGACTTGGGGCCAATGATTCGCAAAAGATTTGCAGATGGAGAACTTTACGTTCAAATCCAAGAGTCGATTCGGGGTTGTGATGTCTATTTAATCCAGCCATGTTGTCAACCCGTGAACGATCATTTAATGGAATTATTGATTATGGTTGATGCTTGTCGTCGAGCTTCTGCGCGACAGGTAACGGCAGTAATTCCCTACTATGGTTATGCTCGTGCCGATCGCAAAACAGCAGGACGAGAGTCAATAACAGCCAAGCTAGTTGCTAATTTGATCACCGAAGCAGGTGCTAACCGCGTTCTAGCAATGGATTTGCACTCGGCTCAAATCCAAGGTTATTTCGATATACCTTTTGATCATGTTTACGGATCACCTGTATTGCTAGATTATCTAGCAAGTAAAGAACTGCCCGATCTTGTGGTTGTTTCCCCCGATGTTGGCGGTGTAGCGAGAGCCAGAGCATTTGCCAAAAAACTGAATGATGCCCCACTGGCAATTATTGATAAACGTCGTCATGCTCATAATGTCGCCGAAGTTTTAAATATCATCGGCGATGTTAAAGGCAAAACAGCAGTGTTGGTGGATGACATGATCGACACTGGAGGCACGATCGCAGAAGGAGCGCGGTTACTGCGTGAAGAAGGAGCGCGTCAGGTATACGCCTGTGCAACTCATGCAGTATTCTCTCCACCAGCGATGGAGCGTTTGTCAAGTGGTTTGTTTGAGGAAGTCATTGTCACCAATACGATCCCCATACCAGAAAACAATCGTTTTCCACAATTAGTGGTGCTATCAGTAGCTAATCTTTTAGGAGAAACTATCTGGCGGATTCATGAAGATACTTCAGTCAGTAGTATGTTCCGCTAGACTGCCATTCACGTTATAGGCATTAATTACCCACACCGCACCTGATCAAGAGGGCAGTGTGGGCTTTTAGTTATGGTGGTATCCAACTAAAATGGATGCAGCACTGCCAAATTAGAATACTTTGATTCAGTTTGGACAATTTGGCTAAAGAGGATAAAAGGATGGTTACAACTCCTAAAAAAGTGATTTCAGTTTTACCTCTAGAAAATGGCGATCGCTTATCTCGCTACGAATTTGAGCGTCGCTATCAGGCAATGCCGAATTTAAGAAAAGCTGAACTGGTTGAAGGAGTTGTGTATATCATGGCATCGCCACTGAGAATTAAAAGTCATGGCGAACCACATGGAGACTTGATCGGGTGGTTGTGGAACTATAAAACGGCAACGCCTGGCGTTGTTATGGGAATTGAACCCACAGTGCGTTTAGATGCGGATAATGAACCACAGCCTGACGCGGTATTATTTATTCCGGGCAGACAGGCATTGATTAGTGAGGATGATTATATCCAAGGCGCACCCGAACTGGTGATAGAAGTGGCAGCAAGCAGTGCAGCCATCGATTTACATGATAAAAAACGCACCTACCGACGCAATGGAGTACAGGAGTATATTGTCTGGCGAACATTAGATAATCAGTTGGATTGGTTTAAATTACAAGCGGACGAGTATGTTTTGCTACCAACCGATGAGCAGGGAATTATTCGCAGTCAGGTGTTTCCAGGCTTGTGGTTGTCGGTAGTTGCCTTACTCTCAGGAGAAATGGCAACAGTGTTATCTGTGTTACAAACAGGTTTAGCTGCCACTGAACATCAAGAATTTATGCAAAAGTTAACGATACAACCAAACTCGAAGTAGTGAAAGCAACTGCTCAGTATCTACAGGTTTGGTGATGTAGTCAGAGGCTCCAGCTTCGATGCACTTTTCGCGATCGCCTGGCATGGCTTTAGCAGTTAAAGCAATTATTGGTAAGGAGCGAAACTGTGGTTGCTGACGGATGGCGCGGGTGGTTTCGTAACCATCCATTTTCGGCATCATGATGTCCATCAAAACTATATTAATGTCAGGATTACTTTGCAGTATCTCTATGCCATCTCTGCCATTTTCAGCAAACAGCACCTGCATTTGATAGCTTTCTAAAAAGCTGGTAAGGGCAAAAATATTTCGTAAGTCATCATCCACAATCAAAATTGTCCGATTCGCCAGCACCGGGTCAGTTTGGTGTAGTTGCTCTAGTATTTGCCGCTTTGGTGGGGGCAAATTTGCTTGCACGCGATGCAAAAATAGGGCAGTTTCGTCTAACAATCGCTCTGGCGATCGCACATTTTTAATGATAATTGTCTCTGCTAGCCCCCGCAGTTGGGTTTCTTCTTGTCGGCTGAGTTCTTTGCCGGTGTAAACGATGATTGGCAGTTTTAAAAGCCTGGGTTCTTGCTTTATTTGCTCAATTAGTGTAAAGCCGCTCATATCAGGCAGACCGAGATCCAATACCATACAATCAAAGTGATGCGATCGCAAAATTGAGAGGGCTTCTGCTCCCGTACCCACTGCTGTACTTTGGACATCACCATTACCAATCAGTTCGATAATACTCTGGGCTTGTACGGGGTCATCTTCTACGATTAAGAGATTTTTTACCTGACGCTCAATAAAGCCTTTAATCTCAGTCAATACTTGAGTTAGTGCTTCTGGAGAGACGGGTTTTTGGAGATAGGTAATCGCTCCTAGTTGTAATCCCCGTTGCTGTCTTTCATCTACAGAAAGTATATGTACTGGTATGTGTCTAGTATCTGGCTTATGTTTGAGACGATCCAATACCGTCCACCCATCCATCTCTGGCATATGGATATCTAGCATAATCGCATTGGGCTTAAACTGTTGCGCTAGTGCTAGCCCTTGTTTACTTTGTAAAGCAACAATGGTTTTAAATCCCTGCTCACGCGCCATATCTAGTAAGATGCGGGCAAATTTATCGTCATCCTCGATAATTAGCAAAATGCGATCGCCCGGTTGAATTATTTCCCGGTCATCTGGGATTTCGTTGGCAAAGGTGGTAAGTACTTTCGCGGTTGCGAAGGTATCCACAGATGCGGGTTTGTTTTCAACTATTGGCACTTCTTTTGCGATCGATGCTGTGCGAATAGAGGTGGTAGACTGAGGGGATAGTGGGCTAAGAATATTTTTACCATTATTTTCTTGCCGCATGGGCAAGTAGAGGGTGAAGGTGCTTCCCTGCCCTGGTTGGCTGACTATTTCAATTCTGCCGCCCAACAATTGAGCCAATTCGCGGCTGATGGATAGACCTAAACCAGTTCCCCCGTACTTGCGGCTGGTTGTGCCATCTGCCTGCTGAAATGCCTCGAAAATAATCTTATGCTTCTCGACTGGAATGCCTATACCCGTGTCGCTAACTGCAAAAGCAATTATGGGATTATCAACTTCGGCTGCGTCAGTTGCCGTGCTAATCTGTAACTTTACGCCTCCTTGTTCAGTAAACTTAAAGGCGTTAGCTAAGAGATTTTTCAGTACTTGTTGCAGACGTTTGGAGTCGTTATAAATTGTCGGTGGTAACTTCTCATCTCGTTCAATAATAAAACTGAGTTCTTTATTGTGAGCAACTTGCCGGAAAGTCTGCTCTAGAGATGCCTCCAAATCTGTAAAAGCAATTTGTTCAATATCGAGCAACATAGTACCCGACTCAATTTTTGCCAAATCTAGAATGTCATTGATCAACTCCAGCAAATCAGTCCCAGCCGAGTAAATAGTCCGGCTATACTCTACTTGTTTGTCGGTCAAGTTGTTAAGGGAGTTATCTGCTAGCAGCCTTGCTAAAATTAACAGGCTATTTAGCGGTGTCCTTAACTCGTGGGACATATTGGCAAGAAATTCTGACTTATATTTGGAAGACAACGCCAGTTGTTCAGCTTTTTCTTCAAAAGACTGCCTCGCCCGCTCAACTTCCTGGTTCTTGCGGGCAACTTCCCGATTTTGGACTTCTAACAGTTCTGCCTTTTCTTCTAGCTCCTCATTTAATTGCTGTAATTCTTCGTTAGACTGCTTGACAAGATATTGTGATTCTTCTAACTCGTGCGTCTGTTCTTCCAAGCGTTGATTGCTCTGCTGTAGTTCTTCTTGCTGATTTTGCAGTTCCTCTGTTAAAGCAACAGACTCTTCAAGTAGTCGCTGAGTTTGCAATTGGGAAGCAATGTTATTTAAAAATACACCAATAATTTCACTAAATTGATCTAAAAATGTTAGATGCAGCTGGCTAAAAGGCGCAAAAGAGGCAAGTTCAATTACAGCACTCACCTGTCTCTCAAATAGTATAGGCAAGACAATAATATTTAGCGGTGGAGCTTCCCCCAAACCGGAACTGATACGGATATAGTCGCTAGGAACTTCTGTTAGGAGGATTCTTTGTTTTTCTAGGGCGCATTGTCCCACCAATCCCTCGCCCAAACGAAACTGGTTTGCGAGAGTTTTACGCTCTTTGTAAGCATAACTGCTTAATAATTTTAGTACAGGCTCGTCGTCTATAGAGTCCATGAAATAAAAAACGCCCTGCGATGCCCCAACCAGTGGTGCTAGATTTGACAAAATGAGGCGAGCCGCACTTTCTAGATTTCGATGCCCTTGGAGCATCTTGGTAAATTCAGCCAAATTAGACTTTAGCCAGCTTTGC
Organism: Nostoc sp. FACHB-892; assembly: GCF_014698795.1. Taxonomy (GTDB): domain Bacteria; phylum Cyanobacteriota; class Cyanobacteriia; order Cyanobacteriales; family Nostocaceae; genus Nostoc. The sequence continues at coordinate 294,454 of NZ_JACJTR010000008.1, forward strand.
TCATCATTTTTTTTAGTTGTGTTTTGCAGATTAACGATCATCTGGTTGAATGTGCGGGTTAACACGCCGATTTCATCATGGCGATCGCTATCTGGTAAACTCACAGATAAATCCCCATCCGCCATTTTTTCTGCCAAATCAGAAACTTGCTTCAGAGGTACTGAGATATGTCTGGTCAGGGCGAATCCAATTAAACCTAAGATCAAAGAAAACACAGGAATACTATAGATAATGCTATTGATCGTTTTTTGACCAGCAACTCTTGCCCTAGTAGAGCGCTGTTGCAGTAGTCTATTCTCCTCTGTTTTCATTGCCTGGATAACTTTCTCGATCTTATCCATCAGCTGCTTACCCTCGTCTGTCAGAACAGCTTTCTGGGATGCTTCTAAGCCCTGGCTTCGCCGTAACTCAATGACACCTTTCATTACAGCCATTCTCTCGATTACCAGTGGCTGTAAAACATCAAGCCGATTTTGTTGGTTGGGGTTATCTGCCGTTAACCTCTCAATTTCATTGATTTTTTGATTGAGTACTTGAATGGCAGCGTTATAAGGTTCTAAATAGCGCTGTTCTCCAGTAATAATGTAACCGCGCTGGCCTGTCTCAGCATTTGTCAGTTGCAAATTGAGGTCTTCAAGCTGACTTAATACTTGGTAGGTATGGCTTTCTTTACGCGAAGTTTCAATTAGCTCATTGGTGCTTTGGTAGGAGATTAAACCAATAACGGTCAGAGTTGCCAAGCTTAGGGCAAAACTAATTCCAATTTTGGTTCCAATCTTCAAACGTTTCAACATTATTCCAGGCAGTTATTTCAATGATTGGTTGCTAAATATTATTTGTTTCCTAATATACAAATACATTTATATTATTTAATCATTTGATAAAAGATATTATTAAACAATATAATTTTCTAATATTTTAATATTTAGTTTAACATTAAACTTTGAGATAGTATATGGCGGTTCGCATTCAAATGCAGTACAAGATTATTATATGCGAGGTGTAGAGGCACGGCACTGCCGTGCCTTTACAGGTGTACCTTACGTAAATGAGAACTATAACTTATAACTTCTTTCTAAAGAAGCAGCCACCATTGTTTTTATTGCATTTTGTGGTGGATAATTAAATCCTTATTATTAGATTATAAATTTAATAATAGGTTTATAACTAAAGAATGGTGGTTTTTATGAGTGCAGTAGTTGACTTAAAAAGATCCAAATTTTACAAATGGCAAAAGGTCGAATTTTTTGGTGATTCAGAACTATAATATAATACTTTCATAACTCTGAATACTGGTCGTATCTTGTAGAAATGGGAATGGGTTCAGAACTAGAAATGGGTAGGATTGGTTGTAAAACCACAATTTTGCTGTTTGAAACAGATATTATCTTCTCTCAATACGAGCCTGTTATAGCTTAGATTTGAGCTTGAGATAATCTCAAAAGCAAAAATTCATTGATTAAAGCAATTATATTAACAATTTTTTTTATAAAAAATATATTTATTGATGTTGGATATAGCATCAATTTTATTATACTTGACTATCTAGTTCAACCATAAACTGAGTTATATAAAACAGCATTTTGGCGGGAAGTTAAGACTTTAAAAACAGCTTATATTCATTATGATTATCTCTTTTTTAGGGCAAACAATCTACTTTTACTTTCTAAAAATCTTCGTATATATGCACAACACCGTTGTAATGTCAAACCCCTTAAGATTAACTTTGACGTTTAACGAATGCTCATGACGGAAGGCTTTTTAAAGTTAATGCCAGGCTATTGGCTAATAACTTCGCGATCGCTTATACTACCATTAGCTACAGATTGGCTATAGATACGAAAATCTTGAATTTTGTTACTCTCTAAAATAGCTCTTGCACCTGCCATGTAGATATCAGTACTATTTAGGACTAATAAGTAATTGCCAAGGTTAACTTGAGTTTTATAATTCCTAGCTAGATCGTTAGGAATTTCTAAAGTAGTGTAATAATCTTTATAACCACTAATATCTGCCTCAACAAGACTATTGAGCGTGTTTATATCCTTAGTAATTACCAAGACTTGACTCATAGGGAAGCCAGCAGTTCTTAGTTCAGTAAGTGCTTTTTCTGTGTCTTGGTGTGTAGAAAAAACACCAACTGCTTTTTTATAGCGGCTATTTGGGGTCAAGTATGGCTTATAAATGCTCCACTGTTGAATATCACGGCGATTAAAAATCCTCTTAGCAACGCGAATCTCTATATCTATGCCGGTTACTATTACCAAATAGTAACCTTTACAAACTAGATCGCTGTAACCCTGCACTTGCTCTTTAGGAATTCTTAAAGCTAATAAGACACTAGGCAAACCACTTGCCACTGTATTAACCTCATCACCTGCTAAAGTGGTAGCGATCGCTGTTGCTTCTGCTCCGGCTAGCATAACTCGTCCTATATTAGGAATTACCGAGAGGACTAAACCAGTTAATAAGCCGTCAGTAATATCGCCTAAAGTACTAGTAGTGATGCCTCCATTAGCATCTTCAAAAGATGTATTGCTAGTGCGCTCTTTAAGTTGAACACCAGCAATATCACTTTTTTCTTCTGCATTCCGTGCAATTACAGAAACTTTCTGCATTGGGAAATTAGAAGCGTTTAGTTCCTGAAGTACTAATTGTGTATCGGAACAACTAGCGAAAACTCCTACAGTTGTTCGCTCTTTTTCTAATGTCATTTTATCGGTTTGTGGCGGATTGAAGTGATTCCCATCCTAAGAGTGTTAGCTAATTTGAGGTAATTATACAGCCCGACGAGTCAGTAAACCCCAAAGGAAAATCAGTAGCATAGCACCAAGAACAGCAAATAAAATGCTTCCAAGGGAGAAAGCTCCAGCAGATGCAGCGGCTGCTGAACCACTTCCTAATAAAGCTTGACCCAAATAACCCCCAACTACGGCTCCAAGTATCCCTAATACAATGGTGGAAAGAATACCGCCACCTTGGGTTCCCGGATAAAATAACTTAGCCAACGCACCTGCAATTAAACCCAAAACCAACCAAGCAATAATGTTACCCATTGTATTTCTCCTTCCTTGAGAATCTTATTTGTTTGCTTTCGACTATTTCATATTAAAGTTTGTCTACAAAATTCCTGATCTATCTAGAGAACTAATATCAAAAATCTTTAGATATCATTTGAATATTCACTAGGTCGTCTTTGAGGATAAATATCTAAATTTAGTAACAATTTAGATATCTCCAGAAATTAAATATGCGTTATTCCGAACCCTTATAGAGACACAGCACTGCTACATCTCTACATTCTTTATTCTTTTTCCAAGATGTCTATTTGGTAAGGCAAAGAGACTGTTTTCTGCTTGAACTACATAATCCAAGTTGCAGATGCGCCAATTTTAAGTGCTTCATTATCGTCAGTTCAGACGATGCCTGTAGTTTTTGTTGCCTAAACACATGAAAATTTGACTTTAAGTTACTATTATGCATAACTGAGAGTCAAACCAAGATAGGAGTGTGAATTCAACTTGAGGATTATGTTTGTCTTTAAATATCAAGCAGAAAATTCTGTGCATTCAATTGTTGACAGAAAGATCATAAAGATTTGAATTTGAGATTGTATGAAGGTGGTATTAGCTGCTCACAATTCAGGAGTAAGAACTATAGAAAGAGCTAGTTGATAAAGTTGGCGACGGGGAAGGGAGGTAAATTTTGCTAACTGACGGCTAGCTTGCGATCGCGATATTCCTTGACTAATTAACTGTTTCAATTCGGCTTTCAATTCCTCTTCTGTCAGTTGCGGACTGCTAGCTGGAATTCCCGCCACTACTAATGTATATTCACCTTGGGGTTCTCGTTGGCTGTAGTGAGCGATCGCTTCGGCAATTGTCCCCCGCCAAAATTCTTCATACAATTTAGTTAACTCCCGCCCTAGCACAATTTGGCGATCGCTTCCCCAAACCTCAGCTAAGTCTTGCAAAGTATCTCGCAAACGGTGGGGCGATTCGTAAAAAATCAATGTGCGAGATTCTGTTTGCAGAGACTCTAAATGTTCTTGTCTCTGTTGACTTTTCGCTGGGAGAAAGCCTTCAAAAACAAACCGATCCGTTGGTAATCCAGCTGCACTCAATGCTGTAATTGCTGCACTAGCGCCAGGAATGGGAACTACTGAAATTCCCGCCTCAATGCAGGCTTTCACCAGTTCATATCCCGGATCGGAAATTCCTGGCATTCCCGCATCACTCACAAGAGCGATCGCTTTATTGTTAATTAAATGCTCTAATAATTCTGGAATGCGGCTGGTACGATTGTGCTCGTGGTAACTCACCTGGGGTGTTTTAACTTGAAAATGCTGTAGTAGTTTCCCTGTGTGACGCGTATCTTCCGCAGCAATGATATCCACAGTCTGCAAAATTCGCACCGCCCGAAAGGTTATATCTTCCAGGTTGCCAATTGGTGTGCCGACAACGTAAAGTGTTCCTGGTTTTGGATCGGTTTGCATGAGCAAGAGTTAAAAGTTAGGAGTTAGGAGTTAGGAGTTAGGAGTTAGGAGTTAGGAGTTAGGAGTTAGGAGTTAGGAGTTAGGAGTTAGGAGTTAGGAGTTAGGAGTTAGGAGTTAGGAGTTAGGAGTTAGGAGTTAGGAGTTAGGAGTTAGGAGTTAGGAGTTAGGAGTTTAAAGTTAAAAATAATAAGGGACTTCCAGAAAATAAATTATCCAATTTACTCAGATCATATTTTTCTTTCTCCCCCTGCATACACCACGATAGGATATTTTTTTCGTTGGAAGTCCCTAATTTATGCACCTATACGAACGTAAATGATAAATGGATAATCTAAAATCCAAAATTCAAAATCTGAAATCGGCTCATGGGTTATTTGTGGGCTTGGTAACCTTGGATTTGATTTACCTTGCTGACTCTGCCCCTAAGAATAATCAGAAAATTGTCGCTACTGACTATATTGTGGCAGCAGGGGGACCAGCTACAAACGCGGCTGTGACTTTCAGCCATTTAGGAAATCAGGCTACAGTCTTGAGTGTAGTTGGTTCTCACCCAATGACACAGCTAATTCGAGGTGATTTGGCAAATTACAAAGTTGCGATCGCAGACCTTGAGCCTACCACTGATTTAGCACCGCCTATCTCCTCAATTATTGTCACCCAAAGTACGGGTGAACGCGCTGTAGTTTCCATCAATGCTGTCAAAACTCAAGCCAGCAACGCATCTATCCCGGCAGATATTTTGCAAAATATCAATATCGTACTGATTGATGGACATCAGATGGCCGTTAGTTATTCCATAGCCCAAATGGCTAAAGTCAAAAATATCCCAGTAGTAATTGATGGTGGGAGTTGGAAGCCTGGATTTGAGCAAATTCTGCCGTTTGTAGATTATGCCGTCTGTTCAGCTAATTTTTATCCCCCCAACTGCCAGACTGGAGAAGACGTTTTTGCCTATCTGAGTGGATTTGACATTCCTCACATTGCGATTACCCACGGACAAAAACCAATTGAATACTGGAGTTGCACCAAAACTGGTATCGTAAATGTACCGCAGATTCAAGCTGTTGATACGTTAGGGGCTGGAGATATTTTCCACGGTGCTTTCTGTGATTACATTTTAAGAGAAAGTTTTACTGATGCACTGGCACTGGCAGCTAATATTGCGGCTGATTCCTGTAAATTATTTGGCACTCGGCGCTGGATGGATTTAAAGTGCTGAGTAGTCAGATTAATAAGGTCAAATTTAATGAAAGACTTAAAAGAAATATTAGCGATCGCTCGTGAGGTAGGTTGGCAAGCAGCAGATATACTGCGATCGTATTATCACGGTACTGCAAAAGACCCTGACTTAGAAGTAAAATATAAACAGAATGAGCCTGTTACTGTTGCAGATGTAGCTGTGAGTCAATACATTTTACAGAAGCTACAAGCAAATTTGGGTAATGAAGATTTTGCTTACATCAGCGAAGAAACCTATCAATCTCCAACTACGGGCGCACACCCTTCCGCCCCTTGGGTATGGATAATTGATCCTTTGGATGGCACACGAGACTTTATCGAAAAAACTGGAGACTATGCAGTTCACATTGCTTTAGTCAAAGAAACACGCCCAGTGTTGGCAGTGGTGGTAGTACCAGAGGCTCAAAAGTTATATTACGCTACCAAAGGTGGCGGTACATTTGTAGAAACCTGTGATGGTTCTGTTCCTTTACAAGTGTCGTCAGGCAAACGAGTTGAGGATTTAACCTTAGTGGTTAGTCGCTCTCACCGCAACCAACGCTTAGATTACTTGCTACAAAACTTACCCTGTCAAAATCATAAATCTGTAGGTAGTGTAGGCTGTAAAATTTCCACCATTGTCGAGCAACAGGCAGATATCTACATTTCCCTTTCCGGCAAGTCAGCACCCAAAGACTGGGATATGGCAGCACCAGAACTGATTTTAACAGAAGCTGGTGGTAAATTTACTCACTTCGACGGCACTCCGTTACAGTACAACACTGGAGATATTAATCAATGGGGAGGTTTGCTAGCTAGTAACGGTGAATATCACGAGGTGCTGTGTAAGGAAGCAGAAAGGATTTTAGCGCAGTTTGAGCAGAGTTAAAACCTGAGACATTTTGGGATGAATATTTCTCAATTTGCTTTTAAGACACTTAGTCATGTTATGATTAGCCCGACTACCGATAATAATCTTTACCCCTTAGTCCACAGCTGAATTTTGAAAACACTCAATAACTGGGCGATCGCTAGTTGATTTCGATTTCCTGTTAAAAGTGTGATTGTGAATAAAATTCACAATTAGACGATATTCAAAGGCTGAAGGCTGTGTTACACTCATGGGCATAAGGATTATTTTCGTTTGAGTAACTCGTTTTAATTTATAAAAAGCGTGTCTCTGAATTTAACCCTCTACACTCTCTGAATTCGGATATTTCTATGTCAATTTACGTCGGAAACCTGTCCTATCAGGTTACAGAAGAGGACCTAAAGCAGGCTTTTGCAGAATACGGAAAAGTAAATCGTGTTCAACTACCCACAGATCGGGAAACAGGCCGGCCTCGTGGGTTCGCTTTTGTGGAAATGGAATCAGACACACAAGAACAAGCTGCCATTGATGCACTTGATGGTGCTGAGTGGATGGGACGTGATTTGAAAGTGAACAAAGCTAAACCTCGTGAGGAAAGAAGCAATTCTTCTCGTGGTAGCTGGGGTGGCGGTAATGCCGGCCGCAACAATAATCGCTACTAAGTCGATTCCTAAAAATTTCACATTTAGTTAAAACAAAAATAAGCCCCACATCCGATCCGTTCGCGGAGCGTCTCGCAGAGAAGGGCGATGTGGGATTAATTTTTAGGCGATAACGAATTAACCCCTAACCGTTTTGAGCTGTAAGCTTGATAAGGTGGGGGTTAATGGCAAAGTGTCATTTGTAAGTTTGAGCCGATCAATATCGTCGTTGTTTTGTCTTCGTGAGCCGAATACAAACGTAGTTTATAGATTTAATACTTTCTTTCTCTTAAACGCCTACATAATGCCTTTAGAAACAGAGAAAGGTGAGCAATTGCTAGGGACAAGCAACGTCATAAACAACGTTCTCGCTTCAGTTAATAATAGGACTTAAACACTGTACAAATGCATGATGATATGCATTACCTAAAATAGGAAGTTTTCAGACTTTTCTTAATTATCCTGCGATGCCTACGGCGGTAAACTACGTAAATAGATGATGCTGTAGGGGCACAGCATTGCTGTGCCCTTACGAAAGATATGGAGAAGCAAGCTACTTGGGTTTCAGTTGACACAAATGCACAGGTGTCAAACCCTACCTTGTACCTGATCCGACAAAGAAGAACTATAGTTTGTTAAGTTCCATTTGCGGAACTTGCAGCAATATAAATGTATTCTTTTTATATAGCCATAAAGTGTTGTAGATATTCTTAATTTGCAATCCTTAGCTTTAGATTTTCAAGGAAATGTTACGACTCTATCATTTATTACTAGGTTTTATTCTACTGGTATCAATACCTCTAGGAGCAAAATTTGTTCTCCCCAAATTTTCTCCACCCAAAGTGGAAAAAACCACTGCCGTTGCAAAACTTTCCAACCCTAATGAAGGAAATATCTGGCAGAAAATCTTAGGAGATACTGCTACTCCAACTAACTGGCAAGTTACTGCTTGTAAGGGAAATGCGCCTTTATTATGTGTCTCCTCCAAAGATGAACTATTGGGTACAGTTGAGATTAACGTTTATCCATTAGCAAACAATGAGGATTTCCAAAAGAAACTCATAGCAGCCGGGATTCCACCTGGTTTCAAAGTGGACTACCAAAGTTCCAAATACCAAACCCAGGTATTAACAGCACTTAAGGCTTGGGTTGGAGATTACTACACTACTGTTGCAAAAGATCGTCAGGGTGAATATGGAAAAGAAATTACTTTCTTAACCTACCCACCGCAATCAGTAGCGGTGGGTAAGCTTCAAGGAATTCGCTATGGGTTCGCCGGACTCAAGCAAAAAGGTGGAGTACAAGAGCAACATATCGGTCATGTCGCCTTTGATGGTAAGAAACTTTACGTAATTACCACTGCCTTTGACCCAGGTTCGCAAACAGGTAAGTTTGATAAACTAGAAAACTTGGCTATTTTTCAACCTTACCTATATGCGATCGCAGCAGATTTGCGTTTACCCTGATAAAGATTGGGGATTGAGAAATCCTCCTAGTCCCCACTCCTCATCAACCTAAATCTCTGCCACCGCCCGTTCAATCAAGCGACGTGCTAGAGTTTGCGTACCGGTGTGTTCATAATAATTCGTTGTTACATCCAGGAACGCTGCGAGGTAGTCCAACTTATCATCAGCAATATCGGCAAAACTTTGCAAGTTGTGTACAACCTTTTGTGGCGTTAAATTATTGGCGCTAACTAGCCCATTCATCCAACCTTTAACTGAGTCAAAGCTTTCACCAATAAAATTGAGTTTGCTACCAGCATTATTACCTGGAATCACATCTTTAATGTTTTGGAAAGTTGAGTTTTTTTCTAATTCCTGTGGATTTGTTTGATTAAGCCCAGATATTGCTTTGCTGATGAAGTCTGGGCCCAGAGGTATTAAACCATCAACGCAAATTAATGCCACCATGCGGATGAGTGATTCGCCACTATACTCACCTAAAGAAGCGACAAAATCCCCAATACTGTCTCCAGGAATACCGTTAATTTGACAGAAGGCTACTAACTCAGCCACTAATTTCAATGTCAAATCGATGGTTTGAGCTTTATCAGGTTTAGGAGTAACGGAGTTTAAAAAACCCAACAAAGGAATTTTCTCGCCAACTTTGTTAGCTAAAGCGGCTGCACCAAGCGCTTTATCTGTACCATCAACGGTTTGATATAACCACAAGGCTGTTTGGTATCCTTGGGATTTGTCGTTGAATAGATAAATCGCTCTTTCGCCAATTTGTTGAATTAAATCTTCATCGTCCTCGCCAGTGACGGTCTTAATGGTGTTGACAAAGCCGACAGTATTTTGCCACTCTCCTGGAGCAACAAAATCGAGGGACTTCAACAAAGAAATGGTCAAGCCACCAGTTGGTAATTGATCAACCAAATCAACAATCGATTTGCTCACAAAAATCTCCTTATTTAGTTTTTGTTATCTGAATGTTTGTAGTGCAAATCATTTCAGTCTAGCCAGACCATTAAGATTAAACTTCTCTAGCCAATTTGCGCGATCGCTAGCTGTAAATGACGGATTGCTGGAAATTGCTTTTACTTGGTACTTACCTACTAAAATTGCAGTTTGCGTCTTACCAACTTCCACTGCGGGATAACCGCCAATTTTTTTCGTGCTTTTCGAGAACTTTGCTGCTGCACTAGGTGTGCTAGTAGTATCAGAAATAGACAGTAATGCTACATCTTTACCGCCTTTTTTCAACTTCAAATTGGCAAAGCCTTTTTTCTCTTGGGTATAGACACCCTGGTAGCCATCACTAGCTTTTGGGAAAAGTTTATTAAATTCACTACCCTGAGTTGCAGTCTTAGCCACCGCAACGTTTTTTTGTTGAGTACTTTCTTTTTGCGCCTGGTCAAAACGTCCAGGTGTTTTTGGACTACAGGCTGTTGTCAGTAGTACTACTGACAGCAACAAAGCAGCTATTACCGTACGCCCACGTTTTAAAATCATTCTTGGCTTCTCCTTATACTTGAGCTTTGAGGCAATTATCTGCGCTGCTAGCAATTATTACCCGTAAAATTTACTTTTTGATAATTATTGCTTAAGTTCTAAACTATAGCGGTTTGCACTTCAAAAAAGTCTTCAGTGCCATAATTAACGTACGAATTAACCCAATGCAAAAACGCTCTCCCGAAAGGGAGAGCGTCTTTATATTTATAGATAATCGTGAAGATTGTATCTCAGATTATGATTAACCGTTGATAGCAGGAGCTATCAAAGCGACAGGAGCAACATCAGAAGCCGCCAAATCTAAGGGGAAGTTGTGAGCGTTACGCTCGTGCATTACTTCCATACCCAGGTTAGCCCGGTTGATTACGTCAGCCCAAGTGCTGATCACGCGACCGCTTGAATCAATAATTGATTGGTTGAAGTTGAAACCGTTCAAGTTGAACGCCATTGTGCTTACACCCAAGGCGGTGAACCAGATTCCGATTACAGGCCATG
>NZ_JACJTR010000080.1 GCF_014698795.1 Nostoc sp. FACHB-892
AAGAGGGAGTGTGCCATCATTCCTGCCAAGGAGAAGGAATGGCTGTTGTCGAAAGTACTTCCCTTGCTTGCAGTCTAATCGCTGTTTGCTCACAGTTGGGGCATTTTACTTTTGTGAAAATTACTGACTGAGTTTTGAGTTATTCATCAACTAAAATCAAATCAGATCTAACAAATGAGGTAATGGGTTTGGGCTGTTGCTGTTTTGATGGTTTAGATGGACGTTGGGTTGATTTCAATTTAATTTTGTTTATTTCTCAATCCTTAAAAAATGTGTCGTATTTTAAAATACGACAGAAATAGGTGACAAATACAAATGCATGATATACATTTTTCAAAAGCTTAATGTCGAATTTCAAAATCCGACAAAAAAACTGATATGAAGCAGATAGTTCTCTCACTGATAGCTAACGCAGGCGGTGTAGGTAAAACTACACTCAGTGTACACCTTGCATACGAGATAGTTCGGCGTGGCTTTTCTGTAGCAATACTTGACTTAGATCCACAACGCTCTTTAGATGTGTTTTGTGGGATACCACCTGCCGAAGTATCTAATACTCTAGTCAAAGCATTATCCAAAGATTTTAAGGGGGATTGGAAATTAATTTCGGTTTGGGAAGAATCAAAAATTCAAGTCTGCCAAGGACATCCGTTAATGGCTGAAATGGCCAACGAATTAGTAATTAGGAAACGAGGAGAGTACACACTTAGTGATCGCTTAAAAAACTATCCATTACCTCATAACTTAGTAATCTTGGATTGTCCGGCCACATTGGGAATGCTGAATGTTAATGCTTTAGCCGCTTCAACTCACATATTAGTTCCAGTGCAATTAGAAATGAAAGCGATTTCTGGTTCAGCAGAATTGGTAGAATGGTGCATTTCAACCAGCGATGAGTTACAGTTATCACCTCGTCCACCAATTTTAGGGTTTGTGCCAAGTATGTATGATGATACCGTAGCGATGCACAGACAATATCTAGAGCAATTACCAGAAATCACTGAACATTTACAATTGAAACTTTACCCCAAAGTTCGTAGTTCCAATGAATTCAAAAATGCTAGCGCTCACGGGCTACCTTTACAAAAATACCGTCCTAAACATTCTGCTTGTAAAGATTTTAAGCAAATTACAGATGATTTAGTCGCTTTAATTAAGGAGAAAAAATAATCGTGGCTTTGCCTAAAATTGCTAGTAAATTTAGTAGTGCAGTTCAAAAAACTGAGCAAGAACAAAAAATTGCTGAACTTCAAATAGAAATAGAAAGACTCAGAACCGCACAATCTCCTGAATTAGAGAATGAGCTGCAAAAACTCCGAGAACAACTTCAAAATCAATCAGGAGAGGTACAAGTTGATTTAAATCTCATTGACCCGAATCCTAATCAGCCTCGGCAGACGATTACACCAGAATTAATACAAGCAAAAGCACGATTACTCAAAAAACACGGGCAGATTTCAGCAGTCATCTTAGTCAGACAGAGTAATGGTCGTTACATACTGTTAGATGGGCAGCTACGTACAGAAGGAGCTAAATTACTAGGCTGGTCAACTATTCGTGCAGTAATAGTGGCAATGCCTAATGACTTAGATCAATCTGCATTACTAACTTTTCTTGGCTTTGAAGACTTGAATCCTTTAGATAAAGCAGAGGCAGTATTTAAAGAAGTAATGAAGTCCGCTAATTTGTCAATGGATGAAGTTTCCACAATGTTGGGAACGGTAATTAAAAGAATAGAGAGAAATGGAAATAGTAAAGAGCTAGCAAAATTGATGGCTGTTAGCGTCGATGAACAGCAACAGGGCTTAGAACTATTGGAAATTACAGGTAAAGAACAGAGTCTACTACTAGTGCTGCTAGAGTTAGGGTTAAATCCTAGTTCTGTGAAAGCTAATTTAATGCCGATGCTTTATCTGCCTGAAGATTTAAAACAGGTCATCAGGCAGCATGGACTCAAAGGCGCTCATGCTTTAGCATTGGCAACTCTATCTGCCAAGGCATTAGACATCTCCGAAAATCAAGCAGCATCCGAACGGATTGCAGCAACAGATCAAGTCTTAAAGAAAAATCTGACAGTAACAGAAACTCGTGAACTGGTTAGAAAAATTAAGATCAAGTATTTAAAGTCAAATGAACAAGAGTTAAAAGAGGTAAAAATAATATTTCAAAAAGTTAATGAAATTTCTGGAGATTTGCTTAAAAAAGCTAGTAGTAAACAGCTTCACGAAATGCGCTCTCTTTTCCAGCAGAAATTACAAGAAATTGACAAAGTTATTGCTACAAGTAAATAAATTCAATATTCTTACTTTTACAAATTGTTTCATAGGAGTAAGTTAAGCTAATCGGAGAAATTAGGGTGAGTTCTCGATGACACTAATACTGGGTGTGTAGTTTAGTATTTATGTACTATAATTTGCTGAATTCCAGTATTATAATGATGTGCGGCATCTGATGATAAGCAATGTCCACTCCCCCTAATCTTTCCCCTCAACAAGTAAGCGCCTTTCCTCAACACGAAACAATCACCGGAGTCGTAGAACGCCTAACTTTTTACTCTGCTGAATCGGGTTACACAGTGGCAAGACTGACCCGCCCCCGTAGCACCGAACTTACAACAATTGTCGGCAGCTTTGCCAATATTCAGCCAGGTCAAACTCTACAGCTAACTGGTTTCTGGCGTGACCATCCACAATTTGGGCCACAATTCCAAGTCATCAATTACCAAGAAACCAAACCAGCCACTCTCACTGGAATTGAGAAATACCTTGGCAGTGGGTTGATTAAAGGTGTTGGCCCAGTCACGGCAAGACGGATTGTTGCTCACTTCGGTTTAGAAACTCTGGACATCATCGAAAACCAGATTGAACGACTGATTGAAGTCCAGGGTATTGCCAAAAAGCGGATTACTCTCATCAAAAACGCTTGGTCAACTCAGAAAGCTATCAAAGAAGTGATGGTGTTTCTCCAAGGGCATGGCGTTTCTACCACTTATGCTGTGAAGATTTACAAGCAATATAAAGATGAAGCGATCGCCACTGTTACCGAAAACCCATACCAGCTAGCAGCCGACATCTATGGTATTGGTTTTCTGACTGCTGACAAGATTGCGCGAAATATCGGAATTGCTCCTGACTCAGAATTTCGTTACCGTGCGGGGATTATCCACTGTTTAAGTGAAGCTGCCGAAGATGGCCACTGTTACCTGCCACAAAGCGAATTGATTGAGTCGGTAATAAAACTACTGACTACCGAATCTCATCAGCCCACAGAAGAAGCGGTTGCGATCATTATTAAAGATATGGCTCTGGCAGAGGAACTGATTAGAGAGCGGGATGAAGAAAAAAGGCTACTTTGCTACAAGCCAACTTACTTTCATACTGAACAGAATTTAGCTCAACTGATACGCCAACGCTTGGAAAATGCTGTTGGCACTGACATTGAGCGTGTGCGTGATTGGATTGACCGCTTTACAGCCAGCCGTAAAATTCAGCTTTCAGAACAGCAACGCCAAGCTGTAGAAACAGCAGCCTACTCCAAAATCATGATTTTGACTGGTGGCCCTGGCGTTGGAAAGACCTTCACAACTCACACGATTGTCAGCCTGTGGAAAGCAATGGGTAAATCCATAGCCCTAGCTGCACCCACTGGACGCGCTGCTCAACGTTTGGGTGAAATGACTGGGCTGGAAGCTAAAACTATTCATCGCTTGTTAGAATTTGACCCCCGCTCAAGGGGTTTCAAGCGTGATAGCGAAAATCCTTTACCCCACACGGCAATTATCGCTGATGAAGCTTCGATGCTTGATTTGTTTCTGGCTTACTCCTTAGTTAAAGCAGTATTGGCTGGCGCTCTACTATTGTTGGTGGGTGACATTGACCAGTTACCATCTGTGGGCCCAGGTCAAATACTTGCTGATTTAATTAATTCTGGTCGTGTGCCAGTAGTGCGGTTGACCCAGGTATTCCGTCAAGCTCAAACAAGTGCCATTATCACTGCTGCTCACCAAATTAATCGAGGAATTTACCCAACAATTGAGCCTATATCTGATAATCCCATGTCCGACTGTATTTGGCATGGCGGCGGACATCAGCCTGAACATGGAGTGCAGGCAATCTGCGAGTTGATTACCGATTTGATTCCACGCTTAGGTTTTAATCCTGCCACTGATGTCCAAGTGCTTTGCCCGATGACACGGGGAGTAATCGGGACTCGTAACCTGAACACAGTATTGCAGCAGTTGATCAACCCACCCAGCCCCAACAAGGTGGAGATCAACAGAGGTGGGAATTTGTTACGCGATGGCGATCGCATTATCCAGCTAACCAACGACTACAACCGCGAAGTTTTCAACGGCGACTTGGGAATAATCCAAGCCATTGATACTGTCGAGCAGGAAGTTATAGTACTGTATGGTGAGCGGACTGTGGTTTACGATTACGCTGACCTGAATGAAATTGCCCTTGCCTGGAGCATTTCGATTCATAAAAGCCAAGGCTCAGAATATCCGGTGATAGTTCTGCCAATGTATATGCAGCACTATATGATGTTGACCCGGAACCTGTTTTACACCGGGCTGACCCGTGCCAAGAAGTTAGCGATCGTGGTTGGAGCAAAAAAAGCGATATCTCTGGCGGTGCGCTCTACCAACGATCAACAGCGCTACACAAGGTTAAAGCAGAGGTTACTTCACCCAGAACTGCATTGGTGATGAATTTTGATTATTAAAAATAGAAAACTTTATTGAGCTATTTGATTTATACTTTTAAATTCCTTGGTTTAAAAAAGTGTTGAGTTTGTATGTCCAGCCTGAGTTCCGACATGGTTCGCATCTATTTGCAGGAAATTGGTCAGTATCCTTTATTAAAGCCAGAGGAAGAAATTGCTTATGGTAGACAGGTACAAGAAATGATTGCCATTGAGCAATCTAAAAATGAACTCACTCAAGAGCTAGACCGTGAACCAACTTTAAGAGAATTAGCCAATGCTGTTGCTCAAACTGAAACACAAGTCAGAGCAGCATTACACCTTGGTCAAAAAGCTAAACAAAAAATGGTGACAGCAAACCTGCGGCTGGTAGTTTCTGTTGCTAAAAAATATCAAAACCGCAATTTGGAATTTTTAGATTTGATCCAAGAAGGAGCGATCGGTTTACAACGGGGTATAGAAAAGTTTGATCCCAACCGAGGTTATAGGCTATCAACCTACGCTTACTGGTGGATTAGTCAAGCTATAACCAGAGCTATCGCAGAACAATCCCGCACTATTAGATTACCTGTTCACCTCACTGAAATACTTACCAAAATTAAGAAAGTACAGCGAGAAAGCTTTCAAAAACTCGGTCGTCATGCCACTGCTGAAGAAATAGCAAAATCATTAAACCTCAGTACAGATAAGCTTCGAGAATATCTCGCCGCCTCTCGAACAGCCATCTCTTTAAATAAACAAGTCGGAGATGAGAAAGAGACAGAATTGGGCGAAATTTTAGCAGACGTTGGCACTTCGCCAGAAAAACTGCTCACCCAAGAACTTCTATCGCAAGACGTAGCTAAATTCTTAGAACCATTGACACCGATTCAACGTCAAGTGTTGACTTTAAGCTTTGGGCTAGAGAACGATCAGCATTTCAATCTCGCTCAGATTGGCCAACAGCTAAACCTCAGCCGAGAGCGCATTCGTCAAATCCAGGTCAAAGCTATAAGTATTCTTCGCCATCATCAAAATGACATTCAAGAGTATTTATTTGAATAAGAGAATGTTTTAGTCAGATGATGCACGGATCTTACAGAACTGATATTGAAAAACTATATTAAAGAAGTAAGGCTACATAGTAATCAATGCCCAGCAAAACAATTGATGTCCGAGAGTACACCGTTAGAGCGCACAAACGGGAAATTCACACCCGTGTTTTCAACTTCGTATGTAAGCAGTGTGAACAACCCACACAACGAGAAACCTTTGGTGTGCGACCGCTCTACTGTGAGCAATGCCGTCCACCACAAGCGCCCAAGAAATCAGTAGTTCCTCTCAAGAAGAGAAAACCCAGAGCTATGACTTACAAGAGCGGTAAAGACATAGCCGGATGATTTGTTGTCTCAATGTTTTGAGTGAGCGCACGAAAGTGAGTAAAGCAGTGCGCTCATTCGCCCAACCTAACTCAAACTGGTAAAAAGTAACAAGAATGAATGTCACCCTTGTAAAAGTGAAACCTAGTTTGGGCTATCTTGTTGGGGGTAGGGTTAGACTGAGTGTGTTTAAGGCAATTGAATTTTAGTGCGTCAACGGATGTAAAGTTGTAACGCAAAACGTAATTTGGCACAGCGACAAATAATTTGTCACTGTACATTTGGGAATGATATTTTCTAAAACAATGCTAAATATATCTGCGTCCGTTGGGCGGGGTGTGCGATGGCATACCCGCCCGCCAAGAAAGCGATCGCCAAAATCCCTAAATTTTTTAATCTACAGAAGAACAGCGAAATTGGAAGCGGCTAAAAGAGGAGAACCCGCAATAGTTACAAACAAACCTCCTGTACCAAAACCAACGGCATCGTTATTCTGGTTGTAGAACAAATTGCCATTGCTAGAGTTATAAACAATCTCTGCACTACTACCTTGAGCTAGAGAATCACTAGTAACTACAGCAAAGTCAGAGTCAATTAATGCACCACTAATAGTGTTGTCTAGAGCCGTAAAACTTCCTTTTGATAAACGGATGCTGTCTGTACTACTTGAAAAGTCAGTAATTTGGTCTACACCGAAAGATACGGTAAAAGGTGTTTCAGCGAAGAAACTGAAAACATCTGAATCTGTGCCTCCCGTTAAGGTGTCATTACCTGCTCCACCGTTGAGGGTATCGCTACCTGCTCCGCCATTGAGGCTATCGTTACCATCGCTCCCCCGAAGAAGATCATTGCCTGTTCCAGCGTTGAGAGTATCGCTACCTGCTTCACCATTGAGGGTATCGTTACCACTACCTCCATTGATAGTGTCGTTGCCATCTCCACCATCAATGGTATCATCTCCAGCATTACCTTCTAATTGGTTGTTTTGTCCATCGCCTTTAATACTGTCACTTTCATTTGTACCGATCACATTGTCAAAGTTGAGTACATCGAATCTTAATGTTCCTAGAACAGGAACGTTATTGGCAGAGATAGTTTGGGCTTGCAGGTCTGCAATGGCAAATACCCCAACTCTCGATGCAGATGCATCTATAGTGTTGTTGGCAACAGTGGGATCAGCAATAACCCTTTCTATTTGAAAGACTTCATCATTTCCAAGAACTCCGTCAGCTTTTTTAACTGTGCCTACACCTGAGAGGGTTATGGTTACACCTAGTGTGCTATAGTCTGCTACATCAATGCCAGAACCACCAATTAAGGAGTCGTTGCCATTTCCACCAATAAGGGTGTCGTCGTTAGAACCACCGTTGAGGGAGTCGTCGCCATTTCCACCATCGAGAAAGTCGTTGCCATTATTGCCAAATAGAAGATCGTTACCAATCGAACCTATAAGAATATCATTTCCATCATCACCAAGAATAACATCAGATAAAGCAGTACCCGATGTGGTATTATTGTCAACTAGATTGCCATCAAAAATGTCGGTAAAGACTGGGTTAGGCATAATTTTTTATCTAAACTTTACTTTTGCTTTTAATTTAAAAATTAGGGTTTTTAAAAATAATGATGGCGTAAGAGGTGTGCTTCAACCTCTTTCACCTCTTACCCCATCAAATATGTTTCTTTCAATATTAGGAGTGAACGCCATTCGGCTTGAATAGCCTCACGGTTACAAAATGTTGACTCAACAATTGAACCTTTGCAAGGATAAAGTTTTTAGCCGAAGTAAGTATAATTGCACAGTGAAACTTGAGTGGAAACAAGCCCTAAGCAGCTGGCTGATAGACAGTAAGTTTATGCAACTCCAGCGAACTTCAGCAAGCTAACAATACCAAATTTCTCCTCTGCATTAACTGGCAGTGTCGGGTGCCAAGTCGGATCTGCTCTTAAGAAAGATAGGCGGTCTCCTTCTAACAGACCAATGAATACTTCTGCCACGATCCGACCACCTACAGGGCCTAAAGTTCTGCCCTCGGCTCGTAGTTCTGCTTCTTTGAGAATATAGAACCATAAAGGTGTTTTCTGCTCCATTTGAACTCCCAAATCTTTTAAATCTTTAAGGTCATTGTTAGTGAGAGGTTCAATGCACATTGCTTTGGCAAGCGCTTGTCCTGATGGTAAGCTGAAAGTCAAATGTCGCAATAAATTTCTCTGCGCCAAAGAAGAAGGGTTGTCAGACAAGCCAGCTATAGCACTGAAAGGCAGTTGGAACAGTGCGCTTGATATCTTGGAATCAATTTTTTTGCTGATGTTGTCAGGTTCCGGGCTGCCATCTATGTGAAAGAATCTGTGCCATTCCACAAACCTTCGTAGAGCGCGCTTGCCACCAGCTAAATTGTCAGGGTCAGGGCCTGGGTTAGCCGGATCTGTACCGAACATGGCAGCACGGAACCCGCTATTGACCACGTATCCTGGTCTGACTTGGCTGTGACCAAAGCGGTATGCAGCGACAGAAAACTCTACGGGAATAAATGGTTCGTTGCGCCAATTGTAAAACTTGCGACCATTCTTAAGGATATCTTGTACCAGTTGTTCACCGACGATATGAGGTAAGAACTCATGTAGTACAATCCATTGGTAATGCCAGCGCACCAAACGCTGTGCTTCTGCGAATGCCTGAGTGGGGTCGGTAATTCCGTCGGCGATAACTTTGTCGATTACCGCATTGTGGAATTTCAGGAACGCTAGGTGTAATTGAGAGAGAATTGTGTTTTCGTCATTGCGCGGATCGCCAATCAAAGCTGTATTTTGACTATTTCTGGGCAGGTCGTCTTTAGATTCTGCATTGGTGGGATCAAGTTTCTCAATTAAGAACTTAATCCCACGGCCATTTGGCGAATTATCGTACAAATGGGGGCTAGCAGCCGGACCAGAGCCATAGATGCTATCTAGCTCGAACCCTGGGGTACGGAAGTTGACGATTGATTCTGGGTCGTTTTGTCGTTCGAGGCTAGAAGTAGGATCGAAGGTGAGATCGTGGTCAAGAAACTGGCCAAGAAATGTAAAACCGGCTGGTAGGACAGAGGGATTATCAGGATTGTCAGCCCCTGCATCCATGATTCCACCGAGTTCTCCCAGAGTTAGTAGCGATTTTCGTACCGCTTGTGTGTCAGGTAAAAACGGCACTAGCGATGGAAAAAGTCTACCAAACCTGCCCTGATCGTAATACTTGGATCTGGGGGGGACGATATCTCTCAAGTACAGTTGTCCATGTTTAGTCATTGGAATTCCTCAAAGATTGATTAAGACTTAGATAAAACTGCAAAACCATCAGGGCAAAAGCATTTAAATTACTCTTGCTCACAACCAAATAGCGATAGTAAATAACGCTGCAAAGTTGAGGATACAATTATATTGTTTGAGTAAACTTGAAGCTTAGTTTTATACCAAATATTGTTTGGTTAAGCTCTAATAATTAATCAACTCTAATTCTGAAATTTACGTAGATGTTTACAAAAGTTCAAAAACACTTTAATTACTAATTAACCTTACAATGTAGAAAAATACAATTTATAAATAGATTTAAACAATCCATATCTTACTGCTTAAGTGAAAACCGCTGCCTCATCTCCTGCAACTTTCCTGCTTCCCCTTCCGGCATTATCCGCACAATCCTCTGCTTCCTTGCCCAATCCAACCAAGTGCTGACATTAGTTGTTGTCACAGTATTCTTCCCCTTAGCCCCACTCTGGCAAGCATTAATAAACAGATCAGTCTGGAACCTATCCCACTATTCCAAAAAACCCTACTTCTTTTTGTAAAATGTGCTTGAAAACCTTAATTTTTCGTTTTCAGTTCTCAATAAGCTTAAGCTTTGTAGCACAAATATTATTAGTGGGATAGGTTCTGGTTATCGCACCAGCAGCAATCGCATCTTTGACACGAGCGATCGCTGGCTCCTTCACAACCCAACAATTCGTCCCATCCACTCCACCCAATCGGGCGCTTTGGCTATCAGTTGACCAAACTTCTCCGGTTCAATATCTTCAAACACCAGCATCACACCGCAACGCTCATCACTCGTCAGGGTACTGAGCAATTCTTTTACCGCATCAACCCCGTACTCAACCCGTTCAATCGCCAGCCGAACATAATATTTAACCCGCTACCACTAAGAATCACTAAGTTGTTCATCCATGTCCATACCCAAGCGATTATTCCTGCCATCTTCAAAAATTTAATTTCTCCTTTACTCTCTGCTTTTCTGTCTCTTCGATCAGTAATTGGGGTTTGTACCTCTATATTATTAATGGCTAGGCAAAATCATAGTGATGAGAAACTCTAAATGACAAATCTTGAACTTATCAAAGAATTGTATAGAGCTTTTTGTGAAAAAGATTATGATGCTTTCTTAGAAATTTGCACTTTCGATATTCAATGGGTTCAAAATGAAGGATTTACAGGAGGTAGAACTCACATAGGGGTACAGTCCGTGGTTGAAGGAGTGTTCAAAGCTTTCAATAACGATTGGAAGTCATGGTCATTTGAAATTGAGCAATATCTTGATGCAGGAGAGGAAATCATTGTCATTGGTAGCTATGTAGGTTGCCATCGAGTATCTGGAAAGTCGTTTTGTTCTCCGGCGGCTCATGTGTACGATATTCGTAATGGTAAAGTATGCCGATTCCGGCAATTCACAGATACTAAAATTATCTGGGATACAATGGACTAAACCCCCACCAACCAATCGCACACCACAGACCTACACCCGTCAGCAAAGTTAACCCAAACCTGCCACTGCCCCAGGTATGCGTTCCAGTAAGGCTCACCATCAGCAACGCCAACAGCCTCGCCTTCCTTGGAGACTAGCTCTTGGTAAAACTTCCCAACGCTGTCGAGTCCAAGGCGCATTTTCAGCTTCAGCCCCTTCCATCCTTGGACAGTCGGACTTTCCACTGGCGTGAGTGTTTGA
The DNA here is from genome assembly GCF_014698795.1 of Nostoc sp. FACHB-892. Lineage (GTDB taxonomy): Bacteria > Cyanobacteriota > Cyanobacteriia > Cyanobacteriales > Nostocaceae > Nostoc. Next base: position 11,035 of record NZ_JACJTR010000080.1, read on the forward strand.
GGAATATACTGGGGGGTGGTGTCAATGACTGGTGTAGTTGTACTTATATTATTGCTGACTGACACCGACTCACTAAGAAACAGTTCATCCCGATTTAACCACTGCCCAAAAATCGAATCACGCCTATCATCAGGCGGAACAAACTGATAAACGCACTCCCGGTTTTCACGCTTACCTAACCGACCAACGTAGTCCAACTTCAAATCAATCTTGGCAAGTAACTTCTGAGCGATCGCCACTGGGGTGAGTTTTTCAGAAATGGAAACATTCAAGTAATTTTTGATAACGTGCCGATGCGTTACAGCCAGTGCCTTAAACTCCAGCATCTTCTCGTCACTACCACGCAACTGAACGTCTGGTGTAAGAAACTGCAACAGATTCAGATTTTCCAGTAACAACACAGCAGGCAATAACTGCCCCTTGTTAAAATCTGGTTTCCAAACTGAATTCTCTCCCGCCTCTAATTGTGCCTTAGCCCTTTTCGCATCACGGTTGGTCAGAAACTCTCGCCCTAGCGTCAAATAATAGTGCATTCTCAGTTGAGGATACCACCCGTCATCATCTTTCTCGACCAAATCCGGTGTAACTTCAATTTCATAGCGACGGGACAATTCCGCCTTGCGCTGCTGATGTCGTTCAGTTTTCGTTTTGGCACGTTTGTCTTGCAGTTTTTTCAGTTCGGTTGGGGAGAGTTCACTAGCAGAGGCGATCGCTTCACACTCAGCAGTATACAATTGCTCACTTGCTGCAATAACCGACTCGATTACTGCCCCACTCTCATCGTCCGATGCATCGTCGGCATCAATAACGGTGTAACCATCCTCGACCAAACCCGCAAGCACAGATTCTCTATAGCGCCGCATCTCTACGTTGATGACAGAGCCACGCTTGCCCCAAGTCTGCAAAGATTCGGGCTGAAAATTCTGATCAACATAGCTGTAGTCGTCATTGTCCGCCGCCGACAACAGCGCAATGTTCGCTTGTGTGGCGACGTGTTGACTTCTTAGCAATCCCCCTATGGATGTAGAGCCATTGCCTACAACCGACATCCCCCATTCTCTGGCCCAAATATGACGGTCAACAGTCTCTCTAACCCTTGCCAACATCTGACGCACGGAATTAACAGGCTGCACTCCCTGAAAAATTCCCCAAACACCATCAAAATGTCCTCGAATGTCGATGGATACCCCAGTTTCTAAACTTGGAGAGGCGATAACCAAATCGTACTGGGTGAGAATTTCGTTCAAGTGAGCGATACAACCGAAAGCCGCATGAGAAGGATCAGCAACGGATTCGCTATCTATTCGCAGGATTCGCAATTCTGGGTATTTCCGACGAAAACGTTCTTCCAAAGCTTGGGTTCCCCATTTGGATTTTGCCTTTTGAGCAGAGCAGCAGAGTAAATGATGCCCACCTTTAGCAATGGCTTTGTCGAGTGCAGCGATGAGATTCTTCGGGTTACTGCCAGAATAGTTGTAACAGTTTCCAGCTACGTGCCGATAGTTGTTGACGATGACGAAGGGATTAACTCGATATTCACCAGCGAGTGATAAAACATACTTTACATCTGTGTCAGAAACATCGGCACTTGATAGGTAAATCTTTCCCTGACTGCTGCCCAAGACATTCTGTACTAACTGCTTGAGGTTTTTGAGAACGGACACACGCCGCTTTTGCACTTCCGTACCAGAATTGAGCAAATGCCAAAAAACTTGGTCGCATTCATCAATAATAATGACATCATTTGACCAGTCATTGGGATTGAATCGCGCCTGACTTTCTTGATGCAATGAATCCACACACACCCCATATCCCAACAATGTACCTGTTTCATTCGTGCGAACTTCGGTAACATAGTTAACACCAAATCGATTACACAATGCCTCACCTAGCTGGATACGATGAGTGATAATTAATACCCGTCTCTCTTGGTCGTGTGCTTTCGCCACCTCAGTTGCAAGCCATTCGGTTTTACCCGTTCCCTTTGGCGCTTTGAGAACAATCAGTTTTTCACCTTGAGGGACGAGAAGCTGGCCCAAGAATCTTTGATTAAGTGCGATCGCAGGCGGGTAAGTCAACAAGGTAAACAGCTTAATCTCCCACAACTCCAGTGCAACAGCCGTATTGTAGAGTGCATCAAATGCCGGCTGACCATGAGCAACGATAAAATCATCAACCCCTTTTTCTGCCCCTAACGGTAAATCAATCACCCGCAGCGAACAGCCTTCATTTACCAGCAGCCTTCCCATACGACTGATAGCGGTTCTGACTCGTTGGACTGTCTCAGGTTTATTATCCTGGTCAAAGCAGATATTAACCTGTCTCCCCTGTGTTGCGAAATGTTTCAAGTCGGGTATGAGGGATGGTTTACCATTCGCTGTACCATACTCATCTTGCGGAGTGCGGTATCCAGCGTTTACTCCCGGAATTGCGATCGCTGCATAACCAGCAGTCAATAATGCCCCCGCTTTCTTGACACCTTCTACAATTGTCACTGGTACGTTATGCCTCCAAACCCAGTGCCAGAAACCACCGGGATGCTGCAAGTCCTCTTCAGTAATGGGGATGCCGCTACGATTGGAGACTTTCACCCAAATGCGATTCGGTACTAGGAGGAAGAAGGCGCGTGTCTCTTCTCTGAATGGATGTTCGTACTTGATGAACTTGTTGATCTTTTGGCGATCTCTTCGGGGGTGGTCGGGTTTGAAGCAGCCCCACATCATTAAATTGTAATCGTTGAGGGGGTCAACGCCACTGCACCACCAGCCGCCGAGTTCAATGTGCTGATACTTTTTCAAATCGCGATCGCGTAATCGTCCATCATTGCGACGGGAGATTTTAGGGCTGTAGAGCAGATATTCGTAGGGTGTTGTGCCGTGGAGCGATCGCACATTGAGGTGAAAGATTTCTTCGTCAACACAACTGTTGAGCCATTCAGTTAAATGTTTTACTTGAGAATCAGATTCGATTGTACGCATATTCCCTCCGATATTTAGACGCATGGAAATGAAGCGGCACTTGAGTCTGTGCCGCCAGTTCAAACTTTTTGTGAGAGCTTGTGCTGGCTATGAAATCGTCATTAAGCCAGCTACAGCGTTATCTGCTCCCGCCTACGTGTGGTCGAAATGTGAGATTAATTCGCGTGCTAACGACTTTGTTGGTCTTTGGAACTTGATGCAGATGTGTAGACTGGCAGCCAGGGTGCATTACAAGCAAGCTCCCGTGTTCCAGCCAGAAATCTGTTGCTTTGCCATTTCTGGGTTTTATTTGAAACTTGCGAACACAGCCGAGACTTACAGAAGCGATCACTGGGTTAGATACCATCGATGGTTCATTGTCAGCGTGCCAACCGATGCTGTCCTGTCCACTGCGGTACTGATTTCCGATGACGATACGGAATTTATAGCCAGTCAATGCAGTGATTCTGTCGCGCAAGTTAGCCAGATTGTCTGTCCAAGTCAGGGGTTTCAAAAATACGCTATTCGAGTAGAGGTAATCACATCCGGCATCACCGTAAATACATTCGAGGCGGGGAACGGGCATTGTTTTACCCAGCATCCTGATTTGATTTTGCTGCCACTCCAGTTGTAGACAGTGTTGGTAGAGTTCGTTTGCAAGTTCTTTAGTTAAGAAATCGGGGTAATAACTGACTGGTAAAACTGGGGTTAATTCAGTGAATAAATTCAGTTGTTGCATGATACTTTTCTCCATCCGTTAGTTTTGGTTGGCACAGAAAACCTCGATCAGCACACTTTCGGGATACAAACCGACTCTTCCAAATCGTGGGTCATGAATGCGTTCTATTTCTATCCCTTGCTTTCGACACAATGCGCTTGCCTTTCGACCTTTAGTGCTGGCTTCTTTTACAGATATTTCTAAACCTTGAAGATTGGCAAAACCAACAACACTATATTTATGTCCGCATGGTGTGTTCACCCTGTCTTGCTCAACTTCAACCGCTTTGAGACGGTGCAAAATTTCAGTCTGTTGCTGTTGTTGTTGGAGTAAATGCTGTTCTTGCTCTGCCAATTGTTGTGCTAGAGCAGCAAGTAACTGAACTTGAGTCATTGACTGTTGCTGTACAGGCTCTTGACTCATCATCACTTTCATTAAGGTTCTGTTGGCCCAGATGCGGAACTCGACAGAAACCCACTGAGCTAAATCAACGGCGATTTCTGGATGAATCCAAGTACCTTGAGAACTGCCATAGCCATCAACTTCGATGACAAGAGACGATATCGGGATGACGATGTCGTTTGAAAGTGCTGTCCAGTAAGCTTTTGTGGACTTCCTTTCTTTGTAATGCCCCCAAGACTTATTATTTGCATGGCACATCTGAGTTGCATTTACGTAGCCTTTGGGTATGCTGTATTTGCCTAGCTGCCCAACTTCTGGCATTTGGTTGATATCTGAGTCACGCCATTTGTGTATCAACATAATTAACTCCCTGGTTATTGCTCAAACAGTGAAGAAAGAGGAATTGCAATCTAAGAAACTCAAGCATTCACGCGCACCAAACTTTTTTCACCAACTAATGAGAAACGATTCGATATAGTCGGTATCTTAATTAAGGTTGGTGACATCAATTCAACAAGGTAAAACCAAGAATTATGTACCAGCGCAATCCCCAAAACCAGCCGTTGTTTTGTTCCCTTATCGTGAGAACAGAGGATTACTCTTTCACCCAAAACGAAAGCAGGTTTTTGTACCTTGATAGCTTCTAATTCTCCAGTACCGATGATTTGGTTTTGTGTGGCGTGGAGTATTTCATTACGGCAATCAATTGAGTAAATCCAACATTCGTGCTTCCATTGCATCCCAATACGGTTCGGTTAAGCTCAAAACTAGGTAGACTAAGGTTTGTCACCCAAGTGTACTGATGTTGAATGCAACTCAAAGAATTCTCACTAATTTCACCAGCAATTGAATCAGGTACAGTACTCAAA
>NZ_JACJTR010000081.1 GCF_014698795.1 Nostoc sp. FACHB-892
TAATTTCATTTTTTTACCGCTTTCTATTTTATATAAATTTTAATTATATTAATGGTAGCTTTTGTTACTCCAATCTACGCAGGTCAAAGTTAGCGATCGCTCCTTGGGAAAACTTTGCGATTTACTGAGTGTAGCGACCACTGCTAAGATCGGTTTTGACAGAACTAGCGTACATTCGGTCTACTACACTCTTTCAATATACAAGCGTAAGTTTGTGTACGATTGCTACGCTACCACAACGCTTATATCTAATCAGGTTGAATAATGAACTTGGAAGAAGGGTTACAAATTTTAGATGCAGTTGTCTTTAGCAAAATCAACAGACATTTGAAGGATGTGGAAATAATTGTTCTTAAAGGCTCATGGCAAGGTTTGAATTATGATGAAATTGCCAGCAATGAAGGTTATGCAGCTAAGTATCTCCGACAAGATGTAGGTTTCAAGCTGTGGAAGTTACTTTCAAAAACATTAGGGGAAGAGGTTAATAAAACTAATTTTCGTGCAGCGATGACGCGTTTGCATAGCCTCTCCTCTGGAGAATCATGCTTTCAGGAGCAAAATACTTCTAGCGCGACCAATCGTCAATTTGTGCCAGAATACCCAGCAGGCTCAGTACCTCTAAATTCTGCATTTTATATTCAGCAAATGCCAATAGAGCAACGCTGTTATGAAACGATTCTCCAAGCTGGTTCTCTCATTCGAATTAAAGCCGCTACCCAAATGGGAAAAACATCCCTGTTTGATAGAATTATTGCTTACTCACATCAGGAAGGATATCATACAGTACGTCTCAACTTGTTGCAAGCAGAAGCAACCGTTTTTAGTAATTTGGATAAATTTTTGCACTGGTTTTGTGGTTATGTGAGTTACAAATTAAAATTACCTGCTTTGTTGAATGAATCTTGGGATGAGTATCGAGGTAGCATTATTAATTGCACTACATATTTTGAAGATAATATTTTATCTGAAATTAATAGCAATTTAGTTTTAGCATTAGATGAAGTAGATCGAGTTTTTCAATATCCTGAAATTTATCAAGGTTTTTTTGCTATGTTACGCAGTTGGCATGAAGAAGCTAAAACTGTGGAACTGTGGGAAATGTTACGATTAGTTATAGTACATTCTACTGAAAATTATGGTTCATTGGATATAAATAAATCGCCATTTAATGTAGGGTTAGTAGTAGAATTAACTGAATTTACTCAAGCACAAGTAACAGACTTAGCTCAACGTCACCAACTTGATTACAATATCACTCAAGTGCAGCAATTAATGTCGATCTTGGGAGGACATCCCTATTTAATTAGATTAGCACTCTATCACCTTGCACTTGAGGATATCACCTTAGAAAATTTATTACAAACTGCTCCTACTAATGCAGGGATTTATGAAGCACATTTACGGCGGTTTTTGCATACTTTTAAAGTAAATACTAATTTAGCTGTGGCATTTATGCAAGTAATTACCGCTACAGAAGCAGTTGAGATAGAAACAATACAAGCATATCAGCTATACAGTATGGGATTAGTTAAGAGAGTAGGCGATAAATTAATCCCAAGGTGTCAGTTATATCAAAAATATTTTCGGGAACACTTATAGACTTAGGGATTTCCGGCGTTGCATAATAGCTGTTCACGCAGCAATTATGCTCGTTATAGCGTTTTTTGGTTTAGTAAGGTACAAGCGTATTAGCAACTGAAAGCCATACGTCGTGAGGTTTTGTCTGACGCTGACATTAATCTGTTAACCGACAGTACTTCTACCTCATCCCATAAGTAAAGCCCTCATAATGGGGTAAATATAGTCTAGCTGACATTAGGGGTGTGCGACATGAAAGTTGTGTATTAGGTGCATCCGCACTATGAGACTGAGAGGCTGTCCTCTCCAAAGACTTCCTTCTCTCTGTCCCTACGTAAAAGCAGTATTTTTCGTTTTATAGAACGGATTTTATCGATATTTTATAAAACTAAATATTTAAAACTAAACTTATACTTTTCTAGCTGGAGAATTAACAAAAAATTATGATTCAAAACAAAACTTTGTATGAAAAGTTTTGATTGAACCGTAAAATGAGTATTACAGAACAGTAATGAATTATAGTATTCAAAGTTAGTGTTGTTCGCCCCGACGATCTGCTCAATTTACAGATTATAAGGTAGAAATCTGCAAATTGAAACGAGCCTGCGTCAAACTCCTGTTTTAATCCAGAAGACACAACAGTAATGAATTATGGTATTCAAAGTTAGTGTTATTCGTCCCGACGATCTGCTCAATTTACAGATTGAAGGTAGAAATCTGCAAATTGAAACGAGCTTGTGTGAAACTCCTGTCTTAATTCCAGAAGACACAACACAGATTGCCTATCTGATAGTTCATTTTCCACCCCAAACCATTGCAGAAGAAGCGGTTTATGAATCTAGACAGGACTTAGAAATAAATCCACCTCCCACCTCTACAAACGATCCAAAAGATCCAGAGAAGTTGCGTCGTGAAATTAGACTGCCGGAAAATGTATTTGACCCTCCCGTGCGTTCCAGAATTGGGCAACCTAGCCGCTTGGTCTTCCAACTTCCAGCCAACACTAATCCTCGCATTCCTTATACAATAGAAGGATTGCTAAATTGGACGGGGTTAGAGTTGAATGTTTCACAAATCGCCGCCATCCGGGCAACACCCACCGCAGAGGAGCGAGGCAAAGCTCCTGCAATCAGTCCTCCCACTGAGCTAGAAACAGCAATCGAAATACCCTATCGCCTGATTTTGTCGCCAAATTCAGATGTTATCTGGCAACATGCCGTTCATACCGTAACCCACGCAGGGCGTACCGAACTTTGGCACACGCGATTAACCCATTCAGGGAAAGAAAGTGGGAATGAACAGAAGAATGAAACACAGCAATCATTAGAACTTTCTAGAGTGAATCCGGCGCTGCTACGTGCGATTTGGTCGCCCGACTATGTATCCCAGCCTTCAAATCCTGAAACCACATTGCCTTGGCCAATCTTAGGAAAACTTGATGAATGGGCAGGACGCCCTGTGTTAACGGCAATGAATGCCCGCGATCGCCATGAAATCGTTATTCTCACTTCGGCTTTTTGGGGATTTGTCAAAAGTAGAACGGATTGGGCTACCTATGAACCGCAATCTATTCAAGCGGAGCAGGTCATGTTGTCAGCACTAGGGGGATGGTTGAAGTCCCGTGGTAATTGGAAACCCCCAACAGAATGGATTTTAATACGACCGTCCCCCAATCCCAACTTAACTGAATCAAGTACCTTAGCATCTTTCAACACGATGCCAGAAGCTTTGAGCCAAGCGCCGTCTCTACCAAATTTGACGACCTTGCTCGATCCAACTTTACTTAATTTCCCTTTCCCCCTCCCTCCTTTGCAATTGGGAGATTTTGGAACCGATTTAAATATTTCTGAATGGGTGCATGTGGCAACCCAAGGACGCGATCATTATGTGCAAATTGTCTACGAGGGATATCTTTATCCTTTTGGGCATCAGGCTGCATTAATTAAAGTGACGGAGCGAAAGTTTAGAGAAGTCAATGGGGCGCCGTTCGCTTACCTGGTACAACGGATGTTCATTGTGGTTCGACAGATCTTAAAGGATTACACACTGGAGAACGATGACCAGGAAGCTCTACCTTACAACGGGTTTGCTATGCCGCTTAAACAGGTTCGACTGACGACATTAGTGACCCCCGATATTGACCCTCCGAGTCTGCTAAATGGGACTGATTATTCTTTTTGGGTGAGAGTGGGCAGTCAAGATTTCAAATTTCATGCAGTGGGTCAAGATGTGCAGAACCAACATCAAGTTGATTTTACGACAGCATTAATTTTTGTACCTGGAAGCGATGCTGCAATTTCTGATAGGGTTAACACAATTCGGGAGCTTTATAATCAATCAGGGGATAGACGCGCTTGTGAGGTTCCAGGACAGGCATTGACTTATGCGGAGCCAAATGGGGATAGTAGCGATAATACAACCTTAACTACGCAAAAGCTCTATTTTGATACTGACAGTGAGGCTAAGGCTAAATTCATTCCTAAACTCGATAAAGCTGTAGTCAACTTAGCCACAGTCGAGCAACTGTTGGACACAAAGGCGCCTGTGGAAATAAAATACTATAAGCCTTACATTGATGCCGGGAAGTTTGACGAGGGAAATGAAGTTTTTGCAGAATTACTTACTAAATTCCCGTCTAGGTTTTCGGCGGATAAGGCTGGTGGAATTGCTACGCCCGATTTGTCAATTAAAGGCTTGACGCGGAAATTGGGGGCAATCGCCGGAGATTTAGCCAAAGCTGCTACCGATAACTTTGATCCTCAAGATTTCTTCAGTGATCTAGCCGAAACCGCCAAACTGTTTGGCAAGCTGAAGCTAACAGAACTAATTGCAACAGGTAGTTTTAGTAATGCCCCCAATATCGAGTTCTTTCCAGAAACCACACCGCCTTCTGTCAGGCTGGATTGGCAACCCGACATTCTGGATTGGCCACCTGAAGGGACGCCTGTGAGTTTCTTTCAGTTCAAAAAAGAGCATGATTCTATTCTCTCCATTCAAGGAACCGTAGAGCAACCTGTGGATGGAAATGCAGGACGCTCGCTTTTTACAGGAAATCTAACGAATTTTTACCTCGAATTCTTTAATATCGTCAAACTTAGTTTCGATGCCTTTCGGTTTAGTTCTGTAACAGGGCGAAAAACGGATGTCAACGTTCAACTTAAGGGTGATAATGCACTGGAGTTTTTGGGCGACCTGAAATTTGTTAATGAACTCAAAAAGATTATTCCTCCTGGATTATTTGGTGATGGTTCTAGTTTAGAACTTACGCCCCAACCTGGCATTCGAGCTGGGTTTTCCATTGGCTTGCCTCCCGTAGAAGTAGGTGTGTTTGCACTTAAAGATGTTGCCCTAGGAGCATCTTTAACATTGCCTTTCCTCAACGGTAGTCCGCTGTTTGACTTCAACATTTCAGAACGACAGCGACCCTTTAATCTCACCATTGCCTTTTTTGGTGGGGGTGGGTTCTTTCGATTACAGTTAGACACGTTAGCTGTACGTATTATCGAAGCTGCCTTCGAGTTTGGTGCCTCTGCCTCGATAAATCTTGGAGTGGCAAGTGGTGGCGTTTACATCATGGCGGGTATTTATTTCAAATTGGAAACTAAGCCTGATGGTAACAAAAAGGCAACGCTAACAGGTTTCTTCCGCATGGGTGGTAATTTGACGGTACTGGGAATTATTTCTGTATCGCTGGAATTTAATCTTAGCTTTACCTATGAAGCAGTGGGCAAAGCAACGGGTCGGGCAACTTTGACGGTGAAGATAAAGATATTATTCTTCAGCAAATCTGTTGAAATTAGTGTAGAGAAGACCTTTGGAGGCGGGGAGGGCGACCCAATGTTTGCTCAGGTCTGGGATGTACCTGAGATATGGAATGAATATGCAGGCGCTTTTGCGTGAGGACAGTAAAAAATGGCGAACCAAACAATTTTATTTACCGTAATGCCGCGTGGTATCAGCGTCGATCCTGAAACATTACCAGTGTCCGTATATGTTTCTCCCCGCCTTTTTGGTGATAGCGATCAAGCTCAACTCCGAGAATTTCCAGACTGGCTGAATTGGACTTCACTACTGCAAACCAGGGGTATGAGTCTTACCTTTCGCTGTGAAGGAGTTGATTTTACAGCGGCTGTAGCAACTGACCACCTCCAACCGTCTCTTTGGAATGCTCTGTTTAAACCGGAGACATTAGTACGATCGCATACTTTTGACAACTATTCTGAACACCAGATATTTTCTTATTCCAATCGCAACACGCTGTCTTTGCTAAAGGGATTGTATCAACAAGCAGGTATTGAATTAGCATTACCAGAGAGCCGCGATCGCCGAGATCGCGAGGAACAGAGCAATTATGAGAAATTGCAAGACTTAGTAACCGGGCTAGCAGTTAACTGGAATGACAATTTGCGAGACCGTTACCGAGATGGTGGAAGAGAAAGTTTAAGGAACTTGCAAGAAGCAATACGGAAGATGCCCTTGGGGACAGATGGGTTATATCAAACTGCCATGAATTGGGCGCAATTGGCAAATGTGCGATCTGCTGTGGCTCAGGAGTTTGAAGTTTATCACCGTCTACCACCAGGACAACCGATAGCTGATAATCCCCCCGATTTTGATAACCTGCTGGATTTTCATCTCTGTTTGAGTTCGCTCAATTCCTACCCAGAATTATTGCGGGCACTGGGATTAGTACTAGATTTTGAACTGCCCTTAGAAGCGGTTCCTGTCAGCGATGGGGGGCGCATGAGCGTGATTGCAGCTACGCCTAGCTGGGAGTGGAGCATTACTACCCGCATTACGCCACTGGAAACAGCCTACGTCCATGTTGTTTTTGGTACAAGTCCCCGCTATTTCCGGACGCAGGACAATTACAACCAGGCAGAAGCCTTTGGTGCCTTTGGTGCCTTCGGTGTGTTGAATTTTGACCCTCAACAATTTGGGTTAGCACAGGTGGATGTAGATGGGGGAATGCACAAGACGATTATGCTGGCTGAAACGGTACAGAAACAACAAGATGAAGATGGCAATAATATTATTGACCCTATAGAGGCTCCCCATCCGCAGGTGTTCGATCCCTATGCGACACTACCGTCTCTCAGATCGGGAGGATTCTCGCTGTTTGCCGACGAGCAGGGGGAAAAATTATTGCGCTCATTTAAAGATTCCAAGGCGTTTCAAGATGCAACCGACTTGCAACAACCTCAGCCCCATCCTTTCTTTGCTCAAGATTTAACCCACGGCTATCGCTTAGATGTTTGGGATAGCCACACCAACGCTTGGCATTCGCTGCACCGACGCAATGGGGTTTATAGTATTGAAGACCAGCAACTAACCACCACTAACGAAGAAGGGTTTGTAGAACTGGCCGTTGCCCAACCTGCGCCCGATCCGACTCAAGCCCCTCAGAAAGATATTTATGTGCATGAGACATTTGCTCGATGGGCGGGTTGGAGTTTGAGTGTGCAGTTTCCTGGTAAAGTCCTATCAAGCGACCCTGATCCAGCTAATGTTCTCGACCAGCCTAGTTCCGAGCAAAACCAACCCGTCACCCCATTTAAGATGACGACAGATTTTAAGGTGGTCAGTGGTTCTCTGCCAAGTCTGCGATTTGGAAGGTGCTATCGGTTTCGTGCGAGGGTCGTAGATATTTGCGGTAATAGTCTTAGTCTTGATCATCCCTTGTTGGAATCTCTTTTGAAACAGATGATCTTGCCTCAAGATAACCCTTGCACTCCAGACGTCGAAAGCTTTGCCTATCTGCGCTACGAACCTGTGATTCCTCCCCAAGTGGTGCTACGCGACGAACGAGGTGTCACCGCTCCCGGTTCGCAGTTAGACCGACTGGTGATTCGCACCTTCAACAGCGATCCTAGCCTTGACAACAGTGCAGCTGATTTAACGGCGAGCGATCGCCATATCCTACCGCCTCGCACCAGCGTCGAACTAGCCGAACGCATGGGCATGTTGGACGATGCCACGGGCAAACTTAACTCCAGCCCCGCCCTGTATAACTTATTAGCAGCCAAAGACGGCGTCGAATTGAATCAAATAAAGGTGTGGGTGGCAGGGCAAGAGCAGCAATTTCCCCTGGAAGCAAGTGAGCGCATCGATAGTTTACCCTATATTCCCGATGTGCTGGCAAGAGGTGCCGCACTGCGCGACCTACCCGGTACGCCTAATCAAAGCCTTGGCATGGTTCTGCCTGGAACGGAAGCCAACACCGTCATTTCCTACCACCAACTTGATGATCCAAACCCACGTCCGGGTTCTGCCACCCTAGTCAGTTTTGGCGACGAGGGAGACTGGCAAACTCTCCAACCCTTTCGTTTGGCTTTGGGCGATGGCAATGCGTCTCCAGCTTGGGATGCCCAGAACCGGGTTCTTACCGTCTCCTTGCCAAAGGGAACGAGTGCAGTTGTACCTCTAACCAGTTATTTATCTCCCCAAGACCTCTCCCTCATGGGGGTCTGGCAATGGCTGCGGGAATATATCGACTATAAAACGGTTGTCGATCCTGATCGCGCTCAATTTAGCCCCTGGTTAGAAGTAGATCGCATTGCCCATATCCTACAGCGTTCAGTTGAAGGGGGGCATTGGATGCTAACTCCACCCCAACTCCTTAACTTGGTTCATGCAGTGCAGCAGCCTTTGGGGATACCAACATTCACTGCCATTCCCATTCAACATGAACCTTACAACGAGTTGCGTCCCGATGACAATCTACTGCAAGCTCCTCCCGAAGTAGGAGTAATTCGCACCGCTATCTATCGTCTTGCCTCTAACTCTACCGAGTTAAACCCGATTACCGCATGGCGCAGACCTGGCTCCACGGATGCCTATTTATTAGGGGGATTACAGATTCATGGGGCTAGCACGGCAAGGGTAGATATTTTAGCAGAATGGGATTATCCTGTGGATGATGTTAACCAAGCGGCTCCAGGCTCTATCCACCGAGCGATGCCCGTGGAGAGAATACCAATTCTCCAACTGCAAACCGGGGAAATTCGGGTTACACCTGACAATCGTGCTGTTAGTTATTATGATGCAGCCCAGGATCTGCTCTGTTTTGTCCGGCAGGGCGATCGCCTTGGCAATTTGGGCGATTTAACAGACTACACCATCAGTATTTTAATCGCCAAGGAAGTAATCCCTCTCGACAAACAAAAGGGGTTGATAACCTTCACTGACAAAGATGGCGATCGCATCTCTCAAGATGCGGCACCCCGCCATCAAATCAACGATACCAAACATCATCGGATTCGCTATTGCGCTGTTTCGACATCCCGTTACCGTGAATATTTTCCTCAAGAGCAGGACGATCCACTTAACCCAGGCACAAAAATAGCGGTTGATTTTACACGCAAGAGCCAGCCTGTGACTGTAGATGTGCCAGCATCCAGCCGTCCGGTTGCGCCCCAAATTGCCTACGTGATTCCCACCTTTGGTTGGCAGCGTCAAACTCAAACTAACCTCAAGCGCAGCGTCCGCTTTGGGGGTGGATTGCGCGTATATTTGGAACGCCCCTGGTTTTCATCAGGAGAGGGGGAATTACTGGGCGTAGTGTTATACAACTACACAAATGGAGTTGATCTGGCTAATACCCAGGAGCGCGACAGATGGAAATCCTTTATTACCCAATGGGGGAACGACCCAATTTGGCGCACTCAAGGCTTATTCCAAGGTCAAGTTCCTTCTACGGAAGATTTTGTGGATGCTGTAGCCCAAGAAACATTCCTCAGCCTAGAAGAAGACGCTACGAAACGAGTGAATGTCGTAGGCTATGCTGTCGCTTTCGACGCAGAACGACAGAAATGGTACTGCGATCTCAGCGTTAATGCTGCTTCTACCTACGCCCTGTTTGTCCGGTTAGCGCTAGTCCGCTATCAGCCCTGCGCTTTAGAAAATGCCAAACTGTCGCGAGTGGTGCTGGCTGATTTTGCCCAATTGAGTAGCGATCGCGCCGTTGTTGTAACGGCAGACCCTTACCATCCTCGCCAACTGCAAGTGACAATTTCTGGCGCCAAACCCGAAGGTCCTCTCCCGCAAATTGTACCTACTCCAACGCAATCGGTGGAAACCTCCACTCAAATTGAGGTGGAATTGCAGCAAAGAGATGACTTAATCGATAGCGATCTTGCATGGAATACGATTGCCATTGTTCCATCCGCAGTCCCGCCCTCCGCCGACCCTACAATTCTCTGGAGCGGTAAGGTTCTATTGGCAGAAAACCCGACCCCCGATTGCTTTCGCCTGCTGATCCGCGAATATGAATATATTTCTGCAGAATACACAACCAACCCAGACGGCACTACCAATCCGGCAATCCCTTCCGATTTTACTACCGAAACCAGGATTATTGGCTCTGCTCCTCGCCGACTCATATATGCCGAAACGATTGCAATTGATGCAGCCCTGATTTCACAAGCCCCGCCAGAAACTAGGCGGACAAAACTCGACGAAAGCTTATGATGGCAATCACACCGCCATCATAAGCAATAGAATTTGAACAATTTATTTTTTGGAGTTTTCTTAGTATCAGGATTATTTAGGAGTCTGAATTATGGCAAATTTTCAACAAGCTCCGGGAAAAGTTTACCCTGGCTTCAATGCAGATATCAATCAATTTAAAATTCCATTAGGTAATGATTCTTGGAAAGGTTCAATTTTCCGAGACATCGCACTTTGGGGAGGAGACGATTTTGGCAACCCATTAACATTAGTGCTAGACGATCCAAACTTGGCAGCTTTTCGTGAATTAAACTCACCCGGAAACAATCTTCGTGTTTTTCGGTTCTATGGTCAATCGTCTGGTGAAACGGTTCTTCGAGCTTTTTCTTCAGATGGTAGAGAGCTTATTACGCCATTGAATATTTTGGTCACCGGTACTGAGGCTGGGTCTGAAAGCCTCTCTAACTTTTTAGGAGGAGGACGAGAGGATACAGCAAGGGCAATTGTTGAAGAGTGCAGACGGCACGGCATTACCCTTAAAACGCAATTAGCATATATTTTAGGAACTTGTGAGCATGAGTCTGCATTTCGTCCAATTCGTGAAAGTTGGGTGTTAACCCCAGAGGAAAGGGCTACTCTGGAAACTGCCGAGGAAGGACGCAAACAGAAACTATCATACTATCCATTTTACGGACGAGGATTTATTCAACTGACTCATGAGCCAGCCTACAGTAAATTTGCTACACTGCTGGATATTGATCTACATGATGACCCCGATCTTGCACTGCAACCAAATGTTGCGCTGTTTGTCACTGCCTATGGAATGGCTCATAGTCAATTCGGACAACCGTTATCAAGATACGTTAATGAATCACAAACCGATTTCATAGGTGCCCGAAATTCAGTAAACTCAGGCGATAATCAAGCTAATCGTGAGAAAATAAAACATTACGCTGAAACATGGTTAAATCATCCAGTTTTAAGTGTATGAGGCTTGAGTAAAGCAATCCTGGGTAGATAAGCGTGAGCGTGTTAGCAGGGGGTAATTAACCTGAGTTCGGGATAAGCTGAAACCCTTATTACACCGTTGCTTGATTCTGAGATATGTCAACGTGTTTGTGTCGTTTCCGTCAACTAACGCTGAATAAATCTTCTTAACCCGAACTGACGTTATGTTAGCGTGTTGAATACGAGAATGAAGCAGATTTTCCAGAACTTACTTTTTTTATAGAAGCCCTTGGTACAAATCTGCCCAGCTTTGTCTCAGAGAATCGATACATGACTGTAGAAACTGAATTTGAGTTCTGCGAGCCACTTGCATGACAGCATCAATATGAGCAGGGCTGCCAGCTTTGCCCAAATGCTTATATTTAATCGTAGATATAGCGAAGACACTGTTGGCGAATTCAGTAACGCCTATGCTCGGTTAGTTAATTCAGCAATGAAACGATTAAGAGCTTTAAGTGCCGTTTTGTATCCAGTGGCTTGCTTACCTAAGTTCAGTTCCAACAAAATGCGATCGCTTCCAGCGGGCGGGTACGCCATCGCGTAAAGTTTCAAGTGCTTGTAGTTGGGGTAGTAATGTGGTTGACCTTTTTTGATCCCCCTCATCCGGTGCAATACACGGTTGAAAGTGTTCTTTTTCCCGTGTAATACTTGGTAAAGTATTGTCCTGCACAATTTGTTCTAAATAGTCAGCCCTAGTTAAACCGTTATATTCTGCTGCAATACCCAAAGTTTTCCAAGTTTCATCAGTGAGTCTAAGAGAACGGACTAAACGGTAGTCGTCATTTTTGATTGCAAACTTCCCTTGATATCGCGTTTCATCAAAAATTACCCATGTATTACACCGTAAGTTTAGGCAATTTTCAGAGTCTAGCCAACCGTGTATTATATGGGTAAGAAGATTTTTTAATTAACAGGGGTTTTTAATAATCCTTTTGACTGTAACTGGCTCAAAAGTATGCCCAGTAGCTATTGCTCCATACCAGAGTTAACCAACCGAGTCCGAAACTCAGATAAAATGGAGAAATCAAAGCCACTGTCTGTTAACGGTAAACTTAAGGCATATTTCTAGTCAATTCGCGCCCGTACTGCGTCTGCTGCTTGTCGGTCTGATAAATTTTCCACAAACTACATTACACATATTAGTGCTAGTCCCCAAGGGGACTCTGCTGGTTGCCTCCTTGGCGAAAACAATTCTACAAAAGTTTCATCTTCATAAATACAGCCCAATGTATCGCGTATCTGTAGGTAAATATTTCCCTTAGGAAAGGCAGCACGAGCCACCTGTACAGTTTCAAGGGGTATGTCAGGTATATTTTGGGGATGTATCGACATAGTGACTCATGCCCAACTGTAGGAATTTATTGTTGATCCTACTCCTTTTTGAGATGTCCTATTTGAATTCGCCAACAGTGTCTTCGCTAAATCCACTCCAATTTATATCGCTTCCTATGCGATCGCTCGCGCATAAACTTCTTCCAGCAAAGAAACCAATTCATCTACCCAGGACGGGGTAAATAATCCATCTGGATCTTGTGGTGTAATGTCGGTGAATGGGGATTCATAGAGGAGTGCTGCATCCATAACGCCGTGTTCGGTTAAGTGGTTCACAATCATATTTGCAAACTCAATCTGATTAGAGTTAAACTTTTTGCCAGATATGAACCTAGTAGTCCACCAAGGTAATTTTGCTAGGTAAGACCCTCTGAGTGATAAACTAGTCAAAAAAGGGGTTGAGCATGGCAAAAAAGTATATTGTAGATTTAAGCGAAGATGAAGTTTTACAATTGCAAGCAATCCTCAAAAAAGGAAAGCATAAAGCAAGAACTATCACCCGTGCAAACATTCTTTTGATGGCGGCTGAGGGAGAAACGGACACGGCGATCGCTGCCACAGTGCGAGTTCATGTTGCAACGGTGGAAAGGACAAGAGAAAAGTTTGTTATTGGCGGATTAGAGTTTGCTTTAAAGGATGGGGAACATCCACCAAAACCTAAAAAACTAGATGAAAAGCAAGAAGCATATTTGATTGCGACTGCTTGTTCTAATCCGCCAGAAGGAAGAGTGCGTTGGACAATGCAATTATTAGCAGATCAGTTGGTGAGTCTTGGGATAGTAGATTCAATTTCTGACGAAACAGTACGTCAAACTTTAAAAAAAATGAAATTAAACCTTGGTTGAAAGAACAGTGGTGTATTCCAGAAGTAAACGCAGAGTTTGTGTTGCGGATGGAAGATGTATTGGACTTATATAATGAGCAGTATAATCCAAAAAAACCTGTACTTTGCTTAGATGAACGCCCATATCAATTAGTAGAAGAAGTAAGACTCCCAATACCCGCAGAACCAAAACAGCCTGAGCGTTATGATTATGAATATAAACGCAACGGAGTCGTAAATTTATTTGCTTTTTTTGAACCAAGAGCCGGGTGGAGACATATTGAAGTCACACAGCGTCGTACACTCATTTGACTTTGCTAAACAGTTAAAAGATTTAGTAGATGTTTATTATCGTGATGCTGATGTAATTCGTTTAGTAGTTGATAATCTAAACATTCATACTCCAAGCGTTTTATATGAAGTTTTCTCTCCACAAGAAGCACGCCGCATTATTCAAAAGTTAGAGTTTCACTATACTCCTAAACACGCAAGTTCGCTGAATCAAGTAGAAATTGAATTATCTGTTTTATCTCGCCAATGTTTAGAACGGCGTATTCCTAATGCAGAAACATTAACTTCTGAGATTGCCGCTTGAGAGAAACAACGTAATCAACAAAAAGCCAGTGTCTATTGGGGTTTTCAGACCAAAGATGCTCGCCAAAAAATGCAGCGTTTATATCCAAGTATAACCTAGCAAAATTGCCTTGGCAGACTACTAGAAGGAACTGTCCGTTTTTGGCGGCTATAAAAGGACACTCCTCATTCACTACTCATCTCTGCCCTGCTTTAACCAAATACCATACCGCAGAAGAATTTTACCTGCAAACGATACCTTCTCTTCTCTTCTCTTTCAGAGACGCACTCGCGTTCGAGAGGCAATGCCTTTCCTGCGGAACGCATTCGCGTTCGACGAACGCCACCGGTTCATAGCGGGTACGCCATCGCAGAGTGGCGATATATGCAGATATAAATATAAAGACTTTATTAAATCACTACCCAGGTAAAACAGGTAAAAAATGGGTAGTTCTCCGCTATCTTTAACCAAGCGATTCAGGGATGATTATTTCTATAGAAAAGCGCTGGCACAAATTTTCGGCTGGCATTTAATAAACCTCATATAAAGCAAAGCCCTGAACTTTTATCGGGGCTTTTTAAATTTAACCTTATCAATTGCAACAAGTATCGAGTTATATCCTTTCATTCTTTCATTGAAGCGATAAGCCATTCCGGCAACGTCTTCTCTACCAGACGCAGTTCGCGTTCGCTTACCGCTTTCATACAATGAGGTAATTTTTGAATTGCTGCATTAACAATCAAGTTTACTTTGGCTGCTTCCACACAAGGTTGTACTCCCTTTCGACAGCTGCCAGCAGCTTTGCTTGCAAGGATGACAGATACGGTTTAGCTTGTTTCCCCAACCCCTGCAACAGCCAATCCACAGAAGAGTCACGGCTGGCCACTTGATGCAACTGTCGTAACCTCACACATAACTGCTGCATGAATTGGCAATCTTCATCAAGCAATTCTAGTAACTTCAGGTGTTCAATCTTCACGGTGTAGTCGCCGTCCCATGTCTGGACTGTACAATTGTATTTCCCAACGTGGCTGACTACTCCCCAATAACCCGTTTTACCTCTCAAGTCTGGGTTATCTTTGGGCAGAAGAATGCATATTTCCCCAATGTGGTAAGGATTGGGTACTTTCGGACTTTCGCGTATCCTGTCCACGACGTCTTTCACGATCCGACCGGATGGAATCTTATTGCCAGCTTGCTCTACTGCCTGCTGCCATACATCCGCTTGCACAGCCGGTTCCAACTCAGCTTTTGCCAAAAACCGCAGTTGTCGTTCGTTGGCCGGCATTGGAATTTGCTGACCATTGGTCGGCAAAAACTTAATTATGATTCTCGTAAACAGCAGTAGCCGAAATCTTCAAGTACGCTGCATCACGGCTGTAACCAAAGCGTTCGCGGCAGTATTCCTCAAAAGTTCGGTGCGTGGAACGGTATAGCCGCCTGTCTCTCAACTCCATTAACGCCTGACCAGCTTCTAAAAATGCACGTTCTACACGGCGTTCCAATTGAAAGCGTAAGCTTTGTTCTTGCTCGGTCAACTCTTTTACTTCAACAGCCGTCACTGTGATAGTTGCTGAAGCTGGGTTTTCGTGCAAAGAAGTATTTTCCTGAGCAGGGTCGGTTGCTAGCTTTGGTTCCTCAGATGTCGCGGGGGTAATTTTCTTGCGTTTAGATGGTGGTTTATTCATTATTCCACCTCCAGGCTGATAGTAGTTGAACAAATATCGAGTTGTGTCATCATTGAATATAGTGTTTCTTATCTGTATCCGCTCAATAAATCGGGGTAGTGCAAAAAATAAAAAGTAGATAGATGCACATAGCGCCGTAGAATATATCACATGGCGCAAAAGCAATCTCCAGAAAAACAAGTAGAGGCATTATTGCAAACC
>NZ_JACJTR010000082.1 GCF_014698795.1 Nostoc sp. FACHB-892
AGAGGCACCTATAGGAGAACGCCCATTGCTACCCTGAAGTATGAAGCTATCCGCGCCACTACCACCTGTGAGAACATCAATATCCTGACTTCCGTATTGGGAAGGATTATAACCGACACCTCGAAAAACCTCCCCAATCCCATCAATAATATCATCACCACATCCGCCATTTAAAATGTCACTACCACGAGAACCAAACAATGCATCGTTGCCATCTCTGCCTAGTATAATGTCGTTGCCATCCCCGCCATATAAGCCTCTAGATAAACCACCTCCATCAAAGAAAGAGCTATCGTCACCAGTTGCTCCATCTAAAAAATCGTTACCACCACTCCCCACTAAGTAGTCATTACCGCCAAAGCCGAAAAGCGAGTCGTTATTACTTGTACCCTGTAGTTGATCGTTTAATTCAGTACCTAAGATTAATGCCATATACATTGATTCCTGTCATTAATTTGTTATCGATTTTTGTGAACTTACTAAGCCTGCCTTGAGCAAGGTTTGCATATAACTCAGCTGATTGAGTGCGTGTTTTACGCAAAAGCTACCCTAACTTTATAAAAATTTGTCAGGGCTTTGTTTCGTGGTTTGTACGAGTGCTATTCCACCATTATGTCAGGGCAAATATATCTAAATTTCTTTCGAGCGCAACCGAGATTAAAAATTAACAACCAATGAAAAAATGTTTATCGAGAAAGGCAGAGGGTAGGAGGCAGAAGGAAATACTGACCGGAGCTTTCGGAGTTTCCGGCTTTGCTCCTACCTCGTACCCTCTGCCCGTGACCGCTCTTAACAAGGGTCTAAAACCCCACCGTCTATACGGTGCTTACAACTGGTTGGGGTCTGAATCCCCAACGAGAAAGTTCCTTCTGCCCTCTGCCTTCTGCAAGAACTGCCTTCTTAAATGCAAGGCTAGATTTCACCTCACCTTCCGCAAACCACCGCATCATCGAGAGTAACTTCACAGCCTCCCCAAAGGCGCATACAAACTATCCCACTTGATAATTCACCAGCACAATCCTCTGGCGTCGCGTCCACTCAAGGCAAGTTATCCCCAAAGCCTCACTCAAGTCGTGGATATTTCCAATTTTGACGGAACAACACAGTTGCTTGCCTAACTTTCTTAAGCCATCCATTCAGTCCACTGTGGGGCATCTACCAGCAATTGAGCAAATTTGTCAGGGCTTGCGTCTTCAAACTCCAGCATCACACCGCAACGCTCATCACTCGTTAGGGTACTGAGTAATTCTTTAATATATTGCCCATTTCTTGGCTTGAGCGATTCTTCGAGAACACCGCACATCGCAGAAAATTTTGGTGTATCGAATATATCTTAAGTTGCTCCCGATGTGATAGCATACCTTCAACAATTTTAGATAGCATATCCTTTGCATGAATCAAGTTCGTAAATTAATGGAATTATTTAAAGAACTGAATTAATAGGATGACTAATTTGGCGAATGATACCACAAAACTGCAAACACAACTCGCTCATATATACTTCGAGTTACATCCTTCCTTACAAAAAATTATTCAGTTATTTTCGATAATTTATGCACCGATAGACAAAAATTCCTTCGTAAGTTGTATTAGTAAAACTGGCGCTTTAGATGAAAAGAATAAACCTTGGGGTACTAAAACCCTTAGTCCCCAGATTGATAAATTGTTAAAAGCAGGCTTGTTAGTACAGTCAAGCAGACAAGGTGCTGAATGTCATCCGTTACTAACAGAAATTGCTACTCGTCATGCTGTACAAACCGGACAGTTTGAAATCCTGGTTACAGCAGTAGAGGAGAAGCTACCAATACGTACTCACTGGAACAGAGATTCTCGGATATTCTCCAGTCTGCGCCAGTGTATCAGAGAAATCCGCATTGGTATTTATCGCCAAGACCTTAGTTTTATTAATCAACAAATAGAAGATTATCAGAAGTACAGTGATAGCGAAGAAAAAATAGTAATAGAAAATGTCTTTGAGCAGATATACAATAATCCATTTGATGCAGATTGGTTTAAGACCCTTCCACTTGGATTATATGAAAGTGGCATATCAAGTATCCTCTTCAATTCAGCCTTAAAATTATCTGCTTGCGAAGATGCGTTGACGCTGCTAGAAGAAGAATGCTCTAACAGTGAAAAACATTGCTCAGATTATCTACACCTGATTTTGACAGAACAACTGTTGTTACAGGGCTGTACCCAAGAAGCTCAAGAAAGTCTGGAGCGTGTATCAAATGACTATCAAAATAACGCTGCGATCTTTTGGGGTTGGTTAAGTTTTCTGCGGGGTGAAAATGAACAAGCCATAAAATATTATAAAGATGCCCTGAAAGCGATCAAAAAGCCTACAGGCAAACGGCAAATATATTTCAATACAATAGGGGGCTTATTTTTTATCCTCGCATTGTTAAAAGATGGTTCAGTGCAACGCCTCAAAGAAGCAGAAGAGTATACCAGTTTGATGTCCCGTAAAGGGGATCATTGGCTCAGGTTCACTTATGGCAGACTGAACATGGTACTGCAAGTTCACCTTGGTGATATTACCCAAAAACAATTTGTAGTCAGTGGTCATATTTCTTCCGTAGAAGAAGAAAATAGCTTACAAACATTGTTTTGTTCACTATGCCTTTACTGGATGGATGCAGAAAGTGCTAAAAAACGCTTACCCAATTTACTAGAACCACTATATCGGCGCTCGCTTGCCTCTGGTTATCACTGGTTGGCAATGGAAAGTGCAGAACTTCTATCCCGGCTAAAACCTAGTAGTAACTATAATCAACTTGCCCCCGCACTGCGAGAAGATAGCAATATTCAAACCATCGTAGATTTAATTCGACCTCAAGAAGCTTGGGAAATGTGCCTTAATGCGCTGGCAAATCTCCAATCAAGACCACAAACATCCCTAAAACCAGAATCCGAACTGCGTTTAGCATGGTTCATCACCTTCTATCCCAGCAGATGTGTCTTGCAACCACGAGAACAAAAAGTGAATGCCAAAGGGGAATGGAGTAAAGGTCGCCCCATAGCCCTCAAGCGTCTAAGCAGTGCATTATCTGAGTTTGATTACATCACACCCCAAGATATGCGGGTATGTAGTTGTATTGAGGTATATAGTGAAGGCTATTACGGCAAAGTTGATTATACCTTTGGTGAAAAAGCCATCTCTGCTTTAATTGGACACCCGTTAGTTTTTTGGGAAGATACACCGACTATTCGTGTAGAAATTGTCAAGGGAGAACCGGAACTACTGGTTAAAAAAGGGAAACTTGATCGTCTCACCTTGGAATTTTCTCCCAAATTACCAGAATCACAAAATATTTTGCATATAAAAGAAACCCCAACCCGCATCAAAGTCATTGAAATTACTGCCGAACACCGCCGCATCGCCGAGATTATTGGTAAAGATAATAAATTAAATGTGCCTGCCTTCGCTGAGAAGCAAGTTTTGACAGCGATTAATGCTGTCTCTGGCATCGTCACGGTACATTCTGATATTGGCGGCGGACTCGAAGGTGCAGAAGAAGTACCCGCCCAGACTCTACCCCATATTCACCTTTTACCTGCCAATAACGGCTTGAAAGTCGCGCTTTTGTCGCGCCCCTTTGCCCAAGGTGGCCCCTACTACCGTCCTGGTACAGGTGGTGAAACAGTAATTGCCGAGATTGACGGGAAACGTCTGCAAACCAGACGAAATCTACCCCAAGAGAAACAGCTTGCTAAAGCTGCCATAAAAGCCTGTCCTACCTTGACGCGAACTGAAGAACAAGATGGTGAATGGGTTATAGCTGACCCAGAGGACTGTTTAGAATTGCTGCTAGAACTGCAAACGCTGGGAAATAACGTAGTCATAGAATGGCCACAAGGAGAAAAACTGCGTGTTAGCCATAATGCAGACTTGAAAGACTTTAATTTATCAATTCAACGTCAGCAGGACTGGTTTACAGCCACTGGGGAATTGAAATTAAATAACGACCTTGTGCTAGATATGCAGCAGCTACTAGAACTATTGGAGAAAACCCCCAGCCGATTTATCCCCCTTGGTGATGGTCAATTTCTGGCTTTAACTCAAGCTTTTCGGAAACACCTCGACGAATTGCGGATGTTTTCGGAAAAACATAGTAAGGGTATCAGTTTCCACCCCTTGGCAACATTAGGGTTAGAAGATTTTGTCGATGAGGTAGGTAAGGTAAAAGCAGATAAACATTGGAAGGCACATAGAGAGCGACTTAAGGAGGTGCAGAACCTCCAGCCAGAATTGCCATCTACGCTGCAAGCAGAACTACGCGACTACCAGATGGAGGGTTTTTGTTGGCTAGCGCGGCTGGCACATTGGGGTGCAGGAGCTTGTTTGGCAGACCAAATGGGACTTGGTAAGACCTTGCAAGCATTGGCTGTCATTCTCAGAAATGCACATCAAGGGCCAACCCTAATAATTGCGCCGACTTCCGTGTGCATGAATTGGGTGAGTGAAGCGCAAAAGTTCGCCCCAACTCTGAATATTATCCAATTTTCTGGTGCTAACCGCCAAAAATTATTAGATGGTTTACAACCATTGGATATGTTGGTATGTAGCTATGGTTTATTACAGCAAGAAGAAGTAGCGCAAATGCTTTCTCTTGTACAGTGGCAAACGATTGTCCTGGATGAAGCCCAGGCGATTAAAAATATGACCACTAAACGTTCTCAGGCAGCCATGAACCTAAAATCTAAATTTAAGTTGCTGACTACTGGGACTCCGATTGAGAATCACCTGGGTGAGTTGTGGAATTTGTTCCGCTTTATTAATCCTGGGTTATTGGGTTCTTTTGAAAGCTTTAATCAACGCTTTGCTACCCCCATTGAAAAATATCAAGATAAACTTGCACGTAATAAACTCAAAAAACTTATTCAACCATTTTTATTGCGACGGACAAAAAATCAAGTATTAGAAGAGTTGCCATCTCGTACCGAAATTCTGTTGCATGTAGAGTTAAGTCGAGAGGAAAAGGCATTCTATGAAGCGTTGCGCCGTCAGGCCATATCTAAACTTACCGAAACTGATGCCGAAGCAGGAAAGAAACATTTGCAAGTTTTGGCTGAGATAATGAAACTGCGTCGCGCTTGCTGTAATCCCAGCCTGGTTATGCCTGACACTGAATTACGCAGTTCCAAGTTACAACTTTTTGGTGAGGTGCTGGGTGAACTTCTGGAAAATCGTCATAAGGCGTTGGTGTTTAGTCAATTTGTTGACCATTTGCACATTATTAGAGATTATCTGGAGCAGCAAGGTATTAGTTATCAATATTTAGATGGCAGTACTTCAGTGGCAGAGCGGAAAAAACGGGTGGATGCTTTCCAAGCTGGTTGAGGGGATGTATTTCTGATTAGTCTCAAGGCAGGGGGCACAGGACTGAATCTGACTGCTGCTGATTATGTGATTCATACAGACCCTTGGTGGAACCCCGCAGTGGAAGACCAAGCCTCAGACCGCGCCCATCGCATTGGGCAACAGCGCCCTGTTACCATTTATCGTCTAGTAGCAAAGGATACTATAGAAGAAAAGATTGTGCAATTACATCAGCACAAGCGAGATTTGGCGGATAGCCTGTTGGAAGGTGCTGATATTAGTGGCAAGATATCAACGGAAGCCTTGTTACAGCTGATTAGTGAAGGTTAAAGCATTTACCAAGGCTTTTTTGACAATAATTGCTCATTCAGTAAGTTGCTTTTATCTGACTTGAGCGATGGCTGCGCCCGCCGGAGGCATCACAAAACTTATTGCGCCATAATTATTACCTTGAAATAAGGTTTTGGCATGGTGATGCCTAACCGCCCAATTGAAATTATAGAGGGATTTAATCATGATGCAAGATGATGAAATACTTAACGTTATATTAATACTGGCTATATTTCTGGCAATTAGTTGGAAATAAATACTAAGAGAGCGGAAATTATGCAAGTGTGTCTGGTTACAGGTGGTAATTCTGGTGTAGGTTTAATGACCGCTATAGGTTTAGCTAGATTAGGCAATCATGTATTTATTGCCTGTCGTTCGGCAAACAAAGCCGCAAAAGCTATAGACTACATCCGCCAAACCACCGGAAATGAAAATGTGGAATTTTTACCTCTTGATCTAGCTTCTTTAGATTCAGTTCGTAAGTGTGTAAAACTATTTAATAGCTACAATTTGCCATTAAATATATTAGTCAACAATGCAGGGATATTCAACAACAGAGGTACAACCAAAGAAGGTTTTGAACTGATTTGGGGAACGAACTATTTAGGTCATTTTTTGCTGACTTATTTATTATTAGAAAATTTGCAAAAAGCTGCTCCTAGCCGCATTATTATGTTAGCATCAGATTTGGCATTATCTCCAAGTGGTATTGACTGGAATTTATTAGTTAAAAGAACGCCTTTAAATTTCCTAAAATTATATGCCGTTTCAAAACTCTGTTTATTGCTTTTAACAAGAGAACTTTCTCAGCGATTAAATAATTCTCAAGTCACTGTTAACGCCATACATCCAGGCTTTGTACAATCAAATATTACTATATGGCATCGTCTCAGTAAATATTTAGGTTTAGGTATTTCTTCGGAAGCCGGAGCATATAGTACCCTTTTTTGTGCTACTTCCCTAGATTATCAAATATTAGTGGAAAATTTTTAGATAGTCACGCTCAAGAAATTATATTACCTGAAATAGCACAAAATCAAGAATTATCACAGCAATTATGGGAATGTAGTTTATTATGGGCTGGTTGCAACCAACAGCAGAATACAAATAAAATTAATTATGATGGTAGTGATGAAATATGGGGACCAAATTCTCTAACTTTAAGCAGTAACGAAATAGCTGAGATTACCCAATATATTTTTGATAATATTATTTTAAGAATCCCAATAAAAATATTATTAAGACAGGTAGTTAAATCATTTATTAGGTTTGATATTGGTTCGTTATTCATTATATCGCTTCAAGTACTTACTAGATGCTTTTATATGGAAAGACATTTAGATTCACCTGTAATTTTGCAATTATGTGAAGATAAAAACTTATTAAAAAAGCTTAATGCTCATTTAGGGGATAATTTAGTATTATGGCGGTCAGAACTATGGGTAAATTATCCCGCCCAGCAATTAATTCCTTTTTGGCATCAAGACTCTTATTCTAAACTCCTGGAAGGAAATGGTAAAACTATCAATGCTTATATAGCTTTGACAGAAGTTAATGAATATAATGGATTTGAGTATATACCTAATATTTACTTAAAAAGTTGCCAGATAAAAGGAACCGATCCTTTTAGTGGAAATAACTTTTTTGAAATCCCTGATGAAGTTGCAAAAAAAGCTATTCCTGTAGTGTTACGTCCTGGCGAGTTTGTACTATTTACTAATACACTATTACATCGCTCAATACGTAATAATAGCGGTAAAGTCAGACTTTCTTTAACGCTAAGGTTGACTCAACCAGGGATAAAAGTTTTACCAGGTTATACTTCTAATTACCAGAAGCCTGTAATTTTGCAATCACAAAATAGCGTTGATCTTAAGAGAATGCCTGAGAAGTAAGAAAGCTCACGTAACAGTATCCTCTCGTGAGAACAAATACTTAAGTATTGAAAATAATTTTGCAAAGGGTCTTACTTAACGAATATTGGAGCTATGCCATTGGTAATGCCTTATTCTTTGGATGGATGTTGGCAGCAACTTTTCCTCTAGCAAGCTGAAACTATGAGCAATTTTGCTCTCAACCCCAGCCATGAGATTCATTAGCACAGCCCACAGCCCCAGCTATTGAAGATGCGATCGCTGTTTTGAGCAAAAAAAGTAAAAATCTCAGGAGTAAAAATAGAGAGGAATATTACGCTTTGAGTTTTCCTAGAATTGGATACAAGTTTATTATTCCTTGCAAGAGTTCTACTAACAGTGGCTTTAATTTAATTTAGAAAATGCTGCTTATTCAGGTTGATGACAGACTGCTTCAATATTATGCCCGTCTGGATCAAGAACGAAAGCAGCATAGTAGTTAGGATGATACTGAGTCCGAAAACCAGGCGCACCATTGTCTCGTCCACCAGCAGCTAAAGCTGCGTTGTAGAATGCCTCAACAGCAGCATGGTTATGAACTCTGAACGCTACATGAACTCTTACAGAACCCGGATTACCAAGACTCAGCCAGAATTCAGCTTCTGGTGGCTGACCGAAACCAGCAATATCGGTACTTCCAGTAGTAGAGGCTGAATACTCTGCAATGAGTAACAGTCCAATTGGTTCTAATGCCGCAGCATAAAAGGACTTGCTTCGCTCAAAATCACTCACAATGATACCAGTGTGATCAATCACAATTGACCTCCGCTTTTTAGTTGAATTGAGACTAGATTAGTACATTTGACCTAATCATTCAAGCCTTAATTGAGGTCATAGAGAATAGAAAAAACGTAAAAATTCTATAGTGGCTTTGTATCGAGCTGCTTTAATAATCTAGGCACGGGGGAGATCGGGAATACCTGTGGAATGCCACTGATTCACGGCAGCGATAAAGGCTTCCTGTGCCGCATATAAACCTACATCGAAATCCCTAACCAGCCGGATGAGCGTAGCGGTAATCCGACCCCACTCAGTGCGATAAATGGAGGTGATCGTGATTGTTACATCTGTTCGTGCGTTTGAGGTCATAGCTGACGCCGGAAAAAATTTTACCAGAGGTGTCGATTTGAGCAATTGTCGTTCGACTTAATTACAAAGGGAAACAAGGGAGGTCAAGCGCAGCAGCAATCACGACGGCAAAGATACCAATTGATGAATTTTCAAAAGGAGAAAATATGGCTACCCAGATGACAACGGAAAGCACCAATACACATGACCAAGCCGAGATTCGACAACTCATCGTCGATCGACAAAGTGCCATCTGCGCTAAAGACGTAGACCGAATCATGGCTTATTACACTACGGATATCATTTACTTTGAATCACCAGCGACTTTTTGATAATTCTTTACTCTGCAATCAACTTCAAAAGGAGAAATCATGAATACCAAAGTTTTCGTCAATCTGCCAGTTAAAAACCTCAATCAGTTGAGCCATGATAGTATTTATGTACTATTAAAATCTTGATTTTTCATCATTATTTCATGCGGTTCCTAGCCTTTTGGGGCGGCTTCGCCTACAGAGTTGGGCTTCGCGCTAATTACATTCCTCAATAATTCATCAAAAGGAGCTAAAGCAATGGAGACAACCAAAACACAACAGGAGCCAACAATGAATACTGAGCCACAAAAGGAACATCAGTGGCTACAGAAACTCGTCGGTGAGTGGACTTATGAAACAGAGGCGATGATGAGTCCAGATCAACCGCCTGAGAGAGCAACAGGAACGGAAAGTGTGCGATCAATTGGTGAACTCTGGGTTGTAGGTGAAGGACAGGGCGAAATGACCTGCGGTGGTGCGGCAACAATGATAATAACATTGGGATATGACCCGCAGAAACAACGCTATGTAGGCACCTGGGTTGGGTCAATGATGACTTATCTATGGTTGTACGACGGTGAATTGGACGCGGCTGAAAACATGCTAACGCTTAATTCTGACGGTCCCTCAATGACGGGCGACGAGAAGATGGCAAGTTATAGAGATGTAATCGAGTTCAAGAGTGATAATCATCGAATCATGACATCCTATGTGCTAGGCGATGACGGGCAGTGGCATCAGTTTATGACCGTAAACTCTCGGCGAAAGCAGTAACGGAATGCTAGGGGAGATCCAAGAAATAAAATGCCCAGCCGTCGCTTTTGACTCGAACACTACCTATATCCAGTCGCATCAGCAGGTTTACCCGCCTCCTGCACTTCACAAATGTAGCGCCAGGCATCGGGTTGAGAGCCATCAAGATCGGTAAAGCCATAAACCTGTGCTAGTTGCCCACTGGAAAGGGATTGGCCATTCCAGCGCACCATTTGTGGATCGCCAGCTAGATAAGCAACTGCACGCCCAACATAATGGGGCGTTTCAGAAATGATGAAGTGCGGTTCCTTTGCCGTTGCGTCCTGCCAGTTGGCTTCACTCACTCCAAAATGCTCGAGCATGAGTTCTGAGCGCAACCAACCCGGAGTCAGCGCCACGGCGGTACATTGATACGGTTTAAGTTCTTGTGCCAATCCCCACGCCATGCGAATTACTGAGGTTTTAGCAAGGTCATAGAACAGCGACAGCCGATAGTTTTTGCTGTTATATTCGGCAGTACCATCAGTAATTTCGACCACCAATCCACCGGGTTTCTGGAGCAAAAGTGGCAATGCGAAGTGACTAGCGATTAGGTGGGTGTCGATGGCCAGTTTCAGCATTCGTAATCCTCGCTCCAAAGAAAGCTCCCACACGGGCTTGTTGAACTCCGCCAGATATTCTGCACCAATATCGTTGACCAGAACATCTAGACGGCCCTGTTCCTGCTCAACACGAGCAACAAGCGCCTGTACTTGTTTTGGGTCTAAATGATCGACTACAACCGCGATTCCTTTCCCACCTGCCTGGTTTACCAATTCCGCCGTTTCTTGGATCGTTTCAGGGCGGTTGTATTCCGAACGCACAGTAAGAGTGGTGCGTCCAGTGACATAAACGGTTGCTCCTGCTGCACCAAGTTCCACAGCAATGCCACGACCTGCACCGCGTGTTGCCCCAACTACGAGAGCAATTTTATTCTTCAATAGCTGCATAATTGACCTCCTTAAATCCTGCGAGGTGGTTTAAAGAAATCGATGACTCCAAACCATCTTTATGCAGCATAAGCAGAACTTCATGACATCCCTTGTCATATTTAGGCAGTAAAGTAAAAAGTAGTTCCGATTGGTCTTGGGATAGTTATGCGTGCCGATCGCCTCCTCTCGATCCTGATGTTGTTGCAGGTTCATCGTCAGCTAACAGCGCGAGATTTAGCAGAACGATTGGAGGTATCTGAGCGCACCATTCATCGTGACATGGATGCCCTCAGCAGTGCCGGAGTTCCGGTGATAGCAGAACGCGGTAAAGGAGGTGGTTGGAGTTTACTCGACAGCTATCAAACTACGCTGACAGGACTTAACTTGGCAGAGATTCAGGCGTTATTTTTGCCTAAGCCCACACACCTGCTAGCCGATTTAGGCTGGAGTCAAGCATTTGAAGCGGCTCTGCTCAAACTTCTGGCAGCAATGCCAGCCGCAAATCGTCAGCAGGCAGAAATGGTTAGCCAGCGCATTCATGTCGATCCAACAGGCTGGCATCGGTGGGACGAAGAAATGTCAGCATTTCCAATTTTGCAAACAGCAGTTTGGCAAGAGCGGCAAGTACATCTGAGCTATGAACGCAGTGATGGTAAGTGTGTGGAACGGTTGGTCAATCCACTCGGATTGGTTGCTAAAGGCAGTGTCTGGTATTTCGTTGCCTCGGTAGATTCAGAGGTGCGCTCCTACCGGATTTCACGAGTGCGAGATGCCATACTTACGGATTACCCCTGTGTTTGTCCGGTTGAATTCAACTTAGCCGACTATTGGCAACAATCGATGGTTGAGTTCAAAGCCAATCTGCCTTACTATGGCGTGACGGTACGTGTTGCTCCAGAGGCTATGCCTCGGTTACGCTGTGCCGGATACTTTGCCCGAATAGAACAGATTGACTCGCCCGATGCCGATGGCTGGACTCGCGTCTGGCTGAGGTTTGATATAGAAGAAGCGGCTTGTGGTTATGTGCTGGGGTTTGGCGCACAAATGGAGGTTATTGAGCCATTAGAATTACGCGATCGCGTTTTGCAAGCAGCAAAAAAGACGATCCTGTTTTATACCGAACATTAAATTAAAAACGCACAATTTCTGAGAATTTTTATTCTCTATTTTTGTCTAGTGGTGCAGCTAGAAAACCCTCAGAAAGACCTGCCTCACGCAGACGAAAAGCACCAATATTCCGACTGAGTACTGCCAAACCTGCTAAGTGTGCTTGTAAGCCTGCTGTACTAGCGCAGCAATCAGTTAATACGATGGGTTCAATGCCAATATCGAAAAAATCCATCGCGATCTTCAACACACACATATCAGTGTCAATCCCTAGGATGAAAACTCTTTCAAAACAGTGCCCTCTAAAGTAGTCTGCCAGTTCATTTGGTATACCGCATAGCCCCAACTTAGAAAAAACTACTTCTGGTTTAACCCAAGGTTCTAATTCTGAAGCAATATTAGTTTCTGGCTCATGCGTACAGCTATGCCAATCAAGGAATTTTTGATAGGGGCCATCAGGTGCGTTGATAAATCTAGTAAACAAAACTGGTGCATACTCACCTCGCCCAATTAAATGAGCAACTCGCTGCGGGATGTGATGAGTGAATTCATTGATAAAACCGGATTGAACATCAACAACGATTAATGGATCAGACATGGGAAAAGCAATAAATAATGATGGTGAATCAATCAAACTCAGGTAAGCTGTACTTTCTAAAAATTAAATTTTGATCTAAGTGATTCTGGACGGCTTTTAGCTGATATTTATATGTGTGCCGATTGCTGGGCGATTAAAAGATTCCCAGGCATTACCACCTCTGAGGAAAACTTCCATCCAACGCATCTGTTCAGCTTGTGCATTAGTCCAACCACTGCTACCAGGCGCAAAAGCTAACTGTCCAGTTTCCACTGGCTTTACTACCATCGCTCTTGGTTGCTTTGTGTTTGCTCTCACCAATTTGCACCTCTACAGTATCACTTTGGTGTGTCTTGGTGTCCTCCTACTTAATAGTGGTTTTCAAGTTACCGTAACCACCAATATAAGCTATACAGTTAGACGGCACATCAGGGATATCAGAGCGGGGAATCTCCTCGCCTAAAGCATCAGGTTGAGCGAGAGCGATTAGCCCAGACAGGCTTTCAGCTTTTCAAGCGTGCCATTCACCTCTGCTCCTTCTTCCCCTCAAGCTTGTAAGAAATGCGGAACTGGCAAATTCTCATACTATTTCTTTATGAAGCTGTGCCAATTTTTTTGGCTTCTTATTTCCTGCTTTGTTTGTATCCTAGCCTGCGGGAAGCATCGTTTCTTTAAAAATTGTTAGAGAAACTTTATCAAATCCTTGCACAAAAGGCTCTCCACTGCCATATCACTCTGGAAATTAACAGGACTCTACCACGACATCTCCATAAATTTTTGGCGTTTGTTGTAATAAATATGACATATTTCAGAATATTTACTGAAGTTATCTCCTTATGTAAAGGTTAGTTTTAATACATGAGTTCCCAAGGCTCAGTTACACCGCGTACAACAAGTTCGACGAAGTTGTTACATTAGTTCCCTTAAGTTAAGGGGTAAACCTACTAAAGTTTCAACCAATTTAAGTTTGACCACTCAACAAACGCAGAGAAGACAGGAAATGTCTCCGGCTTTGCGCTGTTTATTGCTGAGAACGTACTACCAATTCACCTTACACATATTCGGAGTAAAACAATGGCTGGCAAAACATACTACGTTTCTGGAACAGGTAATGATAAAAATGATGGCTCGAACCAGAAAGCCGCATTTCGCACTCTTCAAAAAGCTGGGGATTTGGTGAAAGCAGGTGATACCGTCTACGTGATGAATGGTACTTACACAAATCCTTATGCAAACATTTTAAGTATCGCCAACAAAAATGGTACTGCTAATGCGCCGATTACTTTTAAAGCATTGTCAGGGCACAACCCAGTTTTAGCTACAGATAAACATAATTGGAATGCCATTTCAATCACGGGTTCTTCTTATATTAATATTGAAGGATTGACTCTCAAAGGTGCGCGAGACAAAATCACACTAGCTTACGCGCTCAAAGAAAAGACAAATCTAAATAATCCCGCCACTTCTGGGAATGGCATCAATATTACTTATAGTGAAGGAAATTCCAAAAAGCGCTCGCATCACATCACAATCAGTGACAACAAGGTTTCTAATTTTCCCGGTGGTGGAATTACAGCTATTGAAGCAGATTACATTACCGTAAAAGATAACGTTGTTTCTGGAAATGCCTGGTACTCACCTTTTGGAGCTCAAGGAATCTCGGCGTTGCACCTGTGGAATTCTGATCAGAATACCAAAGATTACAAAGTAGTTATTGAAGGCAATACTGTTTTCGATAATAAACAATTGGTTCCCTACTACGCTGTAGGAGAAATCACAGAAGGACACGGCGTAATGGTTGACCGTGCCTATATTGGTAGTGATTCCTATAAAGGAAAAATCCTAATCAGCGATAATCTAATCTACAAGAATGGTGGTTCGGGTATCCAGCTTTTCAGAGCGGATAATCCCATAGATGTTTTGCACAACACGACCTACAAAAACTCTCAAGTTTTGACAACAGGTGAAATATTCCTTAACAAAGCTAATGACGTAGATGTAGAGAACAGTATCTTTGTCGGCAAAGGTGGACAAGCCATTAACCCGATTTCAAAATCCACAGGTTTCTCTTTTGAAGATAACCTTGTTTACAATGGCAGTTTCAAAAATACAGGAAGCGGAAGCGGTAACATCATTGGGCAAGACCCTTTATTTGTTAACCCAGCAAGTGGTAACTTTGATTTGCAAGCTTTAAGCCCTGCAATTATAGGAGGAACAACATTAGGAATTATTGATTAGAGAGTAATTTACATTAATTGCTCCCCTGAAAACTTATGGCAAAGTACTACATTTCTGGAATAGCTAATATATGGTATTGGATTGATTTTCGTCAAAGTATTATTTCAATGGTGCAAAATCTAAAAAGCAACAAAAAAACTATCCTTCATACAGGTTAGGGCATAGATAAAAAATACTATATTCCATGCTCTAGTGATTATTCTCGATAATACCAGTTTCCATAAAAGAAAAGATATCTTAGTTTCTCATTCAGCGAAGCAATCAACCAAGCTTATTCATAAACAAAAAGCGAAATTGTTTAATAAAAAATAGACTTGAGTTATATATCGCCGCCTTAAATATTTTAAGCGCATAATGCAATATGTTCAGTAACGAGATTTGATAAAACTGCTATTAACTCATCTGGATCAAATGGTTTTGTCAGATATGTAGAAAAACCTGCATGCTCGTCGTGATTTTTGGCGAATTCTGCGATGAAAAGATGATTCTCGCTTCTATTACATTAATTTATAGACAAAAACTGGAAAATAAAGTTCCGTAACCCTTTGGGCTATTGGATTCTCCCAAAGTGAGAAAACAGAGTTATTCTGAATAATCAAAAAAAAGTTGCCCTCGATAAACCTGGAGATATACTAGGTAATAACTGTCCTTGACAACATAATAAAATAAATATTGAAGCGATAAAAAATCAGACCTATCCACTATCTCGTTACTTGTCTATAAGTATTAAACAGAATACTCAAGATGATGAGAAAGCAGGAGAATTTTATGCCAATTATCTTTTGATATCTGAAGGACAAGATTTAGTTGAAAAGCTGGTTATATTCCAATACGGTTCAGTTAAGGCTCAAAGTTGTGTAAATTAAGTGTTGTAATCAACACTGAAAGTAAACTGTAGTGCATCTCAAAGATTTCTCCCTGTTGTCTCCAATGATACAAAGCGAGGAATTGCTG
>NZ_JACJTR010000083.1 GCF_014698795.1 Nostoc sp. FACHB-892
AACGTTGCCCTATTTCTTGTTGTTCCTTGACTTGCCCACTCGCCAGCCACCACAACATCTGTAACTTTTCTTTCTGGTTTCCCAAAGACGTTGTTTGTAGGCGTTTTTTTAGTTCCTCTTCGCTCTCAGCGATCTCAATCTTAAATGGGCGACTCATGGGTATGCTCACTTACCGAGTTTGTTTCTCCTTATTATATGTAGCTTCACATTAAATTGGTATAAGTTCTTACAGTTTTAAAAATGAAAGGACAATTAATAAACTTCAGTAGCATTGTTTAAAATATAGAACAACGTTTTATTAAAACGATAATTTCTGGATATCCAGAAAATTTTTAAATTACTGCCTTCTAAATAATTTAAAAAGGTTAATATGTGTCTTGCAGTGTAGTGTAATCATTTTATGCGAGATTAATAAAAATATTCTATATAACCTATAAATTTTTCTCAAACCACAATAACATATTTAAATTATGGCTTCAAAACTCTTACTACACAAGTGTTTCAATATTTCTTCTGAAATGTAACTAAGTTACTAATTCTTAAATATGCTATATTATGAATATATTGACAAAGTAGAAGCAAATAACCTTAAAAAGTTTAATATTATATCAGTTTCTAAGTTAAAAATCAAGGGTCTTTAAAGGGTTTTTAGCAAAACTTATTAATACTAATAAAAATAAAAACAATAGGTAAAATGGTTGTAATTAGTAGCTATTTCCTACTAAGATAATCATTAGTTCCATTTAAAAGGTGATTATTAGCGAGTTAAAATTCACAATTTTAACAGAGCTAGAAGTCGGCTTTTTATTAGCGGATGAAAGTAAAAAAAAGCTCCAAACCTATTTAGATGGTTGAAGCTTGCAATTTATTAGTGAGTTAATTTTACCATGAAAAACGAAGTTCATCCTCTCTATTGGCTTGTACTATTGATTTCAGGTTATATACCTCTGAATTCACCAAGGCACCTTTTCAAGCAGTATGCAGTGATTGAAAGCCTTGCTCACAAAGTAGTAATAGTAAGGTTTCCCGAAAAATTGCTGAAATTTGCTAACAATAATATTTGTGAGATAGAAGCGGGATTCAAAGGATATTTCAAATGTCAAGTTAACGTGCGATTAGTAGGTTACTAGCATTTAACTAGCCAGAGGTAAAACGCTGTAGGCTGTAGATCACAGGGTCTACAGTCTATATTTTTAGCAAAAACTAAGACGGAAATAGAAGTTGCTGAATCATAGAGTTTTCCAGTCCAAACCCACTTCAAAAGGGCACTAAACCTTGGTTAGTTATAGCCATGCGATCGCTGCCCCTAGTTGCCACAGTATCGTTACATAAACCTTTGCAGTGATTGTTATAGGCTGTTTGATATTTTTAGTGAGATTTCGGGATTAGTGAGATTTCGGGAAATGAGCGGATCACCACACTAGGGTTAAACAGGCGCACAGTAAGGGTTAAAACCGTATTATACGAGCGAAAATACATCTCAAATTTTTGGCGATGCCTTCGGCTGGCGTAGCCATCGCAGGGATTATATTTTTCCGAATGCGATCGCACCTTTTTCGGTGTCTGCCTATTCAATGTTTGCCGTATCCGCGAAGGCTGTACTTTGCTAGCAGTTTTGATTACAGTCTCAACGCCACACTAGCAGTATTTTGTTGCATCGACTCTGGCTTGACCACATCGGGTATTAGATTGGGGAGGGGGGAATGCAGGGAAGGCGATGCCTTCGGCGGCAAGCTACGCAGCCCACCAAAGCGACCTAAACACACTACATAATCAAGACAACCTAGAGAACGACGCTACAAAGTCTAGAACGATCTACACGCCCTTAAAGCCTTCCTGTAGATGGTGCAATGGTGTAGCAAGGCTGATAGATCGCACTCGCTACCGCAGACACAATCACCCACACCAATTTTCGGGAATCCTACAGCAATCACTATACATACCCCTAAAATCGCACTTCTTACGCCACTCGTGATTTAAGTGGGGCATTGAATATTGAAAATAAAGGGAAGGGAAAAGAGGCGATCGCCGGGAGACAATCTCTACACACCTATAAAAAGCGCTCCGGCTAGCAAGGACCGCAGTATTGCTGACAATAACCAAGCTTTACCAAACTAGGCAAACCTCCCTCAAGCTATCGCCAGTTCTGGCTTCTGAGGCTTTTGGGGGTTTGTAAAAGCCTACGATTCTTCCATTCCCGTTTTTGAAAAATCATTCCTTTCGTTTTGTACTGACACAACTTCCGCACCTAAAAAAGATAATTCTCCACAGCGATCGCTATAGAGAATTTTCAAGAATGAATATATAATTCTGGTGCTGCCTGGGAGTAATAGGCTAATCGTTATCCTGTAAACTGTCCTTAAAATTATTTATCAATTCCTGTAATTGGCGTATGTTGTTAGGCTTGATCGTTAGGGTGTAGGCTCGGTAGCGCTATTTTCTATAGCAATCTTAAATAATTTGTGAGAAATCAAAAGGCTGAAAAGCTTATAAAAACGTACTTTTACTTATCTGATTTTCTTACAGTTTAATTCGGATTGCTATATGTTCTATGTTCTTTGAGTTGTGTCAGTTAACCAAAACTCCCGACGGAATTAGGATAAATTATGGTTTAAATTACAATAACATTGCTGTTAATC
Organism: Nostoc sp. FACHB-892; assembly: GCF_014698795.1. Classification (GTDB taxonomy): domain Bacteria; phylum Cyanobacteriota; class Cyanobacteriia; order Cyanobacteriales; family Nostocaceae; genus Nostoc. Next base: position 2,640 of record NZ_JACJTR010000083.1, read on the forward strand.
GATGTATTCACTGGAAAAGCTTGTTCTGTGCTTTGGAGGGTAAAATTGGCGAATATCTCGTCGTTTCCAATATCTTCATCCAGCGTTCCAAGGGTCACTAATGCTTGAAAAGTGTTAATCCCTGCATTGGTAAAATTTTTAGTTGGAAAGAAGTACAAGTCATCATTTCCTCCGTTGAAGAAATTGCCATCTTCTCCAACTAGTTTAACTGCGAGTTGTAAATTAACCAGCCCCTGGCTAACAACAAAGTTTTCAAACGGAGTGAGTGTGACGTTGACCGTTGCAGTGACATTAGGATCTGAACCTGTAAGAAGATCTATTTGCAGTGTGGGATTAGATAAGCTTGCCATATTTACCTCTTGAACTACTTACATTCTCATATCAGCCCAAAACTCATATTTTTCGCAGAAGTTTCAGACTTATTACAAAAGTTTACATATAATTTTTTAAGTCACTGTGATTGCTACTTCTCCCACTCAGCAACTCCCTATCCACACAAGTAATATCCTATATCTGTGTACCAAATAGGTTAACGAACACAGTTGTTGGAAGTTGCGTGGTGATTTTAGTCCAGTAATCGCAAAAGCCCATCCATCAATGAAAAATCCCGTCCTCACAAGAGAGGCTACGGGCGACTAGGGGAATTATCAGTTATTGGGGAAGCGATCACGTTAACTCTGCTTAAGTACCTCAATGAAGACACCTCGACAGAACCTTAGTGGCAAGAAATAGAAAAACGCCAGTAGTAGATGAAGAATCGTTGAAAAATTCTCAAAGACATAGAAACATTGCGATCACGCTATGGTTAGTGGTGGCGACTAGGGTGAATATTTTTCTCAATGCGATCGCTACCATAATTGTCTAACTAGAATACTAGCCAATCCTGCAAATATTTTAGTTAGTCTGTGATAAGTTCATTAACCGGATGCAAGTCATTGGCCTTCGAGTCGTAATCATAAGGTTAATCACCACTAGCATCATCACAGATACGATTAACAAATGATTCTGCAAACGACATTGTTTCTGACTTATTGGAGAAACCCCTATTCCACGGCAGATCGGGTAATCCGTTCTTTGAAATGTGGTAGTAAATAAATCTGTAAAGCCACAATTGAGACGATTCCTCAAAAAGTAGTTCTATCACGAAGCCGCGCCAAAAATAACCCTCAGTAGGGACTCGATTGGAAATATGGGGTATGAGAATCATTTTGACCTATAAAATTACCTATCATCTATTATTGATGACTGAGTTATAATTTCTTCGCTTTCACCCAGCCCTTTATTTACACCATCAACCCCAAGATGTTGGTCTGAAACCTTACTCTCTTGCGGATCACCCTCATTATTTTGAATATATAAAACGCCAGGTGATCCAGTCTGACCCAAATCCTCCGTAAACTTAGAAGCTGTTTTGCGGGCCATGTGGCGGCGCTCAATAATAGACATTAACTTGTGCCAATGCTCTAGGTCTAAGCTATAAACACGAATTTTTTCCCCTTTATGCCCTGGCATTGAACGCGACCAACGGAATTTGATTTTTATCCCTAACTGTGAAAGTAATTGGTGGAGTAGTTGCACATCGCTAATTTTTTCGCTAGCTGTAAGCTTTAAAACTTGTTTGACTTCATCCCTGTGTTTACGAATTTTGTCAGCATAGGGCTTAAGGTCATAGCTAGTCCACTCTTTATTAGAATCAAGAAAATCATTTAAGCCTAAAACTTCTCTCAGTCGTCGGCGTAACTCACACAAAGAAATATCCCAAGGACAAACTGACTGACTCCATTTGGCTTGAATGCTAATACTGTCAATGGTTTTGCAGGTTGCTAGCTTCTGGTCAAGTTGGTATTCAAGACTGAGGATTTCACCTCGCCTCCTGCCTGACAAATCCCAAAGTATATCTTCTAGGGTGAGAGTTTCTAGCTTGTAAAAATCCTTCAGGTAGTACTTCTCTATGGCAAGTAATTCTTCAGGTTGTAAACCAATCTCAGAATCACGTTTTGTTTCTAAGATTTTTATCTCTGTATAATTTAAGTCAGGGGCAGCAAGTAATTCGTTTGCTTCAGTTACCGTTACTTCCTCTTTCATTTTCTTGAGTAAATCTTTTACTCCAGAGAGGGAACCTGATTCAAGAATTTGAATATTATGCCCTTCATATTGTAACCTGACAAAAAGTGCGTCCCTTAAATTCCACATTGAGAAATTTTGGTCAGCGCTAATCCGACAAAATAAATTAATGTGTGGATCTGATTGGTAATCAATCTTATCTAATTCATCTCCCCAAGTATCTTCTCTAAGGTTAGAGCGAATTAAACTGACAGTCGCATCTGTTCCACGTTTGAGGTCTGCTTTAACTTGTAAAGGATTAATGGAATCAGAAACCTTACAAAAGTTCCGTCCTCTCTCGGCGCACCAGATTACTCTTTCTACTGGCTCCCGAACTCTGGCTAAACCTTGAGCCATGTCAGCATCTATCAATGAAGTGCCATTGTAAATGCCATAAACCCTTTTTACTATTCCCTGACATTCAATGCTGATTCCAGTAGTACCACTAGGGGAGGAAATAACAATGTCATATTGTCCCTTTGCTATCTCAGCATCAGGAGTTTTCATGAAAGCACTTTCAGATATTCCTCCGCTGGTGTCTGAGTTAATCAGTAAAATTCTTTTCTCAGGAAAAAGCTTCTGAATTAATTTAGCTATATACTTGCTAAAACTTTTAGTATCTGTTTGCAGGAAAAGAATTTTCCCTTGTTCTAGCCGTTTAACATCTTCCAGAAAAATTCCAACGATAAATGAACGGTCAGAACATTTTAAAAATTTAGCATTATACGGCTGTGGCTTGTAATCATTATGAATTAGAAAGGCTGACTTTTCGCCTCGTACCTCACAGATATAATTTAAGACAGCATTATTCAGATCGGCATCAGCAATGATGATTCGACGTGCGACTCGAATTAATTCTCTAAATCTTGCTAGTAAGGCAGGACGTTTGCCATCTTGAGCGCAGGTTGAAGAGGTGAGCAAGTGCCGCACGACTTGTACGACTTCATCCAGTATCAGGTCACACCCCCTGAATTTTTCTGGATCAATTGCCAACAAAGCATCAATGCAAGCTCCGATCCTTAATGTATAGCCACTGCCACTGATAAAATCTCCGTTAACCTTGTCAAGGTCGCCTCGGTAATTAATGCCAAAGCGCTCACATAAATTACGCGTAAGAGCGATTCTATGAGTTGTAGCTAGAACTTTGTTTCTGTCAGCAATAACATTGCTTGTAAATTTTGTTTTACCTGTCCCTTTGGCTGAATGAATGCCGATTATCCCCTCATCTGGGAAATTTGCTATTTCCAGGCTGGATAAATCAGCTGTAGTCAATTTAATGTTGGCTGGATAGGTAAGTTGCCCTTCTAGCCGTTGTAAAATCTGCCAATGGTTGAGAGGCATTGCCTTTTCATAGGCATGGTCAAAGGCATCTGCTCCCTGAAGAACAATTAAATCATCAGCTCCCTTAGCTCCCTTCGCCCCATTCCAACGGATAATTTTTACTAAGCATCCAGTAGCAGATAGTAAACTGCCGAATTTATTTAGCGCTTGTTTAACTTGTCTTTTGGCCTTGAGCGACTCATCTTGGTCAAAGGCTAGAGAAATTTCTCTGCCACCTTTGGCAAACCTGACTACATCTGGGATTAAATATGGTTTTACAGGGAAACCATAGTCATCTTTACTACGGTAGCCACCATTGACTCCGTAGAGAGCGATCGCAACGTAACCATGCGATAACAAGCACAAAGCCTTTTTCCCACCTTCTGTAAAGATAATTGGAATTTCTGGATGTTCTTCCAACCAGTCCCAAAAACTCTCAAAAGGCGGCGGAACTTCTACCCCAAAATATGAAGCAATTTGTCTCCTGATTTGACGACTGACTGTCGGGCGATACGCTCGTAAACCAACACCTTTAGGAGTTTGATATTTCTGCTCTTTACCTTTTTTCTTGTCAATCCTGGGCTTGCTCAGTTTCGACTGCCAAGTGCTGCCGTCTTCATTCTTGAACAAAGCAGCATAAATATTCTCCTGCGCTTGATGTCCAAATCTGGTAAACCGCCAATTCAGAGCATCGTGGATCGGAGTCGCCGTAACTTCCCCCGTGTATGGGTCAAGCTCTAAGTCTGGAACAATTTCTATAGCTAAATTGTATGTTTCTATGTCAATTCCCGAACCATCAACAAATTCTGTGCGGATTTTCTCGGCGAATTTCTCAATGCCAGAATTAACCTGATTCTGTAACTCGTGGGATGATAACGCTATGCCGCTACTCATGCTGCCACCTCCCAACCACCAAATATTCCCGTAACGGGAATTCTTTTAAGCTCACAGAAAAGCGATCGCTTTAACTTTGGTGGTTTACACCTAAATTCACACAACTTAAGCCAAGCCCCCTTCCAACAAGGATTATGAAGGTTTTCATCGTTGGCAATAAATTGTTCACCCCTGAACACCATCCAGGGAGAAAGGTTGTTCAGGGGTGAACTTTTGAGTTCTGATTTCACTTTTATTTTTTGGCTGCGATCGCTGCCCACTAAAAACAGAACACCAATAATAATTTCGGTGGGCGACGGCGATCGCACCAATTTCTCTATTTTTGCTAGGGTTATAGCAACCCGACAAAACCTCCCTAAACCTCTTATGCAGTAAAGTTTTCGAGGCTTTGGAAGGTTTAAAAACCCCCCTTTAGATTTTAAATTTACGATGGCTAAGAATTTCCAGCCCTGGCTGCGAACCATTGAGATTACCAATTTGGGAATGGTTTTTAACTCAGATTCCAGCGATCGTCTCAATCTTTCTATTTTTAGTGAGGTAGCAGCAAACTCCCACAACCTACCTGAAGCTATTGCCCAGTAAGGCGTGTGAGGCTTTTCAGGGTTGCGGAGATTTGCAAAAACCCCATATTCTCGATTTTGGGTTGATTTTTTCGTTTTTTGATTCACAATCGGCTCCTCAGTACTAAATCTGGGAGCTGACTGCCCAAAACTAAGCCAAAATCATAATCATGATTTTGCTAAACAATGATTTTTGGCTTATTATTTAGAAAGTACTTGGGCAGTTTCGGCTCCCAAAGCAGAGCGGCTGGACTTCCTTCGAAACTTTTAGATAACCTACGTCGCCAAACATCGGATAATCTATAAGCTTGTGAAACCAGTTACGCTCTGAGAAATTCAACTAAATCGCTACAATAACATTTTCAGTTTCGTGGTTTGCCCCTCCTGAGCATCATACGAGCTACATCCGATTATACTTGTGCAGAGTGACGAATTATTTGACCGCAGTGACAAATTATAAATTAAGTTCTTCATCTCTGTAAGCTTTACTGTCAGGGTATCTAATTTTTAGGATTTTTGATATCAAGTTGTAGAAATCCATTGAATAGGCGATGCAGAAGGATTTAGATTGGTGACAAATGATTTGTCGTTATGGTCAAATAATTTGTGGCTCTACACTTGTTTTCATGCTATTCATTTCGCTTTATTAGTTGTTCTAAAATTCTTTCTAATCTATCTACAGCAGCGTTAGTTGATGCAAGACTTGCCTCTAATCTGGCTTGATTTTCGTCTAGTCTGAGAACTACGCCGTCTAATACAGAATTTCTAGCTTTTGTTGTTTCGATAAAATCTGTAGTTGTATCAACAAAATTATCAATTTTTGTAGACAAGTTATCAACTTTTTCACCTATAGATTGAACGGTTACAGCTAAACCATCAAGCTGTCTTTGGGTCAAGTCTTGGCGTTCAACAAGTCGGTCAAGCCTACCGTTGGCTGATTCAGCGTATCTAGCTGTAGATACTAAAAGCTGTTTTACAGTTTCTAGTTCATTTTCAACATTGTCCAATCGTTGTGCGTTAGTCATTGCCCTGCCTCAATCATCTTGGCGATCGCCTCTTTATCAAAACAGTCTAGATAACTTACCAGTTCTCGAAATTGCTGATATTTTTCCTCAGCATAGCTATCTGGTGTAAAGCCCAGAACTTCACAAAATTTAAAATAGTCAGCCCGCCAATTAAAATTATTTAGTGCAGTAGTAAAACTTTCTACTGCCTCTAATGCCTCTGGCGATACCTCTGGTTTTTCTGTCTCGTAGGCCCCTCCTAGTGCTTCGGTCATAGCACTCCCTTGCCTTGGCTTGATTCACGTTCCGCCACATAGTCTTTAATAAAATTCAGTAAAACATCTCTCATGTTTTTTCCTTCTCTGGCTACGACTGACTTGAACTGATTTCTTAGTTCGTCAGGCATTTCTACTCGAATAGCAACAATTTTGGTTTCATCCATATAACAAATTTAAGCCTGTAGTGCCTATATTTTTGCACTTCATGCCTTAATACCGCTATGGGATGAAATAAATTTACTTGCCTAGTATGCACTATATGCTATATTGCAAACTATTGCAATCGATCAACAATAAGCCACTAATTAGCTTCCTACGAGTAGCCCAGAGACTTACACAGTAAGGGGTTTAACGATTAGGAGCGACATTGTGATGTGTACTTATTCTGATTACTAGCTAGTTAATATCTGATTCACATTGATTACTGTAGTGAACCCATGAAACCTAGACGGAGCAAGCATTCTACAGATTTAGACTCATTTCTTGATTTTCCATCGACCAAGACATATTTAGCAGAGGTCTTGGGTGTTAGCCGTTCTACTTTGGTCACTTGGGAAAATTTAGCCTTCTGGAGAATCCCCAGCTTCAGGGACGCTTACCCCAAAAACCACGATGGCAGTTACGACCGGGAATCACCTTTATCACCCTATCAAGCATGGGTTTTAGGCAGAATAGGGCGGCTAATGGCTCAACTACGACGCGGCGAACGGGTAAAGCAGTACATCACCAAAAACCCGAATGATTTTTCTAGATACCGCTATCAGCAAGCATTCCAGCAATTACAAAAACTACAAAAGGGAGCGTAAATCATGGCAGCACGAAAGAGAACCACAGCGCCAATACAAGACACAGTAAGCATTCATGATGCTTGTCTAAAATACATGACTACAGAACAAGGTTTGAGACTGGCTTTAAGCCATGTTCGCCCAGATGATTTTGATACTGTCAAGGCAGTTTCAGAAGCAGACTTAGAAGCGATCGCCTCCCACTTCCAGCCACAATTACCCGAAACTTCTCCACAGCAAGAGATTGAATCAGCTACAGAACAGCAACAGAATTCTCTTTCCCTGCCCCAGCAAGAGCGACATTTAATAGCGCCTACCCAATCCCCAATACCTAACGCCCAACTAACGCTAATTGACCAGTTAGCGAAACAGGCATCTGAGGAGATAGCAGCAGTGGACGCGATCGCACAAGTTAAGAACCAACTGATTTTAAATAATTTGGCTGTGCGAGATGCCGAACTAGTAGAGGGTATAAATCAGCACTGGCAACATCAAAAGCAAGGATATTTGGGAGCAATTAGAGATTTGGTCAGTAAGGCTTTAGAACCTGTAGCAATTACCCCAGACACTACAGACTTACCCGCAGAAGTTGACCAAATCATCGCTGAATTAGCAAAAAAGCTAGTCGCGTGAGAGCGATCAACATCCTGTTATCTCCCCTCGACTTTCTTAACTGGTTATTAGAAAGAGTACTAAGTCCATGACTTTTACAATTTCCGGCACTGAACCAGAAGTAAATATGAGCGCTAATTCCTTGCCTGAGTTAGTTTCTCAAGCACAAGAATTACTCTTACAAATTCGCCAACATCCACAGTTTAAAGGCTTGCGCTTTGATTGTGATGTAGCGATCGGTGAGGTAAAGCAATATTTCAACTATCTGGAATGGGCTGCTACTGCTGATTTAGAGGTATCTAGGTTTGAAGGTTTTACAGAATGAACGGGTGATAAAAAAGCGGGGAATGATGACATCCCCGCGTACTTGTAAAATCCCGTTTCTGGGAATGTGTCTTTAATTACCCAGCAATTATCCCATATCCCTACTCATCTCAAAAAAGGTTTATGGATGACTTAAATAGCCAAATTCACGATGCAAAGACGGACGAAACAGAGCTAAGTCTTGTCCTCAAGAAATATGACTTAGATGAGGAATTAGCTCTTGAGTTTAGCGAAATAGATAAAGCATTTCAGCAATTGCAAATTAAATATCAATCCCTACTAAACACCAGAAAATTTTTCAACAATGGCTAAAATTGACACTACAAAAGCAGCAGCCCAAGCTGTAGCAGAAAAGCTGGCAGGACGTAAACAAAACTCGACATCTAGCACTAACTCCACATCTGCGACATCACCTGCCAGCATTCCCATAGATAGCCGCATCCCTGGCTTACTAACTGTCACCCCTGACTTAGTACCGGGAATGATGCCACCATTCCAGCCCAATCAATACCATATTTCAGATCCGCTAAATCCTCCTGAAACTCTTCCACAGGCAACTCAAAGCCAGCTAGATAAAGGTATGAAAATCTATGAAGGTGCAACGCGATCGCTCAAATTGACAGGAGCAGCGCTTGACCTAACACGCGAGAAATTTACTGTAATTGGTAAACACTCAAAGGCTTTTGGTGCAGGCATCCAAGCAGCTACCGAGATTGAGAGAGTTAAGGGGAATTATTTGGATTACCTTAATCAAAAAGAAGTAACTACCCAAAAATCAGTTTCTTTAGATGTCAGTCAAGTAAAGACGATCGCTGATACGAATATCTCGGTTTATAGCAAAGATGAACTAAACCAAAAACTGGTTCTTGCAGAAATTAAAGCAGAGGAATTGCGACTCAAAACAATTGAGTCAGAGGGAAAGTTGACAAGCTTTAAGGCACAGTTAGGCGATTATATAAATTTAAAATCATGAAACCAATACACGGGTTAGGAGTTGGTGTATTTGGCTTGTGTACTGGTTTGGCAATTGCTTCTGGGGGGTTCACCAACGGTACAGCGAAGTTAATCTCTATCCTTGGTATGGGAGCATTCCCAGCAAGTTTTATTACTTACTTTATCGCTGATACTAAATCACAGAGATTGTTAAACGATGCCGAAAGTAAGAATGAACAAGCAGGTCAAACACTGCATAAAGTCACCAGGGAATTTGAAAGGAGCAAATCCAGGCTGTCCACTGCCAATAGCCAAATAGAATCTCTGAAAGATGAACTCAAAGAAGCCAGAAATACCATCAACTCATTAGGTCACAGCAAGCTAGAAAACACGGGTTTAATAGCTCAACTGCAAGCCAAGTTGAATCAAGCGTTTACCCAGTCACAGCAAGATAAACAACGCATTGAATATCTAGAAAGTGAGACTGAGCAATGGGAGTTTAATTTCAATTCACTTGTAGAAACGGAAGCCAACAAACGTTTTCAGGTTGCTAAGTCTCAGGAGTTAGAGAAAATTTATACTGAACATGACTTGATAACCAGTGAAGCTATGCAGTTATTTAGACGGCTGCAATCATGGTCGGAGAAGGTTGCTCATGGTCATCAAAGTAAAGCTGAAATTATCAAGAGTTTAGCCAGTAGCTACAACAAAAATTTAGATGAGGTTGGGGAGGCGATCGCACATGAGCGCCAAAATTATCTAGAACAAATCGAACTACTGAATGAGCGTGTAGGACAGTTACAGCAGCAATTGCAAGGCGATTTAATAGAACCCGTGTATGGTGACTTTGGATTTGATGTCAACGGTAAAATAGCAAATGAAATAGCGCGTACTCTCTTTAGTGATATCAGTCTGGCTTTGAGCGTTAAAGGCTTTCAGGTGAAGCCTGACGGTGTTGTAGATGTGGGTTATGGATATTCGCGTTATGTGCATTCTAAAGCCGTTGTAGAGGCGATTTTAAAGCACTCTGGGATAATTGCTAAAAAGCTAGGATTATTCAAAATTACTTCTGTCAGGAAGTTGGAAGTAACCGACTGTATTGTGGTCAGCTACCGGATGGAGCCAGCTGTCAAAGCAGATGAAATTAAGCTGATGGTTGGAACTCCTGACGAATTTATCAACTATGTAGTCAGTCACCCTATCCGATATCGGCTGATCGCAGATCCAGGCATTGGTAAAACTCCAACAAGCGCGGTGATGATTAGCGAAATCGTTAAAGCTGGATGCACTCGCGGCAATACTGGCAAAGGCGAGAAAGTGCCTCACACTCTGGTTACGGTATCTTACCCCGGTGCTGTTGGTTCACTCAAGGATAGCGATTATCCATTAGAGCATTTCCTTAAATATGGTGATACCACAGCCGCGATTAAATCCTTTGATGATTGTTTGGATGACGGGAATTTCAGAGTTAAAAACCCAGCATTCGCTGCTAACTTCTTTCAAATTTGGGTATGGGATGAACTTGATAACACCTTAAATTCTTGCAGTGAGCCATACAAAGCAGGGCAAAATCTTAAGAAAATTCTCAAACAGTTTGGTCATAATAATGTCGGTTGGATCGTGTCTGGGCAGTCCGTGATGACCAGACAAATTCCAGGCTTTACCAATGATGATAGGTCACTCTTTACCGAGATAATCATTGGCATTCCCAAAATCAGACATTACCTAAATACTTACGGTAAAGGGAAAAACAGCGACTCTAACTTGGCTAAGTTGACTCGCAATTTAGACGCTATCGAAGAATACATTGACCATAAGAATGAGTTAGTAACCGACGATGCCAGATTATTAAGAGTAGCCTTAGTAGTCGATTCTCGCTCACCTAAGCTTTACTTTTTACCTAATCTAGATAAAATCAGTTTTAACTATCAAGAAATAGAGGAGACAAAGCGATTGGCAAGGGTTGCCAAAGCTTCTGGCACGATGTGTAACACTCTGGTAAACGAAAGCTCAAAGCATGACACAGCAAGCACTGGCACAATGGCAGCGTTGCCACCAATTTCGATTATAGGGGGTAGCCACCAATCTGGCACGAATCCCCACTGCCCCCACTGTGGGAGCGCAATTTTAAAGCTACAAAACGATGAGAGATATCGCTGCCTAGACTGTAAAAAGCGTACTGTTAGCAATAAAATAATCTGGAAATAAATCTATTGATTTTGATAAAAATCCGACAATTCTCTTTCAGTCCAGAAATAACCAATAGCCAAAATTTATTTAATATCAGCAACTAGCTGTGTGCGTTTGCATTCCAATAACAAGATGACTAAAACACCAAGACCTACTTCAACTATGAGTGAGTTGGCTTATCAAAAAGGCTATTCTCAAGCGATGGAGGATTATGCACTCACCAAGTTCTTAGAAACACTAAAACAGGTATATCCTATCCTGACTACATCAGAGTCTACTTTAATTGCTGCCTTACTGATAAAACAGTCATTAGAAGCGATTGATTTTGAACTTGTCAGCAATTATCTCCATAGCATTCGTGCCGCATATTCAGTTGATGCCTTTACCTCTCCCATCACATTGGAATATCCTCAATCCTTGCAGCTTCCTAATCTATTAGAAATCCCAGCACCGTACTATGCGATTGGGGATAGAGTTCGCTTAACTCCAATTGATGGCGCTACTGAATGGGGAACATTAATTGGTTATTACCTCTGCTACGCTGCTCATCGTTGCCAATGGGTGTACCGTTATATTCTTTTTTTAGATCAAAGCTCAACTAGTGCTGCTTGGGTAAAAGCAACTTTTGCCTGGGAAGATGAGGTCGAATGCCTATTGGGTAAGGCTTAATGAGTAGTCCTAAATTACCTCGACCTTTAACTTACCTTCAATTAAAACGACTAATACCAATTTAATGTGAAGCTACATATAATAAGGAGAAACAAACTCGGTAAGTGAGCATACCCATGAGTCGCCCATTTAAGATTGAGATCGCCGAGAGCGAAGAGGAACTAAAAAAACGCCTACAAACAACGTCTTTGGGAAACCAGAAAGAAAAGTTACAGATGTTGTGGTGGCTGGCGAGTGGGCAAGTCAAGGAACAACAAGAAATAGGGCAACGTT
>NZ_JACJTR010000084.1 GCF_014698795.1 Nostoc sp. FACHB-892
GCTATGACACGCAAGGACGAATTCGATACATCAACGATTATGGGGTGAAACTCCTGGGCTATGAAGAACATCAGATTGTAGGGCGAACCTTATTTGAAACCATCATTCCAGACATCGAAACCTCTGGACGCGATGTCAAACCATTTGTTCACGATTTACTTCGTAATCCTCAATCGTACCCGCAAGGCGAGAGTGAAAACCTGTGTCGAGACGGTCGGCGAGTTTGGATGGCCTGGTCGAATCAAGCCATCTTCAATGACCAGGGAGAGGTCGTTGAAATTCTATCGGTTGGTAATGATACCACCCAGCGTAAACAAGCAGAAGAGGCTTTACAACGCAGTGAAGCTAAGTTCCGAGCTATCTTTGAAAACTCGCAGGTCGGCATCTACCGAACCCGCCTCTCGGATGGATTAATTCTCAATGCCAATCAACGCTATGCCAATCTGCTTGGCTTTGATTCACCAGAAGAAATCATTGGGCTGGAACACACCATCGACTATTTTGTAAATCCCAGCGATCGCCAAAAAGCCATTGAGGTGATGAAGCGGGATGGGGAAGTGCAAAACTTTGAAACTCAGCTGCGAAAACGAGATGGGACATTGTTCTGGGGACTTTCCTCTGCTTATCTGAATGCAGACGATGGCTACCTCGAAGGGGTGACTGCGGATATTAGCGATCGCAAACAGGCAGAAGCCGCGCTGCAAGCCTCTGAAGCAGAACTGCGAGCGCTCTTCTCAGCCATTCCCGATCCGCTGTGTGTTTACAATGCTGAAGGGCAAGTGATCGACGCAATCCCAATATTCCTCGGAAATCCATCCTATGGAGAGGAGTATAGGGAGGAATATATTGGTAAAACACTGCATCAACTCTATGCCAAGGAACAAGCTGATGAATTCCTGAATTATATTCAGCAGGTGGTGAAAACCCAACAAGTACTCACCGTTGAATACACTGAATGCCAGTGGATAGCTGGACGAAAAGTTTGGTTTTCGGCTCGCATTGCCCCGCTTCGGCACGAACAGGTGATTTGGCTGGCGCGAGACATTACGCTGCAAAAGCAAGCAGAAGCAGCCTCGATTTTGGAAGAACGCAACCGCATGGCACGCGAGATTCACGACACACTCGCTCAGGCGTTTACAGGCATTCTGGCTCAGGTCGGAGCCGCAAAACAGGTGCTAACGGATGATGTAGAAGCAACTCAGGCGCATCTAGACCTGATCAAAGAATTGGCGCGAACTGGACTGGCTGAAGCGCGGCGATCGGTTGTCGCGCTCCGTCCTCAGCTTCTAGAGGAGGGCAGTTTACAGAGCGCTCTTCATCGTCTCGTCGCTCAAATCAGAGCGGCTGCAAACGATACCACTTTGTATTATGAGGTCAAGGGGATAGCGTATGCTCTATCAATTGAAGTTGAGAATAACCTACTGCGGATGGGGCAGGAAGCATTAACCAATGCGATCAAACACGCCAACGCTGACGAAATTCGAGTGGAGCTAATCTACGAGCATGATCAGTTCTTGTTGCGCGTGAGAGACAATGGACAGGGCTTTGGAGTTGGAAGTATGCCAGCCTCTGAGGGTTTTGGCTTACTCGGCATGAGCGAACGGGCAGAGCGCATCGGCGCACAACTGACGATTAGGAGTCAACCTGGACAAGGAACAGAAATTATTGTCACCGTCAACCCTTGAGTGAGCATCACGATGAGCCAAGCCACGACCATTCGGGTTTTGATTGCGGACGATCACGCCATTTTTCGGCAAGGATTAGCCACGATTATTAACCATGACCCAGATATGCAGGTGATTGCCCAAGCCGAAAATGGGGAACAGGCGATCGCTCTATTTGGGGAACACCAACCGGATGTCACGCTGATGGATCTCCGCATGCCTGAAGTAGAGGGAGTTGCCGCCATCGGTGCAATTTGTGCTGCTGCTAAATCTGCTCGGATTATTGTACTGACCACGTATGATAGTGACGAAGATATTTACCGGGGATTGCAGGCAGGTGCAAAAGGATATCTGTTGAAAGAAACTGAACCTGACGAGCTTCTGAATGCGATTCGCACCGTTCATCGGGGTCAGAAGTATATTCCGCCCGATGTGGGAGCAAAGTTAGTTCAACGTCTCAGCAATCCAGAACTGAGTGAAAGAGAACTAGAAGTACTCGGCTCACTGGCGCAGGGGATGAGTAATGCCGATATTGCGACTGCTTTAAGTATCGGTGAAGGCACGGTTAAATCTCATGTTAATCGGATTTTGAATAAGCTAGATGTCAGCGATCGTACTCAAGCGGTTATTGTTGCCGTTAAACGCGGCATTGTCAGTTTGTAGGGTGTACTTTCGATCAGATTCGGATTCTAACTTAAGTTATAGCTAGCCTTCTACTTTGCGATGGCACGGTTACTCTATCAATTTGTACTGTAAAAATTTTAACTTGCTATAGACGACAGCTTGAAAGCGATCTCCTATATTGAACTTATTCCGAAAGAAGCTGAGTACTAGAACTGGACACGCCCCAGATAGCGAGGAAAAAACGACATTGATTGAATATTGAATCAAAAAGGAGACAAACCCATGAGCAACACCATCGACACAATGATCAATCCCAATGACAGCGTGCTGCTGCTGATTGATCACTCCCGGTTCGCTCATTTTTTTTTGGAGTTAGAGAAATTCCCAAAAAGCAGAAAATCTAGGTGTAGCAATGGTTTTAGCCATTCCCATAAATTTACCTTGAACTACCACCCGGCTCTAAAAACTCTATTTTTATGCGATCGCCCAAAGTCGGAATTAAAGTACATTTGTATTATAGCCGGAAACCCCTATTAAATCGTTCAGCTTTTTTCTAACTCAATTTAAAATGGGCGAACCGGGAGTTACAGCATTTTAATTCCTCTTTAAGTTTTCAAAATCGGCGAACCTACCGAAGCAACTCTCAACGGTCAGTATTTATCTACCTCAAGCTTCGTTCACCTCATTCCTAAAAAAGCAATGAAAGCTATTGTTCTTGACCATTATGGAACACCTGATGTTCTATATCTGACTGAAATGCCTGATCCAGTACCTGGTACTAACGAAGTATTGGTACGAGTCTATGCATCCAGCGTGAACCCTATTGATATTGGCGTTCGACAAGGGCGTGTTTTATCAAGTGAACCACATCGTTTTCCCATGATTTTGGGGTGGGATGCCGCAGGAATTGTTGAAGATGTAGGAGATGGTGTGACTGATTTTGTTGGAGGCGATCGCGTCGTACTGATTTCAAAGCAGCCTTCCAGCGGCAGAGGTACTCATGCAGAACTCGTTGCGGTTCCGTCAACACAGATTGTAAAACTGCCTGAAACCATCAACTTTGTAACTGCCGCTGCCATTCCTCTAGCCGGTATTACAGCTCTTCAAGCCGTTAAAGCCCTCTCGCTATCACCTGGACAACTGATTCTGATTAATAATCCACTGGGTGCAGTGGGCGGCTTTGCTAGTCAGATAGCACGGCAGCTAGGGCTAAAAGTGATTTCCCCTATATCACCTCACTTAGCAGAAGAAGCATGTACCCAAGGGGTTGAATGGGCGGTTCCAGTTGACCAAAGCTTGAACAATGCTGTTCGTGAAGTAGTACCTGAAGGCGTTGATGGGGCGATCGATCTGGTTGGAGCAGACATTGCCCATCAGACTTTCAGTGCCGTGAAGAATGGTGGAGCTTATACAACCGTACTTCCAGAATGGTGGAAGCCAGGAGGTCCTTACACTGAAGATCGAGCCATCAAACCAATCGTGGTAGAAAATAAACCCAATCAAGCTGACTTGTCTAAGCTAGTTGAATGGTTGAATCTTGGTGTTTTATCTCCTCGAATTGAGCAGACATTCTCATTAGCTCAAACGGCAGAAGCACACAGACTGCATGAAAAGCCTGGTTTGACTCGGAAGCTAATCATAGAGAATGCGTAAAAGATTTTCTTCAGCTAGGCATCGCTTTCACCTAAAACGAACTCAATTACCGGAATTATCATGCCTAATTTTGACTGTACTCCGTTAAGTTGATAATGCCGTCGTAGCCAATGCTTGAATTTCTGTTGACTTTCCATCGCAATATATTCAAAGGAATTTACGTTGATTGGCTACGGATTGTTGCGATCGCGCAGCGTGTAAATAGCACGTATCGCCTTTTCCAACCAATCTAAATAATTCTGTTCCCGTTGCTTCACTAAGTCCAAAACCAGTCGATGCAGTTTTTGTTCGCGCGATGCAGTCGGATTACTCAAAGATAGAACCTCGATCGCCTCACACTGGGCTAGCTTTTCTTGCCGTGCTTCCAGTTCCTGCTCTAGCAAATCCACGATCGCCTCGTTAGGCAACTGAGCCGCAAAATAGAGTTGCACCAGCAACGACTCTCGCAACACGGGCAACGGATGATGCGTCTGGAGCCAGTGGGTTAACTCTGCTTCACCTGCTTCAGTAATCTGGTAAACCTTGCGATTGGGGCGATCGTGCTGAATCTCGACGGTACAGGTAATCCACCCCTGTGACTCCAGTTTGTCTAAAGTCCGATAAATCTGTGCCTGATCTGCTGGCCACAGATGGTAAATGCAATCGTCAAAGCACTCGGTTTTGAGGTCGTAGCCGGTCCGCTCCTGTTGCTGGAGCAGACCCAGAATCACATGGGCAAGAGACATAGGCGGTTTACCGAACGAACAGGGAGGACAAGCCCTACCCATAGAATTTATATCCTTCTATGCTATTATATGATTAATCACATATAGGATAAATATTATAAACTATCTGCCTGGAGGCAACTGTATGACAACTCAAACTCAAACACTCCGAACCGTTGCTGGAATCATTAATAGTGTAGAAACGCTTGAAGGAGCAGGCTTCCTGGTGCGTCGTCCTTTTCCCAAGAGTAGCTTTTCCGAGTTTGACCCCTTTCTCCTCCTCGATGAATTGGGTCCCGTGAATCAGAAGCCCGGTCAAGCAAAGGGCGCACCGGATCATCCTCATCGTGGCTTTGAAACCGTCAGCTACGTCCTGGATGGACGGCTGGAACACAAGGACTCGGTCGGTCATGCCGGACTGCTCAATCCCGGTGATGTGCAGTGGATGACCGCTGGGGCAGGCGTAGTGCATTCCGAAATGCCAGAAGCTGAGTTTACCCGCACAGGTGGGCGGCTGCACGGCATCCAACTATGGGTCAACTTGCCGCAGCGAGACAAGATGATTGCTCCTCGCTATCAGGAAATTCCATCAGCGCAGATTCCGGTGGCTCAGACCAAAGATGGGTCTGTGACGGTGCGCGTGATTGCGGGAGAAGCGTTGGGGGCGAAAGCGGTGATTGAAACCCGCACCCCGATTATCTACCTGCATTTCACACTACAACCAGGAGCAAGCATTGTTCAGTCGGTACCGAAAGAGTACAACGCCTTTACCTATGTCCTTGATGGGTCTGGTTTGTTTGGCACTGAGCAGGAACGGGGTGAGGATGGGCAAATGGTGATTTTTGCACCGGATGGTGAGGAAGTGGCGATCGCCAATCCTGCGGATGCCACCCAGCCCCTTGATCTATTGCTGATTGCTGGAGTGCCGCTGAATGAACCTGTGGTGCGCTATGGTCCTTTTGTGATGAACACTGAAGCCGAAATCCTGCAAGCGATCGATGATTACCGAAATGGAAGGATGGGACATATTCATGCTTAACACGCTTCAACACCGCATCACCCAACATCAACTGCTGACCGATATACGCATCAAGCTATTGCATTTGCATAAACTGTTGTTGGATACAGAGCGTATTCGTTACGAACAAGTGCGCGGACAGGTCTCTAAAGGTGAATTGCTGCAACTGGTGATCGGTCACGATCAATTTGCCTGGTTGCATCGCCTCTCAGAATTGATTGTGCAAATTGATGAGTTAATCCACTCTGATGAGCCTGTCACTTCCGAGGCGATCGCTGCTCTCATTGCTGATGTTCAAATTCTACTCACACCTGATGAAGTGGGAAATGACTTTGCTGTGAAGTATGATATGGCACTTCAGCGTAACCCCGATGTGGTGCTAGCTCATGCTGATGTGGTCACACTGCTAGCGACTAAAGTTTAACTATAAATGAGCAGTTCGTCCAGTTTAATTTTAATCTGGACGAACTGTTTTTATGCATTATATTTACCGAATCGTAAGCATTCGCGGCGTGTTCAGGTGTTTATTAATTTCCTAGTTCAGCGATTTAGGAATCCGTCCTATTGGGAAAGGAACGTTCGACGAACGATACTGCCTACTCTGACAGTTAATCTACGAATTGATGTATTTCCTAAACGAATTGATGCGCCCGATTCTAACTTAAGTTATAGCTAGCTTTCTACTCTACGATGGCATAGTTGCTCTATCAATTTGTACGGCAAAAAAGTTAACTCGCTATAGACGACAGCTTGAAGGCGATCGCCTATATTGAATTTATGCAAACAGTCATCCAGGCAATGAATTGAGCAAGTTAATTGCAAAGTTCCATGCTTGATGCAGATTTAGAAAGATGAACGACGATCGTAGCCGCAGTTCCTTACTTGTACCACCTTCAACTCAAGAGCATATTCAAGGTGTGTTGAGTGCCAAGGTAGTGCTGGTGATGTATGGAGACTATCAATGCTCCAGAAGTGCGGACGTTTACAAGATGATTAAAGCGATCAAACAAGAGCTGAATACTTGTTTTGGAAAGGATTATTTATGCTTTATCTTCCGTCATTTTCCGCAAGCACAGATTCATCCCCAAGCTCAACGGGCAGCCGAAGCAGCCGTTGCCGCCGCTGTCCAAGGACAGTTTTAGTTAATGAATGATACTTTATTTGCCCATCAACAAAAGTTGGAGAATGGTTATCTTGTCGAGTACGCCAATGATTTAGGGCAAGACATTCCTCAATTTCTCAAAGAGTTGTCTAAACAGGTGCATATCGATCGCATCAATGAAGATATCGAAGGCGCAATAGAGAGTGGAGTGACGACTACCCCAGCTCTGTTTATCAATGGAATTCGGTATACCGGGCAAGTGCGTCCAGTTTAAGCGCGTCTTCGCTGAAGGCGATTATGTAGTCTTGCATTGCTACCAACAATGGCCGGACGACAACGACTGGGCAGGCATCGACATCTTCCGCCTGGATGATGAAGGCAAGATAGTCGAGCATTGGGACGTGCTACAGACTATCCCGGAAGCGTCGGCTAACGATAACACGATGTTCTAAACAGTTAAGTGCTGATCGTGTGAAGGCCGGGTTGTACAACGGCACTGTTTACTCTACAACAAGGATAATTACCACAGATGGAATCTATGAAAGCAGCCGTATTAACTGCGTTTGGTGATGCTGAGAAGTTCGAGATTCAAACTGTTCCCACACCAACACTGAAGGCGAATCAGGTGTTAGTCAGAGTTTGTGCAACCTCGATTAACCCGGTCGATTACCAAACTCGTCGTGGTGATTACAAGGAACTGGTTCAATTACCCGCTATCCTTGGAGTCGATGTTTCAGGGGTGATTGAGGTAATTGGCGAAGCTGTGACTGATTTCAAGGTAGGAGACAGCGTGTACTACTCGCCGCAAATTTTTGGAGAATTTGGTAGCTACGCTCAGTATCATGTGGCTGATGCAGCGATTGTTGCATTGAAGCCTGCAAATCTATCGCACATTGAAGCAGCTTCTTTTCCGCTTGCAGGCGGAACTGCTTGGGATTGTCTAGTGACTAGGGGCAATCTACAAGTTGGTGAAACAGTTCTCATCCATGCGGGTGCGGGTGGAGTGGGTTCGATCGCAGTTCAACTCGCCAAAGCGATAGGGGCATACGTTTTTGCGACGTGTAGTTCTAGAAACCGAGATTTCGTGACAGAACTGGGCGCAGATCGAGTGATTGATTACAAAAATGAAGATTACGTAGAAGTCATTCATCAAGAAACAAATGGACTGGGTGTGGATTTAGTTCTAGATACGATCGGCAAAGAAACAATTCAGCGTAGTCTAGAAATCATCCGTCCCTTTGGTAGGCTTACAAGCATTGTAGACATTGCAATACCGCAATCGCTTCTTGAAGCATGGGGTAAGAATCTGACGATTCATTTTGTTTTTTCACCCCAGTACCGAGCAAAATTAGAGGCTTTGACAAAACTCATCGAGCGTCATCAGCTTCGCCCAGTGATTGATTCAGTATTTTCTTGGGATCAGGTCGTTCTGGCACATCAGCGTCTAGAGCAGGGAGGAACACGGGGCAAAATTGTGCTGAAGTTTACAGAAAATTAGACCAGCTTTACGGCGTTGGTAATTGCTAAACGGATCGGAGTTTGATTGTGTGTTGAAGGTCAATATTGATTGGGACAGGAGAAACAGAATGATACTGCAAGATAAAGTGGCTTTAGTTACTGGAGGAACATCGGGAATTGGTAGAGCAACGGCGATCGCTTATGCCCAACAACAAGCAAAGGTGGTGGTGGTTGGTCGTCGAATTGATGAAGGTGAAGAAACTGTTCGATTGATTAAGGAAGCTGGCAAAGAGGCGATTTTTGTGCAAGCAGATGTCACGAAAGAAGCCGATGTTCAAGCAATGGTTGATAAAGCGGTTGACGTTTTTGGTCGGTTAGATATTGCCTTTAATAATGCAGGAACGATCGGCGAAAATCCTTCACTGATTGAGCAAACAGAAGCGGAATATGACCGCACGATGAACGTTAATGTCAAAGGCGTTTGGTTGTCGATGAAATATGAAATTGCTCAGATGTTGAAACAGGGAAGTGGTGCAATCGTCAATATGGCATCTGGGGCTGGAGTTGTTGCACTTCCTAACATACTCCTCTACACCGCAAGTAAACATGCGGTAGTAGGTTTAACAAAAGCTGCTGCACTCCAATATGCCAAAGCGAGTATTCGCATCAATGTCGTTGCACCAGCAGTAATCCAAACAGATATGTTTGAAACATTTACAGATGAAGCCAAAGCTTACTTGACAGGACTTCACCCGATCGGACGAGTTGGCACACCTCTTGAAGTTGCAAATGCAGTCCTGTTTTTATCATCTGACATGGCATCGTTCGTAACAGGTGAAACGTTGATGGTAGATGGTGGGTATGTAGCGCAGTAGTCGATCGGCAGTGCGAAATGTTTAATACAGCATTTCAAGCAACTCACTAATGAGCAGATTCTTGCTGCTCTAGAGCAAGGGAAGAGAGTGACCTCTGTTCCACCAGAACTCAACGAGTTCTACAGATCGAGCATCCAACCCTACCTCATTTCCTGGTTTCGCTATACCCCTGCCCAAGAGATTAGGCGTCTCACTGTCCCTGTTCTAATTGTTCAAGGAACAACGGATATCCAAGTGTCTGTAAGGGAGGCGCAAGACCTGAAGAGGGCTAAGCCGGATGCGGAGCTTAAAATCATTGAGGGGATGAATCACGTGTTAAAAGCTGTTCCATTAGACCCTGAACAGCAAAATGCTTCCTATTCTGATCCAACGCTGCCAGTTGTGCCTGAGCTAGTTGAGGGTATAAGTCAATTTATTCACAGCAGTAGAATACGCCGTGAGTCTAACCAGTCGCTGCACCGGAACGTGTCAAGTTAATTGGTTGAGTTGCAAAGGTTTTCTGCGTCCGGTGAGCTTGGTCGTTAGGCAGCGAGGGTGAAAAATAGACTTAATCGGAATTAAGAAAAGCAATCAATTCTTAAACCGATTCCAAATCTTCTTGCAGCCTATTTGTCCATTGAGATACCGAGCACTTTATTACCGATAAGGTCTAATGAAAAGAAAGTTAGCGATAAATTTTTTGTTCTCGTTTGTGGGCGGTGCAATGGTCTGGGCCTTGTCACCATTTTTATCCGGGCAGGTCGAACCGTGGGATGCGAAAGGTTTTTATTATTCCGCAGCACTTCTTATTGTTGGCCTTATCGTTGGCCTTGCTCGGCCTAAACATGTTTGGTCGCACTATGCCGGTATTATTCTTGGTCAACTGACGTATATGCTTTGTTTTCTGCCCGGCGGTCCGTTAATTCCTGTTGGAGTCGCTTTTTTAGCGGCTTACTCCACAATCGCTTTAGCAGGAGCAGCAAGTGGGGCCTGGTTTCGTCGCGTCAGCCGGGGTGCGCGGTGATTTTGCTGCCTAACAAGGCGCAGCAGCGAACCCGGCTCTCGCGCTCCGGTTCGTAAAATCCACAATATACCATTGATCATTGTGCGGTGGTATGAAGCTTGGGCGGCCTGTTTTTGGTTTTTGAGCTGGAAGCAGTGGCATCAGGCGCTTCCATTGTCGCTCTGTCAAGTCGCCCCGACTTTGCGGTGGAAGGATCATAGATAAATGTTAACTTCGTTAATTTTTAGTGTTCTCAACCATTTTACCGAGTTTTAAAACACGCCCTAGCCCTTATTTCACATAGCTTAGAGCTTTGCAAGCGTGCCATTCCCATATAAACTAAATGCAACCAATAAAAACCTTGCCAATAGTAGCCTCTACTATTCTGAGTTTATTGACTCTTAGTGTGAGTCATTCTGTTAATGCTCAAGCAGTGATTGATACTTTAGACAGCGGTAATCTGACTGTGACTGGTATGACATCAGGAAGTGGCTGCACTGTCCTTTTTAACCCTCAGCGAGAGATCCTTCAACAGGTCCGATCCTGTAGTTCAACAGATATTCGTAAAGCGCAGGCGGCAATCAATAGCTACCTGCGAGAACAAGGCACACTTGACAGTTACAATAGCAACCCGTCGCGCCAAAATCTGACGTTGATCTGCTATGGTGAAGGTCGCAAACCGGGGGGTGTCGAAAGCCGCAATAGTTATGAATGGAACGAACGCCGCCATCGCTACGAACTGCGTAATCGCCTAGAGTCAACGACTACCAGTTTCGATTCCGAGGTTCAGGTCGAAATCCGTGGTACAGAAGGAAAAATCCATCTGGGCGGAAAGCTCATCGCGCTGATCAATTCGCGCGGTAACAATGGATGGTGGAAACTCGACAACCTGAAGGTCGAACCCGATCGAATTACGGGAAAATACCGGATGAACGGGCTAAATAAACCGCGTGTCAATATCGACCGACGCAGCGGCAGGATCGCCATAGATGGGATTGCAAAGTTCCGGGGAAACTGCGAATCAGGCGATTGGGGTGGTAGCAGAACCCGATTCTAGCCTGCTGCGCTATTGGGTTTCGTCAAAGCGCTGCGGGCGACAAGACCAGACCCAAGTCTCTCTTTTGCACGAGCCGTTGGCTAGAATCTAGGTTGCTACACATAATCGACCTGTCAGCCTGGTTTGGGAAAGATCCCTGGGAGCAACGCGATTTTGTGAGGTCGGACAAAAAAGTGCGATGCCTGCGGCGGGCGTAGCCATCGCTAAAACTTACATTTCTGCATGAGGTGATTTTATTTGCAATTACGTATGTTAATTGCACGAGAAATGATCTTGATGAGATATCTCAAGAAGATTCCTAGTAAATTATTTGACGATTATTTCTAAATATATCTGCACTAAGCCTTTAAGGCTTGGTATCAATTATTGTTGCCGTTAAACGCGGCATTGTCAGTTTGTAGGGTGTACTTTCGATCAAATTCGGATTCTAACTTAAGTTAGAGCCTACCTTCTATCTTAAGAAGGAGCGGCTGCTCTATCAAATTACAGCCTAAAAATGTTAACTGACTGTAGACGACAACTAAAAGCCAATTGCTTATATTGAATTCATGTGGATTGAGCAAGTGAATCACAAAGTTCCATGCTTGATACAGATATAGAAAGATGATCGACGACCATAGTTCCAGTTCTCTAGCCCTAGCTATCTAATTGGTATTTAAGAGGTTGAGAATCAAGCACAGAAAGAAGTTCGGTATGTTGATTGACCAGAACTTGTATTGCGCTAATTGGGTCATGGTGAAGGCGATGTTTGCGTTGGCGAGGAGCTTCTGCCATTGCTAATCTAAGACGTTGAGTTTTGTACTCAGCTATGGGAACTTCCTGAATTTGCTCAAGTAAGTGTTTTTCGCTTTCGGCTACGAATAAAACTTGATATTGACCAAAATAGCGCAATGGGGTAGTTGACTTGCGGCCACTGATTCGCCGTTGATGACGACGCAAATGGCTGAACATCGCTTCCATTTTCAAGTTATCTGGCGGCAAGCCTGGGATATCATAGCAGTGCAATAAGTTAGCCCCGTATTTATCCCATAAACGTTGTAACTTCTTCTTTAAGGCAAATTGTGCTGAATTTTGTCTTGGGTCAGGCACAAACTGCTGTAATAACTCTTCCATATCGCGCCGAACTTGAAAACGAGTTTTGGGGATTTTTGCAGTTTGTGTAATATCAGTTACATTGTCTGAGGTGGAATTGGAGTTATTTGGATAGCACAAACACTCGGCAATTCGTCGTAACCACTTATGTGCTTCTGCCAAATCCAAGGCTACAGAAAGATTGTTGCTTAAAGCTTGGTCAATCCATACTGACAAGAGAGACAAATAATCTGTATCAAGTTCTCGACATGGTAAACTACGTAGTATCTGTCCAATCGCTTCGAGTTGCTGGTAGCCGCTTAAACCGCCCCACTGAAAAGGTTTGCGACTTGTGCGATTGACACAATCCCTAATCGCAGCACGAATTTGGGCTTCAACAGCCACTAGCTCTACGTCTCGTGACGAATAAGGGATTGCTAAAAAAGGGGGGTAGTATCTGGCTGCTGTTGGGAACTTGGGTGTTGAGGTCTTTCTGAATTCTCTGGGACTTTTGGCAATCCATCTAAATCTGCTTTTAATTGTTGTCGGAGCTTTGTATCTAATGGCAGCACAGATTCACTCAAATTACTTAGGAAATGTGCCTGACAACGTTGATGTGGTGCATCTGTCCAAGTTGAATTTATTGCCGCGATGATTGCTGATTCCCCATCTGATAATGTTGCCAGTACCTTGTACGGGAACTCCTTATATGGTTGCAGCCACTCAATTAACAGTTGTGCCTGTGCCTGGGGTAACTGAATTCCACTGACTGCTGTACCACTTAATACTTCATATAATACGTATAACAAAGTCCCATGACCCTCTGGCTGTAAGGCATCTATTGCCCAAATCAAGCCACCATGTTCAACTGCTGTAGCAGCTAATTTCTCCTGGGTATGTGCCATCGTTCCACCTAACAGTGCCAGAAATTGACGATATAGCTTCCCTACATTACTCTCGTTAATTTCTACGCCACGCTTGTTTAATGAACGTTGAATTTCTACCAACTGTTGATGCTCATGTTCATGTTGCCATCCTATAAATGCCAGCACGTCTAGCCCGTAGGTACTGTAAGGCAAGCTATACTTTAATACGCCAGTAGCGTAGTAATGTTTTCCAAAATGTGTGCAACTGGAATTGATACATTCTTTACTCTTGCCTGCCACAAACACTGCACCATCCATTGTTTGAACGGTTTTACGCATGTGTCTTGGTCTGCGTAGCGCTAATTCTGCCCCACAATGCACGCACTTGATGAGCGAACATTCTAATACTATTTGTTTGATATTACTGAATTTTCGTTTTGGGCGATGGCGAGGCAACTTTTCTATCACTAATTTTTTACTGCTGCTAGGTGCAATATCAGCTTACCTGCTTTGTATACCAATTAGATAGCTAGGGTTCTCTAGTTGTGCCAAAAGAGTTTTCTAAACAAGTGCATGTCGATCGCATCAACGAAGATATTGAAGGCGGAATAGAGAGTGGAGTGACGACTACCCCAGCCCTGTTTATCAATGGAATTCGGTATACCGAGCGCTGGAACACGACGGAGTTGATGGCTGCCATGATTGCTGCAAGTCATTAAGTTCCCCGATCTTTGCTCTCAATTCATATCTGA
>NZ_JACJTR010000085.1 GCF_014698795.1 Nostoc sp. FACHB-892
TAATTTCATTTTTTTACCGCTTTCTATTTTATATAAATTTTAATTATATTAATGGTAGCTTTTGTTACTCCAATCTACGCAGGTCAAAGTTAGCGATCGCTCCTTGGGAAAACTTTGCGATTTACTGAATGTTGGTCTGACTTGTTGGGCGATTCTGGATCTCAGCAGCCTTGGCAACCCCGGCAATTACGGCCGACATCAAATCACCTCCTAAATTACTACCTTTGCGAGATTCAGCTTTTAGAAAACTGCCGTTTTTAGACATGATTAAAACAGCATTTTCTGGCAGTTTCTTTTCTTGGGTGTTCCCATCAGAATTAATTAAAACTGAAACTCCACGCAATTGGGCAAATCCTAAGCCATTTGAATTCGTCAATTGAGCTACCAGATAAGATCCCGTGGGTAACACTTCACTACCATCTGATGCTTTCAATGGAAGGGATATCTTAATCAGGTAATTTTGACCGATATCATCACTAGTCCCCCAAAATATTGGTGTCTCTAGCCGTCCTTCTGTAGTACTACCAACTAAAATACGCTTTGTATTATAATCAGTTGTTTGTGCAGTAGTTTGATTTTTAATTTCTGTACTTGACCCTATTCCCCCTTTTATCCCACTGGGGTTTAATTGTTCATCATCAGAGTTGACTGAACTACTGAAACTACCAGCATTTGCAACAGCAAGCCATTGTTGCATCGGATCTAATTGTTGAGTTTTTACAGCCGAACTTGCATTGGGGATTACTCGTGCTACTTGTTTTGGTTGAGGTTGAGGTTGAGAAACTGCTAATGAGCGTGTAGTCGGTGTATTAATTCTCGGTGGAGAAGGATTTCTAGAAACTGTTACTGGTTGTGTACGCTGAGGTATTGTTCTTGTTGGTGGTGGTGGAGCTACCGGAACAGGTGTGAATGTAGGACTAGGTGTTGGTGTTGCTTCTGCTTCTGCTTGTGCTTTTTGATCGCGGATTTTCTTAAATTCCACATTCTGGCTAGTCAAAGCTAAAGCTGTTTTATTTTGTCCTGTCTCATCTTTGACTGGTTCTTCTATTGTTTCAAGATTTATTTTTGGTGATTCTATTTTTGTAGGAGAAAAGTTCAGGGCATTCATAGAACCATTAATTAGTCCGCCAACAATCATTATAAAAACAAGTATTATCCCACCGATCACAGCCATCTTTAAAAGTGGGTTTTGTGGGATTGTACGAGTAGTTGTGATTTCTTCTGGTTCAGGAGCTTCTGTATCGGCTAAGGATTCAAGCTGAATACTTACCCCATTCATCGCAGCGAAATCTTTATCTTTATTATCCAAAGAACCTGGGTTCGCTGTGTCTGACTGCTCTTTTGCTAAAAGTTCTGCTGACTCTTCTTCTTGGTGAACGTTTCTTTTATTTACTGCTGGTGATTCTTGCGTTTGTGTCATAAATTCAAATCTTGAATTTTATATATTTCTAAACCTGCTTTGCGGACACGATAAGCTGTTTGCTGAAACTCAGATGAAATCTGCGGCAATGTCGGTGTGTCTATCACTCTCACAAAAACACTTTTGTTAAACCCTATTGGTTCTCCAACCAGATTATTACCCTGAAAAACTATTACCTCCCCTACCATATCTACTTGAAACTTACCTGGTTTTACTTTTTTAGGTTCGCTAAGTAAACTGATTTTTAAAATTGATTGAGTCGTACCATTAAATACATCTGGTGGTGTAAGGTTTCCTATTTCTTTCAGAAACTCAGCACGGAAATCTTCTGATAACGCAAATCCTGTAGCCCATACATTCGTTGTAATTTTGCTATTCCCTGTTTGCACACCCGCATCAAGCTTTAATTTTTTAGTAGGGTCTGCATCGTAGTCACCAGTCACTTTTGGCAATGTATTCCAACTCAGTAACCCTGTCATTGTTTGCCCAACAAAATACCTGATGGCTTGAGCCGATCTCGACTCACTATGTATCGCCCTAACTCTTATAGATTCTCCATCATTTAATTCTACTAATGTTGGTGCTTTCGAGTTGGCTATAGTTCCCACTCTCCCAAAATTTATTATTTCTATTAACAGTACTAGGCTCAGTAATACTGCATTCCCTATCAAAAATATTGGCGTGAAATTTAATTCTTTTTTTTCTAGTAGCCTCATTTTCTTAATCCCACAGAGAATTTAATTCCACTAGTAAAAGCTGTGAATACTGACATTCCCCCTCCTGTACCAATGGCTACTGCAAGTAATGGCGAAAAAATTGCTTGTATTAGTTGCATCAACAATGGATTGCTTGAAGGTTTGTCAACTATCGCACTCGCAACTATACCTACTATTATCGAGTATGAAATTAGTATTAGTGTCAAACCTAGCCAACCGGACAACCACGCATAAAGGGGCTTGCTTTCAAAAGGTAGCAAAGACAATACCAAGAATATAGGTGCAACGTAAGCAACTAACAAAAAGGATAATTGCACTATATATTGGAAACCTGCGGATAAACCACTCAGGATCACATAAACAAGACCTTGAATTGCACTATTGACAAGTTCACCACCAATATCCAAAGGGTTCCAGCTTCCCGAACCTGAACTCATTCCCCTTTTTTTTCTCGCTAATTGTGCTTCTCGTTGAGCATCTTCTATTTTTGCTTTGATGCAGATTTGTCTAGGACTTGTTATTTTACCATCACTATCTATCTCAGAATCTTTAAGCTTTTCACATCTAGCCAAAGCTGTTTGGGTAGCTAAGATGAAACTTTGATCTGCGTTCACATTCCTGATAGCATCTTTCAGTCTTACACCGTTTCTAGTAATACTTAGGATACTCCTGTTTAGATTAGCCGATACATCCTTGAGAGCAATTGTGGTATTAGCCAATAAAAAACCATTGTTAGTCAGCATTACAATTACTAACAACGGAAAAACCATCTCACTTACAAAATTATAAGAAAAACCTGATTCAGCAAATTTTCTGTACCAGCCCAAGGAGGCAAAACTTACTAAAACTACTGCAACCAACATCGATACAGCCACAACAGATGTATAAATAGAACTTGTGCCAGATGCTAGCTCTGCCCAATCATTTTCAAAAGATTGGTAAATTATATCTGCCCCGTTTATAGCTCCGTCAACTATTTCACCTGATATAGTAACACCTGTGTTTTGTCCAGGCTGCTGACCTGTTGATTGAGCAAAAATGATAGTTAAAAGCATTTTATTTAATCAGCTATTTTTATCAAAAAGGGGAAGGGAAAATGGGGGAAGAAGCCCCATACATACATATTTAAAAATAAGGAAATAAGAGTGGTTCTACGCTGAAATCGCATTACGTGGCGAGTATTATCTTCTTTTAAGATTCTTTATATTTAAAAATACTTGCTTTGCATCGTATGGGGAAAAGTTTTAACTTCAATTCTTTTTCTTTCCCCCCGCCCCTTATCCCATAGGGGGCCCCACCTTCCCCATTCGCCTCTTTATTGATTTTTCCAGTAAGAATCTAGTGCAGCAGCAGATTGTAATATTTGTCTCGCGGCTGCATTAGATTCTTGCTGCTCAAGTCTTGCTTGCTCATCCATGCGCCCAGAAATATCGGCAAGATTAATATTTGCAGCAGCTAATGAACGTGATTGCTTTTGAGCTTCTGCATGAATTGATTTGCTAACTACTGCCGTTTGGAAATTTTGAACAGCCATCTTTTTTAAAATGTCTTGAGTAATAACATCCTGTTGTGCAGCATTAGCGTTATCCGAAGATTGCCCTATTGCGTCATTAGTTATTTCTGCTTCTTGAGCTTGTACCCGTTGTCCTTCGTTACCCAAAATTGATTGAGATTGACCACGGGTATATTGCTGATCCCATTCTCTAATAGCATCCTGAGCTTGAGTTTTAGGATCTAATTCAAGTAGCTCAGTATCTAGCTTTTCAAAAACTTTCTCTATATTCTTTCCAGCTTTCAAGGGGTCGGGGACACCTAAATCCCCTACACTAGATTGAATTGCCTGATTTAATTCCGCTTCTAGCTTCCCTACTGCTTTAGTAAATTCTTTTTGATAGTTGTTTATCGAAACTTGCAAACTGTTGTAAATTTCTTGAAACTGACTCAAAATAGATTTATTTAAATTGTTGTTATCGGCATTGGCTGCATCTACTGTCATACTAGAAAAACAAATCTGAATTACTACCCCTGATATCAATATCCACTGGTTGAACTGTTTCATATAAATTCTCCAAGTTAACTACAAAAGGTTTCTTTGCACAATCGGAACTAACAGTTGCTTGTCGATTTTTCAAATCAAAAGAAACTGCGTCAACCAGCAAGGACTCTGGGGGATAATTACCCTTTGATAATAAAGTTTTAAAAAACCCATTCTCATAAACAAGAGCATTTGCGGGAAGGGTAGAAACAGGCTTGTTATAAAGCAAAATATATCTCCTGTCTACTTCGGATTCAGAATTTATTCCGGGTTGTTTTATTTCTTGATTCACTACATTGTTGTATTTAAAATTTCTCAAGCTGGGGCTACGTTTCACTGAATCCTCTGCCATTTCTATGTACACTTTACAATTATTTTCTTTAACAGCAATCAGTTTCTCATATTTCGCTTGGTTGTATTGCCATACTTGAAAACTCCCAATTGATCCTACACCTGCCAATATTGCCAGTAAAATCTTGTTTTGAAGTGCTGATGTAACAATTTTCATAATGGTTTCCCTTGCTTAATGCACTCAACATAATACTTAGAAAATTCTGCCACCCAAGTGAACTTATCATTGTATTTTTTTTTAAACTTATCTCGTGATTCTTGTTCCTCTCTACCATTGACAACCAAAGCCAAAAGCGGGGATGAAGGATAATAACGGCATCTTATATATTTGTTGTTGTAGTCCAACAGCCATAACGTATATAGCTGTTGGATGTTTGGCATAAAAGTTTCATTTACATCTATAATTTCTCTCGGTATACCAAGCAATTCCGAAAAACTTCTCGCTGCCCCTGGGACAATTCGCCCGATTAATCGACAAGGCATATTTTGTAATATTTGTTCCCCTGCTGAAGATTTGGCAATCGAAATCACATCTTGAGCAGCTAGAGCAATACGACATCCTGATTTACGAGCCGTAGCACACTTACGACCTACCAAGCGAGATAATGAGGGGAACCGTAACAATACGCTCGCCTCATCCATGAAAAACATACTGTTTGTCGAGGATAGTGATTGTCTCGATGCCGCAATATACGCCGACATCCCGAACACCTCTGCTTCTCTATCCGATTGCAGATTCGTTAATGCAAACGTAATTAGCTTACTGTCTGTTTGGAAAGTTGAAGGTTTACAAATCGCATTTCCTATTGAGCTTGCCTGCCAGTACTGTAGTCGTAAGCGTATATAATTGAGCGCCTTCTCAACATTCTCATCCTCATAACCTAAATCAATACAATCGGCTTTGAAAAACTGTTCCATATCAACTAGAGTCGGCGTGTTATCCCACTCTGGAGTTCCGATTCCTGCTGAGTGTGCCAACTCAAAACGTCGCTCTATATCTGCATTCTCGTAAAAAGCTTTTGTCCCTAAAGGTATCAACGATTCTATTGTTTGAGCAAGGAACCCGTCAAACTGCTGTGAACCTAAAACCAACTGCAACACTATTAGATTTACATCATTGCGATGTGCTTTTACCCTGTCCTCTCTTTGTTCTAATGGGATTTTTGATAAATCTAGCGGCTGAACAATATTATTTGATTGTCTGGAGATATCAAAGTAGAATCCGTTGTAGTATGGCGTAAAATCTCCAAATGTTCCTGAACCGTCATCGTTTGGCAGATCGATAATTAATATTGACATATCTTTTGCCAAGCACTCCGCAATAATTGACGATACTAATACTGATTTCCCACTCCCTGTAGTACCAATAATCATTACATTCTTCGTTTTTGCGAAATCTATCCAAACTGGTCAGTGCGCTTCATCCGCAATCAATTCAAAGCCTTTTTCATCGGCTTTCATATTCTGTATTACTGGCGTTAATCCGATTATCTCGCTCGTGAAAAATGTTGTCCGTCTGTTGTAAGGGCTTGTTAATTGTGGTTTTTGTTTTATCAGTAAAGTATCTAACCAGATAGACCATGCATACTGGGTTTCCCGTATTAACTCCGTTGGCTGGTTTATATAACCTGAAATCAGTCTGCAAGCATCATCAATTTCTTCTAAGGAGTTGCGGTATACAAGAACAATTAATGCTAGATTTTCTGGTACATCACCTGTGTATAACTGCTTTTGTGCATTTACCGACCATTCAGTATTAATCTGTGATGCTACGTCGATAGTTTTTTTGCTGGCACTTATTTCCGCATGACGCGAACGCCTAGTTATTAATTGTTGAGTTAGCCTAGTCAGTTTTTGATCAGCTGGGCTGATTTCTGTGATGATTTCAACATCATAAATCACTTCACGCGAAAACACATTCCATAAAAAGCGCACCTGATCCCTAGTAGAAGCAAATGCTTCTGGTTTTTGAGCCAGGGTCATCACTCCTACATATTTTTTCTCTTTATTTTTACTTGCTAGGCATACCCATTGCCTATCAGCGTAGGGAATTCCATTGTTTAAAAGCACTGAAGTCGCGTGTAATTGGTCAATATATTGTGATTTTAATGGTGGCGCTTCGTTAATTTCTTCCCTCAATCCCGAATCATCAAATACTAATGTATGCGGCAGTTTTACACTTTTCGCTCCCAGGCAATAACTTAAATCATTCCATAGCTCCTTTTCTGTTTTCGGTGATGGCAATAATTTCATTTCAGATAATATCTGTTGATGTCTCAATGATACATTTATTGCTTTTTCTAGAATCTGGATTAAATTTTTCTTTGTCAGTTCAGTTGCTCCCGTTGGTGTAAACCGACGCTGTAAAAAATTCGCTAGCTTCACTATCGCTCTATCTATAGCATCGCCTCCTTCTGTCCCTCCTGGTTTAATAGTGAAAGTTGTATAAATGTTCAATTTTATATTTTTACGCTGCCGTCGCCGCGACAGTTCTTGCATTCTCGCTACTTGCCCCCAATCCAGAAACTCACTTTCACGAGATACTGGATGAGTCAATCTCTCTCGATATGCTTCAAATACTTCTGATTCATCACATAAAGAAGACCAACGAAAAGTAAATTTTTCTCCCTGGGGAATTTCTTTGCAACCATTCTCAAAAGCTTTCGCTATCGCTTCTACTTGTTCGTCCGAATTAAACAACGGATGAAACCCTGTGCAGCTATATCCAAATACTAGCTGCAAAGTATTATTCGTCTCACTTACTTGCTTTTTACTTAACAAATATGCACCAATAGTATAGCTGCCTTTTTTTAATCTAATTATTGTAGTCAAATCCAAAAAATCTTCAAAAGCCGATACTTTTTTGACATTTGAGGAATTCTTAATTTTCACCATGATTTGGGAATCTTTTTAGAGCCTGCTCTTTTCTTATTTTGAGGAGAAGAGTATCTGACGTATCCTCTAGACCATACTGGAACACCTGGAAACACTCTAGACCAAAATAAATAAGGTCGTTTCCCTGATAAAACTAAAGCTGTAGCACTTACCCAAACACCTATTAATATGCTCCATATCATTCCTATGCCAAATAAGAAAGCTATGAAAAAACCTACTCCAAACGAAACTAAAGAAATCGCAAACTGAAAACCCGTCAAAATCCCAATTGTTGCATTTTGACCTAAAGATTGATTAACTTGTTTGATTTGTGGTTGTTGTTTCATAAAATAGGGGATAGAGAACGGGCAATAGGGAACAGAATTAAGGATGAGAAAGGAGTGACCAAAAAGGAGGACTGGGAAGGCTGGAAAACATTTTCTTCCCCTGCTCTTTTAAAAAGACGTTCATTAAGTGTGTTCCCTGTTCCCTGTTCCCTGTTCCCTTTTAATTAACAAGCTGCTGTGACACCAGCAAAAAGAATGTTCTGGGCGATGAATAACACCAAAGTCACAAAAAATATGCCTATAGGTTGTTGTACCATCTGCGTTACTTCTTGCCCGTCTCCCAGTGCATTAGCCACCTTCACCCCAGACGCTACGAAATAAACGAATAACATCACTGTTATTGCAGCGTTTATTACTGCGGGTAAGGCGTTGATGGACGCATTCCCTGTAGCACCTGCTGTTCCAAACATACACGTCAATGCAATTTGTGTTGGGTCAAATAGTCCAAACGCATGGGCTGGCATTGTTTGACCTGCAACTATTAAAGTCACACCTACAGCATAAATATGATGCTGATATTTACGCCCTAATCTACCTATCGCTTTCGCTACAATTTGAGATTGTGTTCTGACTTGGGGTTGAAATTTATTATTAGATGCCAAGATAATCGCTCCTTTCTTCATGTTTTTTGACTAGATAAAAACCATTGGAAAACTATTTACGGACAACCGAAATTTTCAGATAGAGTCTAAATCCTATTTGAAATCTTTCCTATTTTTAATTTTTTCGGGTTTTCGATGCTCTTTGTCGAAACTCGCTTTCTACATCAGCTAAAGTATGCTCTCTAGCTAGTGAGCGAATCTCTTGAAGTACTGCGATGTGGCACTCGTATAGCTTGGCGTAACCATCTAATCCACCTGTCTTTTCATTGGTGAATTTCTTGAACTCCGGCAAGTACTTACGAGCTATATTCAAATAGGCTTGTAGTTGCCTTGCAGATACTTTTGGCGTCAGCAAAGACGCAACTTCTAATCTTGTTAGTTCTTCATGCTGGCAGGACAACCCCCTTGTTTCCATTAGTGCTTAGAACTTCTTGGAACTTCTAACTACATATAAAAATACCCGCTTTTTTCGTGGCGGGGGAGTGTCATTTTAAAAAATATTAGCGGCGACAAAAAACTGGTTAAAGATAAGAATCGAGCGCTTTTCCTTCCCTTTCCCACTTTTCATCTAAAAGACGACAAGCTACGCGAACAACATTCTGAGGATTCCGTTTATGTTCTCCTGGCATATTCCAGTTCCGGGTCGTGTATTCGCTTTCGTACCCCAAAACCAGAGCAAGCTCTCGATAACTTAATTTCCATTTCTTCTTAAACTCTATTGGGTGCATAGTATTTATTTGATACTTGCATAAGGAACTTATTTAATATTTATAACATAATTACTTGGTCAAATCTTTATAATTTACTTTGGGAATATCGAGCGAACTTTTATATTTATTTATCTTAATGTTTTTCTAAAAGACATTAGCTATTATCGGGTTTATCAAATTTATCTATAATAGAGATATTCTCTTTTAACCAATCTTTTTTATGTCCAACACAAATGCTCATTTTCAGCAACTATTCCAACCAAAAACTCAAGTTAATAAAGATGAAGAAAATCCAACGCAATTAGCCAATCGCCTAACCCCTACTGATGACCAAATCAAAGACTGGCTACACTCACCACAAATCAAACAGTGGCTTACAAAACTACTAATGGGCATACCGAATAATCTCAAGATAGAAGCGGTAAATACCATAATCAAAAATCTTATACAAAACCCAGACAAAGACTGTCGAGTACAATTCGGTAGTTCAACTATTGGAGTTGATGTTTTGCGGTGGCAAATTTGGGCATCCTATAAATTACCTTACGCCAGTGGAATCAAAACTCCTGATTGCCCCTACACTTTGAAAAAACATTTGGATACTCCTGACTAACTTCCCAGATGACATAATTACCTATTTTCGTTAATTTCCCACACAATACCCGATCTATTCTTACCAAAACTACCATGCTTAACTGCGAACTGAGAATTGCTTACACTATCTCACAAACAGCAATGACAAAGAAATAGATAAAAGTACGATTTTAATCCGTACTTCCGTCTCTTGATTTTTAATCAATCATCGTTATATTTGGGAGGGTTAAGTATTTGCAATGCAACAGGCGATCGCACACTTGGCGGGCGGGTACGCCATCGCTTGACTGCCATTAACTTAGCAGATGACTAAACTTTGTATTGAAGCTAAATTTGATGACGTTAACAGAAACATTTCTTCACATCTATTTTAGGATCTAGCCCATGAACAGCTTTCATCGCCCAAGAAGATTCTTTAGAGTTCGTAAGCCAATTGGATTTTCGATTTGAGACGATGAGTTAGCTTTAGAGCTACCCTTGTAGAATAACAGAATCTCTCAACTACTCTTTGACTCATGATCAGGCTCCTTCAAGTCGAAAAATTTCCGATTCTGATGTTGCCGGAAATCGAGGCGTATTTAGAAAGTGGACTATTTCGTGGGATTGGCAAGAAAACTGCTCAAACTTTGGTCAATTGCTTTGGAAGTGAGACTTTATCGATATTAGATAACAACCCCGAAAAACTTTACACTGTTCCCGGGCTAACTCAATATCGGATTGATGGTATTACCAAAGCTTGGTCAGAGAGTAAAAAGAATCCGAACTTTGGAGTGATTACCCAACTTTTGGCTGTGGGAACTTCATTGAAGTTAGCTTTGAAAATTTGTGACTATTACGGACACAAAACTTCATATATTCTGCAAAACAACCCTTACAGATTAATTGATGATATTGACGGCATCGGTTTTAAGACTGCTGATGAGTTAGCCATATCTCTTGGTATCCCGCTATACAGCGATACTCGTTATATTTCAGCTTTAATCCATGTTTTAAAATCCGGCTTGCGTGAAGGGAATTGTTTTTTACCCTTTGAGCAATTAGTAAGTATTGCCACTTCCTTGCTTTCTTCACCACAGCATACGCCCGATGTTCAATTTTTAAATACAATCATTCAACAGTTACTCGGAAAGGGGACTTTAGTTTCGGGTGATGTTGGTAATAGTGTTTATCTCAAAGCTGCTTATCGGGCTGAACTTTCTGTGACTTTGAAAATTCTTGCTCTCCTTGACCAACCAACTCACCCCACTGAACATTTAGAACACTGGTTAGCCCAATTCCAAACTACTGACTATCGCCAACTTTCACGTTTAAGTGATGAACAAATCAGCGCCTTGATGATGGCAGCCAAACATCCAATTAGCATTATTACTGGTGGCCCTGGTCGAGGGAAAACTTATGTACTGAAAACCTTGGTTGAATGGTTCATGCATACTAATAAAGCAATCGCACTTGCCGCTCCAACAGGGAAAGCTGCTAACCGGATGAAAGATGCTACAGGCATTGAAGCAACTACTATTCACCGTTTATTGCAATGGCAGGGAAACAATGCGGTTTTTCTTCATAACGAGGATAATCCTCTAAATCTTGATTGTCTAATCGTTGATGAATTTTCAATGGTTGATATATTTCTGTTCAATTCGCTACTCAAAGCCTTGGACAAAAAAACCAGAATTGTACTGGTAGGGGACTTTGATCAATTGCCCAGTATTGGCGCAGGAATGGTCTTGCGAGATTTAATTGTTTCTGAACTCGTGCCAACAACTTTCTTACAGACGATTTATCGCCAACGGCACGAAAGCCCGATTATTTATGCTGCTAATGATGTCAATTCTGGCATAGTCCCTACACTGCACAATTTTAATCAAGTTTCTGGTTGGATGGATGTCGGTGACTGTGCAATGATTCAAAAAGACTCGCCCCAAGCCACCTCCCAAGCCATCGTTGAGTTGGTTAAAGCTATTGGCCAGTCAGGTGTTGATTTAAATCAACAACTAATAATCTTAGCGCCCCAAAAACAAGGAGACTGTGGAGTTCACAATCTCAATCAGCTTCTTGCCCCCATCTTTAACCCAAAACAAGAAGATGAACCACAAGTTGTCTCTGGGTCGGTTGTCTACCGTGCGGGCGATCGCGTAATCCAACTGAAAAACCGTTATGAAACTGTCCCGCCTGTGATGAATGGCGAGATCGGCCAGGTTATTGCTGTGGAGCCGGAAAAATTTTTGGTTACGATTTCTTGGGAGGGCGGTGCAGTTGTTAATTATTATCCTGGAGACTTCGAGCAAATTATGCACTCGTTTTGTATAACTTGCCACAAGAGTCAAGGTAGCCAATTTCCTTATGTGATTTTCCCATTGGTCAGGGCTAATTACCGGATGTTAACCCGTCAGCTGCTCTACACGACTATGACTCGCGCAATGGGTACATTCATCGCAGTTGGACAGCATGAAGCATTGAAAACTGCTGTCGCTACTGATAAACCCGCCCAGCGTTTTACTGGACTAACCAATCTGCTCATTTCACCTGTTGAGCAACTTAGTGAAATCTGGCAGAGTTTGAGCAACACCAGAAAAACCACTTGTACGACAACATCTTCCCCTACTGTTACTGTTGCTTCTAGGCTACAACAACGCCAACTGACTGCAACACAAGGACAGATGACTACTATTGGTAGTCTTGCACTACAAATGTATGAATCCAAGTATGGTTATCGTCCGTCAAAACAGCCCGAACTTGTAGGTAAGTTTCGCTTTAATACTTATCACTATGAAACTACCGCAATTGAGTTGATTGATTCAGCAATTGACGCAGTTCTGCTCCAATAATAAAACCCATGCCCAAAATGAGAACAACGGTCGCATCCAACCAGACTACTCTTGAAGTACACTTTTAACATTTATGGCTATTCCAGCAGCACAGTTAAAGATCGGCCAATCAGTAAGGTATTTGATTGGGACTCGAAGCGGTATGAGTGCGGCAATAACCGATATCAGCAAATCATCTCTTAGTCTCAAAAATACTCATATTGTTACTTTGACCTTTGATGATGATTCACTACCAAATCACTTAAAAACACAACAACTAACTGTTTATGACGAATTGCTGTCAGGTTGTGAAATAATCACATTTTAAAAAATTAAAATTGGCAACAGCAGAGCGCACATTCGCCGCTACAAGTTGAAATTAATAAAAATACTAACTTGCCGACTGATATAATCCCGTATTTTCGTTAAATTCCCACCCCAACCCTGCTCTATCCTTCCCCTTACACCATGCTACAAAAAGCGGTGGGGGAAGATTAATTCGCTCCTTGCGTACACTTTCTTCACTTACACCAAGCCTCTTAGCCAAACCTTCTTCAGTTAACGGTTGCATTCGCGGACTTTGCCCAGGATAGGATGAATTGTTGTAGTACGATTTTTGGCCCCGCTTTTGTTGGTTGTTGAGATAGTCTTGAATTTTAATGATCGCCTCAGCCAACTGTGTCATTCGGGCTGTCATCTTTTCAATTTTTTGTTCTAAATTGGCGAGATTATCAATTACTGTGGTTTGGTTGCTATTAGATTCATTTGAAAACTCTGATTCAAGCTTATCAAGTCTTTCGCAAATAGCTCTTATCGTTTCATTAGTAGAATCACTGTGATTTTTATTATTTTTAACTAAGTACTTCTCTACACTTGCCTTAATCTTTGAGTCTAGGCGTTCGTCTAAATCGTTACCACCTATTGCATCAACCTTATCTTGGGAATCGCCTAAGTAGAGATCGATAAATTCGAGCAG
>NZ_JACJTR010000086.1 GCF_014698795.1 Nostoc sp. FACHB-892
GGCAAGGCTTTCACTTGCATCTGACCGAGAGTTCAGCCTTAATGACAGTAATCTGCTGTCGGGCTGGATTAGTTATTTACGGATTGATTACCGTGATTCACTAATCAACGAATCGCACCACTCACTATAAAGACGGCTCATTACCTGTGCAAGAAGAAGCAGAGGTGCAGGGGAGCAGGGGTGCAGAGGGGAAAAACTTACAACAACTTTCTCCTCTGCCCCTCTGCGCCTCTGCCCCCATGCTTTCCTCTTCGACCGAAAACCAAATCATGGCGCATATCTTCAACGAGTGCCAGAGTTATGGGTTTGAAATTCTCGATGATGGCATTTACAACAACAAGGGCGTGAAACTGGGGCAAGTCGGATGCACTGAGGGTAACTGGTGGGTAATCCTGGGTTATTCAGGACAGCAGCAGTACTCTAACTCGGTCTATGATGCAGTGCGCTCATTGTCGATGGCAGATACTTCATTTGCAACTGAACCCACTCCTGAATACTTGCAGCATCGCCCATTGCAACAGCTAACTACTGACGAATTACAGCAGTTGCTAAATGCAGAAGTGGCTAACTGTGAGCAGTTAACCGCTCAAAACTGGCAACGGTTACGGGAGCCTGTAACAGCGTAATTCCAAATCGCAATTCGCAAGTCGTAATTAAACTGCGAATTGCGAATTGGTATTGCCCCCTGCTCCTTTGCTCCTCTGCCTAACCCATCCCTTGATTCACTAATCACAACAATGCAACCCACAATATCCATTCCCCAACACTGGGGCTACCCTCGCTTTCCCTTAGAACAGCGTACACAACAGGGCATCATTTTGGGACTTTATTACTATCCCTCTGGTACAGAATTGGCTGAACAATTTGATGATGGTTGGCGTTATGTGCTGATGCCTAACAAGAATTCTGACGAGATATCGTACTTGAAAGAGGATCAAATCCAACCTCTCACGCCAGAAGAATTATTTCAGCAAATTACCGCAGAGATTGACTTTTATCAACAACAGATAAGCATTCTCAACCGACAGTTAACTGTATTAACTCAGGGTGCAAACAATGGCTAATTCTACAGATAACTTTGACCATAGAGCCAATCATTTGCTGCGTTTACTTCAACTTTGTGGTGGTTGTGTTCCTCTACACTCTCTCCAATGCAAAGTTTCAAATTCAGTAATTCAAACACTACTAGATAGAAAACTGGTGCAAGTACAGAACACGGGACGCGGCTTTTTGTTGGAGATTGCCAAGGATTTTTAGGTTATTAATCCCAGGGGAGAAAAGCATGATTGACAATATTAACGTACTTCAAACAAGTTGGTATCTTTCCCCACCTTGGCGTGGAACAATTCCACCCGTTGAGGTGAATTTACTAGAGAGAGTATATCTACGAACCAACAGAACATTTGGCTACTGCTGCGGTATGCAATGGAAGCATGAGTGCTGGATTTATTCAATTGACTGCCGTAATGAAATACTTCACGCTACACAAAAGCAAATCATCGGTATTGGAGAATTAGAAGCTATCAAAGTGCAAAAACCTGCCTTTGTTCTGGGCGAAAGAGTAATGCTTTGCTCTCACGATAAGGGAACAAAACAACGGCTGATTTTGGGGATTGGGCTGGTGAATAACTCTTGGTTTTACCTTGTTGAATTGGTGTCGCCAACCTTAACTCAATCACGAACTATATCGAATCGTTTCTCACTGGTTGGTGAAAAAAGTTTGGTACGTGTGAATGTCTAATTCTCCCTAATCAACAACGAAAAATTATTAGCCAACTAAAGTTATGTCACAAATCGAAATCGCCGAAATCATCGACCAGATAAAGCAAGAGATCACTGTTGACTCTAATGGACAAGGTAAAGCTAGTATTCGGGCAACTGCAAGGCTGGCAGATGTACAAGATTCTTCGCTTCGTCGTGCGTTACTAAGTGCGGCACTGCAACCCTCTGCATTAGCTAAAAGCCTTATACAACAAGGCTTTAGCCCTGCGGCACTGGAAACCTGGAATGAGGGAATACCTGATCTAGGTGTTGCTGCCGTTATTGAATATTACGCTTTTGATGCTGGGCGGCACTGCAAACAGCAAGCCAGACTTGTATGCAAAGCTTTTAACCGGATTGGTGTTCGCGCCTGGATGCAAGACATTATGGGCTGGACAAAACCCGCCACCCAACCACAAGAACAACCCACTACACCAGCCCTCCCCCCAGTTGAACAACGATTGCATACTCTTGTCCTGGCCATGAAAACTTTAGCTGAGTTAACCGGTGGCAGACTCAACCCGTACATGGAACAGCAATTTAAAGACTATGCTGGGAATCTTCTGGCTGAACACAACAGAAAATTGTTAACCCCTTCGGAAGAACGCTGGCTTGGCGTAGTCAACTTTGCAGAGATTGAACTGGGTAAAAAAGTCCCCCTGAGCGGCGCTCACTACCGTGGTCATCTTGGCACATGGGTTCGCACGTTTTACCCACAGTTAGGCGATCGCCAAGAAACGCGATTGGTCAATGGTGTCCAACAACCCATCTATGTCTACGCTTGTCACGAGCCGGCTGTTGCGGCTGGGTTGACCAAAGCTATAGAAGAGTTCTTCGCTCATCCCAGCCCTAGTACAGCGCTAAGGCAGGCAGGTGCTTTCGTTAGCAAGAAAGAACAGGTATTGGTTTAATAGCCATCAGTCTTCAATCTTCAGTTGCCTGCATCTTTCTTACTACTGGCTACGTAACCATTACTTGTGGGATCTACTTAATTTATATGAACAATTGTAAAGCCTGTTCATTAAACAGAAAATAAGTAACAGGTAAGGATAGGTTAATGACACGATTTCATGATGAAAGAGCCACCGTAATCGCCGCTCAGATCGACCAAATCAATGCAATCGGTTGGGAAGGAGCCTGTGACATGGCACTACAACAACACGTAGCGAAAAGCGAGTTATCCCCAGTAGAAACAGTATTGCGTTTCGATATGTTCCGAAAAAGAGCGCAAGATATGGCTGATAAACGACAAGCGATTTGGGCAGAACAAATAAGCCAAGGCATTAGCGGAATCGAGTGGTACACCGTTGAGTACGGCGGCATGACTGTAGAGCTTCCCCGGCTGTGCGAGGAGTTGATGCTCGTTCCTGGGGATAAGGAGATATTGATGCAGTCCAACTCGGTGGCGTTTGGCTTCCTCGCGCACTGGAACATGGTGTTTAAGCTGTGGCATTATGACCGCGAGACAGAATCGCGCTGGCTTTCATCTCGGTGGAGTCAGTTTTACGCCGAATACATGAGCCGGGAATGGCTAGAACTTTGGGCTGAGGATGAGGTTTACCAGATTCTTTTACCAGATGGAACATTCCAGGATAAGCCCACGTTCGCTATCAATGCTTGCTGTTGCTGGGGTAATCCTGAAGCAATCCACCGTACTACTGCATACTCTGATTCTGGCTCAAGCTGGTTTCAATGGAATAATTTTACACCTTGGAGATAGAAGCGATCGCTATTAAACAAGTAGCAATCACCACGTTAAACACTTTTTCATATTTGGCATAACCAACATGAGAGTCATTGTCAGAGTCACCGAAAAAATTATTAGTGAAGCTCACATTAATATTCCCGATGGGCTTTCAGAATCAGGCATTAGGCAGCAAGCATATTGTAGACCGATATAACAGTGGCGAGATGCTGACTGATATGAACATTTTTCAAGTGGATTTTGAATCAATCAGCGCTCTTGTTGTCAAACAAGCGGGAGAGTATTTATGACCGTTGCACAACTGCTGACACCACAGCCATACTCTCCTAAATCTACAGGAGAAACTGTTGGTAAGCATCCATTGAACTTTTACGAGTCTCCATCGTGGTTTACTACTGAGTTGTTGCGTCATGTCAGATTGTCTGGTGTGATTGGTGAGCCGTGTGTAGGACATGGGGCGATCGCATCACTACTATCGGTGTGGCCCTACACCAAGCAAATGTGGACAAACGATATTGATCCACATAAAGCAGCTGATTACCAAATGGATGCAACATTAGCCGAGTCATGGGCTAAGTTTCCCGATTGCGATTGGATCTGCACTAATCCACCATATTCGGAGTTTGCTGCACCAATTATCAAGAATGCCTACCAGAAAGCGCGTGTAGGTGTAGCTGCTTTTTTACTTACCAGCTTTCTCGAACCTTGTGATGATCGGGCTGATTTCTTGCAGCAGCATCCGCCGTCACTTGTACTGATTCTGCGTCGTTTTTGTTTTCGCAAGGACAAGAAAGGTAAACGCTGGGCGACAGATAATATCACCATTTCATGCTTTGTTTGGGACAAGCGCACTACAGAGCAACGAATTATTATCCGTCCAGCCAATCAAATTGTTGGCTTTTATAAGACACCAGATAAGGCAATTAGTAAAGAGTCGGCAATATCCGTTGTGAATGAAATCGCACTTTGGTGAGATTAGTACCTACTACCAAAATTTTTTTAATTATGTCAACAAACATTGAATGGGCAGATGAAACAATTAATCCGATTGTGGGATGCTCTCGAATTTCACCAGGTTGCCAAAAATGTTATGCAGCTACAGCAGCCGCATCTCCACGACTTCAACAATTCCCCCAGTATCAAGCTGTTAGTATTTGGGATGGCACAGTTGAATTTGTCAAATCTCAACTTATTAAACCATTATGTTGGAAAAAGCCGAAGAGAATTTTTGTATGCTCAATGGCTGATTTGTTTCACGCCAATGTCCCTAATGAATGGATTCATCAAGTAATGGCTGTTGTTGCTCTTTCACCTCAGCATACTTTTCAAATCTTGACTAAGCGACCAGAAAGAATGAAGGAGTACTTTAGTCAACAATCACTATGGAGCAAGTGGTATGAAGCAGCCAAGGAAAATCTTTGGGACGCTGTTAGTGAGAAATTTGGAGGATTAATTAATCTCCAACAATATTTTATTAACCAACCATTCCCCTTACCAAAGGTGTGGTTAGGAGCTTCCACTGAGAATCAACAGATGGCAAACGAACGCATTCCAATTCTCTTGCAAATTCCCTGTTCTGTTCGTTTTTTATCTTGTGAGCCACTGCTTGAAGAAATTGATTTGAGGCAAGGAGGAGCATTTCAAAAATTAATCAGTGATTCCTACGAATGGGAATTAGTAAATGAAGATATCCAATGGATTGTTGTAGGGGGTGAATCTGGGCCAAATTCCAGACCATGTCACATCGAATGGATTAATTCAATTGTCCAACAATGCCAACAGTCAAACACTAAAGTATTCGTCAAACAATTGGGGGCGAATGCAACATTTGGGCAACAGCGATTT
The DNA here is from genome assembly GCF_014698795.1 of Nostoc sp. FACHB-892. GTDB lineage: Bacteria > Cyanobacteriota > Cyanobacteriia > Cyanobacteriales > Nostocaceae > Nostoc. The sequence continues at coordinate 5,312 of NZ_JACJTR010000086.1, forward strand.
AAAACCCGCAACAAGAAAGGGGGAGACATTGAAGAGTTTCCCCAACATGTGCAAGTTAGACAGTTTCCCTTTGATACGTGAATAAAGCAAAACCCCCGCCTGTAGGGCAGTGCGGGGAAAACCAAACCATTTGAGGTCTATAGATATGAGTTTAACAGAAAAAATGCAAAGTGATGGCTCTAGCTACGGTGGAAGAAAACGCCATATTTATATCGATAGCAAGCTGGATGATCTACCACTAACAATGGAGGCATTTCGAGTTTACTCTCATCTGTGCCGTCGAGCCGGTTGTGATAATAACGCCTTCCCTTCATACAAATCTATCGGTGAAGCCTGTTTTCGTGGTTCTTTCCCTGCTTCCTCAACTGAAACTTTAAGGCAAAAAGCGATCGCAGCAGTCAGTGAATTGGTCGAGTCTTTGCAACAAACCGATAACCCCTCAAGAGGATCAACTATTGCGGGCGGGTCGTTCGACAAATCCGAACAATTGAATAAGCCGCAACTAACCTGTCCCTACAAGACAGCCCAGAACGTGAAAGAACTGATCGATGCCTGGCTAACAGACCCGACTGCGATGAGTGATGATTGTGTGCCCCTGCTTGTTAGAGACTCAATCAAGTGGAATCGCTGGGTTTTACCTTGGCGCAATGGAGAGCGAAAGCTAAATAACTTGTACCAGAACTTCAACCCGATAGTCGTTGATTTTCTGGCTGCTGAATTAGCCACTAAGTCGAAACGCTCGGCACGACAGGAAATAGATCATGCGATCGCAGTAATCAACACCTGGGAAAAAACCAAGGGTGGGTGGACGAACCTAATGCAGCGTTACCAGCAAGCTCAGAGTGCCGAAACTCAACGCCTTGCCCAACAAAAAGCCATACAAACGGCTCATGCTGCCCCTAATGAGTTGAGGGCAGTACTACCCGAAATCAGACAAGCGCGGAGATTTACCAAGACAGAATTCAGGAATAAGGAGTCAGGATTCAGAATTGAAGCTTGTGCAGCTGCGGGATGAATCATCGCTTCAAACAAGAAATTTCTTGTTAATTCTGACTTTTGAATTCGATTTTCAAAAATAGCATAGCAGGAGAAAAAGCGATGTTTTCACCAGATTCTGCCCCAGATAACGTAGTTTCAATGCCTAACCACTTACCGCCCCAGGCGATAGAAGCTGAAGAAGTAGTACTCGGTGGTATTTTGTTTGACCCCGAAGCGATCGCTCGTGTGATTAAGATTTTGCAACCAGAAGATTTTTACGTTGGTTCGCACAAGAACATTTACCAAGCCGCAGTCAGATTGCACCAGTCTCAGCAACCAACGGATTTATTGTTTGTTACCAGTTGGCTGGAATCTCATGGCTTGTTGCATAATGTTGGCGGGAGAAATAAACTTGTGTCCTTGCTTAACTCTTGCGTGTCAGCAGTTAACGTCGATGCCTTGGCAGAGTTAATTCGAGAAAAAGCACAATTGAGAGCGGTGATCCAAACGGCTTTACAAATGGCGCGTACAGCGATGGATGCACCCTTGACCGAAATGAGTGCTACTTCAGTCATCGAAATGGGACAACAAAAGCTTTTAGAGTTGCGCCAATTAACTGTGCCTTGTCAGATGAAATTAATGGCTGACATCATCCCTGACGTTTATGCCGAGATTGAATTGGCCAATAACGGTGAAGATGCAATTGAGGTGAATGTCCCCACCGGATTCTATGATTTAGATGGGGTCATTGGCGGGATGCCCTTCGGTGCTTTGACTGTTGTTGGAGGTCGCGGCGGAATCGGCAAGTCCACCTGGGCATTGGATATTGGAATTCGGGCTGCTGCTAGCGGCTTAACAACCGCTTATTTCGCTTTAGAGATGTCTGCCTCACAAATGGTCAAAAAGACCCTTTCAAGGCTGGCAGCGCCCAATGTTCCTGCTGACCTGCTTTTTAAACGCAAATGCACTTCGGGAATCTCACTGGAATCCTTTAGCTCAAGCTTGTGCTGACGCGATGGCGCTACCATTTTGGTTGAATGACAACCCTGTAATCACCACCTCACAAATCAAGGGTGATTTGCAAGATATACAAGCTCGTTGTGGGTCAGTCAGTTTGGTGATTGTGGATTATGTGCAGTTGATTGAACCAATGCGCCGTGAACGTGGGGAAAATCGTGTACAAGAAATTGACTCCATCTTGAAACAGCTCAGGGCGATCGCTAAACAATTTAATTGTGCTGTCTTGGGTTTAGCGCAGTTAAAAAGAGAAGTTGATTCCCGATCCGAAAAGCGTCCGGCAAAAGCTGATTTTCGAGAATCGGGAGGATTTGAACAAGAAGCTGCTGTGATGTTGGGTTTGTATCGAGAAGATTACTACGACAAACAGACCACTCAAAAAGGCATTTTTGAAGTTTCAGTTTTGAAAAGTCGATTTAGTAGTGAGACGACTGTTAATCTCTTGTTTGACGAAAGATTTGGACAGTTTAAAAATTTGGCTAAATCTAATTATTAAATACAACAGGAGTTAACCTGAGCATTGTAAGTGTTCATGCAAGCAGTATTCCAGCGATGGAATCAGGGAAAAGATATAACAATTAAAAAAGTAATGTTGGTTCAGTCTAAATCCAAAAGGAGGAGAAGATTATGATGAAGATGAATTTCCTGACCATTGACAAAGTAAACAAAATCATTGAGCTTGCTAAATTAGTTTATGGTGCAAAAACTCCCCAATCAGTATCTGATATGAAATTAACAGATTCCAATACACAAGCCAAGGAACTAATCGAATTTTTGATTGAGCGCCAAACATCAAACACTCCCATAAATACATTGTCTGAATATATAAATAATCTTTCTTCGGAGGAAACAGCAGAAGCTATAGCACTGATGGTACTTGGTCGTGGAGATTCTGGGAGACAACCATCGGATTTCCTTGAGTTAGTGAAAGAGGCTCAAGGAGTCGAAAGACATTATCTAGTTGAAAAGTCTTTGTTAGCTAAATACCTACATTCGGGATTGGAAAAACTAAATCTTCATTGAAATAAGGGTGGAAGAAATTGAGTTACGATAATACTGCCAAATACTTAGCTGAATTGTATCCAGCAGAGTTTGCCAAGTGGTTGCTACCAGATAAAACTACAGAAGTTACAGTACTTAAAACTGAACTTTCAATAGATCCAATCCGCGCAGATTATGTCACATTTTTGCAAACAAGTAGCCGGATTTTGCATATTGAGTTTCAAACTCTCCCCAAATCTAATCCACCGATTCCTTTGCGGGTATTAGACTATTACGTGAGATTGAAACGGCAATATAACACACCAGTAACCCAAGTCGTGATCTTCTTGCAACAAAGTAGTGACCCTATTGCATTTACTGAAGAATACATAGATGAGTTCACAAGTCACCGTTATCAAGTTATACGGTTATGGGAACAAGATTCAGCTTTGTTTCTGGATAATCCAGCGCTATTGCCTCTTGCGCCTTTAACTCGAACTGATTCCCCAGCAACTTTATTATCCCAAGTAGCTCAAAATATCGCTAAAATTCCAGATAGGGATGAAAGACAGAATATTGCTGGATGTACAGAGATATTTGCAGGTTTAAGGTTTGAAAAAGATTTAATTCGTCAATTTTTAAGGGAGGATATTATGCAGGAATCTGTTATTTATCAGGATATTTTGCAGAAAGGGGAATTCAAATTTTTCTATCGCCAGCTAAATCGCCGTTTTGGAGAAATTGATATATCAATAATTGAACGAGTTCGAGAATTATCTACGGAGCAATTAGAGGTATTAGGAGAAGCATTTTTAGATTTTTCATCAGTTGAAGATTTGGTAGCTTGGTTAGACCAATTAGGATAATAAGGATAAAAGCGGAGGAAATCAGGTCAAAACCTCCGCTTCCCAGTTTACTATTTCTCTGTCTTTATCATTCCACACTCTACAGATAACTAAAGACTTGAGTAAATTTGTAACTGCTAAAAATAACAACAAAATAAATGTGGAAATCAGCGCATGATACTTTCCACTTTATACAAAAATGAATAGCTTTTATTTTCTCAGGTTCTATCAATAATGATCTTTCAAAACCTATAAATAAGAAGTTATTAGGCAGTTGCACAGTTGCATCTATATCTCTGGTAATTGCCGCATCAGACGCTTATGTTCAGTCATTGGAGTTTTAAAACCCGTGAAAGCGCTATCCGTCCGTCAGCCTTGGGCATGGGCGATAATTTATGCTCTAAAAAATATTGAAAACCGTGGCTGGCCCATTCATTATCGCGGCGACATTCTGATTCACGCCACAAAAACCTGTACCAAAAAAGAATACTTTGAGGCGAAAGAATTTTGTCAAAGCATGGGAGTAGTAATCCCAGAACTAATATCTCTACGTCGTGGTCAAGTCATCGGTATTGTCACAATAGTAGATTGCAAGTTTTCACAAGTTGCGTCTGGCTGGGGGATGGCTGAACAGTACCACTGGGAATTGGCGAATCCACGAGAAGTTACACCAATTCCTTACATCGGCCAACTGGGGATTTTTGAAGTACCCGATGATTTGGTCATGGAGGTGGCTGCATGACTGAAACAGTAATAGTTAAGTTATCTGCGACACCCAAAAAATTCTTAGAGAACGACCTCAAAGCCCCACAGCCTCATAGTAAAGGATGTCTCTATCCGTACCTCGAAACTAAAAAGCTACTTGATGGCTCAAACGTTTTTTATCCCCGTATGATTGGTGAACGTGACCCAAATGACCCCTTTTGTTGGCGATGGGGGTTTAATTGGAAGGAAAAACACAACGGCGTTTGGAAGGGCAAAAGTATCGGCTCAATTCCCCCTGGCGCTGTCCACATGATTCGGACACTGCAACAACAGGGGGCAACTAAGGAAGATATTATTGCTTTTATCAAAAAAGCGAAATCCAAAAAGACATCACCAAAATTAGATGTCTGCAAAAATTTTGATAACACGAAAATAAAACCAGTCCTGCCAAATGATGCCCCGATCGCTGTAGTACTGTTCGCTGGTGGCGGCGGGATTGAAGCTGGGATGTTACAGGCTGGCATTCGCCCAGTTATCGCAGTAGAGTTTGACCCAAGCAAACCAGAACTAAGTAAAGCGATCGCCAAAACCCATCACCACAACTTTAGCGAGTATGGCTGTAGAATAATCCAGCTAACAGTCCAAGAAGTAGCGCAGTCAGGATTTCTCGGTTTTCCCCGCCGCCCCGATTATCTCCATGCCTCCCCAGTGTGCGCCAACTTCAGCCAAGCTCACACAGCTAAGGCGGGTAAGGGTGAGGAAACTACCGATGATCTGACGGCTGCATTGGCTGTGGCAGAAGCCATCCGACAGTTGCAGCCACGGGTGTTTACTCTCGAAAATGTTCCGCGTTATCAGAACAGTCAGAGTTTCAGTATCATCCTGAATGCTTTGGAGCAAGAAGGGTACTCGGTCGATTACAGCGTCGTCAACATGGCTGATTTTGGACTGCCCCAGGCGCGGCGGCGGTTAGTTCTGATTGCCAGTAGAGGTTGTCGCGTTGCTTTACCTTCGGGAACTACACCTTGCGGTTGGTATGAGGCGATCGCTCATCTAATCCCCAGCATGACCGATTCCCAATTACTCCCCAAACAACGGCAAGCGGTAGAACAATTTCTGGCAACTAACGAACCAACGCCATTGCTACTAGAGAGAGTTGGGGGACGTACAGAGTCCAAGTATAAACCTGCACACTTGCCCTGTAACACCATTCTGCGATCGCATTTCACAGATCACAAAGGTTGCAACCGTAGTAAGTTCGCTGATATCTGGTTGCCGGATGGTACGGTCAAATCTTTATCGATTCAAGCAGCTGCAATTTTACAAGGGTTTCCTGATTGGTACGAATTTCCCAACGAGGCAGCAACGGCGGGGTCAATTATTGGCTATTCCGTGCCTCCCAGTTTTGCAAGCCAATTATTCATGTCGGCACAAAGTTATAGCTATGTAAAATAGCTAAGGCTCTACTCCTTGATCAATCCAAGCATCAATTGCTGTTTTTACCTCTAATTCAGTCACGGCAGACCATTCTTTTTCGTTGATAGTTGTTCTAAATACCGCTCTTTTACCGTGACCAACTTTTTCCATTGAGTGTCCGCGATACACATTTTTAGGCTTAATCATTTTTCTTAATCATCTTTATAGAATATTATGAACTGTCGCTCAATAAGAAGAGTAGTTTGATTTTCTATGATGGCTGCTGATCGAGGAGATTATCATAACTAAAAATTACAGAAAATCATATACTCTCAACGCAGTTTCTAAAGTTATTGTTACTTCTGGGTAGCAGTTGGCTTGCGAACGTTCGCAGCAGTTATACGATCAACCAATCCTGGCATAATTAGCTTTGCCCAAGGGAGTATTTTACCTTTCAACGTCATGACGTGTTCTCTTTTACGCCGCTCCATCGCCCAGATAATTTGATGCACACACTCATCTACTGACATATTGCCTTGCGTTTCATCACGCGGACTTTTGCCTAATGGTTTCCCGTCTGCTCCCAACGCTCGTTGCCGAATATCTGTGGCGACAAACCCTGGTGAAACAACCAATACATCTACTCCTGTTGAGTGCAATTCTATGCGTAATGTATCAAAGAAGCCTTGCATGGCGTGTTTACTGGCAACGTAACCTGTACGAGTCGGTACACCTGTTTTGCCACAAATTGAAGAAATCGCCACTAATAGTCCTCGACTGGCTTTTAGATAGGGTAGGGCATAATGAGTACAATAGACTGCACCTAAATAATTAACCTGCATTACCCCCTCAAAAATGGACAAATCTGTCACTTCATCAAAGCACGTCAACATTCCGATTCCGGCATTGTTGATCAAAATATCAATCTGCCCAAACACGGCAATCGCTCTCTCTATCAACTGCTGGCAAGCAACGGCATGAGTTACGTCTGTAGGTACTGCAATCACCTTTTGTGTATGATTTGTACAAGCAGTCAGTGTCTGTTCTAATTCTTCTTGATTACGAGCCGCTAAGACTAAATTTGCATCTTGTTGGGCTAACGAGATTGCCAGCTTTCGCCCAATTCCTGCTGATGCACCTGTGAGAACAATGGTTTTATTAGCAAAGCTCATAATCAATGTTTCCAGTCAAAAAATTGCCTATTGTAGAGCTTTATATTACCAGTCAATTTGCTTTTTTCTTTACAGATGCTGCCAACGGGTGCTTGGCTCAAGGGAGTCCACCTGCACAATGAAAAACTGCCCTGAGCAAGGAGTCCAGAGCAGCGCTTGCAAAAAAATTAAATATGGGAGTTTTAAACTAGTTTTGGGATATAAACAAACGCTGTACGCATTTAAGAATCACTGGTTGAAAAAAAAGTGTTCCTTATTACCATGTTTCATAGTTTCTACTAATGCCCTGCGCTTTAAGAGGATGTTTGAAAAGTCCTCAAGTGTTTACTGTTCAGTCTGTTAAAGCAAGTCTATGTTAAGTCTGCCAAAGCCTTCGGTTATTGCTGTATAAAGTCGAATGGTCACAACACGGTTGGAAATACGAAATCTTCACTCTTTATGACAATATTACTGTTTTAGAAAGTGAACTTATTGGCACAGGTAACTTACAACCGAGCACTAAATAAAAACCTGTGTTTTGACTCGGTGAGTTGGTCGAGTTTCGGTTTCACGGTGATGGCCTACCAATTCGGATTATCCAGAGCATTTTTAAGCTAAGTAAGTCGTGGTGAAATTTTATAAGTATGTAACAAAAAATTAAGCAGAAGAATGAGAGTCAAATTTTACACGTTGTGTACTGTAGCTTCTCTTTTCACCTCTTCTTTGAACTCCATCAATGACA
>NZ_JACJTR010000087.1 GCF_014698795.1 Nostoc sp. FACHB-892
TCACGAATCAGTTTGGCGGTTTTTTCACCTTCTGCGTCGCGTCTGCCTGAGAATACTACCTTTGCTCCAGCAGCACCAAATACGATAACTTCTCTGCGAGACGCTACGCGAACGTTAAGCTTTCCTTCTCTACGTTCGCGGAGCGTGTCGTAGACAGAGGCTGCGCCAACGGAACGCTGCGCGTAGCTTGCTTCCCCGTAGGGGTACGCTAACGCGGTTGCTCTGCCGATTCCCGATGTGCCACCAGTGACTAACGCCGCTTTATCTTGAAGTATCATTCTATTTCTCCTAAAATCTAAGTCAGGTTGTTCTCTCTTGAAATAATCATGAAATCGTTTTAGAAAAAAGCTTAGACAAATCTTGCAAGCATTAGGCTAAGAGCAAAGGAAAAGGCATGAACGCTGACATGGGATAACATCGCAGCCTCAAGCGAGTATTGCCAAAAGAGCCAACCAAAAGCAATGCCAGCAATCCCATTGAGTAATATCCCTCGGATAATCACAAGCGGAGTGAGTGGAACGATCGCGGCAGTCGCTGGCAGGTGTGAAAGTCCAAATACCAACGCGGCTAGAACGATCGCACCCTGGTAAATACCTTGACTTAGCAACGTAACGCCTTGTTTTAGCCCTTTCCACGCGATCCAAACAAGCAGCGACATTAAGCCCCAGCGCAGGTGTTGGCAACTCATAGTTTGCAACGGCTCTATCCTAAAATTAGGGTTCGATAACCACGCCGCTCCAGTCGGTTGGCAGCACGTCGGGCATCGCGACGATTGTAGTGGATACTCTCATAAATCCATTTCCGATTGTCACGGCTGCGGTAATAAACCACAAATGGCCGATTGCGCCGATCGTCACCATACTGGTAGTCACGATGCTGGTTATCACGATATCGATCGTCACGATCGCGATCGTACTGAGCGATTGACATATTCGGCTCTCGGTCAAGGTTATGACCAATTTTTTCTGAATCTAGTGCCTGTGCTGTAAAGGGCATATTTACTATGAATCCCGTACCCACCAGTGCTAGCAAAATTATCTTTTTCATGAGATTAGTTTGAAGGTGTAATTGGATTGATCAGGCTTTGAGAGCGCTTTAGTCGAGTGATAGTCATGTCCCAGGCGCACATTGCTCTACACTCCGCTCACAGGTAGCAAACTTGTGAGTTTTGATCAGTTCGCCGTATATCCGCCATCGAGGTTATTGCTAAATCTGTTTTCGACAGCATAAATTTTGATCGTTCCACCTGCTGTTGAATTATGTACTGGTGTAGAGAAACCTCGATCGCTTGTTTGAACAAACTTGCAAAATAAGTCGGGCTAATGTTGATCACTTCTGCAAGTTCAATTAACGACAATTCTCGATCGACGGTGAGTCTGAATATAGTTGAGTACTTGCTGCAATTGGGTGCGTGTCAAGCCTTTGTGTTTGAATTCAAGGGTTGGCGTTGGCGTTGTTAGCATGATTCAAAATTGGCAATTTATTCAACAAAACAGGCAAAAACTAGCCATCGCGCACTCGATCACTTACTAGCACTAACCCTGAAGTCAGATATGAATAGAGCTTAGTGACTTGCAGCAATCATGGCTGTCATCAACTCTGTCATTTTCCAGCGTCCGGTATATCGAATGTTATTGATAAATAGGGCTGGAGCAGCCGTTACTCCACTCTTGCATCCACTTTCAATATCTTTATTGATACGATCAATATGCACTTGTTTAGACAGATCTTTGAGAAACTGAGGGATATCAAGCCCTAAATCATTGGCGTACTCGACAAGATAACCATTCTCCAACTTTTGTTGATGGGCAAATAAAGTATCATTCATTAACCAAAACTGTCCTTGGACAGCGGCGGCAACGGCTGCTTCGGCTGCCCGTTGAGCTTGGGGATGAATCTGTGCTTGCGGAAAATGACGGAAGATAAAGCATAAATCATCCTCTCCAAAAGAAGCACTAAGTTCTCCTTTGAGCACTTTAATCAGCTTGTAAACATCCGCACTTTTAGAGCATTGATAGTCTCCATACATCACCAGCACGACCTTAGCACTCAGCACACCTCGCATCCAATCCTGGGTTGAAGGGGGTACAAGTAAGGAACTGTGGCTACGATCGTCGTTCATTTTTCTACATTTGCATCAAGCATGGAACCTTGCAATTTATTTGTTCAATCCACTGATTGCATAACTGTTTGCATAAATTCAATATAGGCGATCGCCTTCAAGCTGTCGTCTATAGCAAGTTAAAATTTTTACAGTATAAATTGATAGAGTAACCATGCCATCGTGGAGTAGAAGGCTGGTTATAACTCAAGTTAGAATCCCAATTCTATCGAAAGTACATCCTATAAATTAACAATGCCGCGTTTAACGGCGACAATCACAGCTTGGGTGCGATCGCTGACATCCAATTTATTCAAAATCCGATTAACATGAGATTTAACAGTGCCTTCACCGATACTCAAAGCAGTCGCAATATCGGCATTACTCATCCCCTGAGCCAGTGAGCGGAGTACTGCTAGTTCTTTTTCACTCAGTTCTGGATTGCTGAGGCGCTGTACCAACTTTGCTTCTACATCGGGCGGAATAGGTATTGAGCCGAGATATAACCCTGTTCTGTCACTTTGGGAGAAGCCAATGCCTGAAAGCCTTTGAGAGCTTTATTTTTCAGATTTTGGCTATAAATTTTAGTTTCTGTTAGAAAAGAAAAGCTCAAAACTTTATCAAATCAAAGTTTCAGAGTTTCGCTCCGATTATTGTTTTCCGAAAGTGACAAAACAGGGATAAGTAAAAACCTGCAAGATGGTCTCGAAGCTCCTACTATATATAGGGTTCAGCCATTTTTAAGTAAAATCGGCAGGATAACGTAAATCTTGGGTATGTATCGCTACAAAAACTGGAGTATTTATTAATTTTATTTACAGGTTTTACAGCAAGGACTTTGAGTATCCTTCGCAATGGATTGTCTGTAACTATTACAGGCAAAAGATTATAGCCCAAAATATTAGCCTTAAAACTAGCAAACTGGCTGACAGAGCAGAAAGTATATTTCTGTTTACGCTTAAAAAAAGATGCATTTATAGAAATAGAACCGGAAATTTGGCTGCAATGAAGAGATTTAGGTTTAGCACCTGGACTTTCTTTCTTTTATCAAAGTATTAAATATACAAAAAGTACAGGATTTATGAGCTTTAATCTTGCTGCTAAATGGAAGCGTAAACGTTTAGGGTTTGCGCCGGAGGAGGGTTGGTTTATCCTTACCAACTTAGATGACTTAGATTCAGTTATTAGAGCTTATAAACAACGTTTTGATATTGAAGAGATGTTTAGAGAGTTTAAGAGCGGTGGTTATAACTTAGAAGATACTAATGTATCAGGTCAAAGGCTAATTTCTCTAATATTATTAATCTCACTTGCCTATACGGCTGCAACTATATCTGGCCAAAAAATTAAACGCATGGGTGTTCAAAAATATGTTGGACGAATCAAAGAATCTAAGCGGACAGTTCGCCGCCATAGCAGTTTTTATATTGGATTATATGGATCTAACTGGGTCGATTTCATGGAAAATTCTTATGAATTGATAGCTGAGTTAATGACACTAGCTCCTAATAAGCGAAAGTATTATCAACAAGGGGAGAGAGCTATGAGGCTTATTTTATCTGCATCCTAGCCCTTTTTGTAGCCCCCCAAGGTATTTATTAAACTCTTGGGTTGGCGAAAAGCAATTATTGACCCTCAGACTGCAAGTATCTTCAGGCAAAATCCTACTTTCGCTTAAAAAACGCTCAAACTTATATACAGCAGGGCTTTTCAGACCATATTGCTGTTTTTTACTTGTATCTCGGCTCAATACCTAGATGAGGCCATTACAAATGCCTTAGATGCTGTAACTAAAAAAGACATTATTGGATGGTTCACGCACAACTGTTACTATATTGCACCCAACTGAGAACCGCTATAAGTTTGGGACAAGCGCGTACAATGAAACCTACTTTGGCACGGTGATACCCTTAGCTACTATGAACTTTACGCCGTAGTAAACTTATTATACCTATACAAGCTATCAAAGCTACAACATTTGATGGTTCAGGAACAGTTGGTGTTTTCTGTATATCTAAGAAATTGGCCATATCTTCACCAATGATTTGATGTACACGACGAGTAGGATGAATCTCGTCGAAGTAATAATAATTATCAGGTGTTGAACAAGCAGGCTCTAACCCCCCAGTGGTGTATAAAAGTTTGCAGGCATCATTTATATTGGTAAAACCAAATGTCGCTGGGGTAGAGCGAATTTTGTTGCTAATTGCAACATGGTCATACAGTGCAACTTCGACACCTAATTGCTTATTCAGCGTATCGAGTTGACCGGGAAGACTTTTATTGATAACATCTCTAAACTTAGCTGCCTCTTCTGAGTATTGCTCAAAAAGTGGTAATGCAGCTAAATCTGTAGAATTTACAACAAAAAACTGTTCTGCACCTAGCACTGCAAGTTGTGATATTCCAGAAACAATATTGTTAACAGCAGCATCAGCTAATACATCGACCGAACCAGTCTGATTATTAAAAAACCTTTCTAATAAGTCATTTGTAGATATAAAAATGAAGTATAATCCCTTAGAATCTGGCACACGATTAACTTCTGCTTTATATTCTTCGATTTGACCGAATAAACCAGTATTTTGATATTTATCAAGCCAAGTACTTAAATTGCCATTACCGCTTTTTGCACCACCCACAGCATAATCTGTTAATTGTAAATTTTTTTGTTTTGCTAGTACCTCAACTGATGTTAAGCCGGGATTATTTGTCCATCGACCATCAGAGTCATACACATCTACTTGGGGGAATATAAATGCTCCAGGCACCCCAGAGTTAACTGCTGCTGTTGTAATCCGAAGTGCTGCCCCATTATCTGAATAGCTATCACCAAAAGCATAAATACGAGAAATAGAGTTGAAAGAAGCAGCATAAGCATTATTAACACTTACACACAAAAAAGCTGCACTACTTACTGTGGCAGTAACAAATGTCTTGAAAATTGTATTTTTCAGCATAGATCAATGCATTTCCGAATATTTAAAATTATGTTCTAAGGTGTAACCTTTACTTTTAATTTACTATAGTTTTTAAATGCTATAAACTACGAGTATGGCAAATTTTTCATCCTTATTTACTCTAAAAAATAAGTTCCTAACTGTTTTATTCTCTCTACCCAACCTTTCACCTCCAGAGCAGGGCAGCCGCATCATGTCAATAAGCAAGCTTTATTCTCAATAGAGTTAAAAATATGGTATAGACATAACGTGCAGCCGTTCTTTATGATTCTCCACTAGAGAGAGTAAAGGGTTTCAACACAAAATCAAATTCCGTTGTGTAAAACGGTTTACTTTGATTCCGTGCCTTGAGTTCGTCTGGTGCTTCATGCTTTTGCAATTGAACGATCGCTGAGCGAACTGCAAAAGTTGTATCTGAATCCAGGTGAGGATCGCCAGCCATAAAGATTTGAGTTGTCAGCGAGGTATATTCCGGGACACTGACTTTGAAATGGATGTGAGCCGCTCGCCAAGTGTGCCGTCCTAGCAGTCGTAACAACTCGCCCGATGGTCCGCTGGCTGGCACGTTGTAACCTAGCGGCACCACAGTTTCAAACGCATACTTACCACTGGCACCTGTTTTGAAACGCCCCCGAAAGTTCCCTTGCGGCTGAGATAAATCCTGGATGTCATACAATCCCTTAGAATTTGGTTGCCAAACATCAATCAGGGCATTAGCAATCGGTTGACCGTTCACATCTAAAGCACTGCCTGACAGGAAAAGCGTTTCACCTTCTGGATCAATACCCAAGCGATCGCCCATCTGTCGTTCTGGTGCATTCGGCACATACAACGGCCCTTCTAAATTGCTTTCTGTACCGTTATGTGTATTTTGTAACAATTCCACTAGCTCCGAGATCCCTAGTATGTCTGTTAATAGATGTATCTCTCCAGTAGGAATCTCTTGAGTATGATGGCTTGCCTGGTTAAGAAAATCACGTCCCTGCTGTAATTCTGGTTCAGTCAGATTCACCTCGCGCACAAAGTCATGCAAATGTCGAACCAAACTTGTGTAAATTTCATATAGTCGCGGGTGGGATTTGCCGCGATCGCCATGATTAATGACGGCTTGAGTAATGGTGTTAAGTGTAATATTCTGCATGATTGAACTCCTTATTAGTTCAGTGATTAACCGTCTTATGTCAAACTGGGAAAAGCTAATCTCAGCCATTTGGAGCTTTACTTTTCAACTTTTGGCTAAAAATTTTAGTTTCTATTAGAAAATAAAGGCTCAAAGTCTGACTAGATAAAGGTTCCAATGTTTAGCTATGATTCTTGTTTTCCGAAAGTGACAGAACAGGGTATACTGGTTTGCCCATCTCAAAAAGCATGTTAGAGTATTCACTCCAAATTTTGGGAAGGCTTCAAGTTGAGCAGCACGATGCGGTAACTCTGGATTATGCTGCTCACAAACATAAAGTTAAGCGATATCGGCAACAATAATACTGTTTGTTATCACAGTCTGAGGAGACTTACCGCCCAGCCCCCTTGATGCATTGATTGGAGATGAGCCGTTAAAGGATTGGGTGTGTTGGAGCCACCAATAAGAGAAACAGCGACAATTGCTTTGCCTGCTCAAGATTATCCCTATTCTGTCACTCTTGGAAAACAATAATCGAAGCAAGATCCTGAAACTTTGGTTGAGCCAAGCTTTAAACCTTTATTTCCTAACAGTAACTAAAATTTGTAGCTAAAACCTGAAAAATAAAGCTGCGAAAGGCTTACAGGGATTAGCTTCTCCCAGATTGACAAAACAGGGTTATGTTATGGCAGAAGTACTGAATGTAGAAGCACAGAGATGGTTAATGAGTGAGGATAGATGGCACTGTGTAGCCAATTATGGCGGCTCCTGTCGGCGTTCAAACTCCTGAATATGACTGGAGAGGAAACGAATGACCCAACGCTTGTTGGTAGATATTCGCCAGATCGCTATCTGCCGTGTTCGTCATCATGCAGTGATTCACCAAGTCATACAGCGGAGCGCAACCAAAGTTTGTATCCTTCTTTAAACTCAACTGCAACACCTCTCCAAGTCCTGCAAGAAAGCCTTTGTTGGAAATGTAAATATTACCATCAGAACCGATTTCTAGACCTGTCGGATTAATTAGCTCATCATCCAAGATTGTGGTGCGAGTTCTACCATCTGGAGATACATAAATCAGGGCACCTGCGTCACTTCCATTCAAGATTCCATCCGCATCATATTCCAGGACATACAAACCGCCAGATTTATCAAAGGCCAAATCAGCGATATTCGTAAAACCCCCTGCATAGACTTCCGGTTGACCTTCAGCATTAATGCGGTAAACTTTTGCTGTTTCTGCCTGAAAAGGAAACCCAGTCAACTCACCAACATAGAGAGCGCTATCAGGACCAACGGTGACTGAGGTGGGGACAGGCTGCCGCACCACAGCTTCACCCGTGAGCGGATCAGTCGTGGTATAAGTTGGAAAGACTGTTACTAGAGTCGGTTCGCTGCTAAAGGCTCGCTGACTGAGCAAATCATTGGCACCTGCATCTACGACATAGACTGTATTATCTTTAATCAGCAAGTCATAGAGGTTGGTGTCTACGTTTTGCCCATCGGGGTTGTTATTTTGCTCATAAGCACCAAAATCGCTCAATCTTGTCCAAGAAGCACCACCATCAAAATTATTGATCGCGATCAACTGGCTAAAATCAGGAACTTGTAGAATATTATCTCGATTGGTTGGATTGCTGGCAAGACCCACGATCGCATAGGCGTTTCCATAGTCATCAAACTCAATGTCATTCACACCGGCTGCATCTGCTCCATCGGGTAATGCCAGCGATGGTAGTCCGGTTACGACTCGTTCTACAACACCATTTTGAATTCGGGTAATTGCACCTGTTGCACCATAGAACACAGACGCGCCCGGTTGAGATGGAGACGGAATACTGGCACCTGTTCCCCCTCGTCCTGCTTCGGCAACATAAAGTGCCCCATCAGGGCCAAAGCTCAACTTACGTGGACTATCCAGACCAGATGCCAGCACCTCAATTTGCGATATCTGTGGTGTTTTTACTGTTTGGGACATGGTTTTCCTCCTTTGAATTTACGATGCTCTATCCTCAATAGCAGACAAAAAATGAAGCAAAAATGTCTGTCGCATTATTTCGTAGCCTAGTTTCGACTTCAGAAATACTTGAAACAACAGCATCTATTTCACTTTGGGAAGGCAGTAACTTTACTACAGCAGCCCCATCTCTTCATACTCTTGTTTTGGCAACGGTATTGATTCTGCTATTCATTTGAAGTCAGTGATTGATAGAGTTTATACTTCTCTATTTGTTCCCCACCTCCAATATTTAGTTACCTGCTATAAACTGATGAATGCGTTCCAGCCAAGCTTGATTTGCATCAATTGTGAGAATAATTCGTTGGCAAGATTCATCTTTGAGTTCTAGAGTTAAATAATCTTGGTCTTTCGTCACGTACCAAAATTCTTTACCTCTACTGCTGTAGTAGGTTCCTGCTTTAATTATCCCTGGAATAACAAGACCGGGATTACGGATTTCTGACCAACTACTTACTGGTTGATCAGTCGAAGCTGCTGTAATATGATTGAGGGGAATTACCAAATTTTTGCAGATATTAAATGCCAGTAATTGCTCATGCCATTCCCATTCAATTTGTAAGTTGTCATTAACGAGAGTGAGATTCATTGTTTTCTTCCTTAATCTGTTGGTAGCTAAATAATGTAACTTTTCCAGAAATTACTAAATGAGATTTATTTCTTTAGTTCGCAATGATAAGCTCTAATCCAAGCAAAAACCAGCACAAATAATTTTTCGATAATTCCCCAAAAAATAGCCAAAGTCAACAGCCTAGTTCGTTGCCATAGTTGTGAAGGAACTGGATGGCATTTGGAGGAATGTAAACCGTATCGCCTGGTTCAATGCGACGAACTTCACTGTTGATCGATATTTCGCCAACACCGCTAATGATGTAATAAACCTCAGAAGTCTTTAGGGAATGGGGAATCGAAGTTTTGCCAACAGGCAAGATCGCATACGCCAAACTGTAACGCAAGTTGATGTCTTGTTTGTCAGGATGAAGCAGTTCGCGCAGAACAGTTCCATCTCCAGCGATAATTTCTTCACAGTCGTTTAGTTTTTGGATCAGCATAAGTTTAGGCTTGCAATTACACAATCGGAGCAAGTTCAGAATCTGTGAATTTTGGAGGAGAAAGCTTAAGGAAGTGCTGGCTCATGTCGCAACACGGCTAAATCCTCAGCATCGAGTTCAACGGGAATCCCACTGCGAATCAGTTCAGCAAAGTTGCGGTAAGCTCGGTAGTCCTGCGGCGATCTCAGCACTGGAATTACATGAGATTCGTTCATCAGAGTCTCTATATTGAGTTGTACAAATTAAATGTGCTTTCCGGTTGAGTAACTACGCTAACTTCTTCCTGTGCAGTTTTATTCACAAAGTAGGCACTTCCTCGATACACCAATCTATAAGCTACTGGTTGTACAGGAACTTCACTCTGCTTTGTATTCGGATCGATACGATAGGGAACCCCACGGTAAGTCAAATTAGAAGGTCTTTTGTTCTGGATTTCATGCTTCAAAGCGTCGTATTCGTAGCTAACACCGCGATATTGAAGTTTCATGGTTTCACCTTTTGGTTTCATGGTTTCACCTTTTGAATGAATGTACAGCGTTTTGCAACTCTATCAAGTAGGGCAATAGAAAACCAATTCAATTGTTACATGGCTGCTCTTGTACAAAATTAAGTCGCAAACTGCTGTAAATAATCCTCTCCAAAAGAAACCGTAAGCTCTTGCCGAATGATTTTAATCAGCTTGTAAACATCCGCACTTCTAGAGCATTGATAGTCTCCATACATCACCAGCACTACCTTGGCACTCAACACACCTTGAATCCAATCTTGGGCTGAAGGCGGTACAAGTAAGGAACTGCGGTTACGATCGTCGTTCATCTTTCTAAATCTGCATCAAGCATGGAACTTTGCAATTAACTTGCTCAATTCATTGCCTGGATGACTGTTTGCATAAATTCAATATAGGAGATCGCCTTCAAGCTGTCGTCTATAGCAAGTTAAAATTTTTACAGTACAAATTGATAGAGTAACCGTGCCATCGCAAAGTAGAAGGCTAGCTATAACTTAAGTTAGAATCCGAATCTGATCGAAAGAAAGTACATCCTACAAACTGACAATGCCGCGCTTAACGGCAACAATCACCGCTTGGGTGCGATCGCTGACATCTAGCTTATTCAAAATCCGATTAACATGAGATTTAACCGTGCCTTCACCGATGCTCAAAGCAGCCGCAATATCAGCATTACTCATCCCCTGCGCCAGTGAACGGAGTACTTCTAGTTCTCTTTCACTCAGTTCTGGATTACTCAGGCGCTGTACCAACTTTGCTCCCACATCGGGCGGAATGTACTTCTGACCCCGATGAACGGTGCGAATCGCATTCAGAAGCTCGTCAGGTTCAGTTTCTTTCAACAGGTATCCTTTTGCGCCTGCCTGCAATCCCCGATAGATATCTTCGTCACTATCATACGTGGTCAGTACAATAATCCGAGCAGATTTAGCAGTAGCACAAATTGCACCGATGGCGGCAACCCCCTCCACTTCAGGCATTCGCAGATCCATTAGCGTTACATCTGGTTGGTGTTCCCCAAATAGAGCGATCGCTTGTTCCCCATTTTCGGCTTGGGCAATCACCTGCATATCTGGGTCACGGTTAATAATCGTGGCTAATCCTTGCCGAAAAATTGCATGATCGTCCGCAATTAGAACTCGAATGGTCGTGGCTTGGCTCATTGTAATGCTCACTTAAGGGTTGACGGTGACAATAATTTCTGTTCCTTGTCCAGGTTGACTCCTAATCGTTAGTTGTGCGCCGATGCGCTCTGCCCGTTCGCTCATGCCTAGTAAGCCAAAACCCTCAGAGGCTGAAATACTCCCAACTCCAAAGCCCTGTCCATTGTCTCTCACGCGCAAGCAAAACTGGTCGCGATCGTAGATTAGCTCCACTCGAATTTCGTCAGCGTTGGCGTGTTTGATCGCATTGGTTAATGCTTCCTGCCCCATCCGCAGTACGTTATTCTCAACTTCAGTTGATAGAGCATACGCTATCCCCTTGACCTCATAATACAAAGTGGTATCGTTTGCAGCCGCTCTGATTTGAGTTACGAGGCGATGGAGAGCGCTCTGTAAACTGCCCGACTCCAAAAGCTGAGGACGCAGCGCGACGACCGATCGCCGCGCTTCAGTCAGTCCAGTTCGTGCCAATTCTTTGATCAGATCCAGGTGTGCCTGAGTTGCTTCTACATCATCCGTTAGCACCTGTTTTGCCGCTCCCACCTGAGCCAGAATGCCTGTAAACGCCTGAGCGAGTGTGTCGTGAATTTCGCGTGCCATGCGGTTGCGCTCCTCTAAAATTGAGGCTTCTTCTGCTTGCTTCTGCGCCGTAATATCTCGCACCAGCCAAATCACCTGATCGTGGCTGATTGGGGCAATGCGAGCCGAAAACCACATTTCTCGTCCATTTAGAAACGCACCATACTCGACCGTGAGGATTTGTTGGGTTCTCAGTACCTGCTGAATATAACCTAGAAACTCATCAGCTTCTTCCCTTCCGAGTTGATGCATAGTTTTACCAATCATCTCCTCAAAGGGTTGCCATAGCAGATTTCGTTCCAATACCATTATTTCAAGGAATCGCCCTTCAGCAGAGAATACAAACAATGGATCGGGAATTGCCTCAATTAGAGTCCGTAGCTTTGACTCTGAGACTTGTAGGGCTGCTTCTGCTTGCTTGCGATCGTCGATATCCGTAACAACTCCCAACGCTCGGATGGGTTCACCGAATTCATTCCAGGCAACAACGTTGCCAACAGCAAAAACCCATTTCCACTGACCATCCTGGGTACGATGGCGATACTCTGCTTGATAGCTGGGGACTTCTCCAGTAATACTAGCATGGTAAGCTGCAAGCACTGATTCTCTATCGTCAGGATGCAAACTCTCAATCCACTTAGATTTGGTCACATGAAATGTTGCTGGATCGTAGCCCAGCATTAAAGGGTATCCTGGGCTAACCACAACTTCTTCAGTTTTGATGTTGAGATCGTAGAGTCCTTGATTTGACGCGGTTAATGCCAAGCGTAGTCGTTCTTCACTTATTTGTAGAGCGGCTTCTGCTCGTTTGCGTAAGCGAAGCTCGTCGTAGACATCGCTAATATCCGCAATCACACCTTCGATGCATTCATCGGCTGCATTCAGACGAGTAGAGCAAAGTCCCCAAAATAGCGTGCCATCTCGTTTTTGCAGTTGCACTTCAAAGTTTTGCAGTTCACCATCACGCTTCAGCAATTCAATAGCTTGCTGGCGATCGCTGGGATTCACATAACAGTCTGTAGTGTGTTTCAGCCCAATCACCTCCTCTGGTGAATCAAAGCCAAACAGATTGGCAAAGCGTTGATTGGCTTCGAGAATTAATCCATCACAGGTGCGGGTTCGGAAGATGCCGACCTGCGAGTTTTCAAAGATAGTTCGGAACTTGGCTTCACTGCGCTGTAATGCCTCTTCTGCTTGCCTACGCTGGGTGGTGTCGTTGCCCACCGATAAGATTTCAACGACCTCTCCCTGGTCATTGAAGATGGCTTGATTCGACCAGACCATCCAAACTCGCCGTCCGTCTCGACACAGGTTTTCACTCTCGCCTTGCGGGTACAATTGAGGATTACGAAGTAAATCGTGAACAAATGGTTTGACATCCCGCCCAGAGGTTTCGATGTCTGGAATGATGGTTTCAAATAAGGTTCGCCCTACAATCTGATGTTCTTCATAGCCCAGGAGTTTCACCCCATAATCGTTGATGTATCGAATTCGTCCTTGCGTGTCATAGC
>NZ_JACJTR010000088.1 GCF_014698795.1 Nostoc sp. FACHB-892
CACAGTATGGCTTGATTTCTTCGAGGCTTTGTAAATCCTTTGTGGCTTGAAATAGTTGCTCTACTTGCTCCTGAACTAGCTTTGACATTTCACGACCCCGTTGTATCTCCAAGCTGTTACAACTATAGCTAACTTGTTACCTACAGTCAAGTTGTTATATAACTTGTTTAAGGGATGTCGATTGTTAAAGTTTTTCTTAACAAGTAGACAAAACCAAAGGAAAAGCAGGCTACTAACCCGCAGATTGAAAATAATTTGGATGTCTGTATGTTGATCGCAATTGACAAACTGTCTTTTTCGCAGCGTCTCTTCACTTCGAGCAATCAGCACTATAAAAAATCTGCTGCTGACCATCTGGGTGAAACCTCACACACCTTGTCATAGTTAGTGGAATGGACTAAGGAAGTGACTCGCTTTATATTCTTAGTACAGCTAAAGCAGGAAGAAGTGAGTGGACTAAAAACGGGGCTAAATAGGTTGCAAAGTACGTTGGTGTATGGATTTTAAAACCAAGTTTGCTGAAATTGCAAACGGATCATAAAGTTTAAACCCACAGCGCTAAAATTTTGATGACGAAAGCCTTCAAACACCGTGGTACGCAATATATGAGGAATCAGAATCGTATGAAACAACGTTGCAGGAATCTTACGAGTACAAGGTTGACAAATTTAGTTTGTACACCTGGTGACACTATTGCAAGAGCAAAAGGAAATTACTATTTTGCGGAAATCGCAAAAGACTAAAACACCTAAAAAATTTCAATTACAAGTAGATATGACTGTTAAAGCTAGTCTGGCAGCCACCAGACCAGCAATAAAAATTTAGTTAATGAGGTTAATTCAATGGTAAATCAAACAAACCTTCGACAGCCCAATAATACTCTCGTCGGCTCACTGATGAAAATAGTTTTTTCAGTGGGGATAATGCTAGGTTCAGGTTTTCTGTATGGTTTCGTTCAAAGTAGTTTTAATTCTAAGCCAATTGAACAATCTACCCAAGCTGAACTTCGTCGATTTGGTCGTGCAGAATACGAACAGTTGAGAACAGGGATGTCATTAACAGATGTACGGTCAATCTTGTATCGGGGTATAGAAGTTAGCCGTTCTGCAACAATAGCAACTTTTGTCTGGGAAAATCCTGATGGTTCTAAAATCACTGCTACTTTTGAAAATGACAAGCTCAAAAGTAAAGAGCAGTCTGGATTGAAGTAAGAAACTGAAGGTAGGCGATCGCGCACAAGCAGGCGGTTATGCCATCGCACCGTTGATTGCCTCTTCCTTTAAAGTTGCTACGAAAGGCTTTGCCTGTGATGAGAGTTGGCTTGTTAGTTGCTGACGATGTTGGGTTTGGCAAAATCTATAAAAAAGGCGATCTAGTGCCATTGCCTTTTGTGATATTTGATCCAGCTTGCGGCACTGGTGCATTTATGTAAGAAGCGATCGCCATGACATATCAGGAATACATGAGGTAGGCAATCGCGCTTTGTGCTGACTTTCCCCCAGAACTAGGAAGGGCGATCGCTTTGGTCTGGAGTTTACTTGATGGGATGGTAAAGTCCGTCATTCTGATAGCGCCACGCTGTACTACTTGGATCTCGATTGCGGCTCCAGCTTTCAAACTCAGATTGACTTTTACTTTTTTGCTCACGCGCCAGGGTTGCCGTATCGACTCCCAATCTTTTAGCTAAATTCTCTGCTAGGAATGGGTGAAGTTCTATCGATTGGGGAACTTGGCTGTTGTAAGAGTAACCTTGTCTTCTGGCTGGACTTTTGTAACGCTGCCCTTCCAATTGGGCTAGCTTGGTTGCGATCGCTTCTAGCTTTTGCTCCAAACTGCTCAACCGTATTGAGTGCTGCCCTAATTCATTATCTATACGGCTTTCTATACCGTTAGCCAACTGCTCTAATTCTGCTTCTAATTCGTGTAGACGAGTTTCTGTATCAGTTTCCATACCATCCACAGCACCCAGGACATGATTTAGCCCCTGAATTACCAAATCGGTGGCAGTGGTGTTGCGCTCTTTGGCTGTGGCTCTGAGCGCCTCGGCTAAAGGCTTGGGCAGTTTGAAGTTGATTGATTCTCGTTCAACTTTCGCCATGTCTACACCCGTTTCTACATCAGCGTGTAGATTTTACCGTGATTGAGGCAACTTTCCCCCAGAACTGGGAGGGGCGATCGCAAGTCTATTGCAACTGATGACATTAAACCCGTGGTAAATGCAAAGCACTACTATCACCGGGGCGAATGTGGATATAACCTGCGGTTGTCGAAATATCAGCGTGGCCCATCGTTTGCTGGATTAACGGAACTGGAGTACGCATCTCAGCATTGTGCGTAGCGTGACTATGCCTAAGCCAGTGACAACTAACTTTCTCTATCAGTCCGGCCCGAACGGCAGCATCCTTAATTATTGGATCAACATTTTGACGATGAAGCGGCTTATTTTTCCCGTTGCGGCTCTTGAAGACATAGGCATCCTTGGGCCCGTCCTTCCTGTAATCTATCAACTCCTGCCACAGATATTCCGGCAATAAAATGTGACGGGACTTGTCGCCTTTACCCACAACAGTAATCTGCCCCGTTAGATCGCGTGGTGTAAAGTCCTTCCACCTTAGTCCGACTAACTCCGACACCCGCAAGCCTGCTACATATAATAATTTCAATATCAACAAATCCCTAATTTGTTGAGCTTTATAACGATACTTAGCTCGTTCCGTGAGCCGAATCATCAAAGCGATATCAGTGAGAGTCAGCACCTTTTCATGTAAGCGTTGGTCAAGTTTTTTTAACTTGATAGCAGCACCGGGGTTTACCTTGATATAACCCGTCTTGTAAGCAAAGGAAAGCAGACTTTTGACCGCCGCCATATAGGTTTTGATAGTAGGCGCTGCCAATCCCCGGTTATGCAAATATTCAGAAAACTCCACCATATCTTCAACAGTCGTGTGCGCGATCGCCTTCCCCACCCCTGCCAAAAATCCGGTGAACTGCGCCGCATACCGCAAATAACACTTTTGGGTACTTTGTGGTTTATCGTGCAGCCACAGTTGAACTAAGCGCTGTTGGGCATCAACCGGCGCTAAATGAGCTAATTGCTTACCTCTGGATTTGACTACGACTACTGGTGTCATAATTATCGCGGATCTGAAACAGACAAAAGGCTAATTTTGTCTCCTTCATACACATACACCTGTTCGGGAACAACCAGAATCCTTTCTACTAATTTCTTTACCAAATCCCCGATATCAATTCCCCAAAACTGCTTTTTCTACAACCACAACCCATATTTAAGTATTTTTATTGCTGACCTTGGGTGTCCTAAGCATCCCTCCCAAACGAAAGCCAAAATCCACTTCGGACTGCGATCGCCGAGCAGACCGAAGTGGAAGTACAAGGAAACTTCCCAGATTCCCAAAATTGGGAATGCCAGGAAATTGCAAGTATGGGCCGAACTGTCCCCCCTGTTCAGCAGGGATTCAATGGTTGCGCTTAACTGTTTCCAGATATACACATCTCGGATCAATGCCCATAGCACAGTTTACTCGTGAGTTGTACCATCAGGCATGATAGCGCCAGCGAGATTTGCTCCAGTCAGATTCGTACCAGTCAGGTTTGCGTCTTTCAAGTTTGCTTTTGTAAGATTTGCATTGCTCAAGTTAGCCCCACGCAGATCAGATGAAATGAAGCTTGCTCCACTCAAATTTAGATTACAGAGGTTGGCCCCAGATAGGTTTGCCTCATTTAAGTTTGCTCCATTGAAATTGCCTCTAAGTGTTACCCCAACTAAATTTACCCCTGTCAGATTAGCATCGTTTAACTTTGTGTACTGACTAAATTTCGCGTTTTTTAAATTTGCTTTACTCAAGTCTGCCGCAGTTAGGTCAGCACTCTCTAGATTGACCTGAATTAGATTTGAACCTTTCAAATCTGCCGAACTTAAGTTTGCGTTACTTAGGTTTACCTGACTCATATTGGTTTTACTCAAATTTGCAGCAGCTAATTTTGCGCTATAAAGGTTTGCCTTACTGAAATTTGCTTCACTTAGATTTGCCACACTTAAATCTGCACTGCTGAGGTTTGCTTCGCTTAAGTCAATTTGAACCAGATTTGACTGAATAAGTGTCGCATCTTTTAAAATTGCCTTGGACAAGTTTGCTCGATTCAAATTAGATTCGCTTAGATTTGCACCTTCCAGGTTTGCTGAGTTGAGGTTTGCTCCTTGTAAATCTGCCTCAGTCAGGTTTACTTGATAGAGGTTAGCACCAACTAAATTAGCATTTTGCAGTGATGCACCAGGAGTAATCAAATAAGCTCCAGCTTTAACCGGATCAAACTCTGTAGGAAAGATAGTTGATAGGTCGTAATAGCTATGCTGGAGATTGGTTCCCTCAAGATTAGCTCCTTCCAGATTTGCCTCTATAAGCTTTACTTGAGTCAGGTTAGCATTACTGAAATCCGCCTTCATCAGCTTACCCCGCCACATGTATGCGCCTCTCAAATTTACTTCACTTAGGTTAGCTCCGCTTAGGTTGACCTCATACATATAAGCTCCACTGAGGTTAGCTTGACTGAGGTTAGCCTCACACAAGTTTGCCCCCTTTAACTCGGCTTTGGTGAAGTTAGCTTTTTTTAGAGTTGCTTTCTCTAGCGTTGCCAATTGCAGTGTTGTTTTATGAAGGTATGCATTATCTAAGTTAGCTCCAGTCAAGTTGGCACCAGATAAGTTTGCCTCACTTAAATCTGCTCCTGTTAAATTTGCACCCATCAAGTTAGCACTAGATAAGTTTGCTTCACTTAAATCTGCTCCACTGAGATTAGCTTCACTTATATATACATTGTAACAAGAAGCTTTACTAAGGTTGGCGTTTTTTAGAGTTGCTTTCTCTAGCTTTGCCGATTGCAGTGTTGTTTTATGAAGGTATGCATTATCTAAGTTAGCTCCAGTCAAGTTGGCACCAGATAAGTTTGCCTCACTTAAATCTGCTCCTGTTAAATTTGCACCATTCAAGTTTTCATTACTTAGGTTAGTGCAACTGAGATTTGAACAAGACAGGTTTGCATTGCTCAGATTGATTTTATCCAGTCTTTTTCCACTAAGATTTATCCCAGCTAAATTAATCCCAGTAAAATCCCGTTCTTCTGCTTTATACCGCCTCCAAAATTCTTCAGCATCAACAGGTATTTCGTAGCTAGGTTCCTCTGCTGCATAAATTCTGTTGACTAACCACATTAGTCTTTCAGTCTTGAATTCTGGAGCGCTGAAAGCTCTGTTAAATTGCGGCTGCTCCTCAGCTCCATTAATTGGCTCATCTGACTCAGTTTCAGCAATATCTATATTTTCAGAAATAGCAATTACATCTACACACGCTAGTTGTTCTCCGGGCTTTTCAACACGTTCAAAAAACTGCTTTACAATCTCCGTATCATCAATAATCGTCTCTTTAATAGATGGATCAATAGTGTGGTTATTATTCAAGCCATTACTCGAATTAGACGAAAGATTGAGGTGCTGTTGCAAGTCGGCGACTTGTGCAGTTAAGTGCGCGAGTGCCTCTTGCATACTTTGGATCTGCTGTAGTTCAGTCCGATTATTAAATTCTTGTTTTATTTCATCAAAATAGCGTTTTAGCCATGCAATATTTTGCTTGCGGAGATTTTGCTCCTCTTCTATTTGTTCAATTCTGGAAGCTAAAGAGACTAAATCTAGTTCGGAGTCAGAGATATTCACAGGTTTATAGCCAAATAAGGTGTGCCTGATGATAGTGAGTTAGCAAAAACTGTATTTGTCCAACCCTATATATAAATTTCCCAAGATCAAGCCTGGAGTAACAGCCACTACCTATGACAGAGCTTTTACTACCCACCACCTAAATCATCAGTAACCCGCGATCAAAGAATAATCTCTATAACTATTCCAAAGATATACACTTATGGAATTACTTTAATACTGCTAAGGCTTCCCTGATTTTCTCTTTAATAGCTCCACCCCGATTTGTGGGTAGTGGCAGTGCCTCATCAAGTAACTTAACAGCCTTTTTTAATTTGCTCCGTATCTGCTTCAATTCCTTCCCTAAATCTGCAATCTGCTGCTTAGTGTTAGGAAGTTCTTGAATTTCTACTAGCTGACCCTCTTTGACCTGACGTACCAGTTCATCAATCTTGGCGCTGGCACTCGGATGCTTTTGGAGCCATTCTACTGTTTCATCGAGCAGGGTAAAGTTGTGCCGGGCTTTTGGTTTCTTCCCCTGCATAAGTGACTCTGGGCCCAACTTTAAATTCTCTTTGGAATTTGGGTGTAAAGTCCTTTTCTTTTTGCCAATAGTTCCGCGCTTTACTTGGCTCATATTCCATGAGTGTGTATATTTAGATAAGTCCATTTTAGCGTAGCTTTAAATGTCTGATCATCCAGTAGTGTATATAATTGGATAGCCAACATGGACTAAAAATATCTAGTCATTTACCTACCTCAAAATTCCAGCCGAATTTCAGTTTTTTAATCCGCAGGATTTTTATATAGAGTTGGCTGAAACGGGCTTCTAGATTTGTTTTGAGCAGTCTAGAGTGCCAAAAAAATAGCGTTTTTTATCTAGGGTTTGTCTTGAGTGAGCAGAGGAGTTATATTGCCACTGTAACGATGTCGTAGCCTGAGTCTTGAGGCAGTCCGACCAATAAAAAGCACCCGACAAAACAATCAAGTGGGTGCTGCTAATGGTTATCTAGAATTTGTCTAAAGCTTATCTAGAGGTGCGCCGATTTAATAATTTTTGCACTTACTACGGTTCCGCCTATTCCAAGTGTGCTTCCAATGCCAGAACATACTGTAGCTAAGTAAACTGCTACTGGCGGAGCGACTGGAGCAATAAAAACATCAGATGCATAACAGATTGCTGTCAAGCCTGCTACGCTACCTGCGACACTACCCGCATTCTTAGCGAATTCTTGTAAAAAATCCTTAACAAAGGAGTTGACTACCGAACCAGTATCAGCAAAGTCTGAAGAACTAGTAGCAGCGAAGGCTGGGCTAATAAAACAATTCAAAGCAATTACACAGGTCAGAAATACTGCAAACAGAGAGCGAATGATTTTCACTGGGAACATAAACATTTTTTTACTAATTGAAATGGCATTATTAGTTTGATGCTTAATTCCAGTGTTCCCACCTCCAGAAAGCACTTTGCAATCGTGGAGCATTCTTCATGCTTCCCAAACATAGCCCATGCGATCGCCTGTCCCTTCCACGCGCCCCCAACCAGCATCAGCAAGGGATTGGAAGAATAAACGCATATCATCAACTGTGAATTTCACTTCACAATTACGTGTAGAAGCAGATGGCATTTACAAGAAAATTGACGGCACACTAAAGCTAAAAAGCTAATTTTACAAAAAGCTAAAAAGATAAATTGGTAAATTTAATATTTGACAAAATGATTAAATGACTTTATGTTAAATAGCTAATTTAATAAATTTGTATATGCTGACAATAACCGTAAGCTCCTTGAGTGGCGGTCAGGGCAAGACTACAACATCCCTGTTCTTGGGGCGGTTGCTATCGCGCCAGGGTTTACCTACCTTGATGCTAGATTCTGACCCCCAACATAATCTCACTACCTATCTAGGTTTCGAGTTGGAACCCAACCAACCAACCCTATTGGAATTTCTCAAAAAAACAGTTGCACCAGAAGATTGCATCTACCCGACTCAAGACAACGATAATTTATTTTTAATCCCCGCCGATGACCAACTCGATACCGTGCAAGATTATTTATCGAACAGTGGAGTTGGTGCAACATTACTCAAGCGGCGATTGGAAGCCGTCAGCAAAATATTCAAAGTCTGCATTATTGATGCTCCACCCCAGCGATCGCAAATTTGTTTGACAGTGATCGGCGCAGCAGATTTTTTGATTATCCCCGCCGAAGCATCAGTTAAAGGTTACGGTTCACTCGTGCGGACGCTCGACTTATTGAACGGCTTGCAAGATGTCGGTGCAACGGATGCCCAAGTATTAGGTGTTTTGCCCTTCCGTGATCGCTGGTTTGGTAAAACCCAAGCGCAAGAAAGTCGGGCGGCTGTAGATGGAATGCGCGACGAAGTGGGTGAGGGGTTGGTTTTACCTTCAATCCGCGAATCAGAACGCTATAAACAAGCCATTAACAAACGTACAACCCTCTCGCAGTTGGGATATAACGACTTGGAATATCCCTTTGAAATTTTAGTTGAAAAAATTCGTACTTCACTTGGGGGTAAATAAAAATGTCAGATAACGTACTTAATCAACTCCGCAACAAACGCAATCGCCCGACAGTTGAACCACGCCAGGATGCACTCGTTTCTAAAGTACAATCCCAAACAGAAAAACAAAACTCACCACAAGAACCCAGCACAGTTACCGAACCAGCTAACCCAACTGCTGCACCAGCAGACACAATCGCCGAACTCCAAGCCGAACTTGAAAAATATCCCGAAACCAGACGGCATTCAGCGATCGTTTTAGAGAAAGACCTCGACCAAGAATTAACACGATTTTGTAAAGAAAGGGGAATTACAGTTGAGGTATTTTTAGAAGCAGCCTGGGCTATTGCTAGTGCCGATAACACGCTTGTTGAAAAAATCACTACAGAAGCCAAGCACCGTTACGACCAACGTAAGCGAGTAGGGCAAATTAAACGGTTAATAACTATGTTGAGGAACTCTTCAAAGTGATAAATATGGCATCACCGTGCCAAGGAAAATTGTACATTAAAGTTTTAATCTTTGTACAGCAATAGTTTTAGCTTTCCCATTTCGGCACAGTGACCCCTACGTTATTATTATGCATTTACACTTACTTATTAGTTCTAGTAAGCTGTGCTACAAAGGGTAAAGGTAATTTATTAACTCACACTCAACATGACACAAACATCAGTTGAAGAAATTCACTATTCTCCTCAAAATATTCGTTGGTTCTATGGGAATAATAAATCCCCTAATTCAGACAAGCTTCGCCAAATAACTGAATTGTTGCCAAGTTGGCATGGAAAAAATGTTGAAATGCGTTCTATCACTAAAATCATTTACAACGAGGAAATAGAAAGAGAACCAGATTCAGTGGCACCGTGGCAACCCATTCAGGAAGATCCCATTGAGATATTTCAAATCCAGAACCTTCAGATTCTTGATAACGATCTGACTTTTAATGGTTTTAGTCGAATAGACAGTATTGAAATTAAAGCTTTAGATTTTGATCCAAATAAAAATCAACTTGTGGTTTATCTACCCGACACTAAAATAACTGAGAATTTCCATACGCCACCTAAAACACGTCTTAGTGAAAATTCAATAAGGTATGTTTTCACACTTAAATAATTTTGGTTATAAGTTTACAAATGCGATGCGGGGGTAAATGAGCAATCGTACAGAAAGTTACGCTAAGGGTGTAACCCTTACTGGATAAGCATTCTACAATTCGATATTTTTCCCAATTATCAATGTACCAATAATCAAGGCGCTCGAAATTTTTGAGTGTAGCGCGTTCACATAAGGACAATATTTTTGTCTATATGCTATATTGAAAGCTTTTAAAACTATGGAGAATAGAGGCTTGTCAGATAGCTTGTTTAGCGCACTACGTAAATATCCCAAAAGCCAAGAGCTTGATCCGATTGAGAATTTTCTGACTGAAGGTTTTGCTTGGTTGCTGAGAAATAAAGAGATGCTGGCTCGTGAATTTGTAGATTATCTCAGTTTAAAATTACCAGAACCTCTTCCTTTAACTCATAAACTACCAGAGTGGAAAACACAATACACCTTCCCTGGTGGACAAATAGATATGTTGGCAGATTGGGGACAGTTTGCCTTGATATTTGAACACAAGGTATGGTCAAATCTTAGTCCAGAGCAACTAGATAGATATCGTAACTATGCAAAAACAAACTTAAAGTGGTCACAAGGATATAAATTAATTCTTATTACTGGATTAACTCGACAACATGAACAAAATCCTGACTTAGCTCTGACTTGGAGTGATATATATAAATTTTTGAAGCATTGGTTAGAAACAAAATCAGATGACAGTCTGGTTCGTGATTTTATAGATATGCTTGCTGAGGAGAATTTAGGGCCGGTAGCACCAGTTTCTTATGAAAGTATAGTTTCTTATTTCCCTGCTAAATCACTACAGTCTAACCTGAAGAACATAACCTTACGTGCTGCTGAAGTAGATTGGCGTTGGGTATTAGAAAGAATTGGATTTAACAAAGATGCACCTATTCACTCTATGCCAGCGAAATATCAACATCAGTTTGGGCGATTAGGGCTAGAAATTTTAGATGTTTCCTTTCCGAGTATATTCGTTGGTACTCTTCTAGATGGCTCCGATTTTAAAGTGCAACCTTCAAATTTACATCTCGGGCCAGATTTTTGTTTAATTTTAGGTTTTGATATAAGGAAATGGAAGTCATTTGAAAGCGAATTTTTTCATTCTGATGAATATACTAAATTGCGCTCAAGATTAAAAGAGAGTTCAAGGGCATGGGATTTTCACGATCACAGATTTGACGTAGCGAGATCAAATCCTTGGCATCCTCTTCATTTAAGAAAACCTTTAGCAGAGGTCTTACGAGGTACTATAACGTTTGAAGAGCAAGTTGACAGATTTATTCTGCATGGACGTGAAGTTATTAAATTGCTGCTTGCTGGTGGTGAGTTAGAAGCTTTAACAAACCGCCTTCATCCTATTGCCAAAAATAGTATTTCTCCTGTTGAATGAGTTGTTTTGAGGTAAGGCATATCTTATAGAGTGCTTTAGCTGTGGGAAACAGCGATCGCACTTCACGATTAATGGTTATCTACCAGAGAAGCAGGAGATGGAGACGGTGACAGCGCTGCAACAGGCAGAGTTACTGTTCAAAGATTGGGCTGCATGAGCTTTGATAGCGATCACGCTTTCTGGTACTGGTTCAGCTTAAAGAGTAGATTAATTTTATCGGTTTAGTTGGGCATTTTAACTAACGCAAGATAATTACGGAAGAAAGATGGCAGCAGTGGATAGGGCCATCATGCAAAAATAGGGAACCATCGGTGGATTTATTGATTATTATTTTGATGTTTAGCAAGATACTGCCGTCCTGCTTCGCTAATTTCCCAAATTCCACGCCGGGAATCACTCTTTACAAATCCTTTTTGCATCAATCGGTAACGAACCCATTTTGTTCTCTTCTGCCAACGAGGTTCTATAACAGTATAAGATGCTTTTTTATTTTTATAGTTTTGATAATCTACTTGATTTAAAATTCCTTTCATCAACTTTTCTACTAGTGCTAGTACATTCTTTGTTTTGGCTGAACCACCTAACTTATCAAGAGCTTTTAAGATTGGCAGTTTGTAAGCTTCTTCAGGTGTGCAAATTCCACGAGGTATGCGTCCGAAATGACAACGTGTACTAAACAAGCTATTGTCGTCCTCATCAACCTCTTCAAGCCCATCGATATCTTCAACCTCTTCAAGCCCATCGATATCTTCAACCTCTTCAAGCCCATCGATATCTTCAACCTCTTCAAGCCCATCGATATCTTCAACCTCTTCAAGCCCATCGATATCTTCAACCTCTTCAAGCCCATCGATATCTTCAACCTCTTCAAGCCCATCGATATCTTCAACCTCTTCAAGCCCATCGATATCTTCAACCTCTTCAAGCCCATCGATATCATCAATCTCTTCAAGCTCATCGATATCTTTAGTTACTGAGAACAACAAGTTACAAGGCTCGACAGTAATGCGTCCCCACGCGTTACACCAACTTGGGTAAGTATAGTGCATTACTTCAATTATTCTAAAAACTTCTGTTTCCCAGTCCGGGAAGCCAAGTTGGATTATTTCTCCAACGCAAGGAATCCTAGTTACTTGAGAAACCAATCCACCTGAACCCCTCTGCGTGAGTTTCCTAAGAAATTTCTCAATTTGTTGGTTTGGCCCTTTTATCTCTATGTTGATTAAGTCCATATATTTACAATTACGGCTAAAAGGGAATGCCAAAACACGATGCTTTAAAATATAACGTATTACCCAGGTGAAATTTCCTGTTCAAAGAAAACTTATAGTGATTGATGAATGTTCTAGCCTGCTAGTTCACATAGTTAGTGCGAAATTTAACCTGTTTGGAAAAACTGTATGGTTGCAATAATCAACCCATCTATCTATATATATTTACTAATCTTATCTTTGAGATATTGGATGCGTTGGTCTACTTCTAAAGCATTCTTTTCTCGTATTTTGCTGTTGTAAAGCTCTACAGCCATTTTCTTGATAACAGTGTCACTACAGACAGATATATAGGCTTTTAATTCATGTAAGTAAGTCGTGGTGAAATTTTATAAGTATGTAACAAAAAATTAAGCAGAAGAATGAGAGTCAAATTTTACACGTTGTGTACTGTAGCTTCTCTTTTCACCTCTTCTTTGAACTCCATCAATGACA
>NZ_JACJTR010000089.1 GCF_014698795.1 Nostoc sp. FACHB-892
TACATACTAGTGAATCTTTGGGTTATGATTCTCAGTTGGCTACCTTAGATGTTTATGCCAACTGGAATGACTTATTCCAGCCTGGACAGTGGAATTTTGCTGGTAATCATGGTTATGCCAATATTCTTTATACAGAATTACTCCAAGGCAATAGCTTTACCCAATCCAACGGTATTCTCTTGAACTTGAATACAATAGTCAATGCTGAATTTACTGGGTACAACGATGCCAGCACAAAAAGCAATTTGGCTATTGTTGCTCTGAATCTTTTGGGTACTGCTAACAACGACACACAAGCGGGTGGCGCAGCCAATGATATCATCCGTGGTAATGCAGGAATTGACTACATTACAGGTGGCGATGGTGACGATTCCGTGTTTGGGGACGATGATAATGATCTTCTCTATGGTGGACGTGGAAATGATTCTGCCTTCGGCGGCACTGGAAGCGATCGCCTGTTTGGAGATGAAGGTGGCGACATACTTATAGGAACAGATACAACAACAAGAGGTATTGCTGAAGTTGACCTTTTGACTGGCGGCGCTGGGAGTGATCAGTTTGTGCTAGGTATTACTGTCGGTGTCTTCTACAGCGATAGTAATACTAGTACTTCGGGACTGGGCGACTACGCTCTGATTGCTGATTTCAATGCCACCGAAGATACGCTGCAATTGTCTGGCTCCAACTCGAGCTATAGCTTGGGAGCAGCGCCAACTGGTTTGGCTACAGGTACAGCCTTATTCCTGAATGAAACTAGTCCTGAACTAATTGCGATCATTCAAGGTTCTAGCAACCTCACCCTTAGTGCCAGCTATTTCCTAACTGTCTAAAACATTATCTCAAATACAACTTAAATTTATTTGTCAAGTTTTAAACTTGCACTACTCAAAGCTTTCTATTTTTTATGATGCCTAGATAAATAATTAAAAGTAGTTAATAAAACCAGTAACTTGAGATTAATAACCCTAATTGTTAGTTAACTTGGTACTGCTCTTTAGTGGCAACTGGTCATACACTAACATTGACTAAATCAACATCAGCAAGCCATATTATTCTGCTTTGGGTAGACACTTCTTCTAAAGTTGGGGAGCGCCACTCTACCCCATAAAGCCAATTATCTTTGAGACCAAAAATCCCTTGAATAATACGATGTGTTGGCTGTTCACCGAAATCAACCTCAACTATGTCCCCCAGATTAAAAGCTGGAGTGGAAACAGTGGACTTTTTTACAACATTTGTTGGATGAAATTCTTGCTCAGGTAAGTAGAGAGTTTCACTCTGGCAAACAATTGCATAAATCCATTCTTGCCCTGACCACTCAACACCACGGCAATAACCTGACAAGTTTGAGATTGGCAACAAAACTTTTTCTAACATTTCCACTGCTAGTGGAGGCATATCCTTACCCCACCCAGGAGAAATATGCCAACAGGATTCTAAGGCGGTAATTTGGTTAATCATCTGGGAATATAATCCTCTTCTTTATATATTCACTTCCTTGCATCAGTCTGATCCGGAATATAATTTCAACACTTCACTTGCTATGTCAATTCCTAATCAATACAGGTTTCCAATATGAAATTCCTGAACATTTGACCAAATTATCTAATTTCTGTGCTGGTTGTGTATATTCAGATCAGTGAAGAATTAAATTGAGCCATAACTTGGAAAGGTGAGCATCGCTTTTTGGGGGGATGCATGCATAGATCGACGCGCACGGCAAGAGTTGGAATTGAACTTAATTTTGAAGTGGCGCAGTCCATTGAATATAGTTTCTAAAGATACATCAAGTGGAGCGACAATTTTTTCATTGTCGCTGCAATCTAATGTGCTGTATACTGTTTTCGGCAATCACAAAAGTAATATTTTTTACATAAGCATTCTCTTGAAGATAAGTAATATTAAACAATGCTAACAATAATTCGCTCTTACGCTGCATGGGTTGTTCCAGCAGCTTTGACTTTACTAAGTTTTGGATCGGGCAACGAGAAGGCGATCGCACAGACTCTGTTCCCATTTAGTGGTAACTACGACGTAACAATCGCTGTTGAGCCGATTAACGAGAAGTTTTCACGGGCAATTGAACGGGCTGTAAGTACTGATGCACCATACGGACTCACCGAATATAACGGTTTAGTTTACGCTCTAACTGACTTCTCTACTGGCTTGTTCACCTTTAACACCGATCCAACAGCAATCGGCTTAGAGGGCTTCCCAGAAGGCTTTATTGAATTCAGTGGTAGCGGTGCTAACAAGGTATCTGGAACCGCTACTGCTACCGCTTTAATTGACTTTGTAAACCTCAGAGGGTCTGGCTCTGGTTCTTTGATTATCACTGGCGGTGAGGGTATATTTAGAGGTGCTACTGGCATACTAGACTTTTTTGAGAACGACACAATCAGTCCAAATCCAAACGATCCCATAAGAGGACAGGCTTTAGTTACTGGCACTATTAAGGTTGTTCCAGAACCGGAAACCGGAATAGGGACGCTAGTTGCTATTGGCTTAATTGGATCTGGTTTTATGTTGCGCCGACGTTGCCTTCGCTCTGCTTCATGAGCCACTCCAACCCCTAGAACACCGATTCAGTAACAGGCGATCACTTCGGCGTTTTTTAATTTAGCCATAAGCAGTTATTAAGGCACTTGCCAAGAATAAATCAGCCCAGCCGTCGCTTTCGCCTTGAGGGCGAAAGCGCCTAAATCTCTCGGTTTTGCCAAAAATATTATTGATACGGATGGGCTGATTTATTTATTGGATCTCCCTAATGCTACTAGTTTTCAGATTATTGAGAATAAAATCTTCTTGTTGACATGATGTGGACACCCTGCACACAGTGGCGATAAGAGAGTCGTGCCATACTTTGTAAATTAAGCTGCCACAACTCATAGTCATTTCGACTATGATTAAGACAAGTGGTGTTGAGGAAACACTTCAGAGTTGAACTTTATTGAGTGCTTAACCTCTAGAACTTAATTTATGAATAGATTAAACGGTAAATACGCTTTAATTACTGGCGCTTCTTGTGGACTAGGACGACAGTTAACAATTGATTTTGCCCATGCTGGAGCTGCTGGGATTGCAATTGTCGCCCGTCATGCCCAAGCGCTTGTAGCAACACGGGATTATATTCAAACGATAGCCCCTACAACAAAAGTGTTGGTAATCGAAGCAGATGTGGCTCAATCTCCTGACATTGAGCGAATCGTAGCTACAACATTGAGCGAATTTAAAGGACGGCTTGATATCCTCGTCAATAATGCCTCGACTATTGGTCTATCGCCTATGCCTTTTTTGCTCGATTACCCAATTGACACGTTTCATCAAGTCCTTAATACTAACTTAATTGCCCCCTTTTTACTGATCCAAAGAGTTTTGCCTGCCATGATTGAAGAAGGCGGCTCCATTATTAACGTCACCAGTGACGCAGGTGTAGTGGGCTATGCCGGATGGGGAGCGTATGGGATTTCAAAGTTTGGCTTAGAAGGACTTTCGCAAACTTGGGCAGCCGAGCTTGAAGATAGTCCGGTACGCCTCAACTGGGTTGATCCTGGTAACATGAACACCGCCATGCACCGAGCCGCAGAACCAGATGAAGACCCGAAGCAATGGGCAAATCCGCAAGAGATCACTGAAATTTTTCTGTACTTAGCTTCCGATGAATCGCAAGCAGTGCATGGACAAAGGTTTCAAGCACAGCCAGATGACGAGGTTGAAGCTGCCTAAATTATAAGAGGATTTAGAACTCTATGAGCGCCCCATTTTCGTTTGTTTTGCCCTCTGAACTGTCTGCCAAAGAACCACCAGAGCAGCGAGGCATTCCTCGTGATGCGGTACGTTTGATGGTAATTGATCACTTAACTAAAGCCGTCAATCATACCCAATTTAATCAACTAGGTACATTCTTACGTCCGGGCGATTTATTAGTCTTCAATTCCAGTCGTACTTTGCCTGCGGTATTGGCAAGCTGTGAGACTTCAACAGGTGAATGTTTACAAATTCGGTTAGCGCATCATTTGTCGGATGGCTCTTGGTTGGCGTTGCTTATCTGTCAAAATGGTGAACCCTTTACTTGTGGATTGCGCTCAGGGATGCAGATCCAGTTAAATAACCAACTGTCTGCAACGGTGGGCGAGCGCGATCCTCATATCCCGCGTCTATGGAAATTGCGCTTTTCTCAATCTGGGTCTGAACTGATTCAATCGCTTTACCGTATTGGACAACCGATTCGCTATGAGTACGTTTCTGCACCTTGGGCATTAGATGCTTATCAAACTGTGTACGCTCGTGAACCCGGTTCAGCAGAAATGCCTTCGGCAGGACGTGCTTTTACTTGGCAGCTGCTCTTTAACCTCAAGCGAGTAGGCATCGACATGACTCAGATTGTCCTACATACCGGATTGTCATCTTATTTGGATGATGACCTTGATGCCCAGCATCCTGCATCTGAGGAGGAATATCTAATTCCAGAGGTGGCGGCTACTAAAATCAATCAAACTCGTCGAGCAGGCGGACGAATTATTGCGGTGGGAACTACAGTCGTACGGGCATTAGAATCAGTCGTGGATGAGCGGGGAATTGTCATGCCAGGACACGGCTACACCCGCTTGCATATTACAGCAACTCATAAATTAAAAGCAGCCGATGGATTGCTAACTGGGCTGCATGAACCGCAAGCCAGTCACCTCGATCTATTGACTGCCTTTTTACCTGCATCAGTAATTCATGATGCTTATGAGAATGCTGTGCAGATGGAGTATTTATGGCATGAGTTTGGCGATCTAAACTTAATTATCTAGTTTGATTCACAGCCGGAGTATTTCTTGAGTTAGAGCTTGTCAGCAAACAACCTTCCTTCTTTTTAGTTAGAAATGCTTTCTCAGTAAGCTTTTTAGGTGGCAAATTGTAAAAGTTGTTTCTTGACAGGCTCTTAGCGCTTACTTAATCGTCGGTGCGGAATGTGGGATAAAATAGCCCTCACCAAGCAATTGGTAGAGTCGATGGGCGGTATTACCCGCCGCACCTCAGTACCTTGTTCTGGAAATTCAAACTTTATTCCTGCTTTTAAGCAGCGACGAAAGATACCTGATTTTATGCCTAACGGGGCTTTAAAGCTCACTGTATACTTCTGTTATCATCTAAAAACCTAACCGGATGCGTCAAAACCGATCTAAAGACAAATTGCTCGAAACGGTCAGCCTTCTAGACGAGTTACCAGATCGGGCAGTTTTTTCGAGTAAATCGAAAGGTTGGAATGGTATTGTGACTGGATATTATCATCATCCTGCCAATGAATTAGTTTCGCCACCGCTGTCTCAACACCTAATTACCTTAAACTGTGGTTCACCCTACCACCTTGTGCAACAGCTTGATGGCCAAGTTTATCAAGGGCAAGTTTTAACAGGAGAGATGATCCTGACACCTGCAAATTATACAACCCAATGGTGTTGGGATAGCCAAGTAGATGTTTTACACCTATGCTTGGAACCAAAATTTATTGATAAGGTTGCACTAGAGGCAGTCGAAGTAGATGCTAATCGTGTGGAAATTCTTAATTGTTTTGCAGGGGCTGACCTCCAAATTCAACATCTAGGTAATTTGCTGCTTGTCGAATTACAATCGGAAAAACTGGGCAATCGTCTCTATGCCGAATCATTAACCACTGCTTTAGTTGTTCATTTAATCAGAAAGTACAGCAGCATTCAGAAAACCGTCAGGCAGTACTCTGGTGGTTTACCCAAGTCTAAATTACAATGGGCAATCACCTACATTCAAGAAAATTTAAACCAAGACTTAAGTTTGGGTGAAATTGCGGCAGAGGTAAATCTAAGTTCATATCATTTTGCTCGTTTATTTAAACAATCAACAGGTTTAGCACCCCATCAATATCAAATTCGTTGCCGGGTTGAACGTGCTAAAGAGTTGTTGCAACAGGGTCAAATGGCGATCGCGGATGTTGCTAATCATGTTGGTTTCTACGATCAAAGTCACCTCAGCCGTCATTTCAAGCGGATGTTCGGCGTTTCACCGAAAGTCATTCAGCAAAATAGCAATAACATCCTCATTCCTTAGCAAAAGCGTCCAAGACTCTACCGCGTAAGTCCTTTTAAAGTTGGAGTAGATAACAAACAGCGTCATTATTTACTCTAACTAGATTTTCAAGGCAGGGATGGTCATGGTTAGTTTTGATACCTATAAACACAAATACGAAAATCTCCGCATGGAGCGCACCGACTCTGGTATTTTGACAGTCACGATGCACACTAATGGCGGTTCCCACATCCATACAGGGAAAGCACATCGAGAGTTCCCAGATGCGTTTGGTGAAATTGCCCGCGATCGCCAAAATGAAGTTGTGATTTTAACGGGTGCTGGCGACCAATGGATTAGCCACATTGACTTTTCCACCGTGGATGACATTACTACACCATCTGGTTGGTATGCCATTATGACAGAAGCGCGCCAACTTCTGTACAATTTTCTTGACATTAATGTTCCTGTGATCTCAACCGTCAACGGACCGGCTCCCATTCATGGTGAGTATGCGTTAATTGCAGATATTATCTTGGCGGCTGAGGAGGCATACTTTCAAGATAACCAGCACCTATCGGTTGGGGGCAAAGTTGTACCCGCCGACGGGGTGCAGATTCTTTATCCAGCCGCAATGGGTGATATTCGAGGGCACTATTTTCTGTTAACAATGCAGAAACTATCAGCAGCAGAAGCATTGCAAATTGGTATGGTCAATGAGGTTCATCCTCGTGAAAAACTCTTAGTTAGAGCCAATGAGTTAGCACAGCAACTTCTTCGTCTCGATCCATATACACGCCGCTACACCCGACTGATGTTTACCCGAAAGCTCAAGCGAAAAGTGATTGAGGAACTTTCCTTTGACATGGGTTTAGAGGGGCTTTCGGTGATCTCCGCCGTGAAGCCTAAAAATTCATAACCAGTAGAGCATAGGCAGCATTTATCAAATCACTGACAAGAGAAATACCATGATTCATAATCAACAGCAAAGCAAAGGTATTGAGAGCTTACAGCTTGTTAACGTTGCAGTATCGGTGATCAATTTGGATGAGGCAATCGCTTGGTATAGCGATAAATTGGGTTTCAAGCTGAAATATCGAACACCAGCGATTGAAGGAATTGAGTTAGCTCTGATGGAGAAAAACAAACTCTACATTGACCTAATTCATTATCCTCAACCGATTAATCTAGAAATTGAGCGTAAACAGCCGCCGTTTCACCTCCAAATTACAGGCTTACGCAACCTGGTATTTTTTGTAGACGACATTGCAACTGCAAATACCGAACTTAAAGAAAAAGGCGTGGATTTGATGTGGGAGAGCAATTTTCTGCCTCACTTGGGAACCAAAGTGACAACTTTTCGGGATCTGGACGGTAATTTAGTTGCTTTTTGGGAGAAAAACGACCAAATACTCAACTATTTACAAACAGGACACACAGAAAGTTAATAAAACGCAAGCTTAGACACTTCCAGGCAACTGACGCAATGACGTATAATTTCAAACCGAACACCCAATTTAGTAAATGTTTGAGACTTGAGTCTTGTCAAGCCCAGAATTCGGGTTGAATCAGGTCGCTGGCGAGTGCTATTAAACTAGCAAAATCAATCCGGTTCAAGAGTATCCAAAATCGAACTTGGGCGCGGCAACGGTCGATACCTGTTAATCTGATGATGCGCCACAGAGTTATAAGCAGCGGCAACCAAGGATAGGTCAAACGAATGATATGCCAAAAAAGCTTGCGGGACATCTCTATTCAACTTGCAATCAAACCGATCTCAAGGCAAATTCACAGAAGTTAACTGGTTGCACATTTAATTCTGCACGCAATAGTAGCACAGGCTTTTCCCAGAAATGTTCCCATTTTTGAGCAATCAAGGGTTTAGCTTTGTTGCCCATGTTCCATCCTTGTGAGATCGCCATCAGCAAAAAAGAGAGAAATTGCGGTCGCCACAGACTTACAGAAATTAGTGCGTTGGCAATCAACAAGCTTGCTAACGGTAGTTGAAGTTGTGCCAAATAAAAAGCTTGTAAGCCAATTTCTCCAATTTCACTTGTATCAAATCCGGTTATGATGTGCCAAATATCATGGGTCTGCCGCCAGCGATTTTCTATGTAACTGCTATCAGAATTGCTCTTTATTTCTGGCTCTAGCGTTTTAAAGCTTAACTGTTTCATGTGGCTAGCATAGGTGTAGCCCAAGGAATCTGGAGGATATTGTAGTAGAGCTTCTAAATCATGTGTAGGAGCAATATAGCGTTCTGCCAAGATATCTGCTACTTCTGGAATTGTTTTCATACTTGCAACCGCTAGTTGAAAAGCATGACTATCGAGTAGACTATCGCTCAATTCCCAAACAGGTTTTAGATTACCCTTTTCATCTAACAAAAGCATGACGAAAGCTTTTATCCCTTTGAGTGTCTGAACAATGGATGGCATGATATGACCTGTTAATTATCAAATTGACCACAAACATGAACAATGTTCATTTTAATATATGAACATTGTTCATGTTTGTCAATGATAATCTTGAAGGATGACAAAAGAACTTCACAAAGCCTCAACCATGCGACGCCAACCCAAGCAGGCACGTAGCCAAGAACGAGTTCATCACATTTTGGATGTGGCAGAGCAGCTTTTTATCGAATTTGGTTATGAGCAAACCACTACAAGAGCTATCGCCACACGTGCAGCCATTCCAGTTGGCTCGTTATACCAATTTTTTCCAGACAAAGAGGCACTTGTCCGGGCGCTTGCCAATCGCTATTTTGAACAGGAATATCAAATTTTCGTACAACTTCATACAGAGCTGGCAAAGGCTGATATTGCTACTTACGTTGAGCGCATGGTAAATGCGTTTGAAGATTTTGCACAGCAGAATCCTGGTTATCGAGCAGTATTAGGACAGTTAATCGACTTGATGACCCTTACTGATGCCAGTAAGTTTAACAAATATGACCAACAGATATTAGTTGAACTAGCTGATTTCTTTTCACGGCGAAATCCTCAACTCGATACCACTCAATCTCGACTGATTGCCACAACCGTAGTTAAAGTCTCTAATGAACTGCTGTGGCTTTCATTCACGCGTGAGCCACTTGAGCGCAAACAACTAGTGAAGGAAACCAAAACCTTAATTACTGCCTATTTGCAAACATATCAAATTTAACTATCTTGAACATCTCCAATACTTGCTTCCGCCTTTGTGATAGATGCTTTTGCCTCTATGAAACCCAAAAGTTCTTCTTCAAACGCATTCAAATACGGGCGTTTCAACTCCACCAGATGCTTCAGCACAGCACTTGGGGGATTTTTCAAGTTCTCGTTTTCCCGTAATCTACTGATGCGTAGGCATAGCCCGCCGTAGGCATCGCAAAGGAGCTGCATCTGCTGACATTCCGGCTCCAGGTAATTCAGTGGTTTCAAGTGGTCAATTTTAACGGTGTACTGCCCATACCAGAAAAAAGATTAGCTGGTAGTATTTATGTAATATACTAAAACCACATAATAC
This sequence comes from Nostoc sp. FACHB-892, assembly GCF_014698795.1. Taxonomy (GTDB): domain Bacteria; phylum Cyanobacteriota; class Cyanobacteriia; order Cyanobacteriales; family Nostocaceae; genus Nostoc. Next base: position 9,541 of record NZ_JACJTR010000089.1, read on the forward strand.
CTTTATTGGCATTGCTTCTTTGTTGCATTAATCTCTTAACCCTGGTAATTCCCCAATTTTAACTTCTTCTGGTTGTTGCACCTGAACTTTATAGCCTTTACCATAAGCCGAAGCCCGATCTTTTGCAATCGTTTGGTAGTAATTTGCAATTACAGTTTTCAATGCAGTTAGTACCTTAGCTTTATCGTTAGGATTGCTATAGGTGAATAGCCCCGGAACTATCCCAAGTTGTTCAAATTGGGTTAGCAAAATGGGATAGTCTGTATACGTTTTGCGTTGAAGTTCGACGCTTCCAAAGGCAAGTTTGTTGCCATAGACACACAACTTGGGATTTTGCTCGTGGCAAGGGCTGACACTCCATCCCGCAGGAGAAGAGGTTTTTCCTAGAACCGACAGCTGCGGATATGGGGAAACTAATTATATTTGTACACCTTGAGCGCATACAGAACTTCTTTACAATGACCAGCTAATTATACTTAAAAAAGCCAAAGTTTAGCTTGGCACTAACTACACCCGTCTTCCATAGTGAAAGATACTTAAACGATTCAAAGTGTGGACAAAGCTTAATTATGCAAACGTCTCCTAATCGGATAGTAGACTGCACAAATAATCAATCCGTTTTCAAACCACAGCAGCTTGCCGGAGAGAGGAACTCAAGCCATAAGCACGACGGGCATCATAATTACCCTTGATTGCCTTGGCTACTCCAACGGGAATCCCAAAAGCCACCTCACGAATGCCGGGTTGATAGCTTCGGTCTTCATGAGAGAGCCGTACTTGCGTAATTTGATTTCCAATTTGGTCTGCCCAGGGGGTTGGCTGTTGACGGTGGAATAAGCCATTGGGGTAGGCAATGATAAAGACTCTTTCTCTTTCATGCGGCAAGCCCAGGCAGGATGCGGGTATAGTCTGCCATTCGCATAAGTACCGGATTTTGGAAAGGTCTTCGAGGACTGTTGCCATTCCTCTAGAGAGTAGCCCTGTTGGGTTTTCGATGAGAGCGATTGCTGGTCTACACTGGTGGATGATACGGAACATTTCGCGCCACAGTCCTGACCTGGGGTCGTTAAGTCCTTTTTTATCTCCAGCGTTACTAGTGCCACTACAGGGGAATCCCCCGCACAAAATGTCGAACTGTCCTTGGTGGCAACGGTAGTTGGTAATATCTGCGTGGATTGGAATTCCTGGTTGTTCATGGCGCAATTGTGATTGAGAATAAGGGGAGATTTTGACAAATTGCTGGACTCGGAATTTGTGGGATAGACCTGCGGCTGATATTCCGTGGTGGCAGAGTCCGCCGATGCCGGAGAAAAGTGAGAGGACTGATTTCATAAGGCGATCGCACTCCTGACCAATTCATCGGGTACTTCAAAAATCCCCAACCGCCCAATGTAAGAAATCGGTGTAATCTCGCGTGGATTCTCCAGTTTCCAATGCTACTGAAGAGGCATCCCCCAACCAGATGCAACTTGTGAAAATTGGCAATCTACTATTGTGACAATACCAATAACTTGGCCGTGACGGAGAGAGATTAATTCTGGGATTACTACCCCCATGCAATGGCCAAATTCTTTTGCTAGCTGGTACTCTTTTTTGGTACAGGTTTTTGCGGCGTGAATCAGAATGTCGCCGCGATAATGAATGGGCCAGCCACGGTTTTCAACATTTTTAAGAGCATAAATTATTGCCCATGCCCAAGGCTGACGAACGGATAGCGCTTTCATGTATCGACCTCTAAAACTTAAAAAAAGTTCATTGCATCAAATTATCTCGCCAAGTTTAAAAATTTCGAGGTCGATAAATCGCACAACATCGTCGCAGTGCCGAGCTTACCGTAAAGGCGGTTTTTCTCAACAATCAACTCAATAGTGTGATCGCTTGCGTCTTTTGTGTAGACAGCATCCCGGTAAAGCATGATTAACTGGTCACAAACCTCGAAGATTTCACCAGAGTTACGAAGTAAATGACGATTGGGGCGTTTATCAGCCGTTGTTTGATTCCCCCGATTGATTTGACAGCCCAAGAAAATAGGGATTTTATGAGACTTGGCAATGTCCCGAATCTGGCGGGTAATCTTGCCGACTTCAAAAGCCATGTTCCCCCAGATTCCAGAGGAATCTGCTGCAAGTAGTCAATAAACACAGCACCAATAGAACCACCAAATTCGGCAATAACACGGCGCACAGCAGAAGCAATCATTGCGGTTGTAGGGGACGAATGCTCGTAAACCTTCTAAGGCAGTTCCACCATCTGGACTATGCCTTGTGCTATTTGCTCGCAGTAGCATTGAGTATTGGTTTGAATCATAGAAGCGTCTACGCCTGTGATTCGGGCCAGCATTCGGGCATTGAGTTGATTCTTATCCATTTCTGGAGTTACATACAGAACAGGTAAGCCAAGTTTAGTCATGATTTCATAAGCGTAAGAAATCATGAAGTGAGTTTTGCCCATGTGGGATTCAGCAGCCACTACTACCAAGCTGCTGGGATAAAATGCCACCGATGATGTTTTCGAGGTCGTACCAACCAATTCTGTCACCTGCCATGTTTCCCATCTCCAACTTTTGAAAAAGTTCAATGCCCATGTCTTGTGCTGAGAAAACCTTGCAACGTTCATCGCTTTGATTTTGGGTTACAGTGAAAACTTTAGCCTCAGCAAGTCCTTGGACAAGTGGTAGTTCAGTTTGCGTCTCGTAACCGAGTTGGACAATTTCATTGCCTACTTTCAGTAAATCGCAAAGTTTTTTCCAAGAGAATAAGCGTCAAGATTTTGTAAACAGAGATACATTTTTTGCTGAACTATGTGAAACCGGAGGTGATGATTAATTAGGTTTACTTATAGCAAGGCATAT
>NZ_JACJTR010000009.1 GCF_014698795.1 Nostoc sp. FACHB-892
CTTTATAGTAAAGCGTTTGCATTCAAATAGAATGCCTGCGTTAGAACAATATAGTTAGCTCTCATGAAATCGGATGCTAGCAACTCTTCTTACTTTTATTCGTTACCCCGACTTATTGAGCCGATACAGAATTGGCGTAAAAAAGGAAAGCGCAAGAATGTTCCAGGACAACGACGTTGTGGACGTGTCAATGTGATGGGAGCAATCCGAGAATTAGACCGAAAACGGGTATGCTTTTTCGTCAAAAAAGGTAATGCAGATATTTTTTACGAGCAATTACAACAATTAAATGCATTAATTAAACAAGAGTGGATAAGTAAAGGAAACCTTGGTGAAAATTTTGCTAAGTATGGTTCAAAGGTTATTTTAATTTTAGATAATGCTAGTTTTCATAAACGCAAAGATATTCTGGCTAAGATATCTCAAGAGTTTCCAAATTTCGTTTTAGAATTTCTACCTGCTTACAGTCCTGATTACAATATCATTGAGTTAGTTTGGCATTCATGCAAAGAATATATTGCTCATCGGTTATTTAAATCAGTAGATGAATTGAAATCGCTGCTAGATAAGCTGTTAAATCAAAGTGAGTTAGTAATTAAGTGGCATCGGAAAATAAAAAATAAAGGTAATCTAAACTATGTTGCAGCTTAAATGCTGATTAGCTTACTAAGATGGAGCAATTATCACTGTTCTCATAACTAATTCTCTGAAGTTGTTGGAGAAACGGTTTCAGCCATTGCGTGGCCGCTGGTGACAGCTTCGCTGATACCGTTGGCGAATTCATTGGAGGGGGTGATTTTCGGTAACTTGCTTTGACGGGTTTCCACGACAGCACAAGGATTTTCAGCGTTAAGAAATATTTCGCCAACGGTATCTTCGCTACTTTCCCCCATCAAGGAAGCTTGACTAGCTAACGATGTCAACCTCCTCAATGGTGGGCGGCTAGGCAAAAAGCTCGGAAGTCTTCTCCATCAGCGCGGTGCCTTCAATTCATGGGCAGGCAATCTGCTGGCGAGCCAATCAGGCTTACAGCATGGGAAGCACGCGGGGACGAGATCCGGTCGGGAAGGCTGCGTCGATTCGATCGAGTTCGGTTTGGGTCAGATTGAGTTCCCCGGCTCCCGCGTTTTCAGCGGCGTGTTCGGGGTTGGATGCTTTGGGGATTGCGAAGAGCGAGGAATGCCGCACCAGAAATCGGAGCGCGACTTGGCGAGGGGTGGCGTTATGGGCGGCGATTTCCTGTAGTACGCGACCTGCGGTTGTGCGCGAGCTGGGAAAATCCCCATGACCGAACGGGCTGTATGCGACTACGGCGACCCCATGCTTCTCACACCAGGGGATCACAGCATGTTCGATCGCTCTCTCTTTCAAATGGTAAAGGACTTGATTGCAGACGAGAGAACCCTCGCCAGCGATCTTCTGGACTGCTTCAAGGTCAGGCACATCGAAGTTGCTCACGCCCCAGCAGAGAATCTTCCCCTCGTGCTGAAGCTGCTCGAAGGCAGCGATCGTCTCCTCCAGTGGGTGTTGACCGCGCCAGTGCAACAGATAAGAGTCCAGCCGATCGGTATGAAGTCGAGCGAGGGATTTCTCACAGGCTATGATCGTCCCTCTGCGAGAAGCATTTCCAGGAAGAACCTTGGAAACCAGGAAAACCTGATCGCGTCGTCCAGCGATCGCCTCTGCGACCACCTCCTCGGCGCTGCCGTACATCTCTGCCGTGTCGATGTGGGTCATGCCGAGATCGAGTCCTTGGCGCAAAGCGGCGATCGCAGAGGCGCGGTCACCGTTGTCGATGTACCAAGTTCCTTGACCGATCGCTGCCACCTCGCGCTGCGTGGAACCAAATCGATGCTGTTCCATATCTGTCCTCCTGATTAACGCTCCGAGTCCTCACACCGTCTGCCTTACCTGCCCTGCATGGCTGAACAGCTCGATCATTTCCCGGTTGAAGGCTGGGATGTCGTCTGGCTTGCGGCTCGACACGAGGTTGCTATCAACTACAACTTCCTGATCTACCCACTGGGCACCTGCGTTCTGGAGATCAGTCTTGAGCGACGGCCACGAGGTGAGCTTTCGTGCGCGCACCACATCTGCCTCGATCAGAGTCCAAGGCCCGTGGCAGATCACCGCTACCGGCTTGTCAGTATCGAAGAAGGACTTTATAAACTCGATCGCCTTAGCGTTAGTCCGAAGTTGATCTGGATTGGCAACACCACCGGGAAGCAGGAGGGCATCATAGTCGGCTGGATTTACTTGATCGAGGGGTACATCTACCGGGAAAAAATCCCCTTTGTCATAATGGTTCCAGCCCTGAACGCGATCGCTCTTAGGTGAAATGATGTAGGTTTGAGCACCTGCTGACTCAAGGGCAAGCTTTGGTTGAGCCATTTCAACTTGCTCAAAGCCATCTGTAACCAGAATAGCAACTTTCTTATTTGTGAGCTCTTCTGTCATCTTTACCTCCTAAAGTGTTGGCTAGACTTGGTTTTTTCGTGTTCATGTGGGGTTTTAGGCAGCCTGACCTGGCTTGAGCACGATCTTGATACAGTTGTCCTTCTTGTGCTTGAAAATTTCGTAGCCGTGCGGTGCTTGTTCTAGCGGCAGACGATGGGTGATTACAAAAGATGGGTCGATATCGCCATTTTGGACGCGATCAAGTAACGGGCGCAAGTACCTATGAACATGCGTTTGTCCCGTTTTAAATGTTAAGGCTTTGTTCATGGCAGCACCCATCGGTATCTTGTCTACAAAGCCGCCGTAAACACCAGGAATTGAAACAGTGCCACCTTTGCGACAGGCAACAATCACTTGCCTTAGGGCAGTGGGTCGGTCGGTTTCCATACGCACGGCTTGCTTTACCTGGTCGTAAAACGCATCAGGACCCGTACCGTGGGCTTCCATTCCCACAGCATCCATGCAAGCATCTGGACCGCGCCCACCGGTCATATCTTTGAGGGCTTCACCAACATCAACTTCCTCATAGTTAAGGACTTCTGCCTTGCCGTCTTTCGCCATCTGTAGGCGTTCGGGAACTCGATCAATAGCAATGACGCGCTCGGCACCTAGCATATATGCACTTCTAATGGCAAACTGTCCGACTGGACCGCAGCCCCAGATCGCTACAGTATCTCCTGGCTGGATATCGCAGTTTTCCGCTGCCATATAGCCAGTGGGGAAGATATCCGTCAGAAACAGGACTTGTTCGTCTGTTAGTCCATCAGGAATCTTGAATAAACCGACATCGGCAAAGGGAACGCGGGCATATTCAGCTTGACCTCCAGCATAGCCACCCATCATATGGGAGTAGCCGAAAAGACCAGATGGAGAATAACCCATGAGTTTTTCCGGTATCCAGGCGTTGGGGTTGGGGTTGGAGTTATCGCACAGCGACCACAAATCTTTTTGACAAAAGAAACAGGAGCCGCAGGAAATGGTAAAGGGGACGGTCCTTGCCAATCGTAGTAAGAGTACTTTTGAGGAGAAATATCTCAAAGTTTGGCAACATAATCAACAACGATGAAGGATATTTCTTGATTATTCTCAGGAAACCTGGCATAAATCTCAAAAAACTTGAGTAATGAGGAAGTCTCTAAGGTTAGAAGAGTTAAGTTTTGTCCTCAATGTTGGAATCCTGGCGCTGCGGTTGACCCTATGTGGGGTCATGTCAAAGCCAAGTTTTGTTATCTCTGCGGTACCCCGATTCGAGCTAACTGCGCGAATTGCGGTGAGTTGGTGTTGTCTTTGAGACATCGATTTTGTCCAATTTGTGGCTGTGCTTATAAAACCCCCGTCAAAATCGCTAAAACCTAATAATCAACTCTTTTTTCTCAAACCCACACTCCACAATACTTTCAGGCTATCTTGCCTCTGGTGACAGCTTCGCTATATCTACGCCGACTTAGCGATGAATGAAGAGTACGAGCCGTTAAAATGCGATCGCGTCTTGTGTTCTGGTAGGTGATAGCGTATTAAATTATTGAATTTACTTTTTACTTTTGCCTTGTTGTACTAATGTGTTTGCTAGTTCAATTTAATAAACATCTCCGAATACAAGGGTTTCAGGTAACGCATAATTAATTTCTAGAGATGTCTAATGACTATTCAGTGAAATGAGCCTAACGTTGGGAAAGTAAGTGCGATAGCGATTAACATCACGGGTAATGAGAGGCAAATTAGCAGTGCTAGCATGGGCACCAATGTAAAAATCAGGCAATGGGGGGGTTCTGGCACCACCACGACGACGGTAGTTAAGAAAACTTTGACCTGCTAGGAATGCCGCATCCCAAGGTAAAGGCAGACGTTGAAATATATCTTCCGGCAATGCAGTGATGAGTTCCTGTTCTCTGGGAAAGCCGATGGCAATCTCAGCGTAGATGATAGGATTAATAGCAAGTTGGTCTTGACGGGCATAGGTTGTCAGTTGAAGGGCTGACCAATCAAACCAGTTGCGATCATTGGTAAGAATGTCGAGGATAACGTTGCTGTCTACCAAGACGGTCATTGATTATCGTCGCTACGAGTGAGAGTCATAATTTGTTCAGTGGTGAGGTTTCCAGTAGCACAACCCCGCATAGTGTCAATCCAGGTTGAGATTTTATCGATAGGTTGTATTTTCTTGAGGTAGAGGCGATCGCCTTCGATTTCAAACGCTAATTCTACGTCAGGAGAAATGTTTAGCACCTCTCGGATTTCAGGAGGGATGGTAATTTGACCGTCAGGTGTAATCCGCATCGTATGTTTGTTGTTCAAGCATTCTTATGTCCTCATATTAATGTTGGTTGAAGTGTTTGGCTAATAGCATTTACCCCCGAAGGTGTTTCGAGGGCAAGATCGAATTGATTCTAGATTGTTTCCGAACATTCCCTTAACGGCTGAACAGATTTTTGCAATGAGTCGCTGATAACTTACGGTTCGCCCATTTTAAATTGAGTTAGAAAAAAGCCGAACGATTTAATAAGGGTTCTAAGCTGTAATTCAAATGTACTATCGTTTCGACTTTATGCGTAGTTTACCGCCGTAGGCATCACATAAAAATAGAGTTTTGAGAGCGAAGCGGGAATTTACTAAAATATCTAAAACTATTACGGTGTCTAGAGTCAAGTCAGGTCGTGATTTTAGTCTACGTAGTCTGTTGGTATTTGCGAATCAATAGTGTTATCTGAAACTATTGGGCGGCTACCATCTATCTCTAGAGTATCTTGAACTTGAAAATTACTCTTAGCGATCGGACGTTGACCATCTATATCAAGAATAGCTTCAACCTCTAAATCACTAGGGTCAATTGGACGTTTGCCATCTATGTTTAGCGTGTCATGCTCTTGAAAAGCGCTCTTAGTGATCGGGCGTTGGCCATCTATATCAATTGTTTGATCGTAATTATTTTCATCTTTTACAATTGGGCGTTGACCATCTATATTAATTATTTCCTGAATTTGAATGTTACTTGGATCAACTGGACGGTGACCATCTATATCAATTGTTTTAGTTATCTCTTTGGGTTCACTAGAGGATAAAACTATATCACTTTCAGTACCTTTTGTATGCTGAACCGAATTATTTTTAGTACTATCAACTTTGTTCTTGTTATCCATGTTTGTTTATTGTTATTCTAAAAATTGTTTAAGAAATCTGTTAGGAATTGGTATTGGCGAAAGTATTACATTGCTGAGGTTCGCCCGTTTGGATACCTCGTTTAAACCAACGAACCCTTTGAGCTGAACTACCATGTGTAAAAGATTCAGGCACAGCATAGCCTCTAACCTGTTTTTGCAAGCGGTCATCTCCAATACTGCTAGCTGCGTTCAATGCTTCTTCAATATCGCCTGTCTCCAAAATTTGGCGTGAGCGTTGAGCATGATTTGCCCAAACGCCTGCAAAACAGTCTGCTTGTAATTCTAATCGCACAGAAAGCTGATTTGCTTGCGTCTGATTCACTTGGGTTTGCAAGGTTTGAACTTGCTCCGAAATGCCAAGTAAATTTTGGACATGATGCCCAATTTCATGAGCAATCACATATGCTTGAGCAAAATCTCCAGGTGCTTGATATCGAGTCTTCAAATCCCGGTAAAAACTCAAGTCAATATACACCTTTTGATCGCGCGGACAATAAAATGGCCCAACTGCTGAACGTGCAAATCCACAAGCAGACTCCACCGCTCCTGAGTAAAGAACTAACTTTGGTTCTACATAAGTTTTTCCATCTTGCCGAAACAACTCACTCCATGTATCTTCTGTATCAGCCAGTACAACAGATACAAAATCCGCCATTTGATCTTGAGCTTGAGACCCTGTTGTTTGAGGTGACTCAGCTATCGGGCTATCACTTGGTAGGGAATCTTGTTGCCAAAGTCCACTGGGATCACCACCCAATAGTAAAACCAGTAGCGATATCAGTGCTGCTCCAACACCTCCACCCACGACAGGTGCGGAAATCCTCGTTCCACGCCGATCTTCAACATTTGTACTCCGACGGCCTATTTGCCAACGCATAATTAGTGCTTACTAATACTCACAAAAAAATACCCCTTGAACTAGGTAGAATGAAATCTACACAAGCTTTTTGTGGGAGCAAATAAATATTACTCATTTTATGTATCGATCTCGTCTGCCTACGGACAAAATATAAATAAAGCACCCTCAGTCTTTAGGAAGGTTATTAACTAAGTAGTCTTACTCGGTAGTTGAAACCTTGGTTTATCAACGATTCCCTAGCCGCACTGCCCAGACGGTGCAAGCATTATTAAAGTAGCGGTTGATAGTGCTAGAAAATTAGGGCAGAAATTATTACCAATGCCATTAATCAATATGCAGATAAATTATTAGGAACTTTTACTGTTATTTCATCTAAAGTATTCGCATTGTAAAATGACATAATGAAGAATTATCTTAAGATATTTTTACTGTTTTTGAGCTACTACATACAGTAAAAAATAAAATTCCTACAACCTGCTATTAATCAAAGTCATAGGAATTTATTTCTTTACGGGACTGGTGCGATTCGAACGCACGACCTGACGCTTAGGAGGCGTCCGCTCTATCCAACTGAGCTACAACCCCAACTATGAAGCACATATAATTATAGCAGTACTTTTACCGAGACTGCCAAACATTATTCCAACTGCCGCCTACTTCTAAACCACAAAGAAAACTTTCTGCTTTCAAGATTATTTTAGATTTTTTCCCATTTAGTTCTCGTAACTCTAAATTTAACTTTCCTTGCATGGTGTCTCGGCAACAGTATCTTAAACCATCCTCTGTAGGCGCACGCAGAGATGTACCAGGCAAATCTGTGGTTCCTGTCAATTCAATTTCATAATTAGAGTTGGTAGCTTTCATTTGCCATCTACCCCAAGGCTGAATTTCCCAGTTTACTTGTGAATTCCAGGGAACGAATTCATAAAACTTGCCTTGATAGTGCAACCCAATCATCGCTACAGATTCCATCCACCACAGCACACCCCGCCGTCCACCGCCAGCAGTTAATGCTAAGTCGGGTTCGCCCTCAAAGCAATTACAATTTATCCAAAACCATTTTTGTGGAAAAGCACCACCCCAATTTTTCTCGCCGTAGGCTGGGGCGTTGGTGAATTCGTAGATTTTGCCATTCCAGTCAATCTTTCCACTGGCTAAACCGTGAGCCATCAAAATTTGCCATCCGGGTTCAAAAATCTGCGAGAATGACAGCCAGCCTGCGGTTGATTGCTGAATGCTATTTTTATTACCCCAACCGTATATTGGTTGAATTTCATACTGCCAACGGCAATAATTATTGGTGGCGCGATCGCAAATCACTCCCTGATTCAAAGTAGCTGTAGCTTGATAACCCTCTTGAATATGATGCTCAAACTCTGCTGGGAGCAAGTATAGAGGAGAAATTTGCAAATCTGTTTTACCCCAATGACCTAAACCCAAGACATCTCGACTACCCCAAAATTTATTCACATCAGGAAAAGTACGCCATAAATACTCATCATCCGGGCCGAGAATTTGGGCTGCACCACCACTGTGGGGTTTACCGCCAATGGGATCTTCGATGGAGTACATAAAGGCGAATGTTTGCCCAATTTCCGGCAAAGTGATGCGGTAATACCAGCCTTCAAAGAAGCGGCGACTACTTCCATCCCAGTGATAACCAGAATGGGGCGTTTGAGTTGATTGGAGGAGATTTAAGGGAATAGTTAACATATATCTATATAGTTATAGTTGCCGATTTTTTCAGTATGCGCGATGACCTCGATATCAATCATGCTTATGAAATTCTTGGGCTGGAACCGGGTGCATCACAAGCACAAGTAAAGCGAGCTTACCGTCAACTGGTGAAAATTTGGCATCCCGATCGCTTTCTTGAGCAAAAGCAAAAACAGGAAGCTGAGGAAAAAATCAAATCAATCAACGCAGCTTACAACAAGCTCAAATCTGAAAGTCCATCCGAGCCTCCTATTCCTGAAAATCCATCTTCATCTTCGCCTAAAAATCCCACAAAAATATCTGTCAATCGTTGGGATGCTGAAACTTTCTATAGTTTAGGGGTAGAGAATGCTACAGAAGGAAGGTATGAGGATGCGATCGCAGATTTTACCCACGCAATTCGTCTAAATCCTCACTATGTTGAGGCGTATAAATATCGTGGGCTAGTTTGCTCACAACTGGGATACGAATATAGAGCCGCTTCCGATTTAAATAAAGCTACACAAATAGAAGAAGAATTAAGGAATCCGGGTGCTGCACGGAGAGTGCGATCGCCTAGATATGTATCCAAACCTAGACCTCTGGTAGAAAGATTTTGTCAGGGGATTAAAAAGATATTGCGGCTAAACCGGCGTTGGAGATAAAAAACGAATATAGTTTAACACGCTTCAGACAGCGATATCATATCTTGAGTTAGGAAATACTTGTACTGGGGAATACTAAGTAGACTTAGATTTGCTGCTGATTTTCTAGTATGAGCGATCACGTCGATATAAATCATGTTTACAATATTCTGGGGTTAAAAGCAGATGCATCTGTTGATGAGGTCAAGCAGGCTTATCGCCAGATGGCTAAGACTTGGCATCCAGATTGTTTTCTCGAACCACAGCAAAAGCTAGAAGCGGAAGAAAAAATCAAAGAAATCAATCAAGCTTATGCAAGATTAAAGTCTTATCAGCCAGATGAGACAAATAAATCTGGTTCCACTTCTACCAAAATTGATTTTACTCCATCTAATGCTGAAAGTTTCTATAAACTGGGCATGGAGAAAGCTCAAAGAGGAAAATATAGTGAAGCAATTGAAGACTTTAGCAAAGCCATTCGTCTCAACCCCAACTACTTTGAAGCTTACAAATACCGAGGGCTTGCTTGCTCAAAACTAGGATATGAAAATAGAGCCAAGTCAGATTTGAAAAATGCCAGAGAACTGGAACTGAAACAGAAAAAAGCAGCACCCAAACCTACATCGCCACCAACGCCACCGCCTAAACCTACATCGCCGCCGCCACCACCCAAACCTACATCGCCACCGCCACCACCACCCAAACCTACACCGCCACCTGAATCACAGTCTCAACTTCCATCCTGGAAATGTGTACACACCCTGACTCATCTGAACTGGGTTTTTACAACTGCAATCAGTCCAGATGGGCAAATTTTGGCTAGTGGAAGTAGTGATAATACTATTAAAATTTGGCATATCCACACAGGGAAATTACTACATACTCTCACTAGTCATACAAAATGGGTAAGATGCCTAGCCTTTAGCCCAGATAGCCAAACTCTGGTTAGTGGCAGTGATGACAGCAGCATAATGATTTGGCAGGTGTCTACAGGTAAATTACTCAAGACACTCAAAGTACATTCAACCCCAGTTTTTTCTGTAATCATTAGTCCAGATGGTCAAACTATCTTGAGTGGCGGTACAGACACTACTATTAAGGTTTCTCATATAGAGATGGGACAATTACTGCAAGTCCTCAAAGGTCATTCTGGCTTAGTTTACTCCCTTGCTATTTGCCCAAAGCAGCAGATTTTTATCAGTGGCGGTGCGGATAATACCATTAAGCTGTGGAATTTAAAAAGTAGGAAACTGCTGCAAACTCTCAACGGGCATTCAGGCTGGGTGACTTGTGTCGCCATTAGCCCTGATGGACAAATTTTAGCGAGTAGCAGTTATGACCAGACTATCAAGTTATGGAATATCAATACAGGTAAGCTAATTAACACACTTGCTGGACATCATAGCTATGTTTGGTCTGTTGCTTTTAGTCCCGATGGTCAGCATCTTGTTAGTGGTAGTGCAGATCATACAGTGAAGCTATGGAATGTTAACACCGGACAAGAACTTTACACGCTGGGCAACCATTCAGATTGGGTTAACTCCGTCGCTTTCAGCCCCGATGCCAAAACTTTGGTTAGTGGTAGTCGAGACATGAAAATCAAGCTTTGGAGATGCAATGTCTAACGAAAAATCGAAGTAAATTTGATAATTTCAGCACTAACAACCGCATAAAGCAAGTAGTAAGTTTTAAATGCGTTATCGCGTAAAAACTGTGCTGAGTATTGTTTATAAATGACCTTTAATCATAATTTATTCTTGTTTATTAAAAATTTAGATAACTGAAGCAAATTACTAGATTTTTCATCAAAACATCACCTAACAGTTTAATAAACATCTATCTTTGGGATAATCTTTCTTTCGATTAAGTATTAACTTCCTGGAGATAGAGCCACTTGTTTAATCTCAGAGGTTATTCTGATAATTACCAACAGTTGAGTAGCAAATAAAACTCAATATTTATCAGCAACACAAATTTTTAAGCTCATTAAAACCTCTTGTTCATTACAAAACTTTAGTCTGTCAAAATCATATCGAGGAGCGAAATCAACAGCTATGTCTATTCCCAATGAACGCGAAATCAAAAACAGTGAAATCAAGCAAGAATCTTACACTGATATTAATGGTAATACTCACACTGACTTGACACGAACCACTGAAACAGTCAAGAACAACACAGCTAATCCCAACTCTTACACTAACGGTTACGTACAAGGTCGAAATGTTGAGCGTAGCTACCAGCAAGCAGATTTAGCCCAGCGTGATGAAAACAATGCTAGTGGTGGTTTGCTATTGGGTATTATCATCACTTCCCTGCTTGGTTTGGTTATAGGTGGCGTCTGGTACTTCAACCAACAGAATAACGCAGCCGTTGACAATACCGTGCCAGTCGTGGTTCCTGTACCAAGTAGTAGTCCAACTCCTAGTGCTTCTCCACAAACAAAAACGACGATAATCGAAAGAACCAGGGAAGTACCTGTTCCTGTTGCTGTTCCTGTTCCACAACAGCAGGTTACACCTCCATCTGCACCTCGCCAACCGGATATTAACATTACTATCCCACCCCAGCAGCCTGCGGCAGAAAAAGCACCTTCTGTAACTCAGCCAACACCAAAAGTTACACAAAGTCCAAGTAGTAATACTCCGAATTCGCAGAATGAGGGTGGTACATCTAGTAATACTGTGGTTCCAGGTGCGAAAAATGATACTTCTAAAACCACTCCACCTCAAGGAGTAGACCAGTCAAACAGTACATCTAATAGCGGTTCTTCTACCGCAGATGATACTACTACAGGCGGTTCTGCTCAATAACGGCTTCTGAATCAGCCCACTTGATAATGCTGGTATCAACACCAACATCTAACAAGTGGGAATATTCTTAAGAAAGATTTCTGAATTATTGCGAAAAGTAAATGGTACTCAAGTTTAGTAAAGGTGTCTTGTAGCTAAAGAAACATGATGCTAGATTAAGAGCAAGGTACAAACAGGTTAAGAGTTAAACAAAAACTTTCAAGTTAGAGCCTGTACCTCCTGCTCTAATATTCTCGCGATCGCTCTTTTAGTTGTAGCATCCATTGAATGTATTCTCGCTTGAAGTTCAATGAGTTGTTTTGGAGGTTTTAAAACGCACTGCCAGAAAATGCCTGCCTAGTTGAAATGTTAGGATGTGCAATTCTGAGTATAGCGATCGCCAATCTTGTCCACCTTAGTTTGAGTTAGTTACTTCTGAATTCTTTGATCTTCAAGAAACCGCCCCAAGCTGCTGATATTATCCATCGTAGCTTAAGGCGGTTTCTGTTTTGAGTATTATGCATTTTTGTCGTTTGTCATTTGTTCTTTGCTATTTATCTCTCTTCTTAGGAGAGAGTTATTTAGACCAATGAACAATGACCAATGACCAATGACTAATGACTAACTAACGTAATTACAGTCACTTCTGGCGGACAAAATAAACGTCCTGGTTTATAAGTTCCTAAACCACGATTAACATATAGTTGATTTTCTTCTACCTTGTGAAACCCTTGCGCCCACTCCCAATAGCGCACGACTTTAGAACAGTCTCCCAGGAAAAATGTTACCCAACGCCGTAATTTTTTGGGAATTTGTTTCAGCAGCTTTTTATAATAAAATACTAGAGGCCCAATGCCCGGAATTACGATGTGACCACCGTGGGTATGACCAGATAGTTGCAAATCTACGCGCCATTGCTGCAATATCTTAGCTGTATCTGGGTTATGGGATAAAACGATGCGGGGTGTAACGGAGTCTAATTGATTCATGACTGGTGCAGGGTAAAATTCCTGTGACCAATAATCAGCTAGTCCTACCAATGGTAATTGTTTTCCTAATGGATAGGCGATTTCATTCCAAAGCACATGTACCCCAATGCTAGTTAACGCCTGTGTAACTTCTGCTTTTGAGTGGCTGTAATAGATATCGTGATTACCAAGTACAGCATAGATACCACAGCGACTTTGCAAATGTTTGAGTCGAAGCGCCAATTGGTGAATCGGCGTCGGATCGTCAGTTACGTAGTCACCAGTTAATAGAATTAAATCTGGTTCAGCTTGGTTAGTAAGTGCGATCGCTTTTTCTAACATATCTTCCGACAGCCGCAAACCATCGTAGTGAAAATCTGACAACTGCACTAGGGTTGTACCTTGTAAAGATGCTGGAAGTTCCGCAATCTTAACCGTGATTTTATCTACTCTTAAATGTCCCGTAAACAACCAATGCATAAGGCAACCGATACTCCTCATACCAGCGCTTACAGCTTACCAAAAATCAAAATGTAACTTGATAAACTGCAATAATTTATGTCATATACTCCAAATATAACTAACAAATTAACTTAAATACTAGCTTCAATTTGTAGTGATTCATTAGCCAGAATACCTACTGTGATTGCGTTCTTTAATTTTGACATTTAAATTACTTACTCACCTTGTAGGGTGATTATAGTAACTTCTGGACGGCAAAATAAGCGTCCTGGGAGGTAAGTTCCCAAACCACGATTGACGTATAGCTGATTTTTTCCTATCCGATGGAAACCCTGTGCCCATTCCCAATGCTTAACTACAGAAATATTTTCTTGCAAAAATGGCACTCGATGCCGCACTTTTCTGGGTATTTTTTCTGTAAGCTTTTCGTAAAAAAACATTGCAGGCCCAATTCCGGGAATCATGATTTGACCACCGTGAGTATGACCAGATAATTGTAAGTCAACTCGCCATGTTTGCAGTATCTCTGCACTATCAGGGTTGTGAGATAAAACGATACGGGGTATGTCGGGGTTTAGTTGATTCATGACTGGTACGGGATTAAATTCCCGTGACCAACTATCTGCCAATCCAACAAGAGGCAATTCTTTTCCTAATGGATAGGCAATTTCGTTCCAAAGGACGTGAATTCCAATGCTAGTAAGGGCATCGGTAACTTCTGCTTTGGCGTGTTTGTAATGGATATCGTGATTGCCAAGAACAGCATAGATACCACTGCGACTTTGCAGATGTTTGAGTCGAAGTATCAGTTGGTGAATCGGTGTCGGATCGTCAGTTACATAGTCACCAGTTAATAAAACTAAATCTGGTTCAGCTTGGTTAGTAAGTGCGATCGCTTTTTCTAACATCTCTTCCGATAGCCGCAAACCATCGTAGTGAAAATCTGACAACTGCACCAACTTCTTACCTTGTAACGATGCAGGCAACCCTGTAATATTAACCGTTAATTTTTCTATACTCAACGGCCCAGATAACAACCAATGCATAAGACGTTCAATAAAGCTCAATCATAGCGCTTACAACTTCAGGAAACATCCTTGCTTCGTGTGTAGCGGTCAGCACAATTTAATAAGAAATCCCCTCTGCTTTCATCATACTAAAGTCATTACAAGGCAGAGGGGTTTCATTTTTTATTCTTGTATAGTGTATGGGCAGATTTTAAGGTTTATGCTGGCAAAAAACCAGTTTCTCTGATGTTGTGTTTATTTAACCTGCCTACTTAGTTCAGCCTAGTCCCAATCAGGAATCTGGGCATCTTCTCCACCAATCCCGATTCCAGTGTTAAATATGTCGGCATCAGTGAGATTGAGATCATTCATTGATGCTTTATACACATTAGAATCGTGAATTGTAGCGCGAGTAAAATTTACTCCGTTGAGATTGGTTTGCTTCAAATTCACATTGGTGACATAAGCTGATGTTAGGTTCGCACCTGCCAAATTTGCACCAGTTAAGTCAGCACCTTCGAGGTTAGCCCCTACAAGGTTGGCTCCTTGGAGCTTCGCGTCTCTCAAGTCAGCACCAATTAAATGAGCGCCACTGAGGTTAGCTCCCACTAGATCACACCGGATACATTCCCCAGTTGAAAGCAGCTTTTGTAAGTCCTGCGGATTTTCGGCTCTAACCGAGCTTGTGAAAAATAGGGGAGTTGCCAAGGCCATGGCCGCTAATAGCTGAAGTTTCATAATTTTCCCCCTTAAATAATCAAGTTGCGTCCGTTCTATCCCTCACAACTCTATTATCTCATTAAACTTCTTGAGGTCAATCCATCTCTTGACAACTTAGTTGTGATATGAAATAGGGATAACGGTAATTTAGCAAATGCCGTTAATTCTGATTTTTGGCGATTTTTACTTGATAATCCCTAAAAAACTACCAGTGTTAAATCACTATTAAATTTTTTAAAAGTTTGCATTACTTGCCATGACTTGGTTATTTTGATAAGTATTTATACTTCTTTAAGGCCTCAGAAATTCTCGCATATACTGATTAACCAATTCAGGTTGTTCTTGCTGCACCCAATGTCCACAATTAGGTATGTACTTAATTTGAAAGTCTCTGACATAGGCTTCGGTATTGTAAGTTAGCTCCTTGCCAAGTGCAGTGTCATTTTCTCCCCAAATCATCAGTGTTGGCACTTCTAGAACGCCCCAATTTGGATTTAACATTCTCTGTTGGAAAATATTACGGTAGTAGTTCAACATTGCTGTGAGCGCACCACGTTTTGCAGCAGCATTTTTATAAGCTTCAAGATCCGCTTTGGTGAAAGCACTCTTGTTAACTGCTGTACCTTTAAAAGCTGTTTCAATTACTTGGTAGTCTAAAGATTGTAAAAGTAATTCTGGTATCCACGGTAGTTGAAAAAGGAATATATAATTGCTACGTAGCAACTGTTGAGGAGTGCGTAAACCTTGGGCAAATTTGGCAGGATGAGGCAGGTTAAGGATAATTAATTGCTCTAACATTTCGGGATGAGTATATGCAAAATTCCAAGCGATCGCACCTCCCCAATCATGGCCAACTAATACACATTTTTGGTATCCTAATCCTTTAATTACTCCCTCAACGTCTTTGATAAATTCATCCATTACATAAGCTGATTGCTCATTTGGTTTATCACTATCGTTGTAGCCACGCAAGTCAAGGGCAACGACTTTAAAATCTTGGGCAAATTCTGGTATTTGATGCCGCCAAGAGTACCAAAATTCAGGAAACCCATGCAACATCAACATTAAAGGGCCTTCGCCTTGGGTAACGTAGTGTAACTTTACCCCATTGGTAGTTATATATTCGTGTTTCCAAGAGTTTTCTATTAGAGACATAATTAATCTAAATTCAGCATTAAAAAACACTAAATAGTAATACTCTACTTAATAAGTGTAATATCATGTTGATTAGCCTCACATCTATTAAAAGGCAGTATTACGATAGTGATTTTTTGCAAAAACATTAGACAATTTGCCTTGGGATAGATGTGAATCGTGGGTAAATTTTGGTAAAAGGTAAATATAATAATTTTCCCCAACTACCATGACACAACAGTTGACAAACCATGCTTCATTGTGGGTTGAGCGACTGGGACGATTTGGCTATGTTTCTAAGGGAGTAGTTTACGGTATAGTTGGGCTACTGGCAGCACAGGCGGCTTTTGGCAACGGTGGTAAAACAACTGATACCCAAGGCGCTCTCCAAACAATCGTTAACCAGCCATTTGGTAAATTTTTGCTAGCTTTAGTTGCAATTGGCTTGATCGGATACGTAATCTGGCGTTTTGTACAGGCAATTAAAGACCCAGAAAATAAAGGTAATGATGCCAAAGGTTTGGCAGTGCGAATTGGTTACGCAGTTAATGGCTTGATTTATGCAAGTTTAGCCTTAAGTGCTGTGAAAATCGTTATGGGTACAGGCGGGGGTAAAAATAGTAGTGATTCTACTGAAGATTCGACAGCACGTTTGCTTTCTCAACCCTTTGGTCAATGGTTAGTTGGAACTGCGGGGGCATTTGTAATTGCTCTAGGTTTCTATCAGTTTTATCAAGCTTTTAGTGGGAAATTTCGTAAAGAACTCAATTTAACTGAGTTAAGCAACAAAGAAGCCCAATGGGTAATGAGGATTGCCAGATTTGGTTTAGCGGCACGGGGTATAGTATTTTGTATTACCGGCTGGTTTTTAATCGAAGCTGCTAGGCAATCGAACGCCGCTACCGCAGTAGGTTTGGATGAAGTATTACAGACGCTAGCGCAACAGCCTTATGGAGCATGGCTTTTGGGTATTGTTGCGTTAGGTTTGGTTGCCTATGCCATTTATACAATAATACAGGCGCGGTATCGTCGGCTAGTCAATTTTTAGATGGTGCGTGCCGAGAATTTCAATTTCTAGAAATGCCAATAATAGAAACCCGTGGTATCTGGCTGACGACTACTGATAGTAAGGTTCTCAGGTCAAAGCAACGCATTGCTGAGATGATGAATTTGCTTGCCGAGACGGGATTTAATGTGGTGTTTCCCGTTGTTTGGAACAAGGCAGTAACTTTATATCCTAGTCAAACAATGCGGCAGACTTTTGGAGTCGAAATTGACCCTATGTCTGTAGGCCGTGACCCTTTAGAAGAGGTGGTAGTTGAGGCGCGGCGAGTTGGGTTGAAAGTCATTCCTTGGTTTGAATACGGTTTTGCCAGTTCCTACAATTTGAATGGTGGTGTACTTTTACAAAAAAAACCAGAATGGACTGCGCGTGATTGTAACGGCAATTTACTGAAGAAAAACGGCTTTGAGTGGTTGAATGCACTCGATTCACAGGTGCAGGAATTCTTCTTGAACTTGGTGCTGGAAGTTGTAAAGAATTATGATGTGGATGGTGTTCAAGGAGATGATCGCTTCCCTGCATTCCCCTGTGAAGGTGGCTATGATGAGGTAATTATCACTCGCTATCGCCAGAAATTTAATTGCAATCCACCACAGAACCCCAAGGATAAGCAATGGTTACAGTGGCGTGCAGATATTCTCACTGAGTTTTTGGCGCGTCTCTACCAGGAGGTGAAAGCGGTGAATCCTAACTTGTTAGTAGCGATCGCACCTAATATCCATGATTGGGCATTCCAAGAATATCTGCAAGACTCACCCGCATGGCTGAAGCGGGGAATCGTTGATATGATTCAGCCGCAGATTTATCGGCGTGACTTTGGGAGTTATTGTGCGATCGTTGATAAACTAGTAAACCAGCAGTTCACAGATGCGACACTGCCGAAATTAGCACCGGGAATACTGATGAAGCTTGGCAGTTATTGTATTAGTCCAGAATATTTGGTGCAAGCAATTGAATACAATCGTCAAGTTGGAATTCAAGGAGAGGTATTCTTTTTTTACGAAGGTTTGCGCGAGAATAACAATACCCTAGCTAAAGTTTTGCGAAATGGCCCCTATGCTAAGTCTGCATCATTTCCCACTCTGTCAGATTTGAGTGCGGGTGGTGTGATTAACAAGAGTACATCTTCTATTTGGCAAAGGTTGTTAAAAAAGATTGTCTAAGGGAAAATGCGCGTGGAATCTCAATTATCGGTGGAACGGGTAATTAAAACTTTAAAAGAGGATTTACCAACACTTTTCAAAAAAGATATTTCATATTACATTTATACAGATGATATCTATTTTAAAGACCCAGTAAATACATTCAAATACAAATTTAACTATCGCATTATATTTTGGACATTGCGATTTCACGCTCGGCTATTTTTTACCCAAATTTACTTTGATGTACATGAGGTTTATCAGTCAGCCGAATACACTATTTTAGCAAAGTGGACAGTGCGGGGAGTGTTACGCGTTCCTTGGAAAGCAGATTTACTTTTTAATGGCTGTTCAACGTATAAATTAAACCAAGATAATTTCATATATGAGCATATTGATACTTGGGATAGAAAACCAGGTGAGATTTTACGGCAGTTTTGGCAAAGGAGAGGAGAGAGCTAATTAGCTGTTAGATATTCATTCTTGAGACGAAGAATAATTAAGATTAAAATACAATACAGTTCAGTTAAGCCTAAAACTCTTTGCCAAAGTCAATTTTTTTAAGAACCGCCAAGAACGCCATCGCGTAGCGTCTCGTTAGAGAAGGACGCAAAGAGAAGAAAGAAATGCTTAACTGAACCGTATTGCAGTAGAATGCCTTTATCTGGGGTAACTATAATTTGGTAAGATAAGAATCTTTGTAATTTAGCATTACAGAGATTACTAAGAAAATGACCTTTATTTTTAACTCAGATATTTATAGTGAATTGCTGTCTCAACATTAACCTCAGATTATCAAGACAGAAGAGGAAAACGAGAAGTTTTTAGAAACTGTTGAAAAACTGCTTTCTCGTTCTCATCTGACTCCTGAAGAAGATGCTTTGATGGAATTATTAGTAAAACTGATTGAGGATTTTGAAGATAAGCACTATCAGCTTAATTCCTCAACACCTTATTCAAGACTCTTGCATTTGATGGAAGCTAGGGGTTTGCAACAAGCTGATTTGGTAGAAATTCTGGGTTCGAGCGAGATTGTTACTAAAATCATGAATAGCGAGCTAGAAATCACTAAAAAACAAGCTGAAGATTTGGGAAAATTTTTTCATATTGATGCAAGTTTGTTTATTTATTGATTTTGTTAAACCAATAAAGTTTTTCCACTAATTGGTTGATGGTATAAAGTCATTAGCTGGTTAGCATTTAAAGTTTCTATGGCATAAGCTTTTCCTGTTAAGTCGCTGAATTCTACTTCAAAAACTCCAGGTTCATATTCTTCTACAATCGTTCCTACTTGACCGCGATGCAATCCCATTTCTGGTAAATCTTCGGTTAGGGCAACCACATCTAATAATTTCATTATTATTACCTCATTGCTTAGATTATATAACAGGTGACTAGGCGGGGGAAGCCTTCATTATTACGCACTATCCAAACGCTTTGAATAATTGCTTGTTTATCTGAACGATTCAGGGGAAAATCAATGATATATTTTTGACCGTATAAATTCCTTTTACCAGGGATAGCATCATAATTTACTACTGCTTGTAAAAGTATGGCTTGTAATTCTTCTGCATCATCTAAATTTAAGTCTAGTGCAGATTTAAATACACGGGCTTTGTGTTTTCCCTCTGGATGTTCTGGGTTGAGACAGTAACCCGCAATTTTATCTATTTCAACGATAGCGCATTCAGCGTTAGGAAGTTTCATATTGAAGAAGGCAGAAGGCAGGAGGCAGAGGGCAGAAGGTTCAATGTTTTGTAGGGGATTCAACACCGTACTTAATTGGGGCCACCAAATTGAAAATTTGGTGGGGGTCTTAAACCCTTGTTCCCTTTGGTCACGGCAGAGGACAGAAAACAGTATTCCAACTGAAGCTCCTGCCTTCAGCAAGAACTGCCTTTCTAGATAAGTTTTTTACAACCTTTGACTTCCCCACACTGCAATTCAACAGTTAAATAAAAATCAAATAGTCTCAAACTAGGGATAAAATTTAGAGACAGGATGTTTAGTTTTATATAATACACCCTACTTGGAAAAGACTAAGATTTAACCGCCGGATACTGTTTCAAAACCTGCTTTAAATATTGCCCAGTATAAGACCTGGGATTTTTTGCAACTTCCTCCGGTGTCCCTACAGCAATCAATTCTCCGCCTTTGTCGCCACCTTCTGGCCCTAAATCTATTACCCAGTCAGAACAACGAATTACATCTAAGTTGTGTTCAATTACTAATATTGAATTGCCTTTATCTACTAATCGTTGCAATACATCTAACAATTTATGGACATCGTAAAAAGATAACCCTGTTGTCGGTTCATCGATTAAATAAAGCGTCTTACCTGTGGCGCGTCGAGATAGTTCTGTCGCCAATTTTACTCGTTGCGCTTCACCACCAGATAAAGTAGTCGCAGGTTGTCCTAATTGGACATAACCCAACCCGACATCAAATAAAGTTTGTAAACGCGCGATCGCTTTAGGTATATTCTGGAAAAAGTCTAAACTTTCCTCAACTGTCATTCTCAGAACATCAGAAATTGACTTATCTTTATACTTCACTTGCAAAGTTTCGCGGTTGTATCTTGCACCTTTACAAATTTCGCATTGCACGTAAACATCTGGGAGAAAGTTCATTTCAATAACATTTACACCCTGTCCGCTACAAGCTTCGCAACGTCCACCTTTAACGTTGAAGGAAAATTGTCCTGGTTTGTAACCCCTAGCTTTGGCTTCTACTGTTTGGGAAAATACATCCCGAATAGCATCGAAAATTCCTGTGTAAGTTGCAGGGTTGGAACGTGGCGTGCGTCCAATTGGGGATTGATCGATAACGATCGCTTTATCAATCGCGTTTAATCCCTGAATTTTATCCAAATGTCTGGGTAAGGGAACTTTCTTAGTTAAATGGTGTTGCAGAGATGGGTACAGTAATTCGTTAATCAGGGTAGATTTGCCAGAACCAGACACACCAGTGATCGAGACGAGTTTACCTAGCGGAATGTCTACATCTATGTTTTGTAAATTGTTGCGATGAGCATTTTTAATTCCCAAACTGCGCCCATTCCCTTCTCGGCGTTCTGCTGGTGTGGTAATTACTCGCCTTCCTGATAAATATGCACCCGTCAAGGAATCTTCTGCTGCTAATAACGCCTGAAAATCACCTTGGGCGATAATATTTCCGCCGTGAATTCCTGCACCAGGGCCAATATCAACTATATGGTTAGCTGCGCGAATAGTTTCTTCATCGTGTTCAACGACAATTAATGTATTACCCAAATCGCGCAATTTAGTTAAGGTTTTGAGCAACCTACCATTATCTCGTTGATGCAAACCAATACTCGGTTCATCTAAAACGTAGAGAACTCCTGTTAAACCAGAACCAATTTGCGTTGCTAGACGAATTCGTTGGGCTTCGCCACCGGAAAGGGTCATGGCGGGACGGTCAAGGGTGAGATAATCTAAACCGACATCCAACAAAAATTGCAATCTGGCTTTGATTTCTCTCAGGACTAAATCAGCAATTTGTAACTGCCGATCGCTCAACTTGAATTGCTCAATTCTCTCTCGACAATCCCGAATTGATACGGTAGTCAATTCTAAAATTCCATATTGTCCCAACTTCACCGCCAAGGCTTCCGGTTTTAACCGTTTTCCTTTACAAACTTCACACGGTTGATCGATTAAATACTGCTCTAATTTTTGCTTAATTAATTCCGAACCACCCTCATACTGCCGTTGCAAAATTGGAATAGCACCTTTAAAACTCTGCTTTCTTTGTGCTTCTGTGGCTCGTTCATCTTTCTCTCCAAACAAAATAATTTGCTGCTGTTCTTCTGTCAGCTTGCTCCAATTTGTTTGTAACTCAAACCCATAAATCTGTCCGATGCTATAAAGTAATTCCAGATAATAAGAATTATCTTTTTCTGACCAAGGCGCGATCGCAGCATAAACTGGCGCTTCCCAGTCGGGTACAATCAAGTCTGGCGCAAATCTTCTTAAAGTCCCGATTCCATGACAGTGCGGACAAGCACCATAAGGTGAGTTAAAGGAGAACAATCGCGGTGATAGTTCCTCCATTACCGCGCCATGTTCTGGACAGGCAAAATTTTCCGAAAATACTAATTCTTCTTCTTTTTCTTGTCCGTCGTCACCAAGCAGACTCACCAGAATGGCTGCAATCCCACCCGATTGCTTGAGACACGTAGACAGGGAATCAACCAAACGCTCCTGGATATCAGCCTTTTTCACCAAGCGGTCAATTACCACTTCGATGGTGTGGGTAAAGTTTTTATCCAATTCAATGGAATCTGACAGTTCGCGGATCTCGCCATTGATCCGCACGCGGACAAAACCTTGAGATGCCAGACTTGACAAAAGCTTACGATGTGTGCCCTTTTTACCTCTGACAACGGGTGCAAGAATTTGGAAGCGGGTGCGATCTGGTAATTCCATGATGCGATCGCACATCTCATCGATTGTCTGGGGTGCAATACAGCGATCGCATATCGGACAATGGGGTTCGCCAGCGCGACCAAATAACAGCCGCAAATAGTCGTAAATCTCCGTCACCGTCCCGACAGTGGAACGGGGGTTATGAGACGTTGACTTTTGGTCAATAGAAATTGCTGGACTTAAGCCTTCAATGGCTTCGACATCCGGCTTATCCAGTTGTCCTAAAAATTGCCGTGCGTAGGCGCTGAGGGATTCTACATAGCGACGTTGCCCTTCAGCGAAAATGGTATCAAAGGCTAGAGAAGACTTACCAGAACCAGAAACGCCAGTGAATACGATTAGGCGATCGCGTGGCAATTCCAAGTCAATATTTTTCAGATTATGCTGCCTAGCACCCCGAATCCGAATGGTATTCTGGCTGTTGTGGCTGGGGTACGGAAG
Source organism: Nostoc sp. FACHB-892 (assembly GCF_014698795.1). Classification (GTDB taxonomy): domain Bacteria; phylum Cyanobacteriota; class Cyanobacteriia; order Cyanobacteriales; family Nostocaceae; genus Nostoc. Next base: position 22,988 of record NZ_JACJTR010000009.1, read on the forward strand.
ATGTCCATTCAAGGATGCTGCTAGCTGTTTGTCTGACATATTGGGCGGCGAAGAAGGAGTTTCTTATGAAACAGTCCTTAATAATACTATCTTTAATTAGTTTATAGTAGAACAATCGTACTGTTTTAGTTAGTTGTCGTTCCAAATTCATGGCGCAGACATCCTTAAGAGTCTGCTAATTTGGAAGCATCCTGATTTAAATCCTTCTGAGGGCGAAGCTATGGTATCGCAAATCCAACCGCCGACCCAGCCAGAGGTCATCTACCCAGATAGTGACGGACAACCAGTGGCTAATAATACCATACAGTTTGGCTGGATTGTGGAAATTAAGCAGAATCTAGATTGGCTATTTGCCGACGATCCAAATGTATTTGTTGCCGGGGATTTGTTTTGGTATCCAGTAGAGGGACGCAACAAAATTGTTAATGCCCCAGATGTGATGGTGGTATTGGGTAGACCAAAAGGCGATCGGTTGTGTTACCAACAATGGAAAGAGGAGGGAATTGCACCGCAAGTAGTGTTTGAAATTCTTTCTCCGAGCAACACACAAACTGAAATGGACAAGAAATTACTTTTCTACGATCGCTATGGCGTAGAAGAGTACTACATTTACGATCCTGAAAAAAATAATTTGTGTGGATGGTTGCGTAGCGAAGACGGTTTAGATGTCATCCCCCAAATGGAAGATTGGGTGAGTCCCCGTTTAAAAATTCGGTTTGCTTTATCAACAGAGGGCTTACAGTTATATCGCCCTGATGGAGAACGGTTTTTAACTTACACAGAAATTTCTCGCAACGCTGAACAAGAACGCCAACGGGCAGAACTTGCGGAACAAGCTAGAAGAGATGCCATACCCCGATTATTGCAAATGAATTTGAGCATCGAACAGATTGCCCAAGCTTTGGGATTGTCAGTAGAAGAAGTGCGAACCCTTGCTCAGGAGTAACGCCGTGTGCAATTTTTTAATCGGGTCATTAGAAATTGAATTTGTACTTGAGATATTCTGATTATGCTAGCCAATGCAGCCACTCATAATGTCACCTGGGAAAAGTTACCTGATGATTTTGTTTTAGATAACGAGCCAGTGGATAACATTAATCAGCCACTCTTGGCTGCTGCTTTAACAGAAAGCTTAGAACTTGCTGGCAGATTACCCGCCGATGCTTTAACCATCACTAACTACGGTATCTGCGCCACTTTGAATAATCGGTTTGTCGTCAAAGCACCAGATTGGGGATATGTATCATCTATTCGAGTCTCACGAGAAGAAGTGAAGCGCAGTTATACGCCACGACTCCAAGGTGATATTCCCGTAATTGTGATGGAATTTCTCTCAGATACCGAAGGTGGAGAGTATTCGAGTAAACTGACCTATCCCCCTGGTAAATGGTTTTATTATGAGCAGATTTTACAAGTGCCAAACTATGCCATTTTTGAACCAGACGGCGGAGTTTTAGAAGTTTATCGGCGAGATGATTTAGGAAATTATGAACTACAAACACTAGATGCAAATAATCGTCACTGGATTGCCGAAATGAACTTGTTTTTAGGCGTATGGCAAGGAAGCCGAGAAAACTGCATAGGTTATTGGTTACGTTGGTGGGATGATAATGGCGAATTATTACTGTGGGGTTTGGAGTTAGCAGGAAAAGAACGGCAACGTGCAGAGAGATTGGCCGCTCAGTTAAAAGCGTTGGGGGTAGAACCGGAGGTTTAACTCGGAACTTTGACCTTTTTGCTCGGCCGTTCGTGTTCGGAACTCGGAACTTCGACCTTTTTGCTCGGCCATTTGTGTTCAGACCTCGGAACTTCGACCTTTTTGCTCGGCCATTCGTGTTCAGACCTCGGAACTTCAACCTTTTTGTTTGGTCATTAGAGTTTGAAACTCGGAAGTTCGACCTTTTTGCTCGGTCATTCGTGTTCGGAACTTGAAACACCGAGTCCAGAACTGCGTAGGCGTAGCCCGTCGTAGGCATTGCATTTCTAATTTACCAAGCGATCGCTCTTTTTGAATATTAAAGGGCGATCGCTCCTTCATCCCCCGGTTGGTGAGCGTTCGCGTAGCGTCTCGTAGAGAAGTCGAACCACATCTCCCTCATCCCCCTACCGCCCCGAACACACCTTAACCGCATCAGGACGGCTAATCAAATAACTCGTAAGCCAACTGCAACCCTGTGCTAATAAATCATCAAGATTCAGATTCCACAATTTGATCGTGTTGTCAGCACTGGTGGAAGCTAAAGTTTTGCCATCCGGGCTGAAGACGACGCTGTTGACCCAATTGCTATGCCCTCTGAGAGTGGTAATTTCTTTACGCGTGTCCAGATTCCACAATTTGATCGTGTTGTCACGACTGGCGGAAGCTAAAGTTTTGCCATCCGGGCTGAAGACGACGCTGTAGACCCAATTGCTATGCTCACTCAGGGTAGTAATTTCTTTGCGCGTGTCCAGATTCCACAATTTGATCGTGTTGTCAGCACTGGCGGAAGCTAAAGTTTTGCCATCCGGGCTGAAGACGACGCTGCTGACATAATTGCTATGCCCACTCAGAGTGGTAATTTCTTTGCGCGTGTCCAGATTCCACAATTTGATCGTGTTGTCAGCACTGGCGGAAGCTAAAGTTTTGCCATCCGGGCTGAAGACGACACTTCTGACCCAACTACTATGCCCACTCAGAGTGGTAATTTCTTTGCCTGTGTCCAGATTCCACAATTTGATCGTGTTGTCAGAACTGGCGGAAGCTAAAGTTTTGCCATCCGGGCTGAAGACGACGCTGCTGACATAATTGCTATGCCCACTCAGGGTAGTAATTTCTTTGCGCGTGTCCAGATTCCACAATTTGATCGTGTTGTCAGAACTGGCGGAAGCTAAAGTTTTGCCATCCGGGCTGAAGACGACGCTTCTGACCGGAGCGCTATGCCCACTCAGGGTAGTAATTTCTTTGCGCGTGTCCAGATTCCACAATTTGATTGTGTTGTCAGCACTGGCGGAAGCTAAAGTTTTGCCATCCGGGCTGAAGACGACACTTCTGACCCAACTACTATGCCCACTCAGGGTAGTAATTTCTTTGCGCGTGTCCAGATTCCACAATTTGATCGTGTTGTCAGCACTGGCGGAAGCTAAAGTTTTGCCATCCGGGCTGAAGACGACGCTGATGACCGGAGCGCTATGCTCACTCAGGGTAGTAATTTCTTTGCGCGTGTCCAGATTCCACAATTTGATCGTGTTGTCAGCACTGGCGGAAGCTAAAGTTTTGCCATCCGGGCTGAAGACGACGCTGATGACCGAATCGCTATGCCCCCTGAGAGTGGTAATTTCTTTGCCTGTGTCCATATTCCACAATTTGATCGTGTTGTCACCACTGGCGGAAGCTAAAGTTTTGCCATCCGGGCTGAAGACGACACTTCTGACCCAACTGCTATGCCCACTCAGGGTAGTAATTTCTTTGCGCGTGTCCAGATTCCACAATTTGATCGTGTTGTCAACACTGGCGGAAGCTAAAGTTTTGCCATCCGGGCTGAAGACGACACTTCTGACCCAACTGCTATGCCCACTCAGAGTGGTAATTTCTTTGCCTGTGTCCCGATTCCACAATTTGATCGTGTTGTCATCACTGGCGGAAGCTAAAGTTTTGCCATCCGGGCTGAAGACGACGCTGTTGACATCATTGCTATGCCCTCTAAGAGTGGTAATTTCTTTGCCTGTGTCCAGATTCCACAATTTGATCGTGTTGTCAAGACTTGCGGAAGCTAAAGTTTTGCCATCCGGGCTGAAGACGACGCTGTAGACCTCTTCGCTATGCCCTTCCAGACGATTTTGTTCACGAATATTAGTACTAGATAGAATTCTCTGTAAACTAAACAAAGGGCTGTATGCTGGATAGTCTGCTAAAGATTGTTTATCCTTAACCAGACTTTTTAATGTTCCTGCCGTTTCCATTGCTAATAGCAGAGCATCAAATTCTCTGGAAGCCTCGAACAGCTGCAACGTATTTGTTACGCCTTGTTCCAATTGCGTAGCTATGAGGGCATTATTAAGGGCTACTTCTGCCTCTGCCTTTGCAATTTCTGCTGTTTTCAAATCTCGTTGTGCTTGCTGTTGCTGTTGCTGTGCCTTGTTTAGTCCCTTCAAAGCATTTTTACGGGCAATGTCTGCTACTTTCAGGTCACTTTGAGCTTTTCCTGCTTGTTTTTGTGCCAGCTGTTTTTCTATCGTTGCTTTCTTCGCATCTTCCTCAGCAAACTTCGCCTTCTTTGTTGCAGCTTTAAACTGCTGATTAGCTTTTCCCAAGTTAGCTTTTACAGAAATTAAATTCTTGTTTGCTTGTTTCTCTCTGGCTTCTGCTGCTTTCTGTCTTGCTTCTGTATTTTTTGCCTGCTGCGATATCCTCTCGTTTTTTTGACGCTGGGCTTCGGCTTCTGTCTTAGCTGTTTTTAAATCTGTTTTGGCATAATTAGCTTGTTGAATACTCTGTTGTGCAAATATTCCCGAAGCAATTGCCCCCACCAGAGCAAAACCCAGCACCACAGAACCGATGCTAATGCGCTGATTAGCTTTGCGGTTTGCTTCTGCTAATACCAGCTTTGCCTGTTCTTCTGCTTCGAGTTGCTTCTGTACATTACGCTTTTCCAAATCTTGGCTAGCAGCTAAAAACTGATAGTCCAAATCGCTTAAACTTTTACCAACTGCCCACACTTGGGCACTCTGCAAAGTATTACCCCGCAGCAAACGCGACTCATCTTGCTTTTCCGACTCAACCCAAGCGTTTAGTGCATCAGAATAAGGACGCAAGTTTGCTAAAATTTTGTCGCACCATTCCTGTTTAAACACCTCTGCATAAATCCGGTTATAAATTCGCAGCTTCCCCTCCCGCTTCACCACCAATCCCGTCAGCCGCAATTCCGTTTGTTCAGAACTATCATCAGTTGCTATCTCTCCCTGCTGTAAAATCTGCTGATACAACCCCAACAATCGCCCAGTCCTCTGTTCCCCACTCTGCAAAATTCTGTCTCGAATCGTCTTCAAATGCTCCGGCTCATCTTGCGTCTCCCAATTCTCAATAATTCCCTCACGTACCAACTCTTCCACCCAGTCCGCATCCCCTAGTCCCCAATTCCTAGTCTCCAGTCCCCCCTGCACCAGCAACTTACAAACTTTTTGCGTTAAAAACGGCTGTCCTCCCGTCCAGTGCAGCACCACTTGCATGAACTCTTGAGAATCACCCAGTTCTACCAATCCCTGTGCCAAGGGTTGCGCTTCTTGGAGTTGAAAGCCAGTTAAATCAATTGCCCGTCCAATATTAAAAGGTGTCCGGCGTTTATCTTGAATCAAATCTGAGGGCGTAGATACGCCAATCAAAGCAAAGGTGAGGCGATTATATTCAGGATGGTCTGCTCGTCGGTTGTAGCAATCGCGGATAACTGCAAAAAAGTCATCTAAGTTGAATGAAAGACTCAGAATGCTGTCAATTTCATCAATAAAAATAACAATCTTTTCAGTAATTGTTTTTAGTAAAACCGTTTCAATAAATTTGCTCAAATGCTGCACTGGTGAAAGCAAAGCGTTATCAGTCCACCAAGTATCTAAATCAAAAGTTGTATAAATATTCAAACTTCCCACCAGAGTATCAATCACCCCGGCATACCACTGTTCTGGGGTAATATCTGCCGTCCCAATAGCTGTAATATCAACAACAGCACAAGCAAATCCCTCTTTTTGCAACTGCTGCATTACCCGCACCCGCAAGCTAGATTTCCCCATCTGCCGGGAATTGAGTACATAACAAAAATCCCCAGCCTTCAAGCCTTCATAGAGGTCACGGTCAGCTTGCCGTCTAACATAAGTTGGTGCATTTTGAGGCAGACTACCACCGACTTGATATTGGTACTGGGTCATAAACAATTAAAAATTAAAAATTAAAAATTATGAAATACAACGTGAGTTTTACAAACCTCCCCCTTCCCCAACTTGAACTTTAGTTAAAGTCTTTCCCTCTCCGAATCGGAGAGGGACGGTTTTACGTAGTAAAACCAGGGAGAGGTCATAATTACAAGATTACGAATTACGAATTAATTGAGCTATGTGTTTTAACACTTTCAAAACAATATATATGTCATCACGACTATCTAAAGCAAACAAATCAGATAGAGCGTATTGTGGAGTTTCAGTTTTTAGCAGTTTGATAAATCTAAATTCATTACCATTGGTGACAAACCCAAAAACAGGTTTTGCCGAAGTTGCATCTGCCAACATATAAGCCAATGCTTGTGGAATTGCTGGCACTAAGGAGTAATCTGCTCGTTTTGCCTCAATAACGAGAACCCAAAGTGGAGGATGGAACACTAAGATGTCAATACGTCCTCTGATAATGATGCCTTCGTCTTCAGAAGAAATTCTGACCTCTTGTTCTGAGGCGATGTAGAAAGGCGGTTGATAAAAACCTGCTAGGCGCAATAGTGGAGATAGCACTACCATTTTGACTACAGGTTCTAAAATAGGATATTTCGATAGATGCAAATATTCTGTCTTGACTTCGTTGAGAGATTGCTTTTCTAAATCACTCAACTCAGGTAAATCTTGCTGCCACTCTGAAAAAAAAAGTTCGTCGTCTGCAAGGTGTAGACCAAATTCATCGATGAGTTGGGCTAGGGTGATATCTCTTCCTTGAATAACTTGAACCATTGTTAAACCTTTTTGTTAAATGGTAATTGCAGATGAAAGTATTTCAGGTCTTCCTGATGTACTTTTTTAATTTTTAATTCCCAAGCGATCGCAAAAATATTGACGATACAATTCACACAGTGGCACTACTTGATTACCTTGAAACTTAACTAACCCCATACTGCGGAGTTTAAACGCTTCAGTTGTGCCTACATCCACAGCGCGATTTGCCATCATCGCTTGTTTGACGGCAGCTAGCAATTCTGCATCCTCTTGCAAGTTCAGCCAATGGCGGCGTAAATGGTCACTGTAAGGACCTTCTTCAGTTGCCGCGATTTTTTGCAGATTTTCCAGCGTCATCCTACCACGGGCAATTTCATAAAGCGCTACCCGCACTAAATAAGGATGACCACCGACGAGTGTCATTAATTCTTCAATTTGTGATTCAGGCCAATTGAGTCCGTGACGCTGTACTAAGTCTTGTACTTGTATTTGATTTAAGTCTGGTAATTCAATGGGTAAGCCTACATTAAAAGGCGACTGATTAATATTGAGCGGGATATAAACTTCCTTAGAATGCACAATCACCAACCGGAGATTTTTCCAAATTGTTTCATTCTTTGACCGTTCATGCCAAGCTCGTAGTAATCCAAAGAAATCAGCAGCAATTTTGGGATGCTTGAAGACTTCATCAACTTCATCTAAACCCAAAGCTATGGGGCTATTAATCGCGGGTAATAAATACCGTTGAAAGTAATTTGTACATTTATTCTTGCTACCTAAAACACCTTTCCAATACTCGTCTAGCTTCTCTGGTAGATTCAATTCGTAAGTAATGCTGGCGCAGAACCACTGCAAAAACTGATCTAAATTAGCGAGAAATTCTGCATCGGCTGACTGGAAATTTACAGGTGCTGTCTGATAGTTATGTTGATTAGCATGATGGAGAACCCGCGACATGAGCGAAGTTTTGCCCATCTGCCGGGGAGCTTTGATGCGAATTAAAGCTCCTGGTTGAAGAATCGCTTGATAACAGTCTACCTCAATAGGCGATCGCTCGACATAGAAAGCAGAGTTGAGAGATACCTGCCCTTCTGGATTTTCTAAGGAGACTGCTGGTTGTATCTCGTTATCGGGAATAGTTTCCTTAGCAGAGATAGCAGCTTGCGGATTGTTCCGACTTTTCAGCACTGGGGTAGAAGACTCTGGAATACTTTCTAAATCAATGGCGCTACAGCCAAACTCATAAGCATCCTCATAAGACCTATCAGCACCCAGTGCATCATAAAAGCCTACCGCAAATTTAATTGCCGCCCTGTCACCAATTGCCCGATTCATCCCAACTACGCAGTTAATGTGTTGGTGAATGGACTCAGCTTGTACCTCGCTATAACAGGCATTTAATAATACACACTCAATTTTGTCTTTAAATAACTTAAATAGCCTTGCCAGTGACTCTGTACTCACCAGCTGCATTTGCCCTGTATTATTTTCCAAGGCTAAACCTTGATTTCCTCCACCATGTCCAGAAAAATGGATGATATGAGGATTATGATCTAAAAGCGCACGCCGCAAATCGTCAGGACGCACCGCCCATTTAGTAATCAGTTCAAACTTATCTCGGCTGCGAGAGCGTTGCAAGCCGTCCTGAATTTCCCTTACTTCCTCGTCCAAGCGAAGTTTATCTGTCGTTGTGGGATTAGCTGACACAATCAGGATTTTTTTCACAGCGCTATCAACTATTGAATGCAGGCTTCTGGCTTAGATGTAGTTTACTACAGCAAGTAACTAGACAATTACTGATAGTGCATTACCGTTAATGAGCCTTTGATACTCGCCAACGAGTCTTTAATACTCGTGAATAAGTCTTTGATACTCGCCAACGAGTCTTTAATACTCGTGAATGAGTCTTTGATACTCGCCAACGAGTCTTTAATACTCGTGAATAAGTCTTTGATACTCGCCAACGAGTCTTTAATACTCGTGAATGAGTCTTTGATACTCGCCGCCGAGTTTTTAATACTCGTGAATGAGTCTTTGATACTCGCCGACGAGTCTTTGATACTCATGAAAATGATAAGAATTTTCACAAGCCTGTGGAATACATATAATTGTAGGAGCACAATATATTGTGCCCCTACGCGTGTAATCTATTCACTTGAAAACCGTTATAATCTTTAGCCAGATGCGACCTAATTAATCTTAATCTCCGGTTTTTTCTTGGCAACTTGCGTTTAAATCAAAACTTTGACATTCTGTAGCTTCCAGTAATTGCCTAACCGTATCACTAGGTTGACAACTCATCAAAGTTGCCCCCATTGCAGCCAACATCACAACAGTGCCTAGCCCCAACACAGTAATTCGTTTTTTAAGTTTGATTGTACTGACTAAAGTATTTATCCCAGTGGCACTACCAACAACCTCAATTGCCTTAAGTGCTTCTAAAGCGATAGCCGCATTAGCATAGCGACGTTTTCGATTGCGTTCCACCATTTTCATCAACCACCGCCGGAAACGCGGACTGATGTGAGGAACTAATTGCTGAAAATTAAAGCGATAGTTATCATCAATTAATTTCCCAATTTCAACAGAACGGGTATTAGTAAGTAAGCAAATCAGTGTTGCTCCTAAACTATATAAATCTGATGCCTCAGTCAGGGAATGACCAAACTGTTCCTCCGGTGGCATAAAACCTGGAGTTCCTGCTACAAAACTACTCAGAGCTAGTTTTGCACCTTGTATCCTAGCCAAACCAAAATCAACCAGATAAGCATTTAGTTGTTTATCAACCAAAATATTTGCTGGTTTAATATCCCGATGAATAATTGGCGGAATTTGCTTTTGTAGATAAACCAAAATCTCTAAAATTGACAAAGCAATTTGCTTAATTTCTTCTGGATTAAAGCTGCTCGTCAAGCCTAAAGATGGGGCATTCTTATATTCCTGCACCAGATAAAAAGCCCCTGGTATTTCAAAAGAATCTACATAGCGAGGAATGCGAGGATGATTTAGTTGCTGCAAAATTTCGATTTCGCGCTGATATGCTTTTACACCTGATAAATCAGCATCCGCACGAGCAAAGCAAAACTCTTTAATCACCACTTGTTGCTTAGAGTTGAGGACATTAGCTAAATAAGTAATGCGTCCCCCTTCTCGGTTGCGTCCTAGTTCGCTGATAATTTGATAGCCTTGTTTGGAAAAATCTGGATGGTGATTTAAGGGAATTGCCCTTTTATATTCATTACGCACATCAAGCTCCATTACAAACCATACGAGTTTGATTCTGTCAAGGTGCAATTCAAAAAATTAATACCCATTCATCCAGATTGTTAGTCCCATTTCTACCCTGCATGGGCCAAGGCGCATCAGCAGAAAGTGCCTTTGCATTTGCGTCTTGGCGGGAAATAGTTAACTTTGGGCTAGCCAATCGACAATCTGGGCATTAACAACATCCGGAACCTCATCGTGGGGACAATGACCGGCATTGGGAATGGGAACAATTTTGATTTCTTTGCCATTCTCACGCGCCTTTTCGTAAATCTTTGCCCCGGTAATTGGTGTCCAAGGATCGTCAGCACCCCAAATTACTAATAGAGGACGTTCTACTTTGGGCAAAAGTTCCTCTGGACTAGGTCCAGGAGGGGCTGTGAGAATAGATGCGAAAACTTGCTGCGCTCCTGGGTCGCAAGAAGGAGTATAAAGTAAATCGACTAATTCATCGGTGACGGCTTCACGCTTTTTGTAAACTTGGTAGAGAGTACGGCGAATTTGGGCTTTTTGGCGGATGCGGTTATAGACAAATTTACCTGTAATTGGCGATCGCACAAAGCGATTAAAAGTTGACATCACAATCCGTAGCGGCGGGTTCAATTCGTGGGGACGATGGCTCAAACCACCCGCAGAGTTAATTAAAATACCACCAGCAGCAATTTCTGGATGTTCTACCAGTACAATTAAGCTTAAAAGTGCGCCAATGGAGTTGCCAATAAATACAGCAGGTTCGTGTATGTGTGCTGTGCAGAAATCTTTCAGCAGTTCCACCCAAACTTCCACAGTGTAATCAATCGGCGCTTTATCGGAACCGCCAAAACCTAAAAGGTCTATAGCAAACACTTGGTAGCCAGCATTAGCTAAAACTGGGATATTTTTGCGCCAGTGTCCAATGGAAGCACCGAAGCCGTGAACCAGTACCAAAGGTCGTCCTGTGCCCATGACAGTGTACTGGATTTTGTAGCCCTGCCAAGTCCAAAAGAATTTTTCAAAGGCATCTTGAGTTGCAAGCGGCTGTGTCGTTACAGTCATTATGAAGATTAATAAAGTCTTTCTTAAATATACTAATGTTCTCTGACCGCAAAGAGTCTGAAGAAAATGCCATAGTCTTTACCCCATAACCTACTTTGAATTGGAGTGCAATAAAGCTGACACCATTGATAATGAAGGTAGACTTATCTTCATAAATTTTTATGTTCTTAACTTGGTTAGACAGCAACTCTTGGTTACTGGAAATCGGCGGAAAACGAATACTGATTGACCCTTGGCTGGTTGGTTCGTTAATTTTCAGCAACTTGGATTGGCTATTTAAAGGGTCGCGATCGCAAAACCGTCCAATACCAGATAATATTGATTTGATCTTGCTATCTCAGGGTTTAGAAGACCATGCTCACCCGCCAACGCTTAAGCTGCTCGACCACAGCATCAAGGTTGTAGCTTCTCCCAATGCAGCCAAGGTAGTACAGCAATTAGGTTACACCCAGGTAACAGTATTGCCTCATGGTGAAACTTTCACTTTAAATAATCAAGTTGAAATCAAGGCTTTCCCCGGTTCGTCCATTGGCCCTACTCTGGTGGAAAATAGTTATCTCCTCAAAGAATTGGAGAGTGGTTTAACCCTATACTATGAGCCTCATGGGGAGCATTCTCCACAACTTCAGCAAGCTGCACCCATCGATGTAGTGATTACACCGTTTATTGACATGACGTTGCCTTTGCTTGGGCCAATTATTAAAGGAAACAATAGTGCCTTAAAAGTAGTAAAGTCTTTACAGCCTCAAGTAATATTACCGACTGCGGCTGGTGGGGATGTGGCGTTTGAGGGATTGTTGATGAAACTCATTCAGACTAAAGGAAGTGCTGAAGAATTTCGTTCGTTACTAGAGAAAAACAATCTTTCGACGCGGGTACTTGAGCCAAAACCAGGCGATCGCTTTGAACTACCATTAGAAAAGCGAGCATTAGCAATCTAAGTTGCACCTAGCCCTAGCGATTACAAATCAAAGTTTTCAACCCGCGCAGCCGGGTTTCGTCTGTGTAGCCACGATTTCTAGTCGCCAGGGCTAATTTTATTCCATAGCTGAATTATTTTGCATATTATACACTTCTCTAATCGGAAAAGGAATTTGAATTCCTGCTTCCTGATAGCGTTTGTGTAATTTTTTGACAAATAGATGTTTCCCAATACGCTGATCAAAGTATTCATTTACGCGCATATAAAGCGTAAAATCTATACTAAAATCATTGAAAGTATGGAATCTAATATATGGTTCAATTTCTTTTAATTCCGGTGCAATTTCTTGCATGACTTCTTTGGCAACTTCTACAGTCACTTTTTCCACTTGTTCCAAGTCGCTATCATAACTTACACCCACATCCATTGTTAAAGTAATTTCCTTTGCGGGTAAATGATAGTTTGTAAAAATTGCAGAAGACAATTTAGAATTGGGAACAATGACTACATTATTGGAAATTTCTTTAATTGTCGTATTTCGCCAAGAAATATCTATAACATATCCTTCTTGCCCCGCGTCTAATTTTACATAGTCTCCGGTTCTAACTTGTTTAGAAATAACTAAGTAAAAGCCAGAAAATAAATTCGCAAGTGTGTCTTGAAGTGCCAAACCAACTGCTAGTCCACCAATACCTAAAGTCGTGACTATTGGCGTAATTTGAACACCCAGCGTTTGCAATATGATTAATGTTCCTAAAACTAAAACAGTAATCTTAGCAAGGTTAGAAATTAGTGATGTGGGAACACCTTCTGTTCTGCGAATAAATAAATTAACAAAACCAGCAGCCAATCTTGATAAAACTAGGGTTACTGAATACAGCAATGCGATCGTCAGAACTTTTTGCAGCACGATCGCAATATCTGGCTTGAGAGGAGAACTTAGAATTGCCCAAAAAAAACCGGCAATGACAAACCAAATAAATGTCATTCGGTGCAGGGAATGAAATATAATATTACCCCCGGCAATTCGTTTATTATTAACGAATGTTTCCAGTTTTTTGAAGATAACTTTTTCACCAATTATTCCAGCCAGTAAGCCAGCTAGAATAAATCCAATAGGTGTAATCCATTCAATCATATGAATTTTAAATTTGGAATTTTAGATTTAGGATAACAGCATTTTTGCTGTGATTATGGCTAAATTTTACCTTGTTATTTGTCGGATTAGCTGCTTGAGATTTTCTGGATTATGGACTTGCCAATTGTTTACCACCCAGATTACATTGCTCCTTTACCTGAAGGACATCGCTTCCCGATGTCTAAGTTCCGAAAACTCTACGAATTGCTGTTAGCTGATGGTGTGGCTAATCAAGGACAATTTCACACTCCCGAACGTCCGCCTTTAGAATTGATAGAGTTAGTCCATACCCCAAACTACGTTAAAGCTTACTGTGAAGGAACCCTAGATCCCAAAGCACAGCGTCGCATTGGTTTGCCTTGGAGTCCAGCATTAGCGAATCGTACCTGTGTAGCGGTAGGTGGTACAATACTCACTGCGAAACTAGCACTAAATCAAGGTTTAGCTTGTAATACTGCTGGTGGAACTCATCATGCCTTTCCTAATTATGGGTCTGGTTTTTGTATTTTCAACGATTTAGCGATCGCCTGTCGCGTTTTACAAAAAATTGGACTCGTCCAAAAAATCCTAATTGTAGATTTGGATGTACATCAAGGAGACGGTACCGCTTTTATATTCCAAGACGACGACAGCGTTTTTACTTTCTCCATGCACTGCGAAGTCAATTTTCCCGGTACTAAACAAAACAGCGATTTGGATGTCCCTTTGCCAGTGGGAATGGAGGATGATGCTTATTTACAAACTTTGGCGAATTACTTAGCAGATTTATTATCTAAAGTCAAGCCAGATTTAGTATTTTATGATGCTGGGGTTGACCCTCATATAGGCGATCGCTTGGGCAAATTAGCCTTAACTGATGCTGGCATTTTCCGCCGAGAAATGCAGGTTTTAAGTACCTGTATGAGTAGTGGTTATCCTGTCGCTTGCGTCATTGGTGGCGGTTATGCTGATGATATGAAATCTTTAGTTTGGCGACACTCTCTATTGCATCGGGCCGCTAGCGAAGTTTACCATCAATATAAACTTTGATGTAGCCGCTTAGTTAAGCAATTTTTCCTTCTATTTCTTCTCTCTCTGTGTCGCGCCAGTTGCTACAACGGGGGGAACCCCCACAACGCACTGGCTTCTCTGCGTCTCTGCGGTTAATTAAAAAAATGACTTTGACAAACAGCACTAGCCTTAACTGAATCGTATTGAGTTCTAAAATATAAAAACCTTGTGTGCAAAGGCAGTACTGGATGAACAACGGCAAACTCAGAATATACGAACTAGCAAAAGAATTAACTTTCGATAGCAAAAAGCTATTATTAATTTGCGAAAAGCTCAAAATTGTAGTCAAAAGCCATACCAGTACAATCTCAGAATCCGATGCAGAACGTATTCGTCTAGCAGTAAGTAAACTAACAGCAAAATCGTCAAAAACTAAAACAAACTCTGAAGATTGGGGCTATATGTTTATAGCTTCAGCAATTGATAGTTTTATCCGCCATCTTGAAGGTGAAAGCGCTCTTAAATCATATCCCGAATTTAGGGAGCGGCGCGATCGCGCCAATAAGTTAATGTTGGAATGTGTTGGTCAAAAGCCTTCTCTATTTTATGTGCGTCGCAAAGGCGCAGGGAAAGAGGCAAGAGAAGAAATTTGGGATTTAACAATAGCAACAGATAGCGATGATTTTCAATTACCTGCAAGGCTTGAGAAGCTGAGAAAAACATTAGGATTTAGAGCAGCTGTACCAAGAGATGGACGCGACGGGATAAAAATCCTTTCGGTTCAGTTGTTACAACCCTCACGGGGACACGCCGATAGCTATGCTATACCTTGTCGCTTGCGTCTCTTACCTAATCATCAGCATCATCTCGACATTCCACCCGCAACATTAAAACGCATCGCAGCCGCGCCAGTTTGTGGCGAAAATGTGCCTACAGAAGAACAACTCAAAGCCTGGAAAGCATTTTTGCAGATTGAAGAAAAAATTGCTAAAGCACGTCAATTTTGCGTGCGTTATGTAAGTCATAACTATAACTTCAAAAGACGGATTAGTTTTGAAATTGATGTAGCTTCAGCTACTCTGGACGGCTTCTATCAAAATTATCTCGATGTGGAAAACTTTTGGGAACGAGCAAGACGCACAAAAAACGAAGATTTAAAACTTTTCGAAACTGCTCCCGTCGGCAAAAATTGGATTAGTGGCCGTCAATTAGGGACTGTTGAAGAAGTTGACCCCAACCGTTGTATTATCAGCCTTAGACTAGAACGGGACTTAGCTGAATTTATGGCAACAGAGCGTTATAAGTTGCCAGATACAGGATTTTTATGTTTTGAAGCAGTTGGTGATATTCAGCAGATTCAGCGCAAGAAAAAAGCTTTAGATGATTTGAATAATGGCTACACCCAAAATCCATATTTGGGCAACTTTTTATTCGATGCTTCCCAAGCTAGACAAATCAAAACAACTGTTGAACTTCAAGCACAAGATTTATTGTTATCTTCTGCTAATCCTGGCCAGAAAGCAGCAGTAGAAAAGGTACTTGCCGCTAAGGATCTTGTTCTCATTCAAGGGCCACCAGGTACTGGTAAAACTACCGTAATTGCCGAGATTTGTTATCAAATTGCGCTTCGAGGTGGACGAACTCTAATTGCTTCTCAAGCGAATTTAGCAGTAGATAACGCCCTAAGTAGATTAGTTCACAACCCAGTAATTCGTGCCGTACGTAAGGGTAGAGCCGAAAAAGTTGGTGAGGAAGGACAGCCATTTTTAGAAGATCAAGTGATTGGTAGATGGCTAGAAAATACAGCAAATGACTGCGAAAGCAATCTTACTCAACGGCTCGAAAATATAACAGTTTTCAGTCAATTGCTGGCATCATCAGAAAGATTCACAACCTACTTCCAAACAGAAGAAGAATTCAATCAGCAACAAAGTAAATTCAATAAAAATAAATTAAAAATCGAGGCTAACTTTAAAGATCAAGAAAAATATTATAATGAAGCTGTAGAAAAGCAGAACAATGTTGAATCTTTAATTGTAGGTCTGGAAAATATACTAAACACTGCACCAAATATTAACTGGGAAGCTCCAGAAGTTGCAGATTTTTTACCGCTTCTTAAGCCATACACAGAAGGTAACAGTTTAGTAGAAGAATTTTTAGCAAATGTTCGTCAAACCATAAAATATACTAATGAGCTTGGCTTTGTACGTCCGGCGCTTGGTGCTTTTGGTTTAGCGGTTTGGTTGCGTGAAACTGTAGCAACAGAAATTTCTGGATTTAAAACTGCTTTGGCTCATGCTCAAGAAGCAAGTGAAGCCATTTTAAAACTTGCAGCATCAGTAGAGGTTGTCAAACAAAATTTCGCATCCTTAAATCAGGTACAACCAGATTATCAGAAATATATTGCCAAGCTGCAAAACCTCCAGCAAACAATCCAGATATGGGAAAACCGTAAACGGGAAATTGATTATATTATTTCAGCAGTAAAAGAATGGAAATCTACAGCACCTTCTCATCTTTATCAAACTTTAAAAGATTGTCAGCAATCAGGTTTACCACTAACAGATAATTTAGTGGACTTACCGCTAGGTTTGTTGATGTTTGCTAATACATTAAAATTACCAATAGTACCAAAAGTTTACAAAATTAACCTACCAGAATGGGAATTATTGACAAAGGCAATCGCTTATGAAATAGACGGAGGTTTTACTGATAGGCAGGGTAAACAGCATAACTTTAGCTATTTTTTACAACAAAATTTTAGTCAGATTCCAATGGTGTTATCAAAGAGCGATCGCACCCAATGGCAAGAAACCTATCAGCAGTTTAATAATTATCAACTACTCAACCCTAAACAGCGAAAATTACTGGTTGAAAATACCCAGGTTTTCTTAATTAGAATGCAACGGACTTATGGTGCATCATGGGAATGGAATAATATTGATTCTACCCTCACTAAAATTACACAAGAATTGCTAGATACTATTCTTGTAAATGCCCGTCAATGCGTTTTAAAAGTAAAAACCGAAACTGAACAACAGCTTCAGCATCTGCAACGCCAATTAAATGAACTTCAGAAAAATGAAATCAGCCAACAGCAAATATCCATTACTCAAGCTGAGGTAGAAAAAGCACAGCAAGACGCTAATTTGCAACTTGGACGAATTATTAATATTTTACAAGAACTTAATAAACAAAATATACCTGCTCTATTACGAATTATAATTGATAAATATCTCGCAACACAATCAAATATTTGGGAGCAACCACAAGAATTTTCCAGTCAAGTGAATTCTTGGAGAACTTGCATCAGTCAGCTTGAAACTTTAATTTCTTCATTAGAACCTTTTGCTGTGTTGGAGATGATTAAAACTTCTCTATATGAGCATTTATCAAAGCTACAAGAAGAAACTGAAACTTCTCTACAGCAGGTTAAAAAATTACAAACTAACTTACGTGAAATTGAACAAAAATTACAACCGCAGCCATCAGAAAGTTTAATTGAACAAAGAAATTGGTGGTTGAAAGAATGGCAAAAAATTCCGGATAAATTTAAGCCAGAAAATTCGGCTGCTGACTTGTTTAATATAGATTTATTACGCGGCATCAATATTAAGTTTGAATCTTGGCAACAGCAACTCCAAAAAGACGAAATTTATCTCAATAGATATCAGAATTTTGTACAAGATTGGATTGAGAAATTAAGAAAGCCAACTGAAGGCGATGGCGACGATTTAAGACGCATATATTTAGATAATGCCAACGTTGTTGGTATCACCTGTGTTCAAGCTGCAAATAGAGGTTTTTCGGAAGAATTCAAATCTTTTGATGTTGTCATCATTGATGAAGTTAGTAAGTGTACTCCACCAGAGTTATTAATCCCGGCTTTGAAAGGCAAAAAGTTAGTCATGGTAGGCGATCATCGGCAATTACCACCCATGCTTGATACTAGTACTTTAGAAGAAGTTGCTCAAACAATTGGGAATACACGAGACGAACTACAGTTTTTAGAAGAATCACTATTTAAAAGTCAGTTTGAATCTGCTGATGAAAGCATCAAACAAATGCTAACTACCCAATATCGAATGCACCCATTTATTATGGGAGCAATCAATCAGTTTTATGACGGTAAACTAGAATCTGGTATTTTGGAGCCGGACACAAAGCGCGCACATCATTTAGCAGGCGAAATCATCCAAGAATCTCAGCATCTTATTTGGGTAAAAACGCCCATAGAGAATCAGTTTTTAGAGCAACGAAACGGAACTTCTTACTTTAATACTCCAGAAATCGATGCGATTGAACGTCTGTGTCAGCAGTTCGAGACTACTTGGGCTTCTAAAGTTGCTAATGGTGAACCAAAAAAAGAAATTGCTGTAATTACCTTTTATGGTGCTCAACTAAGAAAAATTGATGAACGCCTGCAATCTGAAATTTTCCCTTCATTAGAGATTCGTACTGGGACAGTAGACAGATTTCAAGGTATGGAACGACCTGTTGTAATTGTTAGTATGGTTCGTAACAATAGTAAAGGAGATGTGGGATTTGCTAAGAAACCAGAGCGGGTAAACGTTGCATTTTCTCGCGCTCAAGAACTGCTGATAATTGTGGGTTGTCATAGTTTATTTACCCATCAATCAGGTAAAGTCGGAAGTATGTATTCTGAAGTTTCAAATACTGTCAGTATTCATGGAGGTTTCGTTGATGTTTCTCGCCTCTTCAGCTCAACCTAGTTACGAATCGACGGATGCAAAAAACCTAAATTTGATAAACCGTAATTTAGCTTCAATTTTACCAGAGGGTCAATTAGAGGTGCGATCGCCTGGTGTTGTGACTCGCACCGATCCAAAATTAGAATTAGTCTTTACAATTCAAAATTTACAAACTCTATTTGGCGTAGGGGCAAAATTTAATATCAATGAATACACCATTGTTTTAGATGTTCCAGGATTAGCTCAATCTAGGGCAAAGTGGCAGAAACAGAAACTCCGCTTCAATTATAAGGTCAAGCGATCGCAGGCGCAGGGGTAGAAGCCATACAACCAGCTCAGGGAACTCGGCATTTTTCTGCTCCCAAAGATGCTGGAGTCTATTATTTAGAAGGCTTGCCACAGGGTAAATACAATCTCCAAATCACTGATAAATCTGTTGTTAGCTTGAGATTGGAAGAGTCTTCTAAACCATTCCAAGAGCTTAATTTGCAACAGCCGTCAATTCCCTAAAGGGAAACACGGTACAATCCGAAGGAACTTTTATTGGGGAGCAACGCAGATTAAGGATGGAAGCAAATTTTCTGACGGCTGTTTTTCTACCCCTAGCTCTATTTATTATCATGTTAGGCATGGGGTTAACCTTGACCCTAGAGGACTTCAAGCGAGTTGTAATCTATCCCAAAGCGGTGGTGATTGGCTTGGTAGCGCAGTTGATCATGTTGCCGATTGTGGGCTTTGGCATAGCGTCGGTGTTTCCCCTTAGCCCACAATTAGCAGTAGGTGTGATGATTTTAGCAGCCTGTCCCGGTGGCCCTACTTCTAATATGATTACGTTTTTGGCTGCGGGTGATGTCGCTCTTTCTGTGACGCTAACAGCTATTAGTAGTTTAATTACGATTTTTACGATTCCTCTGGTAATAAATTTTTCAATGCAGAGATTTTTGGGGGAAGGAACAACGTTACAGTTACCTTTTTTAAGTACTGTTTTGCAGATTGCAGTGATTACACTCCTACCAGTAGCAATTGGAATGATAGCCAAGCGGTATGCACCCGGATTGGCAGAGAAGGCAGATAAAGCTGTGAAGTGGCTGTCTTTATTTTTCCTGGCGGTGGTAATTACTGGAGTGCTGCTGCGAGAACGGAATAATTTTATTTCTTATGTAATACATGTGGGATGGGCAACTCTGGTTTTGAATGTGGTTGCAATGGCTTTAGGTTTTGCGATCGCTACCTTAACCCGATTAGGAGAAAAAAGCGTTACGGCAATTACAATAGAAGTAGGAATTCAAAATGGCACTCTGGCGATCGCGATCGCTTCCAACCCTACCCTGCTGAATACTCCCACAATGGCAATTCCTGGGGCAATTTATAGTCTGCTAATGTTTGTAACTGGTGCTGGATTTGCTTGGTGGGCTAGTCGTCGCCAAAGCTTGTTAAAAGCATAAAGGTATTTTGCCTCATGGGTTATAAGTATAGGATTTACCCAAAATATCTCTCAAACTCTAATTTCTCCGTGTCGCGCCAGTTGCTACAAGTCGGGGAACCGCAAGGGCGTACTGGCTTCTCTGCACCTCTATGGTTCCTTATTCCGTAACTTTTGCGTAAGTCCTAAAGTATTTGTACAAATTAAATTATCCCATTTTATTGCGTTGATGTTTCTCGCCTCTTCTGCTAAACCAATTGATGACAATCTCAAGAATGTTGTAGACGAAATAGAAGCGCAAAGCCCTACCTTATCAGTTCTGGCAGCACGTCAATTTCGCTATAGCTTGCGTCAAACCCCGATAGAAGTAAATATCAAAGAACCCCGCCAGTTTAACGTACTCGAAGAATTTATTATCCGCGCTGCTATTGAATTTCAACCTCCACCAACAGAGGATGAATTAGCCTCAGTACTTGGACTTGATTCTGTATTTATTAAAACTACTACTACAACTCTTCGTTCCTTACAAACTTTATCAGCAACATCGCCGCTTACAGTTACTCCTGAAGGTCGCTCATTTTATGAAAAAGGGTCTGTCCCACAGCCGCCATATCCTATACAAATTAATGCTATTACAGACCCTTTGAGCGATAAGATAACCTTTCAATCTGAATCTTTAAATGAAACAACGATAAATTTACCTGACTTGGCAGACTTTATTGCTGTTGATCGTACAATTGCTGATATTGCTTCCTTTCCCCTTGAGGAAATCCAAAAAAGTATTCAAGCTTCAGGTTTAGCACTTCATGTCCCAGAAGAGGGAAAAATCGTAACTTCCTATAGGGTGCTAGCTTCGACTCAAAAATTTTGGAGAAAGATATCGCTTTTCGTTATCTTTGATGCTCTTGAAGATAAATTGAGTATCCAAATAAGAAATGGAAAGCAAATTTTAGAGTCAGCATCAAATTGCTTGCAAGTGTTACACACTGAAGGTAAAATATCTTTGCAAACATTATGTAAATTCTCAATCGAAACCATCAATTTTGAGAGTCAAGCCATTCTCAAACAGAAAAATACTGAAATAGAAGCTAGACTCGAAAAGATTCGCCAAAAGGCGCTAGAAGCTGCTACAAAAGCTACCGATGAGGGAGATAACTATAAAGCTTTAGGTGAAGCCGTACAGTTACGCGATGGACAAATTAGCCTAGCTTTCTCAGAAGTTTTAAATTCGGCTAAAAGTCAGGTTTTAATTTATTCTCCTTGGGTTAATCAGGCAGTTGTCAATGAAAAATTCCTAAATTTATTACAGAAATTAGCTAATCGCGGAGTTCGGATTTTAATTGGACATGGAATTGCGCGGCGACAAGAAGATGAAGATAAACCAATTCCACCAGAAGTAGAGAAAAAACTTCGAGCGATTAAAACGCCTGATGGTTTACCATCTGTACAGGTTTTTTGGTTGGAAGATTCCCATGTTAAAGAAGTAATAGTTGATAAACAAATCCATCTTTGCGGATCTCATAACTGGTTATCCTATCGCGGCGATTATCTACCACGAGGTGAGTCAGTTTATAAAGTTACAATTCCAAATCAAGTTCAGGAAGCTTATGAATTCCTTGCTAATCGCTTCCAAAATCATGCTCAAAAATTATGGATAAATGCTCTAGAAAACCGTAATTCTCAACTGGCTGTAGAGTCTTTATGCGTGTGGGGTGCGCTAGGTATGGAAGAGATTGCACTCAAAGAGATAGAGAAAAATAATTGGTTGGAACTTCTGCCTGTATGGTTGAATGTAGCACTACAGGGATTAAAATCGAAAAATTTGTCAGGGGAATCAAAAAGTTTTAAAACTGCACTTTCGTTGCTGAGTCAAGTTTCTATTGAAGAAGCTTTTATTGAGGAATTGCAACAGGGCTGGCGTAAAGTTATCGGCGCGATCGCAATTAACAATCTCAAAACTGCTTTAAACTTACTTAATGATGAAGTATGGGCGCAGTTTCTACGTCTCAATATTGCCAAAAAGAGCGATTCACCTGATAATTTTATCTCGCAAAATACATGACTCAGTAGCAGAAGCCTTCAATATTACACTCAAGGCTTTGACTATAGACTTATTTAAGTTATTTTAAGTTATCTCTTCATGTGACCTTGTTATTATGTAAGTATGAATAACAAGGTCATGAGAGAAGAGATAACTATAGAAAAAATATGATGGTGCTAGCATCATATTTGCTAGATAATATAGTATTGATACTATAGTGGTATGCACGCAAAGCGGATATATATCTTTAGATAGATATTTCTTTTTTCAATTAGTATGAAATGTCTAATAAGAAATTTACAGAACTAAGTGTCTTTGGTCTAGGCTAACTGTACTAAAACGACTGAATTTGAACAACATTTTTATCTATTTGTACAGTGCAAAAGACAAGGGGAAAGAAGTTTACTGTTGCCTGTTGCCCGCTCCCTCTTCCCTCCGAACAGACTCGGTAAATCATAAATTAGGCTATTCTTCATACTTCGGTAGTAATAATTACCGAGAGATAGCTAATAAATCTGTCATCCTGATTTGGCGTGAGTTTGCAATTCAATGATTCTTAACCTTTGATTGACTTAAAGGTAGATCCAGAGATTCGTCTAATTAGATACAATTTATAAGCAGAGAGAGCCGAAGGAGAACAAGGTGGTCTTATTAAAAGGCTTTGAGATTGAGATGTATACTGGCACGCCTCAAGGTGAAATCGTCGGTCTCTCCGACAGAATTGTTGCCGCTTTGGATGGATTTATGCGGGAGCCAGATAGCCGCAACGTCGAGTACATAACCCAACCATCCCATAATTACGAGAATTTATTGTGTGCCTTGCTGCGTCCCCGGCGAGAATTGCGAAACTATCTCAATCGCTTGGGCGATTACACCCTAATACCGGGGAGTACTTTATCTTTAGGTGGGGGCGATCGCTTTTTGCGTTCCGATCCAGCAAACCCCTATCATGACTACATTGAGAATACCTACGGTACGAAAGTAGTAACCGCAAGTGTACATATCAATGTAGGCATCAGCGACCCAGAAGTATTAATGCGAGCATGTCGGGTGATCCGTATGGAAGCACCTCTATTTCTCGCCCTCAGCGCCTCATCTCCCTTCCTGGATGGTAAAGCTACTGGCTATCACTCTACCCGTTGGGGCGTATTTCCACAAACGCCTAGCCATGTGCCATTATTTGCCAGCCACGCCGATCATATTCAGTGGGTGGAAGATCAACTCGTTGCAGGAACCATGCAAAACGTGCGGCATCTATGGGCATCTGTGCGGCCAAATGGCGATCGCCGTCCATACGATCTAAATCGGCTAGAATTGCGAATTTGCGATTTAGTCACAGATCCTATTGCCTTGCTAGCGATTACTGCTTTATTAGAAGCGCGTTTGTTGCAAATAATCGAAAATCCCAGCATCGATCCGTTAACCCAAAGTATTTTCTCTGGCGAAGAACTTGTAACCCTGACTGCTGAAAACGAAGCTGCTGCTGCTGCTGGTAGTCTTGATGCTCATTTGCGGCATTGGCAAGATGGCAGAAGCATCCTAGCCAGAGATTGGATTTCTGAAATGTACCAAGATGTTTGGGCGATCGCTAAACAACGAGGCTTTGGCTGTTTCCTTTCCCCTTTGCAAAAAATCCTCCGCGAAGGGAATGAAGCTCAACAGTGGTTGCAATTACACGCAGTCGGTTTTGACAGCCAGCGCGTCATCACTCAGGCTATTATTGCCACCCAAGAGCGCGAAATGGAACTTGAAGACAAATTATGCTCCTCTCTGCTGGCTTAACTCGAGGGGCATTGGGTATTGGGCATCAGGCATTGGGCAAGGGCAAAGAGTTGTTTCAAGTTCTCACCTCTTGTCCCCTTGTCCCCCCTGCCTCCCCTGCCTCCCCTGCTCCCTGATCTCCCCCCCAGGGTGGTTTTATACAAGCAGAGAAAAACTAAAACTGCGTTTCAAAGCCTCTCTCCGTTTCGGGGAGAGGAATGGAAGTGGGGTAAAAAGCCACGCCACAAAACGAGAAATCAAGACTTATGTATTTTTCTTTTTTCGTATGAAACCACCCTGCTGCTCCCTGATCTCCCCCCACTCCTCACTCCCCACTCCCTAATCCCTGCCTCATCTACTGTCTTCAGACAAATGGTAGATTCTCTTAGATACACTACCAGGACTAAAAAGCACAACACTTACTTTTTCTACATAAAACTTAATATTTCTAAATTTTAGCCAAATATCCTCTCAGGCATTGCTCTGGGAGGGTTTACGTTTCGTTTTAAAAATCTAATCGCTGGAGGATGCTTGGTTATTATTAATAAAACCTATGAATAGCCTCTACCCTTTGGTAGATTTAACATAGACAATAAATTGTTTTATACAATACCTAGCTTATACGGACAATGCCTCAGGTAGTTTTAGTTAACCCACAAATTCCTCCAAATACAGGTAATATTGCCCGTACTTGTGCGGCTACGGGTACAGAGTTGCATTTGGTGGGACCTTTAGGATTTGAAATTAGCGATCGCTACCTCAAAAGGGCTGGCTTAGATTACTGGTCTTACGTCAAGCTGCACTATCACGAATCGCTAGAAGCCTTTAAAACCGTACATCAGGAGCGTGGAGGCAGATGCTTAGGTTTTACTGTCCGTGGCAATTCTAATTATGTTAGCTTTCAGTTTCAACCTGATGATTGGCTGCTGTTTGGTAGTGAAACTACCGGCTTACCACCAGCAATTCTGTCAGATTGCGATGCTACTTTGTATATTCCCATGAGCCAACCAGGGGTTCGCAGCTTGAACTTGTCAGTCAGTGTAGCAATTAGCTTATTTGAAACCCGTCGTCAGTTAGGCTATTTACAATAGTTGTTTACCTATATGTTTGTAAGTAAATATACTTATAATATTTCCAGGCATCTATTAGACGAATGATTTGTGGCAGCAAAAATTTTCTTTATTACTGCAATAATATGTAAAACAAGATACCTAAAATTGGGCTTTTTTCTAAATTGTAGTGGAAGATACTTACAAGGAGAGTAAGGTTAGTATAAGAAATTTGTATATAAAACTTGGGATATCGCCAAATTTGAATGATAGATTTTGATGAATTTGAAACATCCTAAGTTGAGGAACAAAAAGGCTAAACTCCAGTCATCTGGGATATTTCAGCCATTTTAGTTCAGGCAACTCTAGAAAGAAGTTCCAAAGTAGCCGATAGATCATACGGTTGTTTTTTAGGGAATAATCAACGTAAAGTCTCGTGTTGAGAAGACTGATTGAGTAGAAATATCTTGAAGATATCTACAGTAGGGGGCATCACTTTCCCAGAAGTCGCAGCAATTTAATTCTCGGCAGCGACTATGGACTTGGCAAATATCTTGTCCAGTCCCCGCGATTGACGCAAGACAAGCGCGGACAATGGTAAAAAGTAAAACGTCTTAGGTGGTGTGAGGAGTGGTTCGGACAAGTAAACACAGCAAATTTTTTTTGCTAATACGTGTGAACTTGTTTAAATCAGAGAAGCAGGTTAATCTTGCGTAAGCATCTCTGGTGAATGTGATCTTGATCTATCATTTGTTGTGATCTAAATCATTGACTAAAATCCAACGGAAAAATCGAGGTCAGTTAAGCGCTAGTGATCATAGGAGGTCGTCTTTGAAACGAGCATTGAAAAAGAGAGTAAAAGCTGTGTTGAACAATAACCCCAGCAGCGATGATGCCCCGGTAGAAGTGCTAAATGTGATAAATCCAAAAGTTAACCGCCGGGTGCGGACAAAAGCCGCTATGATTGGCTTGGCCATCTCTATGGGAGCAACCAGCCTTTTGGTGACTCGACAAAGCGATCAAGCCCAAGCAGCAGTGCCTGTAGGTAGCCAAAAGGCAACTTCAACGATTCCTGCTATTCCTGACACTGAGGTGAAATTCGCCTCCACAAAGCTGGAGTCCCAAGCAGTCTCATCAGCGAGCGTGCCGGAAAATCCTGTAATCGTGGAACCAACGGCAGTCTCACAAGTGCCTGGGCTTGAAGCTAAATGGCAAGTCGCAGCAAATGGAATGTCTTTGCAAGTTCCTACATCAGCAACATTTTCCCAAGGAACAACGGTTTATAAAAATTCCACCTACCTGAAGCCGCAAGTGGCACAGGGATTGAACAATACCTTAGCTGAAACTAGTTTCCCAACAGTCAACAATCTGTCTGAGTCTGGTGCTGATGGTGTTGGTATTACAAATGCATCACTAAGTGCCCAGTCACAAACAGTGGCAACATCTGGAGCAGCTAACAGTGAGATAAATGCACAACTTAAAGCGCAACAAGAGTTCGCACTGAACCGCTTACAAGAAAAATCGAACCGTTTAAGAAATAGTCTGGCACAGCTGCGGTCTGAGAAAACCAAAGATTTATCACAAGCTGATATAGGCTTGGCGCAGCCGACGACTGTAGTTGAGAAGACTTTATTAGCCAAGTCAGACGCTTCTGTTGATGCAAGCGAAGCGGACTTAATATCGAAGTTAAAACAGAAGACACAGACTAGTGTACTAACACCAGCTACACCAACAGTTATTGCCTCCGCGACTCGAACAGCCTACGAAGTTAAGCCTGGAGATACACTAGCAGCGATCGCCAGCAGATACAACACTTCAGTATCAGAACTAGTCAAGGCAAATAACCTCAATAATCCAAATGAGCTGCAAATTAGTCAAAAACTGATTATTCCAGCAGTCGCTCAAGTTGAGGCAATTGTAGCGAGTTCACCTACATTTGTAGAGTCCAACAAAACTCCAAAGGTAGCCACCTCCACTGTAAACATTGGTAGTGCCAACTCATATCTACCTAGTTCACAATCACCAACTATTGCCGACAACAGTAACATTGCCGTCCCTACACCGGTAACTGTTCAGATTCAGGCAAATAGTGCGACCGTATTAGAAACAGCCCCCCCCACAGCTAGTTCTTATGGCGTCGGTGGTGACATTCCAGTGCCAAAAGCTTTTGCCGAAATGCAACAGCCTAAAACAGCAACGAATAGGGTAGCAAGGGAAAACAATAACAATAATGACCGTTTGCGGGGTCTACAAGCCGAAATTCAGAGGTTACAGCAGAAATATCGCGCTCAACAGTCTGGGAACTTAGTTGTGTCAGCAGCACCTACTGAAACTACTAATGCTGCGATCCTCACTCCTACTTCTACCCCCAATAATTTCCCTGTACCCAACGCGACTCGACCAAATAGTGTAGCGATCCCAATTCCAGTTCCTACACCGATTCGGTCTAACTATAGCGTTCAACCCATTAAGACCCAATTCAGTCAACCAATTAAGACCCAATTCAGTGCTACTGTACGCCCTAGCGAGGCAGTAAACCCAGAGTTCTTGCCTAATCTCGGTTCTGCTAGTCAGTGGACTCCCCCTCGCACTCCATCTGCCACAAGGATTGCAACACCTCCTAGAAAAGTAAATGCCTCTGATTCCTTAGGAAAGATGCGGGGAACCACAGTTTCTCCACAGATAGTACCGCCTTTGGCAGCAGTGGATCAATATCTGCCCAGACCCATTGACGAACTTACACCTCCTCCATCTTCCTCAACCATATCTTACACATGGCCGGCGAAGGGAACGCTCACCTCTGGTTATGGCTGGCGCTGGGGTAGAATGCACAAAGGAATTGACGTTGCTAACTCCACTGGCACGCCAGTTGTCGCCTCAGCTGAGGGGACGATAGAAAAAGCTGGTTGGAACAAAGGTGGTTATGGCAACCTTGTCGAAATCCGTCATCCTGATGGCAGCACGACTCGCTATGCTCATAACAGCAAGATTCTAGTGCAACCTGGTCAGCAGGTGAATCAAGGAGAAACGATTGCTTTAATGGGTAGCACTGGTCACAGTACTGGGCCACACACTCACTTTGAAATCCATCGATCAGGCAAGGGTGCTGTTAACCCAATAGCTATGTTACCGGAACGCGTGTAATTCCTAGCTGTCTGTAACTAAATTGTTGCCTTGTTAGTTGAGGGAGGTAAACTCCCTCATTTGCTTTCTGTTAACTCAACAAAGATGAAAGCTGTAAGAAATTTGCAAAAGGGGCTAGTCTTCAGCGAATTTGTATGCTATACTAATAGATGATTTGAGGAAATATGGCTCAGTAGCTCAGTTGGTTAGAGCACGGGACTCATAAGCCTGGGGTCGTTGGTTCAACTCCGACCTGAGCCACTTTAAAAGTTAATAAGTAGTGAGTCATGAGTAAAGTTTAGAGAAACTAGCCTTGACTGCCCTGTAAGAGCCAAGTCTAACTTCTAACACTCAGGACTCAGCACTACATGATATGGCGGATGACTTCAGCAACTGACCAAGCTTGAGCGATCGCTCCTCTGGGCTTGTGAGGTGCATCGCCATCAAAAATCTCAGAAATAGAACCAAGACAAGCGTCAAATAGGAAGTGATCTAGCAGAGGTTGCCAATCAAAAGGCAGCGATCGCTGTGGATAAAAACGTTGCCAAGCGCGAATATATGGCCCAATTAGCCAAGCCCAAACAGTGCCTTGATGATAGGCGCGATCGCGTTGCTCTTGGTTACCCTCATATCTCCCTTTGTATTCGGGATCTCCTGGATCAAGGCTGCGAAGACCATAGGGCGTGAGCAAGCTGACAGTTGCCAAATCTAGTACTTGACACCCTTGTTGTGAAGAAAACGCACAATGGTGGAGCGACAGCGCTAAAACGGCATTGGGGCGAATTTGAAAATTCCGGCGATCGTCCGGCTCAATAGTATCGTACAGATAACCTAGCTGAGGATTCCAGAACTTTTGCAGCGAGGTTTTAACGTGTTCTGCTTGTTGAGCATAACGCTGTGCTTGCTTAGTGAGACGCACTGGCTCACCAAACTCAAGCTGGCTCAATCGTTCTGCCCACTGACTCAGCCAACATAAAGCTGAATACCACAGCGCATTGATTTCCACTGGCTTACCGTACCGGGGAGTGACAGGGTGTGCCCCAATTACCACATCCATCCAGGTAAGAGCTAGATCACGGCCATCCCAACTAACTAACCCATCGGTAGCATCGATTTGGATATTGAAATGTGTACTACCAACAAATGCTTTGTAGATTTGCTGTACTACGGGGAATTGCTCTGCCAAAAATTCCCAGTCTTGGGTAGCTTCTAAATAAAGTCCTAAAGTTTCAATCCACCACAACGCCGCATCAATACTGTTATAAATTGGTTCGCCATTAGTATCAGGAAATGTATTAGGAATCAAACCGTGGTGGCAATAGTGCCCGAAAGTCCGCAATACTCCTTTCGCTACGTCAAAGCGTCGTGGAACAAGTGCTAACCCCGGTAAAGCAATTAATGTATTGCGCCCCCAGTCATTAAACCAGTGATAACCAGCAATGACCGTAAGCCCAGCAATTGAGGCTCGATAGACGATAAACTGATCGCTTGCTTTGAGTAGCTGTTGCCAGATTGTAGATTGGGGATTGGGGATTGGGGATTGGGGATTAGAAAACTCTTCCCCAGTCTTCAGTCCCCAGCCCCTAGCCCCTCCTTGACTCAATCTAAAAATCTGGGAGAGCCTTTCTTGTTCTGCCTCTACGGCTTCTGCAAAGGTTTCAGAGGTGAGAATACCTCCCATCGAGTCGGGAAAACCTACTCGTGCTTCTAGAGTCACCACATCTCCTGGTTGCAGTGTGACTATCAAGTAACCAGGACTATAGAGGTCTTCCTTGTCGCCTAATCCGCGTTTTGTCTCCTCAGGCAATCCATAATTCCAATACCAAACTGCATCTGTTCGATATTTTCCTTGTGTCCAGCGCAAGTGCCAAGGTGTACCGAAATGCCCAGCATTTTTTGCTTGCAGACAGACTTGCTGTTGCCCAAGCAATTCTGAGAACTGTAATCCTGGACTAGCAGTTTGCTGGTGGTGAAAGTTACGTTCTGCTATCAGCAGTCGCAGCCGTAAAATCGCTGTATCACTTCCGTTATAGCGATATTGGATCAAAATTCGATGGCAAAATTCGGCAGGGGCATTGGGGATTGGGCATTGGAGATTGGGCATTGGGTATGGGGAAGGGCGTAGAGGAGAGGCATTTTCCCCATGCTCCCTGCTTTCTGCTCCCTGCTCCCTGCTTCCTACTAACCCATAAGGCATCACTAACTGTCTAGTTAACTGCCAGTTATCTTGACCCCAAATCCATTTTGGAACTGGGTTAATATCAAAACAGTGCAGGAGTTCGTAGCCTGTCGGCTCAACCTGACCGTTACCCCAAAAATTTGTCCCCAGTGCTACAACCCTCCCTAATACTTCCAAGCTAGCTTCTAGGTGCGAAAACAGCAGAGTGCGCTCAGAAGGAGGGTTTGTCGCGGCAAACAGCCAACCGTGATAAGTGCGGGTGCGGACATCAGAAACCGTACCACTGGCGAAACTTCCTAAGCCATTGGTAAGCAACCATTCTCTTGTATCTAAATCAAGCATTTGCTACTCAAAATCGTTATGAGTATGATATAGTCGTAACAGATCGTAATTAAACTGTGAGAGCGTGGATGGGTGAGTTTTACTTAACCCAAATTCCAACGCTACTAAACCGATAAAGGAGAATTAGGTTAATGTCCCTTACTTACGGAATCGAAGGAAGCCTCCGCGTTGGTCAACAAGCTCCCGATTTCACAGCAACGGCTGTGGTAGATCAGGAATTTAAAACAATCAAACTTTCCGATTATCGCGGTAAGTATGTCGTCCTGTTTTTCTACCCACTAGACTTTACCTTTGTTTGCCCCACTGAAATTACAGCATTTAGCGATCGCTACGAAGAATTCAAGAAAATCAATACAGAAGTCCTTGGGGTTTCTGTTGATAGTGAATTTTCTCACCTCGCTTGGATTCAAACAGATCGTAAGTCTGGTGGTGTCGGCGACCTGAATTATCCTTTAGTCTCCGATATCAAAAAAGAGATTAGCGCCGCTTACAACGTTCTTGACCCAGCAGCAGGTATTGCTTTGCGTGGTCTGTTCCTCATCGATAAAGATGGTATTATACAGCACGCTACCATCAACAACCTAGCTTTTGGTCGCAGCGTTGATGAAACCCTGCGGACATTACAAGCAATTCAGTATGTTCAGTCTCACCCCGATGAAGTTTGCCCAGCTGGTTGGCAACCTGGTGACAAGACAATGAATCCTGACCCAGTGAAGTCTAAAGTTTACTTCTCTGCTGTCTAAACTACGTTTGCTAAACAACTCTAATTCAGGCTATTGGAGTTAAGAGCAAAATTAATGAAAACCACAGATAAACAGAGGTACACATTAAACAGTGTCAGCCTCAGTATCTATCTGTGGTTTTTTTATAAAATAGTATTTAAATAATTAAGGATAAAAATATGCTGACTTCAACTGATTTTAGTGGTTTATTAAATGAGCGATTCTTCCGCAATTTTTTACCAGTTCCAGCGACAAATAAACTTAGGTTGGGAGTAGGAACGCCAGATTTTCAACTGCCAGATATCACCAACGGGACATTAGTAAAATTGTCTGATTATAAAGGTAAGCAACCACTGTTACTAGCCTTTACTCGCATCTTTACTGAAAAACAATATTGTCCTTTTTGTTTTCCTCACATCAAAGCTTTAAATGAGAACTACGAAAAATTTCAAAATCGCGGTATAGAAGTTTTAATGATTACTAGTACCCATGAACGGCAGAGTCAAATAGTTGTGAAAGATTTAGGAGTAAAAATGCCATTGTTGAGTGATCCCAGTTGTAGAGTGTTTCGTACCTATCAAGTAGGGCAAGCACTGGGAGCGCCTTTACCAGCCCAGTTCGTATTAGATAAAGAAGGAAAACTTGGCTACTGGCATTTATTTTCTTTTTTGGATCACAATGCTAGTGTTGAGACTTTGTTAAAACAATTCAATTGAGTCTAAGATGTAAAATTGGCTATGCTCACCCTACTGATAAAACTGTGAGGTTTTATGGTATTGACCCTTTATCACTCACCGATTTCTCCCAACTCTCGCCGCGTCTGGATTACTCTGCTGGAAAAAGAACTTGAATTTGAATTAGTAGAGATAAAACTGGATGGGGAGCAGTTTAAACCAGAGTTTTTGACAATTAGCCCCTTCCACCACATTCCGGCTTTGGTGGATGACGGCTTTAGTGTAGTAGAATCTTTGGCAATTCTGGACTATTTAGAGGCAAAATATCCCACACCTGCGATGTTGCCTAAAGATGCCAAGGATTTAGCGATCGCACGCATGGTACAACTGGTAACTGTAAATGAGCTTTTGCCAGCAACCACTACGTTTTTACCTCAGATATTAGGCTTACCTGAGGAAGAACCAAAAAAAATCGAGCAGGCGAAACAGAAAATTTCAATAGTGCTGAAGCTTTTTGAGAATTTACTTAACGCTCGCCCTTACTTTGGTAGTCAAAACCTAACTCTCGCTGATGTAGTGGCTGGAACTGTAGTAATATGGTTGCCGGAAGTGGGCATTTCCTTAAGTGATTATCCAAAAGTGAATGCTTGGAACGAGCGGTTAGCTGCACGGGCAACATGGCAAGCTACCGAGGCTACACCAGAAGCAATGGAAGCGTTTAAGTCCATGATAGTAGCGAGAAATACGCAGCAAATTCATACTTAAATGTAAAGACGGTAAATTTACCGTCTCTACAATCCGAAATTTCACAGCTTGACTTGCTGCAAATGACTGCGGGGATTATAAGTACGTATAGCCCGGATTTTTTCATAATATTCCCGCTCTTGTTGGCTGAGGTCTTTTGGTGGTGCGATCGCCACCTTCACCAACTGATCGCCACGTCCACCCTTGGCGAGAGGCCAACCTTTGCCACGTAAACGCAGCGATTGACCAGAACGCACTCCTGCTGGTAGCTTGACATTAACTGAACCATCAGGTGTGGGTACATCAATAGACGCTCCCAGGGTAGCTTCATCTGGCGTGATTGGCACTTCGCACACCAAGTTATCGCCTTCCATTTGAAAAAACGAGTGCGGCTGAAGTTCGACTTTTAAGTATAAATCCCCTCGTTGCTGAGTCATCGGGTTGATTTGACCTTTACCGCGCACGCGCAGGCGAGTACCAGGTTTAGCCCCCGATGGGATACGAACATCAATTGTTTCGTTACCTAAACTGAAGCGCTTTTGCACGCCGTTAAATGCTTCGGAAAAAGTTAGAGTAATTGCAGCTTCACTATCCTGGGAAGTACCCGTGCTTGCATCTTGAAACCCATAATCGTTAAACCCGTTAAAACCACTCGACGTATTTGTAGAAGTACGGTAAGAGTAATTTTGTGAGTAATTTGAGTAATTATTTTGCTGTGAGTAACTTTGTCGCCCACCACGAGGGGTAGCACCACCAAAGCGTCCTAGCAACTCATTGATGAACTCATCAAAATTGCCGTATTGACTGAAGTCAAAGCCACCCATATCAACACCAACACCGCCGGATGGGAAACCTTCACCAGCTTGTTTCCAATATTGACCAAATTGGTCATATTTTTTACGCTTATCTGGGTCTGACACAACCTCGTAGGCTTCGCTAACTTCTTTGAAGCGTGCTTCTGCCTGTTTGTTATTTGGGTTGACATCAGGGTGATATTTGCGGGCTAGTTTACGAAAGGCTTGCTTAATCTCCTCTGGAGTGGCAGTCTTACTAACTCCCAAAATTGCGTAATAGTCTTTGAAGTCGGTTGCAGCCATCTACCAGCCTCCTATAGAAGTTCCTGTTATGTTTTTTTTTAAGATGAGAGACGTTCAATTTGCTAGGTATAGTGCCAAGCAAAAGAATCTGATTTTAAATTAACAAAGAATATAGAAAATCAAGTGTGGTTCTCGCTCAACAAGCGATCGCAATTTCCGTACTCTGATTTTTCTGATAAGCGGATTAGCCTGTCTAGTCCCTCTTCCAGGCTTGGGGGAGCATCTCGAAGTTGACGGTGCATCCGCAAGATAATTTCTTCAGGAACTTGGCGCGATCGCCTTTTATTCCGTGCTAAACACAGCCAAACTGGTGTATCCACCCAAATTCCCGTAATGTGGGTAAAACCCAAGTCACGGGCTAAAGCAATGACTTGACGACGATTGCGGCGCTGGGCATTGGTGGCATCGAAAATAGCTGTATTTTCTGTAGAAATAGCTTGCTGAAATTGCCGTCTTACTTCTTGCCAAATCACCAGCCACGGTCCCTGAATGGCTTGGGAACCGAACAGTTGCCCCCGGATGCCATCCGTAGAAATCAGTGGCATCTGGGGGCATTCTGTAAGTAATTGTTTTGCCAAAGTTGACTTACCGCTAGCTGGAAGGCCAATCAGCAAAAAAAGTGAGGAGTGAGAAGTTAGGAGTGAAAAATTAAAAGTGAGGAGTGAGGAGTAATCAGAATTTTTAACCATTAACTCATAACTCCTAACTCCTAACTCCTAACTATTAAATAATGGTTCCATCAGGAATGACAGCATTTTTCAGCACAACGGTAATACCACTGCGGATGTAGAAACCTTGACTTTCGCGGTCAGCTTCTTGGACGTTATCTTTATTGATAATTTTGACATCGTGACCGATACTGGCGTTTTTATCGATGATGGCACGGCGAATAATCGAGTCACGACCAATACCTACAGGAATGTCACCTTGTTCTACATTGGATTGGCGTTCTACAGAAGCTTGGTAAAAATCTGCACCCATCAGCAAAGATTCTTCGATGAGGCAGCCAGATTCGATTCGCGATCGCACTCCCAAAACTGAATGTTGAATGCGACAATTTTTCAGAATGCAACCTTCGCCAATAATTGATTCTGTTACCTGGCAATCTAAAAGTTTACTCGGAGGCAAGTAACGAGCGCGGGTATAAATTGGTGCCTGTTCATCATAGAAACTAAAGGGTGGCTGGGGCTGCTGAGTCAGGGCTAAATTGGCATGATAAAATGCCTCAATTGTTCCAATATCTTCCCAGTAATCATCAAAAAGGTAAGCTTGAACGTTGTAATCTTTAGAGGCATCAGGAATAATTTCTTTCCCGAAATCAGTCCTTTCTATACCTTCTCTGAGCAACTTGAACAAAACCTCTTTTTTAAAGACATAAATCCCCATTGAGGCGATGTAAGGCTGTTGCTGGGCTTGTTCTTTCGATAATCCCAGTACGCTTGTATCAACGCGCATTTGGATTAATGCTTCGCCTTTAGGTTTTTCGCTAAAATCGATTACCCTACCAGAATCGTCAATTTTCATCAAGCCAAAATCTGAGGCGCGGCGCTCATCAATGGGGATGACTGAGAGAGTAATATCAGCCCCCGTTTCCCTATGGCGCTGGATAAACTGGCGATAATCCATGCGATAGAGGTGATCGCCTGAAAGGATCAAATATTCGTCTGCATTCCATTCTTCCATTAACCACAGATACTGACGCACAGCATCGGCTGTACCTTGGAACCAGTTTGGGTTTTCTGGCGTTTGTTGTGCCGCTAGAACTTCCACAAACCCCTCATTGAAGCCAGTAAAGTTATAGGTACGGGCGATGTGACGATTCAGAGAAGCTGAGTTGAATTGTGTCAGGACGTAGATTTTGAATATTTCGGAATTTATGCAGTTACTGACAGGGATATCAATTAGGCGATACTTCCCTGCTACTGGTACTGCTGGTTTAGCGCGGAGTTTGGTTAGTGGGTAAAGCCGAGTACCCGCGCCACCACCAAGGATGATTGATAATACTTTTTTCACAAAATTTCTCCCGACTGCCTTTCAACTCTCACTCTCAGTTTAGGACTGTCTGCCACCACACGTAAGGGGGATCATGTGATTCTTAGGGATGAATTTTACAAAATACTACCAGTGATAGATAATGCTGGCCGCAAGTAGACAACCAGAACATTTGTATTAATTGATATGAGGAATGGGGGGCGATCGCTACACAAGGTTGATAACTAAGCAATCTCTCAATTTAAAAACTTAACTTTTTTAACACAATTTTAAGATAGTACAAGGTACTATCTTAAAATTGTACAAAAAATCAAGGTAGATACTTATAGTTTTAAGAAAGATTGTCAAAGTATGTTTACTAAGACTCTGTTTGGTGACCGTGAACTCTTGCTTACATTTTTGGGCTTAGGTAATTTTAGATTATGCTTAAAAGGGACAAAAGGCAAAGAGGTTAAATAACTTAACTTTACTAAAACTTGTCTAGACTTTGTTTAAACAATTCTTCATAATATTCTAAAACTGTATCAACTTTTTCTGATGGGGATAAATTATCTCTCATCTCATTCTGCAGGATTACTTTTAATAAATCTATTACCCTACTTCTGCAACGATTTGAACACTCTGGCCAATTTCTACCTCCAGGTTTACAATCTTGACAACCTGTTTTTTTAAGCAATTCATCTAATTCGAGAACTTTTCCATAAATTTTTTGGAAATCACGTAAACTTTCTTCCACTGCCTCTGCCGGCTTATTATCAGGAAGCGCTTTGTTGACTATAGACAATTTCATAATTTCTAGAGATGCTTCAAATGTATTCATAAGCATTCCTGACAATCTTCATCTAAAGAACGACTGAGACGAATATTCTCTATATTTTCAGCAATCCAACTATTGAGTAATTTCCACTCAGATAAAAGCGCTTCATGAGCAACTTCTACGGTAGTTTTATCGGTGATAATTAAACGTTGTTGAGAACCCGCCAGTAATCCTACAACCCTTTGTAATTGTTGTGGAGAATCTGAAATCGCTTCTAATCTATCCCAGCTAGCACGTCGCCGCGTCACTTCTTCACTTTCACCTAACTGCACCAATTCCATAAACAAGCGACGAGCAAAGGCTTGATCTATAGTTGTTAAACTTTGATACAAAATTGTCGCTCGTTTGTCTAAAGCTCCTTTAACTCCGCCAATTTCCTCATAACCTTTACGAGTCAAAAGCGGCTCTGGCGATTCAGGTTCTTCAATGCAGACCCGCCACAACTCTTTAAGTGCATATTGCAGTATGGGTAATGCACCCGGACGGTTGATAACATCGGCAGCAATTTGCGAAACTAAACCATGCTCAAATGTTACTCCATGTAATTTTGCTGGTTTTTCTATTGTTTCTTCTAACTCAGCAAGAGACATCGGTGTGACGATGAATGATGTGGGAGGAATGCTATTGATGAGAGTAATAATTTCTAAATAGTCAGCACAACGATTTAGGAAATCACCGCGAATTGTCAAAATTATCCGCGTTTTTACCTCACTCTTTTTTACTTCCTGTGCTATCAAGCGGATAAAAGCTTTGCGTTCCTCATCGTCTTGACACAGGGTAAATATTTCTTCAAATTGATCGATAAATAATAGATGTGGCTGATTTTGCTCCTGTTGTCGAGCTAAAATATCAACTAATTTACCTAAAGGATGTTCTCCTGGTGTAAAAGATGCGATTTCCCATTGACTGCTTCCAGGGAGGCGATCGCTTTTTAGTTGCGGTAAGACACCTGCTTTCACTAAAGAAGATTTACCACTACCTGAGTAGCCAATTACAGCTAAAAATCGGCTCTCTGCTAACCGCGAAACCAGTGTACGAACTGCTTCATCTCGTCCACAAAAATATTGTGCTTGCTCTGATTCAAATGCATAAAGTCCCCGATAGGGATTTTCCTGATTGAAGGCAATTTCTTCTTTAAGAATATCTAATTGGGGATAACTTACCAAAGTAATTGACCGTCCCAAACTCATGCGAATGGGTTCTTGTATTGAACCTGTCAATTTGTTGCTGACAAAATCAAATAAGCGATCGCTACTAATTCGCCCACTACTACCTGCATTTTCAGATGCTAATCCCTTAATAACTGCACCTGTGAAAATACTATATTCTTCGCTCATAATCGCTGCTGCTTGTTCAAAACGGCGACAAGCTGCTATTAAGTAATAATCCTTTAGCGAACGAAAAGCGGTCAAAGTTTGTTCTACTAATTCTCTTTCTAAGAAATAGCCGCTATGACAACAATCAAGTAGCACTACTAAACTACTTAATTGAGATTCTCCGATTAATTTATTCAGCTTGTTAAGGGAAATACCATATTTTTGTGCCACAATCTGGTTTCCCTTAACTTCAACCTGACAATCAGAAGTTGCTAAAAATCCCTCTTGTTGTCCCAAAGTATCAGAAGTGATAAAACCGTGTCCGCTAAAATAAATAAGCACTTCATTATTAGTAGCTTGCTCTAACAGCAATTTTCTGAGTTCTTGACCAATTTCAACCCCAGTAACTTTTGACGCTGCGATTTCATAGCCGTTTTTATCTTTATTCCAGCGCTGTGGTAATCTTTGCACAGACTGGAAATCACCATATTGTTCTAAGAGTTGCGCGATCGCTTCAGCATCATTTGTAGTCTTCGACAAACGCGGTAATGATGGACTGACATACTCGGCAATGCCAATAACAAGCGCGTATCGTGCCATTTAACACACCTTATGTTGGAAAATGCGGGATAATCTTGACAGACACAATGATGGCTGTGTTACTAAAAACAACACTATCTGTTATTTTTCCGCAAACAGTGTGAAATATTTCAGACACGATACAAAAATTTAACCGAGGTAACTTATGTCAGAAGTACAGCAACTCTTTTTCCAGGCAGACGGCGAAATTGAGCAGATTGAGATTAATCTCACAGCCACCGAAATAAGTTCGGAAATTGATGAGGAGGATGATGGCATAGAATACAAGGATGTCCGAACAGATGCGATCGCTCGGATGCAACAAGCTCGTCAAATGATTCGCTCTTATACTATCTACGCTCTTAGTGCTTTTAAAGACTTCAATACTGCTGAGATTGAGGAGGTAAGACTTAAATTTGGCATTAAGCTTGGTGGTAAGGCAGGTATTCCTTACATTACCGAAGGTTCTGCTGAAAGTAATCTGGAAATTGAGGTGAAGTGTAAGTTTCCAGAAAAACAAAAACCTGATTCACAGTAACAGCAAAAAATTATCCGCGCAGCATAGGGTTAGGCAATGCCCATTAAACACCCAATCTCCCAGTACCTATTCTCCTATTAACCAAACCTAATTGCTGCGATCGCTTCAAATACTTCACCCAAGATTGCTCTGACAACTGGGAAATGACATTTGGTGATAGTGTTGCTGTGAAAATATCTTTGCCACTGGTAACACCACTAACGCCTAAACGTTCTAAAACAGCAGTTGCAGCAGAATCTAAAATTGGTTCAGTATGAATAAAAACTCCCAAATTTGATTCTTCTAAACTTTGAACATCATTTAGCGCTGTAGCAAGGGCAGCATCTAACTTTTGATAATTCATTAGCAATTCCTGGTTAAAAAGTGCGGGCAATTTTTAGTCTATGCTAAAACTAATTTATCAAGTTTATGAGTTATTATTACCTATCTTTGTATAGACTTAATGCACTAATTTCTACGTCAAATTACAGATTAATTGCTAGAGAGATAAACCAACAATTAATGGGTAATAATTCAATAGTGTTAGCAGCATGAAATGCGTAAGCGTAGCTCGTCGTAGACATCGCTCTGTTTCTTAGCTTCTCTGCTATTCCCCTTTTCGGTAAAATAACTTAGCAGATCAGCAAGGAACAGGTTCAGGATCATGGCTCAAGCTAGTATTGGGATTATTGGTGGCAGTGGTCTGTATAAAATGGATGCACTTAAAGATGTAGAAGAGGTGCAAGTTCAAACCCCCTTTGGTTCACCATCAGATGCTTTGATTCTGGGGACTTTGGATGGCACACGGGTAGCTTTCTTGGCGCGTCATGGTCGCAATCACACGCTGTTACCCTCTGAATTACCGTTTCGCGCTAATATCTATGCGATGAAGCAATTGGGTGTGCAGTATTTAATCTCAGCTAGTGCTGTGGGTTCCTTGAAGGAAGAGGCGAAACCACTGGATATGGTGGTGCCAGATCAGTTTATTGACAGAACGAAAAATCGAATTTCAACCTTTTTCGGTGAGGGAATTGTTGCTCACATTGCCTTTGGCGATCCGATTTGTAAGAACTTGGCTGGTGTGTTAGCAGATGCGATCGCATATCTCAATTTACCAGAAGTTACTCTCCATCGCGGTGGCACTTATGTCTGCATGGAAGGGCCAGCTTTTTCCACTAAAGCAGAATCAAATCTTTACCGCAGTTGGGATGCAACAATCATCGGCATGACGAATTTACCAGAGGCGAAGTTGGCAAGGGAAGCAGAAATAGCTTATGCAACCTTAGCGCTGGTGACAGATTATGATTGTTGGCATCCAGACCATGATAGTGTGACAGTGGAAATGGTGATTGGCAATTTGCTGCGGAATGCTGTGAATGCTCAAAAGGTGATTCAAGAAACTGTGCGGCGCTTAAGTGAAAATCCGCCAACCAGTGAGGCGCATTCGGCGTTGCAGTATGCGATTTTGACTCAGTTGGATAAAGCACCCGCAGCGACGAAGGAAAAGTTAGGGTTATTGTTGCAGAAGTATTTGTAGTGTTGGTGATGAATCAGCGATGTCTACGCCTACGCAGTTTCTTATTACAGTTTTGCGTAAAGGCGTAGCGTTTTTAATGCAGGGGAACCCATTGGCATTGTAAGGCGAGGCATTTACATTGTAAGCCTAAAGCATCTCTCTCACGAAGAAGACTGCACTCCTCCCCTTCATCCCCTCTCGAAAAGCGGGGAACTCTGAGAATTAGGGGCAGGGAGACAAAGCATAGCTTTAGTGGGGTGGGGTTCTTCGGGTTTATTAAGTAATAAAGTAGACATGATATAAGTCTTGCCTACCTAAAACTCAAACAAAGCCTGCTTACGCAGACTTTGTTTAGATGCCCCTAGACTTTACTCTATGGGGCTTTCAGATTTTTACAAGAGATTAAATCGACTAATTTCAATCAATATCTCTGGCTGCCTTCTTCACTGCACTGCCTGCATCTTCAGCTGTGCGCTGAATATTTTTACCAGCATCTTCAGCGCCACTTTGAGCATTCTTTTTCAAGCCTTCAGCTGCATTTTGGGTATTTCCCTTGAGATTTTCAATTCCTCGCTGAGTACCCTTAGCTACGCCTTCTCCCAATTCATTAGCTGAACTACCGATATCTTCACCCAGGTTCTTCACTCTTTCGCCAAAGGGTGTACCTTGTTTGTAATTTCGACCATATTGCTCTGGGCTGTCAATTCCCTTCTGCTCAATATTTTTTTGAGAATTTTTCGCCAGCGCATCAGATCTGTCGTTAGCTGCCTTTTCACCTGCTCCTCCTCTAGGATCTACATCACTAAAGTTATTCATCCCACCAGCTGGAGAAGAGAGAGGATAATCTTTTGTGGGATCGTATCTTTCGAGATAAGGTGACTCAGCCTGTGTTGGTTCTTTTGCTACTCCTGGATCAGCACAAGCTTGTGTCAGAAATAAGAATATTCCTGCAAATAAAACAGTTAAAACTTTTAAGGGACGAATGCTTTTGAGCCAATTCATTGCTTTTTTCATACTCCTACTCCTTGCATTTTTGTGACTAAGTTAAACTTCAACCAAGATGGCATTTGGAATTAATTTTGCATTCCAAGCATTCAGACAAAATAAGGGTTCTATCTGCCTACTGCTGGATTTTTTTGTAATTCAGGTCTAGCAGCAGCTTCATCTGCCTTATCTTGTAAAAAGCCGGAAGCTCTTTCAACATTCTCTTTTACAGTCTCAATCCGATCTTGAAACCGATCTCCTACGTTTGGTTCATCTTGAATCAAACCACCTGGTTCAGGTTCTCGGAAGTCCTTGTCTGTGATAATTGGCAATTCTGCTTCTTTATCGATTCGACCTGCTGGTGTCTCAGCACCAGGATAAAGTATCTTGGATTCTCTATCTGTTGTAGCAATCAACAATTGCGAACTTGGTTGTAAGCTAGCTTGGTCGCGTCCCTTATTGGCTTTTGGGTTTGCTATTTTCGGATCGGTAGACATTTTGTAATTGGTATAGTTGTCTCCACCATTCTTATAAGGATTGTTTGATCCACCAGCTTGTACAGCAGGATTTTGTGGGTTTGCACCTTGAGGATTTGCCCCACTACAAGCAGTGCTAACTATCAACAATAGTCCAGCTAAAAAGATAGTTAATATCTGACGCAATCTTATTTTTTTCAAGAATAGTCTCACAGCGTTCACGTAGTCCTCCTTACCAAAATATTAATAAGTTAAGAGTTTGCTGAATCTTTGGAGTGGTCAGCAAGTTATTGTGCTTGTTTTGGTTTGCTCAGTTTCGATAACCTCTATTAAGGATATGAATAATAAAATGCTCTTTACCTCTAGCGCAGGCTACATTTTTATTAGTACATAAATAATATTTTTATCTAACTCTAGAGAGATATAAAATAAAGTAATATAGTTTTCGTAAAAAGAATTACATCGACCTGTTTGATACTTCAAAAGCTTTGGATAGGTAGCTGATGTCCTGTAATACTTGAGGCATTGGCCCCTTGTTGCTCTACCGTTAAATTACTAAATTAATGAAGAAATTTTTACGTTGGATAATTTTGGGGGGAACGCTGTTTTTTTTAGGGAAAGCTCTGAAAGATAATTGGATTGGAGTGACCGCTATCCGCATTGATGGGGTAGGATGGGCAATTATAGCGATCGCTACAGGCGTCACTTTATTAGCACACACTTGGGCAGGCTGGATCTGGACTTGGATTCTGCAAGAGTTAAATCAACCTGTGTCATCTCCCCAATTCATCCAGGTTTACCTAAAAACGAACATAGCTAAGTATTTACCGGGTAATATCTGGCATCACTACGGGCGAATTGTGGCAGCCAAAAATGCCAATATTTCTGCTGGTGCAGCTACCTTAAGCGTTTTGCTAGAACCCCTACTCATGCTAGCGGCTGCTTTAATCATCATTGCTTTATGCAGTAACCAATTTGCAGCAGTTAATACTACCGTTGTTCTGCAAATACTACAATTGCTGAGTTTAGCTGTAGTCCTTTGTGCGATTCATCCCAGGTTTTTAAACCCAGTTATTCGCTTTTTGTACAAATTAAAAGCAAAAAAGTCTGCTACTAGCACTGAGCAAACTGTTCCCTTCAATCTTAAAAGCTATCCCCTACGGCCTTTGTTAGGAGAATTGGGCTTTATGGTACTACGCGCCACTGGGTTTATATTAACTATGTTCGCCCTGGGTTCGTTGAGTGTGAATCAAATTCCTTTGTTATTAGGCGCTTTTAGCTGCGCTTGGCTGTTAGGTTTTGTAATTCCGGGTGCGCCTGGTGGGTTAGGTGTATTTGAAGCGACTGCGTATGAACTTTTACAACACCACTTTCCATCTGCGCTAGTATTTAGTGCGATCGCTCTATATCGCCTCATTAGTATTCTAGCTGAAACTGCGGGTGCAGCTTTGGCTTGCTTAGACGAACGCCTTACTAAATCATGAATCAGACGGCACTCATCTTTGTCTATCTACCTTCATCTGTGAAAATACACGGTAACCATCCAGATTTAACTGTGAATTACTGCTTTGCTCTTCTCCCATCTTAATCAAGTTGTATTCTACATTTTCTGCGTAAATTGCAAAGGTTATATTAAAAATTTCCATAAAATTGATTACCCACTTACACTCATCTTCAGGATATTTTTCGTAATAACGAATCAGATGAGCAATTTTAATCTCTAAATGTCTCCGAGAGTTACTACAAATCAAGATTGTCTTTAACAAT
Source organism: Nostoc sp. FACHB-892 (assembly GCF_014698795.1). GTDB lineage: Bacteria > Cyanobacteriota > Cyanobacteriia > Cyanobacteriales > Nostocaceae > Nostoc. The sequence continues at coordinate 66,831 of NZ_JACJTR010000009.1, forward strand.
AAAATCACTAATGTTAAAGAGTGACCTTGAGTAAGTAATAATATAAATAAAAACGAAGGTTCTTTCCCGTTTTCTGTTGTCAAACAATCAATTACTCTATTACAGGTTCTCAAAAATAATTCTTTAGTGACAATTTCTTGATTAAAATCTTTCTTCCACAAATATAAGTTCTCTACAAATTGCTGCCGCAAACTTTTGACTAATTCTTGATTGTCTACAGAAAAAAATAAATATTTTTCTATACTTGTTTTAAATTGTTCAAGAGTTTGTCCTTGAGTTTGCTTGATAAATATATTGGCAATATTTTCATGGCTAAATACACCCTTTTTTAAAACAATTGCTTTTATTAAATGCAGAACATTATCTCCCAAAATACTGGGATTTTTGTAGCGCGTTGTGCTTGATACGGCAGATTGAGAACGAGCAATATACATTGCTAGTTCAAACTTAAATTTGTCTTTTATCTGTCTAGAAAGCTTTCTAGCAGCCTCTTGTTGCTCTATTGGGTTATTCTCATTAACAGATTGAGCAACTAATAAATAGGAAGTGTAGCGATTAGCCCAATGACCTTGAGATAACTCGTCATGTTTAGTAGCAAATAGTTTTATTTCTTGGTAATCTTTACTGGCAATAAAATTCTCTAGCCAGCTTTTACAAATATTTGCTGCCGGAAAATCCTTGGTTTTTGCTTTTAAAGTTTCAATCGCAAATAAGTTAACTAATTCTTGGATATATTTATCTTTTCTATTAGTTTTCCAAGTATTAATTATTATATATATACATCGTTTGAGTGTATTACGAAACTCCTGTTCTTCATGCTCTAAAAAAATGTTATATATCCCAGGTATAGAATGAGAATATGATGAATCAAGACCGTCTATAAAAAAAGCTTTGAATTTACGTAAAACGTCACTCGGTGACATTTTATTTACAATTTCTATGAAAAAACTATAAACTTCTTCTTGTACAATCTGCACATTTAGCTGTCTAGAGTTAGACGTAACGCAATGAGGATCTTCCTGACTAATTAATAAAGTATTAGCGGTCATTCCATTTATCAGGATAAAAAGGTTTCTTGTTTATATTATTACCAGCTTAACTCTAGTGAACATTAGTATCAATCTATTCTTAAAATATTCAGTAAGATTTTTACATAAATTTGATAAACTCTAGCTGTAAATAAAGTATTAAACATAAATTGTTTAATCCTTTATCAAATACTCCAGTGTAATTGCTTAGTCTTGTAGCGAAACTTATTTAAATAAGCTACATGGGTAGGGATACGAGATTACCGTGTCTTACATTTGTTATAAATTATACAAAAAGACTCCCATATCTTCTATAGGAGTCTTTTCGCGTTTTAAATGGGGGTGGAGGGACTTGAACCCACACGACCTTTTACGGTCAACGGATTTTCATTCTCCCGCAGCTTTCACTGCTACCTAACGACTTGAACAAAGTCAGGTTTTAAGAATTGGACTCTCCCTTTACCCTCGCCTTAACGTTAGGGTAGCTCCCGTCGAGTCTCTGCACCTTCCCGCAATTTTGGATTTTGGATTTTGAATTTAAGACTAATCGTACAATCTAAAATCACAAATCTAAAATTTTCGGGCTTGGCTCAGGATTGCCATGTCTGTTATCAGATTTAGGTTTCCCTGAGTTTGAGAGCTTCCACTTGAGGGATTTCTCCTTCAAGGCTCAGTTGTCTAAGTCCGTAGCGTCTACCATTCCGCCACACCCCCGCAACTGTTTTCCAACTAGTATAACTAGTTATTTTTTCGAGGCAGCAAATACCGCCTTATCTATTCCACCATCAATTGTGTCTTTTGTCCAACTAGATTAAAAATATTTTTTCCAGATTGTGTGATTGTTTTCTAGAGTTACAACTTTTCCTTGTTTCCTCGTAATCAATCCGGATCAGTTTTTTATCTTGTGTTATTTAGACCATTTATTATGGCAGAATTACTAATATAGCATAATACTAATTTTTGTCAATCAATCTGAACATAAACGAGAAATTCTGGGGTAGTTATGTTGACTAAGAGGCAAGGGGAAGAAGACAAAGGGGCAAGGAGAAGGACTTATTGCAAGTTAGTTATCGCTCAATTCTCCCTGCCCCTTCTTTGAAAGCATCATAACTATAACTTTCCTCAGTTCCGCTCTTCAGCCTATGATGGAAAACAGATGCTTAAGACTTAAAAGTTTATGATTGTCGCCCTGCTGTATCTGATATTGGCTGGAGCTTACCTTCTGGTAATCCCGATTGCTGTTTTGCTGTACCTGAAGCAGCGTTGGTATGTAGCTACCTCCATCGAGCGTACCTTTATGTACTTTTTGGTGTTCTTCTTCTTTCCAGGTTTATTGGTTCTATCGCCGTTTCTAAATTTTCGACCCCAACGGCGGCAAATTGAAGTTTAACTAAATTGGTAGGTCATAACTCTCATGCGACGGATTGACGCTATTGGAATTGGCTTAGGCGTTTTTATTGCTGGCGGCTTGGCTTATATAGGATTGCAGCTAGTCGGTTTGGATAATCAGCAAGCTGGTATATGGAGCCAAGTCTTACTAGTCAGTGGATTATTTGGCTGGTTAGCCACCTATTTTTTCCGTGCGGTGGGACAAAAAATGACCTACCACCAACAACGGGAACAGTATGAGCAAGACTTTCTGCAAAAACGGTTAGATGAGCTTACTCCCGAAGAACTAGCACGAATTCAAGCCCAAATAGAACAAGAAGAGCAATCTCAGGTGTAAAGTTATCATTGGTCAGTTGTCGTTTGTCATTTGTTCTTTGTTAATGACCAATGACTACTGACTAATGACCAATAACTAATGACTAATAACTAATGACTGCGATTTCTGATTGCTTTAAAACCCTTAAGCAAAATGGCGAGTGCGCTCTAATTCCGTTTATTACTGCTGGCGATCCAGATTTAGAAACAACAGCAAAAGCATTGCAGGTTCTAGATCAAAGTGGAGCCGACATTATAGAACTGGGCATACCTTATTCCGATCCTCTGGCTGATGGGCCAGTAATTCAAGCTGCTGCTACCCGCGCCTTACAAAGGGGTACAAAATTGGAGCAGGTGCTGGAAATGTTGCAAGGGATTACTCCCAAATTGCGATCGCCTATTATTTTATTTACCTATTACAACTCAATTCTGCACCGGGGAATTGATAAATTTCTCTCTTCAATCGCTGCGGCTGGGGTAGCAGGATTGGTAGTACCAGATTTGCCCTTGGAAGAAGCAGCAGGTTTGCTCGAACCAGCTAAGAAGATGGGAATTGATGTAGTCTTGTTGGTAGCGCCCACCAGTGATGCCCAACGGATAGAAGCGATCGCTCATTCATCTCTTGGATTTATTTATTTGGTCAGCGTTACAGGGGTAACAGGGGTGCGATCGCAACTGGAAAACCGCGTGTCCGATTTACTCAAACAAATTCGTAGTGTTACTGATAAACCCATTGGTGTAGGTTTTGGCATCTCTGAAGCCGCCCAAGCCCGTCAAGTAAAGGACTGGGGAGCAGATGCTGCGATCGTGGGCAGCGCTTTTGTGAAACGGTTAGCAGAAGGTTCGCCAGAGCAGGGACTAAATGCGATCGCCCAATTTTGCCAAAGTCTCAAGGTAGCCATCAAAACCACCAACACTAGCACAAATACTCCTCTTGATTAGACGGAGAAAGTAGATTAAAAAAGTATAACAGCGCAGATTTTCTATCCTTATTTGGTAGACAATTTGACCTTTATAGTCTTGAATATTAACATCAGATATCAAGATGTAAAAAAACTAGCTGATACGGTTGCTTATAGTTTGAGTATTATGTGAAGTCAAGTAGGCATAATTTATGAGTGTGAGAGTGAGTCAGTCACAAATGATTATAGTTACGTCGCAATTGAGGAATAAAGGCGATGAGTGAGAGTATGGCGTTTATCGGCGGGGTCGCCGTAGCTGGGCTGGCGGCTCTCGTATTGCTCAAAGGAACAAATACCCCGCTACAGCCTAATTTTGCTGTTGCTCCGCAAATGCCAGGGGTAGTAGCGCCGGGAATGCAGCCACAAATGTATTCTCCCTATGGCCCCTATGGACAACCAATGTATCCGAATCCTAATCAGCCGCCAGTTGCTCCCAACACTGACCAGCGTCTGGAGATGGAGAAGCTGAACACGCAGATGCAGTTGGAACGTTTAAAAAACGACAATGAGCAGCTGAAGTTGCAAAATCAACAACTCCAAGGCCAAGTTCAAAATTTCAATACTCAACAACAGTGGCAACAAGCCCAGCAGTATAACCAACAAAAAGTAACAGCACTCCAACCGCAAAATCCTTCTTGGTGGTCTTCACCTATGCTTTGGGCTGTGGGAGGCGCAACTCTCACTATTGGTGGTGGTGTTGTCGTCGCTGGTGTATTAGCTTTGTTCTCACCACGGCAGCGTCCAGCCCGTACTGTACAAGTGATTCACCCTTACCAAGGAAATACACCGCCCTTGGTTCCAGTCCGTCGTGCTGAGTTTCTACCTGCTTCACGGATGGAAGCGAGACGAGTTGAAGCCCCAGAATACGACGAAATGCACTAAGGGACTACTACCGCAAAGCGGAAGTCAAAAGTCAAAAGTCAAAAGTTTTGTATATCAAGGCTTTTGCAAGTTTTAAAATGGTAGCTTAATTTACGCCGTGCTGTACTAGTAGGGAAAATCAAACCAGAGATAAACATCGATTTAAAGTCTCGTTTCCAGGTTGTACCTGGAAATGTTTTTTATTGGGTTAGTGCCGCGAATTTAGGAGGCGACAACGCCCATTGTAGGCATTACCAGCCTCTGGCTGCTAACGAGGTAAAGAGTGTTTAAAAGCCACTTTCTGGAGTTTCTGTAGCATTAGGACTCTCTGTAGTAGCAGGTTGGTTAGTATTGGAAAGTTTATCTTGGGTAGTCTTTTGACTACCTTGATTTTCTAGTTTAGGTAGTGCTTGTTTTGCCAGATTTTCAGCTGCTTGTTTAAATAATGGTTCTATTCTGTCTCGCCAGTATTTAGTATTAGGTAATTTTTCTGGATGGTTTCTATAATCTAAAACTTTATCCCATTTACCATCATCTATAGCTTTATTTATCTCATTAGATAACGCCTCTGCCTTAGCCCAATCTTCCTGCCACTGAGCAATTACTTTGCCTGTTTCTTGGATACTAGAAGTTGCATTTGCCGGAATCGATCTTAAAAGTGCGATCGCTCCAACTATATCTCCTGAGTCATACTTCTGTCTTGCTTGCTCTATAATATTGGCACTGTTATCACTAGGCTGTGATCGTTCTGTTTTTCCAACGTCGTCAGTTGGCTCCTTTGGCTTTTCTGGTAATGGAGTTGCTATATTCCTAGATTTTGGTTTTGGCTTGGGAGTTGGTCGAGTAGCAATCAGGGTACTATCATTTACTGTCTTAGTTGCAATGCCTTTTTCGCGCAGGCAAGAAGCCCATTCTTGATTATTGGTTATCACATCTGAATGTGCCCAAGCCAAACGTCCAGAGTTAAGTTTAACTTCTATCCATCCCCGTTTTGTCCGTTTGCCAGTCACCTCGAACTTGGTATTATCACCAACTGTTCGCACAATATTATCAGAATTTATTGAACTAGGTTCAGAACGAATATTAGAATTTCCGACGACAACAGCCGAGCATTTGTTTGCTAAGGTGCGATCGTTACCTGTAAGATTAAAAGCTAAATTTTTCACATTTGGATATACATTTGCTACCAAAGCAGCCGCACCACCAGCCAATAATATGCCAATTAATATCGGTAATGGGTCGGATTTGCTAGAGTCTTGACGGGCAGGTTTGACAGGATTTGCTGGTGCAACTGCAACCGTTTGCACCCGAGATATTTGAGGTCGGGATTTGGGGGATTCTTGAGGTGTGGAAAGTACAGGTACAGGATTAATCGCGTCTTTACACGCTTGCAGTGCTTCCGTGGCGTTTTGGTAGCGGTCTTTGAAATGATAACGCACCATCTTAGACAACACTGCCGCCAGTCGGTAGTTCACAGTTACTGATTGCTGCCAAATGATTTCCCCCGTTTCCGGATCCTCTTGCAATTCTGTTGCCTGTAATCCTGTTAATGCTTGAATGGCGATAATGCCGAGAGAATAGATATCACTGTTAGGACGGGGTTTACCTTGCCCTTGTTCTGTGGGCATATAGCCAGGAGTGCCAATAACTACTGTGGCAGAGGATTGTCCGCCTACTGTTACTAGTTGTGTATGTAACTGCTTTACTGCTCCAAAGTCCACTAAAACTAACTTATTATCTGAGGCACGACGGATGATATTATCCGGTTTGATGTCGCGGTGAATCACACCTTGGCGGTGGACAAATTCTAGAATCTCCAGAACTTCTTGCAACAGTTGAATTACTTGGCTTTCACTCCAGCGCTTACCAGGTATAAGTTCTTCAGCTAGAGTATGTCCTTCAATATATTCTTGTACTAAATAAAACTCTTGGTTTTCGTCAAAGTACGCCAGTAGCCTGGGTATTTGGTCATGATTGCCCAGTTTTTCTAAAGTTTCGGCTTCGCTGTTGAACAGGCGTTTAGCAGTATCAAAAACTCTGGGGTCAGTTCCGGGTTTGAGATGCTTGACAACGCAGATGGGGTTACCGGGCCGCCTAGTATCTTGGGCTATGTAGGTTTGACCAAATCCTCCCATTGCGAGGACTCGAATTACTTGGTAACGATGGTCTAGTAGCTTGCCTATCATATTCACTCCCCAGAGTTATTACCTAATTTTCCAGCTGGTAATAAATATCTCCAAATTTTCTTCAATGAAATCCGCTATCTTGAGAAAAGATTTAGATTAAAAACGCAGCTTTTTAATAAACGCAGACTGTTTATTTTTCTTTTAGTGCCCCTGTTTATTACCAATGCCACCTAAAATAACAAATCCAGTTGCATGGCAGCAGGCTGAAATCCTCATGCAACCTGCTTTTATTCGCGTTATCGACAATATCCGCAAGCAGCTTGATGAATCTTCCTGGACTGGAACTTATCACGATGTCCTAATTTGGCCGCCTAGCACCACTGATGAAGTTAAAGCATTGGTGACTGAGTTGTTGCAAGGAATGGAAACTGCAACACCCCAAGAAGCAGATGAAATCAGAGAGACTCTGGCTCGTCTGCCGATGCCCCATCCAGGATATCATCTACGTTTGCAGCGTCAACAGCAAGAAGCAAGTATCGATTTGTGGGAGTTGTGTTATCAAGTGTGTTTTCTTGAATACACCCCAGAGAAGGAAGTTGCTGATATTGATACTAGTTTAATCGATGAACTCGATGAAGTCGATTGGCTGCGTTTGGATGCTAAATCCAAGGAATTAGTTAAGCAGGCGTTTGCTAAATTGCCAGAGAGTTGAAACCCTGAAAATAGAATACACGAACTAAGCCCAGTTGCGTGGGCTTATAAGTAAGGCGATCGCTTTTTCAACTTATCTTAAATATCGGTGTGGTCTATCGCCTATCTGATTCTCTGCAATGGCTTCCAATTATCTAAGGATGCTCGAATAGCAGTTACTTCATTCAAGTATTCATTCAGCTTGACTTTTTGAACATTCAGAGTTTCACGAATTTGTTCAGCTTCGGCTTCTCTGGTCTCCCGTTCTTTCAATAAGCAGTCAAACTCATCTTGAAACCTTTTGATATAGGCATTGATCTGTTGCTCCGCCTTCTTAAAGTCATCTAAGACTTGCTTGTGAATGGTTCGTTGTAAAACTTCTTGACTTCTTGATACCTGAGTGTCTATTTTCTGCTTGATTAGTTTGGTTGTTTCGCGCAATTGCCTTTCTCCCGAATCTCACGGGTACGTACCAGAAATTTCTGTTGAATTTCTCCAGCATCACCTTCAGCAAGAACAATAGGTCGTCTTTGTCCCTCTTGGTATTCCAAAAGTCTGGGGATTTGCCCAGATGGAATATGTCGAACGTCTGTACGACATATTGTACATGCTGCTGTCTCACTTGCCAGAACATCAGCACCAATCACGGCATTTAAAAAGGTACTTTTGCCAGCTTTCATCGCTGCAATTACAGCCACCTGATACTTCTGCTCTTTCAATGCGTGTAGGGCTTTGTTGATCTCATCCTCAACACTCTGCAAACCTTTAGTATCGTCTCCTTCGCTGAGGCGGCCTTGGCGGATTTCCTGAAGGTACTGTAAAAGACGTGTGCCAGTGTTGTATATGCTGTCGTGCGCTGCTTGAAACTGTTCAGAGGACATAATTATGTGAGGGAAGATTAGCTAAAGCACGTACAGCTTAAATTACTAATTAAAATATTAGCCTCAGTAATTGCACTGCCATAATCAAGGCGCTCGCACCCCATCCTAATCAACTAATCATCGCACTACTCGCATTGAAAGAAAGCTATATGAGATGACGAGGCATGATCGCAGTACGGGTTCCTTCTTCGATAGATTTGGCAAACTTTACCTACCCTTTTGGCTAACTTCCCCAAAGCCTGCTGCTTCTAATCTACGCTTAACCTCACGATAAGGTAATGGTTTAAGCGGCATCTATTTCTATTTGAAGTGTCTTAATTTGAGGAAGAACAGTAGCTACTGGTGGTTCAAAATGCAGTGACAAAGCTTCTTCAAGATTAGCCAAAGCCTCAGTTTCAGTCTCGCCCTGGCTAGCAATATCAATCTCCAAGCACTGTGCCACAAACCAGTTACCTTCCTGCCATACGCTTGCAGTAAAAGTTCGTTTCATAAGTTTTTATTGTTCGGCACTTTCTTTTGATTTGATTATACGCTAGAAGAAAACCGGAGGTGCATTGAAGCCGCAAACGCTTATTTGCTAAGATTTCCAGTGCGACAACATTGAAACAGGGCAACTTCTCATCATCATGCCAACATCTACAATTGACGATAAAGACGCAGCAGCTATCGAAGCCGCCAGAGTTGGGGTTGCGATATGCGATCGCACCGCCTGGGGACGTATCAAAGTATCTGGCGATGATCGCCTCAATTTCTTACATAACCAAAGTACTAACAATTTCCAAATACTCAAGCCTGGACAAGGTTGTGATACGGTTTTTGTCACCTCCACAGCCAGAACAATTGATTTAGCAACCGCATACGTTACAGAAGATGCGGTAATTCTGCTAGTTTCACCCAACCGCCGCCAGTTTCTCATGGAATGGCTGGATAAATATATTTTTTATGCCGACAAGGTGGAATTATCTGATATCACAGAAGACACCAACACCTTCAGCCTGATTGGCCCAGGAAGCGACGCTGTTTTAGAAAATTTGGGTATTGGCGAACTCATTGGACAACCTTACGGAAGTCATAAGGTATACACCATTGCTCCGGCTGAAGGAGTGCGGATTGCTGTGGGTAGTGGGTTAGCTGCTCCCGGATATACCTTAACTTTCCCCAATACTGACAAATCTTCGGTATGGAACAAATTGTTAGAAACTGGGGCGGTAGAGATGAGCGATCGCGCTTGGGATGCCTTGCGAATCTTACAAGGCCGCCCCGCGCCAGATTCGGAACTCACAGATGATTACAATCCTCTGGAAGTTGGTTTGTGGCAAACAATTTCTTTTACTAAAGGTTGCTATATTGGGCAAGAAACCATTGCTCGATTAAATACATATAAAGGTGTAAAACAACACCTTTTGGGTATCCGCCTCAGTGCCCCTGTGGAAGTTGGAAGTGCGATCACAGTTGGAGATGAAAAGGTCGGCAAACTTACCAGTTATACAGAAACGGCTGATGGTTATTTTGGATTAGGTTACATTCGCACTAAAGCAGGTGGCGTGGGCTTGAAAGTTAAAGTAGGAGAAACTGAAGGTGAAGTCATAGAAATCCCGTTTGTTTCTCACGATTACCCATAACTCATTCAAGTCAAATATCTTCTTCTTTATTCCTAGCGCCGTAACAAAATTCATCTACCCAAGAAGCTATACTACGGGCATTAGTGGTTTCTAGATTCACTTTGCTCTTAACATTTTCTGGTTGAATATTCGGCTGTTTGCCGTTGCTTTTAACCTCAGTAGTAATTGCTAGCGATGCTCCTGAAGGGAGCCGCCCAAGGGGCGATCGCACTGGTTTGCCATTATTATTAATTTCACTGGTAATTGCCAACGATGCGCCCACAGGGGTTCGGACAGATGACGCGTTGCTCTTAACGTCAGTGGCTAATGCCACAGATGGCATAGTTTTGGCTTTGCTGTTAACCTCACTGGTCATTGTTGCCGATCCTCGTGAAGGTAACTGACCAGAGTGCCAGCGTACTAGTTGATATTCCCTTGGCAAACCGGAGGATGGCGTTTTTGCCGGAGTATCTGGAGCAATTTTAGTTGCAGCTACTATCAACTCAGGTTTGCGTGTGCTAACTACCTCAGTGGTAGCTGTAATCGATGGCACAAGTTCATCGGCGCGTGACAAATTGGAATCTAGAGTATTGGCAAGAGAATGAGAGGCAATCTTGCTGGCAGTTACAACCGATGACAGATGTTTATCCTCAGAATTCTCATCTGGCGACTCGCTTTCAACTTGGCTTATAGCCATAGAATGCTCTGATTTTATTAAACGTAACTCTTGATCAGGATCGAAGTTAAGACCTAAAGCGGCAACTATTTTATCTGGATCGTTATTCAGATCCAGCATAAAATCAAGTATTTCATCAAACTGGGGTTCTAAAACAGACAGTGTTGCCAAAATGAAACCGGACAAAGGACGGCGCAGACCATCGTAAGTGCCCCAAATTCGCATTTTGACCAGCCAGGAAATATTTTGCTCGTAGTGACTCAGCCATTTTTGTTTTAAGGATTGACGCAGCTGTTGGATATTCATTGGATGCCTCACTTCAGTCAACAATATTGCAGAGATTGATATTATTAATTAGTTTGATTTCTGGGGATGAAACCGATAATAGAGCATCTGTTGGACTCTTTGACCGCCTAGCAAATGATTTTCTATCAGTAGAGATACTTCATCGGGTTGAACGCCGCTATACCAGACCATATCGGGTAATACCAGCACCATCGGCCCATTGCCACATTGTCCCAAACAGCTGCTAGCCGTTACCGTTACACCAGGGATTGGCAAAGCTGCAAAAGCTGTTAAAACCTTAACTGCACCTTGCTTTTTGCAAGTGCGATTTTGACAAACTCGCACACATTTAGAAGAGGGTTGGTCTATTGTGGGGAAGTTTGATGGTTGAGTTGTCATTTGTTTTTTGTCCTACCCTACGGGAAGCCGTTGGCGCGTCTATGTCATTTGTCATTCGTCAAAAGTCAGAAGCCAATGACTAATGACTAATGACTAATGATTAATCTATTGAAAGTCCTTTTGAGGCTAGCCATTCAGGGTTGAATATCCGCGACTGATAGCGGGAACCACTATCACATAAGATGGTGACAATGGTATGTCCTGGCCCCAACTGCTTGGCTAGGGCAACAGCCGCGCCAACATTAATACCTGTTGAGCCGCCCATTAACAGCCCATCTTTCCTCAACAGTTGGTAAACTACCCGTAAAGCTTCTTGGTCATCGATTTGGATGGCATCATCAGCAGGCGCGCCTTCCATATTGGCTGTGACACGACCGTTACCGATGCCTTCGGTGATGGAATTTCCTTCAGTATTGAGTTCGCCAGTTTTGACATAGCTATAAAGTGCGCTACCCAGTGGATCGGCAACAACGCATTTAATCGCCGGATTTTGTTCTTTCAAGTACAATGCCACACCAGCATAAGTACCACCAGTACCAGTTGCAGTTGTCCATGCATCTATTTTACCATCTGTCTGTTTCCAAATTTCCGGCCCTGTGGTTTCGTAGTGGGCGAGGCGATTGGCTAAGTTATCAAACTGATTCGCCCAAATAGCATTTTCTAACTCAGCAGCGACTCTGCCAGATAGTTTGACGTAGTTGTTTGGGTCTTTGTAGGGTACAGCAGGAACGGGACGAACTTCTGCGCCTAGTGCTGTTAGTGCGTCTATCTTTTCTTGTGACTGAGTATCGGGAATAATAATTAGGCATTTGTAGCCTTTGGCGTTGCAAATATGTGCCAGCCCAATGCCAGTATTACCAGCAGTTCCTTCTACAACTGTGCCACCGGGTTTGAGTAAACCTTTCTTTTCTGCATCTTCGATGATGTAAAGTGCGGCGCGGTCTTTGACGGAACCGCCAGGATTGAGAAATTCAGCTTTAGCAAGGATTTCACATCCTGTTTCTTCACTGAAACTGTTTAAGCGAATCAGGGGTGTGTTGCCAACAGCGCCGACAAAGCCATTCTTAATATCCATTTTGACTATACCTGTGTGAGTATCTATAAAAATTTTGGCTTATAGCGGTGGCATAATTTAAAACTGATTTACCTAAAATGCCATATCGCATTTCCCTACTCAGCAATCGAACAATAATCATAGTTGCCTAAGCGATTGATCGCATCTGGCAGTGTAAGATTGAAGGATTGCATAAGCTGATTATATTGTCGTCAATTAATTTAAGAGTAGCGCGATGATCGCATTTCCCGACTCAGCAATCCAATAATAATCATAGTTGGTTAAGCGATCGCATTTCCCGACTCAGCAATCCAAGAATAATCATCCTGTGCAACAATAGCTGTAGCTTTGTCGGAGTAGAAACTATGGACTGGCAACAGCACATTCATTCAGACCCCAAAATTCTGCTGGGTAAGCCGACTATGAAAGGAACTCGTTTATCTGTAGAGTTCTTATTGGGTTTGTTTACTGCGGGATGGACAGAACAATAAGTGCTAGAAAACTATCCCACGTTGACTTCAGAAGCATTAAGGGCAGTATTTGCTTTTACAGCAGAGTGTATGCGTGAAGAATCTTTGTATACCCTCCCGCTTTTGTCTGAGGCGGGATGATGCGGTTTCTTGCAAATAAAAATTTTCCTGTGATGAGCATTAGATATTTGCGCTCTGCTGGTTACAATGTAGCCTATGGAAGTGAAGACGCACCTTTGCTGGACAAGCCAAGTATCAAAAGCTTCTTGCGTCTCAATTCCTTGGACACCCGCCGCACCTAATATCATCTTGAAACTATGCTCTTGGAGTTTCTCTAACTGGGGATAACCTTCACCTTGGTGCTTGCAAAATAAAGGCGAAGGTGAAGTTTAGGGGCATAGCTGACAGCAAGAGTTTCCACCGTAACCTTCACCGTCTTATCTATCACCTTTTTCCTGAAATTATCGGCGATATTCGTCGCCACAATCGCTGATAAGCTGGTGCAAATCGCGTGATTGGCGAGAGACTGCATTGATGCGATCGCAGTTCAACTATAAAATCAAGACAGATAGGGGCAAATCTTTGCTGTTGTTAAGGCTGTGGCTATATTGATTGTTATATTCGTTCACAACACAAGCCCATTCGTTCACAACACAAGTCCATTTGTTCAGAAAACAAGTTCCTTCGTTGAGAAAACAAGTTCATTCGTTCACAACACAAGCCCATTCGTTTACAACACAAGTCCATTTGTTCAGAAAACAAGTTCATTCGTTCAGAAAACAAGTCTTTTCTCAACGATTTGTTGTTTAATAACGTGTAATTACTGAGCTAGCAATCCAATCTTATTACAAAAAACACCTTTTTTTGCAAACTTTACTGAACCCCTACATTGTCCCATTGAGCCACTCTAGAAAGATAAGTTTAGTAAAAGGTATGCATTGATGCCACGCAAAAAAAGAACCTCTCCTGTCCTGGAAAAAACCGAACAGAGAGTAATCGGATTTAAATCGATTGATTCCAGCCTTGACTTTGGTGATTCTATCAGTTTAAAGAATTTAACCCAGTTAATCGGGCAACTCCGCAACCATATTGACCAGTATAATATGATGCTAACTGCCCTGGACTCGGCAAAGGCAGAAATAGAAACCCTTGAAAAGACTATCCGCGAAACTTCAGAACGCTTAGTCAGTGGTGTAGTGTTGAAGTATGGCAAAGACAGCCGGGAATATGAGATGACAGGCGGAGTACGCAAAAGCGATCGCATTCGTAAAGCCACTATCACCCGGTTAAAATCGACCGCAGACTTAAAAGCAACTTCTAAACAGACGGCGTAACAGGCAAAAATTAGGCATCATTTATTACAGTGAATGATGCCTATTGTGTAGGCGTAGACCGCCGCAGATATCGCACAATCGCACTGTTAGGCACTTCGCTTTGATTTTGGAAAGCAGGTGCATTTCGTGGCGGCTAACTCTATAAGTTTAGTAGGTAATGAAAATTTAAACAGTAATTTTACTGTAGTTTTTAAATATTTACGTGATTTACGATACAGCATGATTAACGAGTAAATGCTGACATTTTTTCATTGTCTTAGACGGGATAGATACCGATGACATCTGAAAGCAATCGCGAAAAAGAACTTGAACAGCAAGAACGTATATTACGAGAACGAGAAGTTGAATTGCGACTCCGGGAAATGGAAAGTAAGATCCATGCTACCGATGCGGCTTTTCATCAAACTGTAAAGCATCAGCCAGAAAATTCTCAGAAACCTTGGATAAACAAAGTAATTCTGGGTGGAAAGCTTTTTGCTCTTGGTGTGGTAGCACTAGTTGCAGTCAGAATAGCCTCGGTGTTGGCTGGATTTATTATTGTTGGTGCGCTGGGGTGGATGTCTTACAAATTATTTTTGGAATCTAAAAAAACCAATCTTTAATTAAGGTGTAATTATAATGAGTGATCAGGTAGCAACTGACAGATTTATCCAAGACTTAGAGCGCGTTGCTCAAGTGCGATCGGAGATTTCAATATGTTTGAGTAAACTAGCTGAAACAATTAATCAAGCTGAGTTGGCTGGCGACTCTTCATCGGGAAAACTCAGTTTAGAGCGAGATATTGAAGATATTACAGTAGCTAGTAAAAACCTCCGCCAAGGTGTATTTCGCCTTTTAGTATTAGGCGATATGAAACGCGGGAAAAGTACGTTTCTCAATGCTTTAATTGGGGAAAACTTATTGCCGAGTGATGTTAACCCTTGTACCGCAGTCTTAACAGTTCTACGCTATGGACCAGAAAAGAAAGTTACCATTCATTTTAATGATGGAAAAAGCCCACAACAGCTAGATTTTCAGAACTTTAAATATAAATATACCATTGATCCGGCTGAAGCTAAAAAACTAGAGCAGGAGAAAAAACAAGCATTTCCCGATGTTGATTATGCAGTAGTTGAGTATCCCTTAACCCTGCTACAAAAGGGAATTGAAATTGTCGATAGTCCGGGATTGAATGATACAGAAGCACGAAACGAATTATCTTTAGGTTATGTAAATAACTGCCACGCGATTTTGTTTGTGATGAGAGCTTCTCAACCTTGTACTTTGGGTGAACGTCGCTACTTAGAAAATTACATCAAAGGTCGAGGATTGACAGTTTTCTTCTTAGTTAACGCTTGGGATCAAGTACGAGAATCATTGATTGATCCTGATGATGTTGAAGAATTACAAGCGTCTGAAAATAGATTGCGGCAAGTATTTAATGCAAATTTAGCAGAATATTGTACTGTAGAAGGTCAGAATATTTATGACGAACGGGTGTTTGAGCTTTCGTCAATTCAAGCACTCAGACGACGGTTGAAAAATCCCCAGGCTGATTTAGACGGAACTGGCTTTCCGAAGTTTATGGATTCGCTTAATACTTTTCTTACCAGAGAACGTGCGATCGCAGAACTCCGTCAAGTTAGAACCTTAGCAAGACTTGCCTGCAATCATACCCGCGAAGCAGTTGCTAGACGTATACCATTACTTGACCAAGATGTAAATGAATTAAAGAAACGGATTGATTCTGTAGAACCAGAGTTTAACAAACTCACAGGTATTCGAGATGAATTCCAAAAAGAGATTATCAATACAAGAGACACCCAAGCAAGAACTATTTCCGAATCTTTTCGCAGCTACGTTTTAAACTTAGGTGATACCTTTGAAACCGATTTCTTGCGCTATCAGCCAGAATTAAATCTGTTTGATTTTCTCAGTAGTGGTAAACGAGAAGCATTTAACACCGCACTGCAAAAAGCCTTTGAGCAATATATCACGGATAAATCTGCTGCTTGGACATTAACTGCTGAAAAAGATATCAATGCAGCTTTTAAAGAACTTTCTCGGAGTGCTGCACAATATGGCGCATCTTACAGTCAAGTTACAGATCAAATCACTGGAAAGCTTACCGGACAAGACGTAAAGGTACATACCACTAATACTGCTGAAGAAGATAACTCTCCCACTTGGGCAAAATGGGCAATGGGATTATTATCATTATCTAAAGGAAATCTTGCTGGTTTTGCACTAGCTGGGGCCGGATTTGATTGGAAAAATATCTTGTTAAACTACTTCACTGTAATTGGCGTTGGCGGGATAATTACAGCAGTGACGGGTATTTTTCTTGGGCCAATCGGGTTTGCACTGCTAGGTTTGGGAGTAGGATTTTTGCAAGCAGATCAAGCACGTAAAGAATTAGTTAAAACAGCAAAGAAAGAGTTAGTTAAACACCTACCGCAAGTAGCGCATGAGCAATCTCAGGTTGTATATAACGCTGTGAAAGAGTGTTTTAACTCTTACGAAAAAGAAGTAAGTAAGCGGATTAACGATGATATTGTATCTCGCAAATCGGAATTAGATAATTTAGTCAAGCAGAAACAAACCCGCGAAATAAATCGTGAGGGTGAGTTCAACCGTTTAAAAAACTTACAGGAAGATGTAATTGCTCAGTTGCAAAAAATTGAGGCAGCCTATAGCAATCTATTAGCGTACTATAGCTAATATATCTAATTACTCTCGTTCCTAGATATAAACTGGGAACGAGGAAGATAGGGGAACTATGCAACAACAGTATGAAGGTTATAAGGATTTAGCAGATTCTCTCAAATCTGCATCTGCATCACTGAATTTAGAATACAAATCGCAACTGCATCAAGATATAATTACCATCTACAATCATCTTGTTAATCCTAGCTTTCGGATTGCAGTATTTGGCCCGTTTAATCATGGCAAATCTACTTTACTGAATGCCATGCTAGGGAATCGCACCTTACCGATTGATTTAATTCCCACCACAGGCGCGGCGATTGCTGTCAAGTATGGCTCTGATGTGCGAACTCGCATCATGTTGCTAGATGGTACAGAAGTCTATCGCAGTGGCACAGAAGTTTTACAGCAATTTGCTATTCTTGATGGCAATAGGCAGATGCGAAAAGATGTAGCATCTGTGGAAGTTTTTTGTCCGCATCCTTTTTTGGAAACAGGAGTAGAATTTCTCGATTTACCGGGAACAAATGATAGAGATGAACAAGATAATTTAATCAGAGAACAATTATTAAGTGCAGATTTAGTTATCCAATTATTAGATGCACGTAAGTTAATGACTTTAGGTGAGCGAGAAAACTTACGAGATTGGCTATTAGATCGCGGTATTAAAACAGTTATTTTTGTCGCTAATTTTCTTAACTTACTCGAACCCGACGAGCAAAAACAAGTTCAAAATCGCTTGCTGTTTGTTGCAGAAAGCTTTCGAGCCGAATTACCTCCAGGTTTTAGTAATTTATATCGTGTTGATGCTTTACCTGCTTTAAGAGCTAGATTAAAAGGCGATGTTGCTGCTGCCAATAGTAGCGGGTTAGCGGCTTTTGAAACAGCTTTGCAAAATATTGTGGAGATTTTGCAACCAAATCGTGGTAGTGTGCGTTTGCCAAGAGTGCAAGCGATCGCTTCTCAAATCCAATACTCATTAAAAGCTAAAACTGACCCAATTGCTATTGAAATAAAATCATTTGTTGATAAACAAAACACTAAATTTGAAATTAAACAAAAAGCAGCCAACCTAATTTATAAAGGTTTTACTATTAGTTTGAAAGAGTTACGCGATTGGCTAGCATTACCTAAGCTACTTACAAAATATCAAGCTGATGCAGCAGTTGCATTGGCAGAAAATAACTTTAAAAATTGGCAAACAAATATTCTTAAAAAAGACCTAACACAATTGCAATTGGCTGCAATGAAATGGCTTTATCAAGCTTACGAATTTTTTCAAGAAGAACGACCGCAAGATTTATTAATTCCCTTTCCTAGCGAACCACAAGTAATATTACCATCAAAGCCAAGTAATACTGATGATTTGAGCGAACCGGGTTCCATCGCTGTTGGTGGTGGTATTGGTTGGTTATTAGGTGGCCCGGTGGGTGCTGCTGTCGTCGGGAGTATTTCTTATTTGCTAAATAAGAATATCCAAAAACAAGATGAACAATTAGCAAAGGAATCTTATCATCAGGAAGTTGCTAAACTTTGTATAACTACAATTGAAGATTATTTATCTCGCTTTAGCAGTCACGGGTTATCTATCCTGAGTGAATATGAGCAGAAAGCTGAAAAAGTAATTTGCTTTGAATTCAGTCAAGAGCCGCTAGAAATTACTCAAAAACGTGAAAATTTGCAGCAATTACAAAACAGTTTTAATCAGTTGCTACGAGAATTAGAAAAAGTAAAAATACTCTCAAATCATCAACCTTATAGAGAAATACCGAAATATAGCAACACTCATAGAAAATATTCGCCACAGCCAGAGAGAGTTCAAACTTCCTCACAAAAAGATACTAATGTTAAGCAACAACACGAAAATACTGCTAAGAATTCTGCGACAAGGGTAGAATCTGTTTCTCCACCACCGCCAAAAGCTTCTCCTTCTTTGCGTCCAGAAGAAGTAGAGGCAAAATTTCGGGATTGGGAACTCAATGAAGAAATAGCGCAAATGAAAGCAGAGATGCGACAGCCTGGTTCTCAAACGGGCAAACAGCAAAATACAACTCAAAGCAATAAAGCATCAAACCAAACCAAAACCCAGACGGAAAAAGATCAGATTACTCGCGCATACAGTATTTTAGGATTGCAAACAAACGCTTCTTTGGCTGAGGTAAAGCAGGCTTATCGAACTTTAGTAAAAAAATGGCATCCAGATTTGTTTGTTGGGAAGCCGCAACTGCTAAAACAAGCACAAGAGAAAATGCACTTAGTTAATGAAGCTTACACAATTTTGAGTGATAAATAAACAACAAAATACTGGACTTTTTTAATAAGTTAGATTTCATCCTAATTTCATTTCTGGCTGTAAAGCTAAGAAGTAAATATAGAATTAAGAAACTGTTAGGTGAGATTTATGCAACTGCTATCTTTAAGGAATGGCTTTTTGGCGTTAACCTTGACTGCGATCGCTTCAGCCGGTGGGTTAATTACAGGCTGTACCAATACGGTTTCCCAGAATCAAAGCCAAGCGCCGGAGGTAACTGCCACCAATGCTAACGACAAGCAGCAGATGATGAACCACGGTGGTATGAATCACAGCATGGAAATGGATTTAGGCCCAGCCGATGCTAATTTTGATTTACGATTTATCGACGCTATGACACCGCACCATCAAGGGGCTGTGGAAATGGCGAATGTTGCACAGCAGAAATCAAAACGTCCTGAAATCAAAAAACTAGCAGACAATATCATCAAATCGCAAAACCAAGAAATCACTCAGATGAAGCAGTGGCGACAAGCTTGGTATCCCAACGCGGGAAATAAACCAATGGCTTACAACAGCCAAATGGGTCACATGATGGAAATGTCATCTGATCAAATGAAAACTATGATGATGAGCCAAAACTTAGGTGCAGCTGATGCTGAGTTTGATTTGCGCTTTATCAACGCGATGATTCCTCACCACGAAGGGGCTGTAACAATGGCAAAAGATACCTTAAGTAAGTCTCAGCGCCCTGAAATCAAGAAATTAGCCCAAGCAATTATTAAAGACCAAGATATAGAAATTAAACAAATGCAACAGTGGCGAAAAGCCTGGTATAACAAGTAAACCTAAGCCTTTGCATACATAGGAATTTTAGCGTCGAATTATCCCCCTTAGGGACTTCCAACTAAAAAAATATCCTATCGTGGTGTAGGCAGAGGGGCAGGGAGCAGTTCTTGCTGGGGGAGAAAGAAAAATATGATCTGACGTAAATTGGATAATTTATTTTCTGGAAGTCCCTTAATCGGCGAGCAATGCTCTAAAAGTGAGATAGGTAAGTAGGGGAGGTAGGGGGAGAGAAAGAAACAAGTGTATTCTGGGCTATTCCAGTAGTAAAAAATTACTAAAAATTTCTCTTTACTTCCCCTGCTCCCAAAAATTTTATTTTTGCTCGGAGGTGAGCAAATGGTTACCAAAATTTTCTTGAGCATTAGTGCATTGGTAGCGATCGCATTCATAGCTTTAGCCATTAACAAGGTAAGAGCCGACCAAGAAGTTGATCGGATTTGGCGATCGCTAGAAGCAGTCCCAGCAGAGCATAATTTTACTGAAGACATGGTTGCAGAATTACCTGCTCCTGTAAAACGCTACTTTCTCCATGCGATCGCACCAGGAACTCCAATGGCTTCTTGTGTCAGCTTAGAAATGAGTGGCAGTTTTAGGATGGCTCAAGATAAACCCTGGATACCAATGCAAGCAAAAGAGATAATCTCTGCGCTGAAAGGATTGGTTTGGAAACTAGTTATTGGAAGCGGTTTGTCTCAATTTGTGGGAACTGATTACTATGCAAATAAATCGGGTCGAATGCGGTTCTTCCTTTGGGGAGTAATTCCCTTGGTAAATGCCCACAGTCCCGATATTAATCGCTCTAGTATTGGCCGATTTGCTGGAGAATTGATCTGGCTACCTTCTGCTTTGCTACCTGAATATGGTGTAAGTTGGCAGGCAATTGATGAGAAAACTATCCAAGCTAGCCTAAAGATTGATGGTGAACCTGTAACGCTAACACTGGTTATAGATACTAACGGCAAACTGCTAAAGCTTTCTTTACCACGTTGGGGAGAACATACAGAAGATGGGAGCTTCGCTTACATTCCTTTTGGTGGAGAAGTTCAGAAAGAACATACATTTGGCGGCTTTACAATTCCCTCCCAGATGAGTATCGGGTGGTGGTTTGGGACAGACCGTTACTCAGAGTTCTTCCGTGCCACAATTGAGCAAGCTGAGTTTCGGTAACTGTATTGCACCAGGTTTTTGTGCTTGTTGAATTGATTAATTGATTTAGTGATTTTTAAAACAATATAGCTACAAAAGTTTTCTTATAACATTCAACATTCATTCTTCTGTGATTTGCATTTCAAAATGCAAATATACTAAGGGCGATAATGCCTAATGGCACGATAACAGAAGCATGAAAGCGTGAATACAAAACTCCTCATTTCTCCTCAAGAACTCACGTCACTGTTAGCAGAAAAGTCATCACGGGCTGTTATTATCGATACGCGAACTCCCGAAGATTATGTTATCTCTCATATTCCTCAAGCTATAAATATCCGAGATTTTTTCACCTATATTTTAGATAATTCCTACCCAGCAGGATTAAAGCAATTACAAGAGTATTTTGCAGAAATTATGAGCAATCTGGGAATATCGGGTGCGGAACGATTAATTGTGTATGAAGATAGTTTAAATAAAGGTTATGGTCAATCTTGTCGAGCAGCTTTCTTACTGAAATATTTGGGTTGCGCTCAGGTATCTATCTTACACGGAGGATATAGAGCATGGCTGACAGAGGGATTACCTATTACCGATGAAATACTATTACGTGAAAGCAGCATATTTAGATTGCATCCCAACGCTGATATGATGGTAACTACTACCGAGATGTTGCAAGCAATTGACAATCCAGCAATCATTAAATTAGATGTGCGCGATCGCAACGAATGGCTGGGGCTGAGTTCTTCTCCCTACCATCCTGATTTTTGTCCTCGCAAAGGGAGAATCCCTAACGCTGTATGGTTAGAATGGCATCGTCTGATGAATTCTGAATTGGAAATCCCTACATTCCGATCGCCAGATGAAATCCGAGAAATTTGTCACTCAGTAGGTATTACTCCGGAGTCTATTGTATACATTTACTGCTTTAAGGGTTCAAGGGCCGCTAATACATTAATAGCTCTAGAAGAAGCAGGAATTTCTACCAGAAATTATTTTGGCTCTTGGAATGAATGGTCGCGTGATTTATCACTACCTATTGATAGTAGAGTAATGCAATGAGTGTGTAGGCTTCAGCTAGTTAATCCGCCGTAGACATTGCAGATTCGGTTTCTTACTGTTAGATGTTTTTCAGTTTTAAAGAAAAAAGATTAGGTACACAATTCGCGTCTTGTAAGTACTGCGAATTTTCCCAGTACCCAATCCCTTTTATTTACCAGACTTTATTATTTAATCAAACATCAACATTTATCTGTTCTATCTGTCTAGCAGCTTTATCCCAAAGCTTTGCTGAAGTCTCATCTTGCCAATGAGTTTTCAGATTTTCTGCTTTTTTGTGACATATTCGCTCTAACATTTCTAAAATTGCAGATAATGTCAATTTATCAACTAATGCTTCTAAACTCTCCATATATTCTTTTGGCATGATAATTATCTCCTTAACGTCCTCTATAGCGGTTCTCGTTTACGTGAGTACACCCGTAAGGGCACGGCAGTGCCGTGCCCCTACACCTTGCAATATAATCTTGTACCGTATCTGAATGAGAACCGCTATAATATCTTCTGAGAAAATCTATGTAGATAACTTTTGTGTTTACAAATAATAGATTAAGATTTATTGCCAATCTCTGCCACTTTATAAACGCAGTTTAACCTGTTTTGAATACTCAATCTTGAGAAGTTCTGCTTAATAGATGAAAAAGCAAAAAAAAACCACTTACAATATGTTAATACCTTTGATGGCTGTCGTATTTCCTTGGTGAATAGCGATGCTTACGGCGGGCTGCGCCTACGCTCTCGTAAAATTGGCGGTTCTGGATTAGGGTTAGCGATCGTCGCTCAGGCAATTATTCAGGCACATCAAGGTAGTTTAAACGTGCAGAGCCAATTAGGTAAAGGTAGCACTTTTACCATTTAATTACCATTAGATGTCAGGCCAATCTACCAATTCAAATTGCTGTATCGTCGTCAGCTTAAATCTAAATTTAAATAAAATTTTCTTACCAAACTTTACTCATATTCAAAATAAACCCAGGCAGCACCAACTCGCCGCTTACACTAGCAGGATTATCTAAACATTCCTCTGGCAATCCAGGACGATAAATATAAACTTTACGCTGCTTACGGTCAATCAACCAGCCTAACTGTATTCCTGGCTCATTCATATATTCCTCCATTTTTTCTTTCAAAGTCTGGAGGTTGTCGCTGGGAGATTTGAGTTCGACTACAAAATCTGGACAAATGGGTGCAAACTTTCGCTGTTGTTCTGGAGATAAAGCATTCCATCGTTCCAGTTTAATCCAGGAAGCATCTGGAGAGCGTTCTGCACCTGTTGATAACTTAAATCCGGTACTAGAGCTAAAAGTTATACCTGTACCATCTTGTTCCGACCAAACCCACAACGGCCCAAATATATTACCTTCTCGGTTTCCTGTCTCTGAACCAGTAGGAGGCATAATTACCAATTCTCCAAATTTATTTCGCTCAATGCGTAAATCACGATTCACTTGACAGAACTCAAAAAATTGTTCGTCTGTCATTTGCATTGATGACGGAATTTGCAAAACCAAAGGGGATGAAAACATCGAGATATCCTCCAGGTTCGGATGGCTAGCCAACTGACTATATTCTCACGCAAAAAAGCAAAGAAGCAAAGATATAACTTTGCAACTTTGCTTTTTATCCGAAATCATTCTCAGATTTACTTGTTAGGCTGAGGAGTCATCCGCAGATAGGGTTTGATTTCCTCGTAACCTTTGGGGAATTTTTCTTTGAGTACTTCTGGATCTTTCAGTGAGGGGACAATTACAACATCCTCTCCATCTTTCCAGTCAGCTGGTGTCGCCACACTGTAATTATCAGTCAATTGCAGAGAATCAATTACCCGCAAAAGTTCGTCAAAGTTGCGTCCCGTGCTGGGAGGATAGGTGAAACTCAGGCGGAGTTTCTTATTGGGGTCAATCACGAAAACCGATCGCACTGTCAAAGTCGCATTAGCATTGGGGTGGATCATGTCGTACAGGTCAGAAACCTTGCGATCCGCATCTGCCAAAATTGGGTAGTTAAGGGTAGTGCTTTGAGTTTCTTCAATGTCTCCCACCCAGCCCTTGTGAGATTCTACATCATCAACGCTAAGTGCGATCGCTTTGACATTGCGCTTGTCAAATTCTGGTTTGAGCTTGGCAACTGTGCCGAGTTCTGTTGTGCAAACAGGTGTAAAATCAGCAGGGTGAGAGAACAGCACAACCCAGCTGTCACCTGCCCATTGGTAAAAATCGATGTCGCCGTGTGTTGAGGCTTGCGTAAAGTTGGGTACTGTGTCACCTAGACGGAGAGCCATGTGAGATTCCCTGTAGTTAGAAAGGCATATATATTCTAGTATGCCATCATGACATAAAACCCCGATTTCTCAATCGGAGTTTAGCTGTTTGAAACAAAATTTTAAGTTGTCAGCCCTCTTAGATAAGGGAAGAAAGGGAGATAAAAATTATTGACTAAAGTACACATATATGTTTTAAATTACGAATGTTTCGCCAAAGGTTTTTCTTTACATAGACGATTCAAGTATCAGGGTGATAGCTGACTACAAGCCATTGCTCATCTAGGCTTATTGAACTGCAACATTTCCAGATTATTGCAGAATTACAAGAAAATTTCTTCGCATAGATGCAATATTGTGAAAATTTTCTAAGCTGTCAAAAATTGAATTTTTATAAAAAAATTACAAAGAAAAAAACTTCTGAAACTGAGGTAAAAATCTTCTCTATTTCTCCTATATCTGTGTTCTCTGCGCCTCTGCGGTTCGTTTATTTTAATAACTTTTTTCTTGGAAATTGCATTAGTATTAAATCTAGTAACTCGCATCAGAGGCGAAGTTCCTAAATCTCCCTTTCCTAAAACTTATATATTAATTGGGATTGGTTTTGTGATTGCGGATATCGTTGTCAAAGCAGTTCTAGCACCTATTTGGCAAAAACTACTGTTGTCTGCGTTGGGTTAAATTAATTTGTTTGCCAGAATTGTTTCGTAGGCTTGGATTGTTTGCTTTGCGATCGCATCCCAGCTAAAATTTTCCAATGCATATTTTTGAGCATTTAATCCCCGTCGTTGACGTTCTGTGGGATTTTGCAAAGCTTCTTGCAGTAACTCTACTAGTGCTTGGACATCTGTTGTACCCACCCAACCCGACTCACTATCAAGTATCTGTTGACAAATATGCACTTGGTCAGAAATGACTACGGGTACACCTGCTACCATCGCTTCCGCTACAGCAATCCCAAAATTTTCGTAGTAGGAAGGCAAGACAAATAAATCAGCAGCTTGTAGTAAACTAACTTTGAGTTCACCACTAACAAAACCAGTAATTGTAGTGTGCGATCGCAGTGGTGAATTTTGAATTTGAGATATTATCTTTTTTTCATAATCTGGGTCTTGGGGATTTGTCCCAGCTAAAACAAAATGAAACTTATAACCAATAGCTAACAGTTTCTCTAACGCTGGAATCAACAAATTTAACCCTTTTTTCGGGTCAATTCGTGACATAAACAGCACTATTGGCACATTCTTTGGTATTTCTAACTGACTATATGCATTTTTAAGAGATGATTGAGGGGGAATCACACCCAAGGGAATCACCAAATCTGGTGTAGATACGCCAAATCGTTCTGATATTTTTGCTTCTTGATCGCTAGTAAAATGAATTGCGGCTGCACCAGCTAAATTTTGACGTTCTATAATTGCAACATAAAGCTGTTTTAATTGTTTTTTCTTCCGTAAATCAGCCGGATCTAGAGTACCTAAAGGACGGAAAATATAAGGTAGCTTTTGCTGACGACACACAATAGCAGCAACGCTACTTATAGGAGAGAATAGAGCATGAATATGTGCTATGTCAAACTCGTGAGCATGGCGTTTTAGCCAGTTTAATAAATCTAGAGAAAATTTGTAGCGACGAAATGGGGCGCAACGAAAGTAAATTATTTCATAGCCATCTTGTTTAATTGGGCGATTTAAGGGAACATTCAGAGGTATTTGCCCATTATCACCATTACTATCAGTTGTGAGAACTGTAACTTCCACTCCCTCTTTTACCAATGCTGGAGCTAATCCTAGTACCATTTGACTAGGGCCGCCATAAATCAGAGAAATTGAGGGGACAATTTGTAATATTTTCATTTTTTTGTCATTTCTCAAGGAATTTTAACCCACGGAGGTGGGTTTTGTCTGTGTAGCCACAACTTCTAGTCGTCAGGGCTAGTAATAAATTAGACTTTTCAAACATCCTATTAATGACTCTTAACTAAGTCTTGATAAAACTCTAACTGCTGTTTAGCCAAAGCTTTATTTGTATATTTAACCATTGCTTTTTGATAACCCATTTCACCCAGAGTATGAGCAAAATCTGGTTTATCCATTAATTGAACTAAGCAATTAGCAAGAGCTTGGGCATCACCTTCAGGAAATACTAAACCAGCATCGCCAATTACATAGGGAATTTCACCAGAATCGGAACCAATCACAGGAACTTGGCAAGCCATCGCCTCAATTAGCACATGACCAAATTGTTCTTTCCAGCCAACAGAAGTTAAGGTTTTGAACTTGTAAGTTGTTTCGGAAGGCAGTACCAAAGTACTCATTAAATTAATATAGTTTGTAACCTCGTCATGAGGGACACTTTCAATTAAAATCAACCGTTCTTTAATATTGTTTTCTACAGCAATTTTGATTAATTCAGTTTGCAACTCTCCCCGCCCCAACAGCAGTAATTTCCAAGGTTTATTTTTTAATGTAATCAAAGCTTTTAAAAGTGTTAACAAGCCTTTTTCTTGTACAAATCTCCCAACAAAACCTACTACAAAATCTTCTTTTTCAATACCCAACTTAGCTGCTAATTCTGGTTGAGCTTTAGGAGTAAATAAATTTTCATCTATACCCAGTTGAGGCATGACTTTAATTGCTCCTTTATATCCCCGTTGTCGCAAAACTTCTGCTCCATCTTGATTACCAGAAATGATGCCGTGGCTGTGGTTGAGGTTATATCTTTCTAATAAAGCAACTGGTAATTTCAGTTTATAGGGTAAATTCCACCAAGTAAAAAATACATTTTTTGCCTTGAGTCCTAATAGCTGATTTAAAACAATCATCTGAGTATAAGCTAGCCCCCTAGACCCTTGTTCCACTTGGATGATTTGGGGACGAAATTGTTTTAATAAAGATATCAAATCAGCACCAAAAGTAAGGAGTCCCTGATGATTTTGACTAAAATTAGAAACGGGAACTATTCTAAATGTGCCTTCATCAAGGTATTCAGTTTCAATAATTCTATTTTGCACGCCCCCTGGTTTCCAGCGCTTTGGGACTACAACTGTCACTTCAATGTCGGGTTCTAGTTGAGATAAAGCGCGTAATTTCTCACAGTTCAGGTCTACGATATAAGTGTGGCTAGCAACTAAAATTCTCATTTTTCATTTCTTCTTTGTTATTCACTAATGACAAATGACTAATAACTAAACTTGTTCATCCAATCGACTATAAATTTGACCATCGTTCCATAGCGATTGGATGACAGTACCCAAGGCTTTGAAAAAACCCAAAGTATAGAAAATAGCGCGAGTGGCAATTTTTATGGGGGAACCGCTTTTGTTACAAGGTGGGTGCCCTAGAACGTGACAGTCAAATAAACGGGCGTATAAGCGTAAAGCTTGAGTAGCAGTCAGGTTTTTCAGCCCTAGTAGGAAATGGTTGTGATAAAAGGTGAGTTGATATTTAAGCGATCGCATACTAATATCATGACAACCTCCTGTTTCTTCGCCTAAATGCACCAAATGGGCTTCTGGGTCGTACCAAATTTTATACCCCGTCTGTCGCACCCGCAAACAAAAATCTGACTCTTCGCGCACTGCACTACCGCGAAACCTCTCATCGAACCTCAGCCCGTACTTAGTAAAAATTTCGCGGCGAAATGACATATTACAACCCCTCGCTGTCAGTACTTGCTGGGGTTTTATCGTATGTACTAAATCAATATGATACCAAGCAATTCCTGGATCCATAGCTTGGGGAGGCAGATATTCAATCTGTAAATCTCCTCCAGAATCACCCAATTTCATCCTGTCAAATACCCGTCCGGCTACAGCCCCCACTTCTGGATTTTGCAAATAATTTTTCACATGGGCTGCTAACAATCCTGGGGTTAGCTGAACATCATCATCAATAAATAATATTATTTCACCAGATGAGCGCCGCACAGCATAATTCCGCGCCCCTGGCAAACTTGCCCAATCTAAGCGTAACCATTTAATTTTATCTGCCCCCGCCATCTCTTCTAGGTAGGCTTGAATTTCTGGTTGGTGCTGTGGGGTTTGGTCTACTACTAAAACTTCAAAATTTGGATAGTCTTGTTTCAAGACATCTACAATGCTATCTCGTAGCGCTTCTTCTCGACCATAGGTCGGGATAACCACAGTAACTAATGGCCAATTATTCATGATTTTTTATGAAGTAATTCTACCTCTTCGATAATAGCTTTGTAAAATCAATTGTTTACACTGCTGCTGCATAGAGATTATCAAAGAACTCATTTTGCTTTTCGGAGTTATGCACAATTTGCACCTGAGCTAATGCTCCTGCACTTAAAAATTCGTAATGCTCTTGTTTATCACTTCTATCAAGAAATTGAATAATTTGTTGAAACGCTTGCTCTACCAAATAATCATAAGCACTATTGACAATTTCCCAATATTCATCACTTTTAGTTTTCTCTCCATGCAGCCAATTGCTCCAGTGCCTAATTTCGTTAATTGGTAATTCTAAAATATAGCCATTTTCTCCATGACGAACCAACTCTGTTAAGGCGCATACATTTGTCGTAATTGCAGGTGTGGCAACAGAAAATCCTTCAATGATGCTATAGCCATAACTATCATGTAATGTCGCCATTAATTGAAAATGACTTTGCGATAATAATTCAAGAACTTTCTCATTAGGAAGGTTTTTATGAAAGACAACATTATTTAGATTAAGTAATTTTAAATCATCTACATATTTACTGCGATCGGGAAAATCCGTTGGGACTCCAAAACCATGTGCTAGTTCTGAGATTATATGTATAGTAATAGGTAAACCTAATTCTTCAGCTTTCTTAGCTAGTCTTAAAGCAACAATTCCACCTTTACGAGCAATGTGATTTCCGATAAATATAAGCTGGAGATTTTGCTGTTCTTGATAAAGTTTTGCTTGATTAACCCTGACTGGGAAGTTTGGATGAATAACATCCACTTTCTTACTTACTTTTTCTTCTATTTTCCAACCTTCCATTCGGTTAATGAATCTCAACTTGGCATAATCGGAAATCGCAATGATTTTTCGACAATTGTCTAGTGCTAATCGATTATTTAAGAATTCATAAATTGCAGCTTCACCTTTATTATGAGGCTCTATATATAAAACACGATGATCCTCCAAGGTGAGAAACCAAGGTTTATTCGTATATAAAATTTTGTTGAAAGAATGAATAACTTGGTATCTTTGCCATACAGGTTGCCACGCAAGAAAGCTGGCTAAAGGAGCTAAATGAGGCCAAACTTTGTCTATAGGATATCTGCCTGCGGGGAAAGCCTTGGGGCAGATAAGTGTATGCCGAGAATTTCGAGGTAGGTTTGGAATGCTGAGGTGCTTTTGACCTGCTATGATAACTTTTGCCATTTTTATCTCATTTAAATTGTTTTTAGACGTTTTCTTTTGTTTTTTTGATCAGGGTTGGCATCTTCAATATCTTGTTTCTCCAATTCTGGCAATTTAAAAAGAACTCCCGCAAAAAACCAATAATAGACGGCAACTGGATCAACATCCAAAGGATAGTAGTAGGTGTTGTAACTAATAAACAATATAAACACCCATAAAGCAGCTCCGTAACTGCGGAAATTACGGTTCTTTATGGAGCGATAGGTTTTAAAGCTAATAATTGTTAAACTAGTGACCAAACCCAGAAAAGCTAGTACTCCAAGAATTCCAACTTCATACAGTACTTTGGGATAGTAGGTTTCTACCAGCTTAGTTTTACCCATTACGCGAGCAGAGTTAGTTGCTCGACCTAAGCCACTTCCTAAGGGACCGTCTACGTTTTTCCAATTTTCTTCAAATTGCTGGACGATAAAATCTTGAGGTGGTGAAGCCTCCCACCGACCTGTAAAACTCTCGGTTCTCTGTTGCACGACATCAGGGTTAGTCACCATTGCTATTCCGAGAACTAGGGCAAGTCCTATCCCAATGGGGATAAATCGTTTAAGGTTGCCAATTTGACCAGTGAGTAATAGCAAAATCCCGAAGCAAATTGGTACTAAAGCTAGGGCGATTCTCTGTCCAGAAATTACAGCATTGATAAAGACTGCCACCAAAGAACCTAAACCGGCCAGTCGCCATATTGGGGAGGGATCGGTGAAGCCGGTGGCAAAGCTAAAAAAGGTGCCGGCAATTAAGAACCATGCCCACTGCCAAGGGGCTACAAATGTCCCTGGTAAGCGAATAATCCCTTCTTCAGGGCTATATACTAGCGCTCCACCAAAATAACACCTAGCTTCAAGTGTTGCTCTAAATAAGGCATCTCCTTCAAGACCTCTAGTGCCTTGACATACACCAGTTACTAATAACATATATTGGATAAATCCCAGCGCACAGCAAAACAGTATGAGGGCAATCTGGAGACGGGATAAAAATAGAAAATCTCGCTTATCGCGAATTAAATAGTAAGCACAACCAATCAAGGGGACATAGCCTAAAAATACTTTTAGTCCCAGAATTCCCATGCCTAAAGGTATTTCTTGCTCAACTTTTTCCAATAATCCCACACTGGGCGGGTTAAACTGCTGGCCACCATTAACAAACAATAACGTTAGCAGACTGCAACCCAACACAATATAAAGTGGGGTTTTAATGCCTTGGGGAATAATTATGGGTAGCCCCTGTTTACGGCAAGTCTGCCAAAGTCCAATTAGGGCTGGAATATAAAAGGCATCTTTAGCTAATTGGAGTATGGGACTATTGCCCAAGTAGTAAGTGATAGTACCCCCAATAGGTACGTAAATGATGAAAAAATATAGCGCTTGGCGCGGGTACTTGTAGGAAAGGGATATGATAATTATGCCCAAGACACCGGGAACTGCTGCTTTAATTCCAGCTACGAAAAAAAGCACAATGCCAAAGAAGACACCGCCAAAGGTGGCGGTGGTGAGTAAGTTAGTCAGTTCTTTACGTGCTTGGGCTGCTTTGCGCTTTTGGGCTAACTGTTCTTTGAGGCTAAGGGTAGAAGTTTCCTTTTTAGCCTGCTTTTTCGAGTTTTTAGATGGTCGGGATTTTGACTTTATTTTCGCCATAGTGGTGCTGTAGCCTATCAGCCTCAAAGAAATATATTATAGTTGACAAATTTCTTGGATTGCTGTAAATCGTATAATCCAAATTCATCTATAACTAATTGATTTAATAATTTGCGATTAAAAATGCTAAAGTTTAATCTTTTTGATAATTCAAAAAGATTTTCTCCTGTGTCCAAAATATAAATTGCACCTGCAAATGATAATGATTTAATGGCTTTTGCTTTGTTATTTAAATATTTCTAACTTTGGCATAATCTATATACTATCTATAGTATCCATAGGCACAATCATATTCTACGGTTTCGGGCAAATTATTCAAATCATATCGAATAATGTTACAACTGCCGCACATTTTTTGAAGGAGGCAGGAGGAATAATTGGATGGGGTCTGAATCCCCATCCAATTATAAGCGTCCTATAACGGCGGGATTTTAAATCCAAGTTCCCTTTGGTCATAAACAAAGAACAGGAGTCAGTTTCCCTCCTGCCTCCTACCCTCTGCTTTCTATAACCAAAAATGTCGATAGTCCTCAACATACTGCCGCATCGTCAGTGGTAAACGATTGAGTAATTGCTCTGTATCAGATGTGATATTACCTGCCAATCCTAAACGAGCAGTTGTGTAGATTGCTACCATTACTAAAATAAAGTTTATTGACAAACCTGATGAGTGCATTTGTTGAACAAACTTTACTAAAGAAGGATTGTAGCGTATCGGTTTACCTAAAACCGATGTGAAGATGTCTGCAACTTCGTAATAAGTTAAGGCTTTTTTACCAGTAAGCGCATAGGCGCGTGACTGATGCCCATCTTCAATCAAAGTACGAACTGCAACAGCAGCAATATCCCGTATATCAATAAAGCTTGTTTTACCATTGCCTGCTGGAAGAAGCAATTCACCACGAGTTTTAATATCTTCTCGGTGTGTGGTATTTAGATTTTGCATAAAAAAGCTACATCGTAAAAAGGTAGCTTTAATACCCAATTGTTTAATATAGTGTTCAATCTTAGAATGCGGCAGAAAACGGTTGCGTTCAGCTCCGAGTATTGAAAGGAACACAATATGCTCAACGCCTGCAAGTTTTGCAGCATCAAGTGCTGGGGCAATTTGAAGACGAATATTAGCAAGGGCAGGCGGACGCACTAAAAAAATTTTATTGACTTGAAGAAAAGCATGATAAAAAGTATCGGGATTAGTAAAGTCGAAGGGGACGCTTTTGATATTGCTGTCTAAAAGGTGTTTAGCACTGTTTGGATTTCTAACTGCCGCACAGACATCACAATCGTGGGATAGCAATAAGCGAAGAACTTCTTGACCGACATTTCCAGTTGCACCTGTCACTAAAATTTTTAGCATGATAGCGATGTAGGGGGTTAGGGCTGAACTTCGCGCAGTCGGCGCTCCAGAAAGCGGCGTTCGCTGTCATTCGTGTCCGCCGTCGGAGGCTATCAATGGCTTTGTATCGGGCTGTTTTGATCAGCCACGCACGCAGGAGATCGGGCACGCCGCTAGACTGCCACTGATTGCCAGAAAAATCAAGGCGAATGACAGATATTACACGAACACCTCTCAAGCTCCATTCACACTAAATCCATAACCTAATCTACTGAGCCAACTCAAGGAACGTCCTATGAAACTTAATACTTATTTCATGTTCAACGGTAACTGTGAGGCAGCGTTCAAGTTCTATGAACCCTGTTTTGGTGACTGTTGACTGTTGACTGTTAATCGTCAACGGCATCGGGCCGTCTCTCATCCCATCTTTAAAATATTGAGTTTTCCCGACTCCTTTTGATAAATGTCACAGCTTTTACAAATTAATCAGCCTTGGTCATTTGTACAAGCTGTGATAGAAAATTGGCGCTTGTTAAAACTGATATGTTAGCTAATTTAGTCCATCAGATGCTGTTGGACTTTTGAAACTAATTCATTTGTCCAGTAGTTGGTAAGTTCGGCATTGGCGGCTTCTACCATGACTCTGATTACTGGTTCTGTACCAGAGGCGCGAACCAAAATTCTGCCGGAATCACCCATTGCAGCTTCAGCAAGAGCGATCGCTTGTTGCACAGGTTGGCAATCTTGCCATCCCAAACGGCGATCGCGATCTACGACTCGCACGTTCCGCAACAGTTGCGGATAGGTTTGGAAGCTTTGATCTACTAATTCGCTCAAAGAAACACCCGTCTCTTTTACCAAAGCTGCTATATGTAATGCTGTTAACAAGCCATCTCCAGTCACGGCATAATGACGGCAAAGAATATGACCTGATTGTTCGCCACCTAACATTCCTCCAGTCCGCAACATTTCGGCTTGCACGTATTGATCGCCGACTGCGGTGCGAATTAAGTTACCACCAATTTGTTGCCAAGCTTTCTCAAAGCCTAAGTTGGCCATGACTGTAGATACAATCAGGTTGTCTGGCAGTTGTTGGTTTTGCTGTAAATGCCGTCCCCATAGGTAGAGAATGTAATCGCCGTTAACTTGCCTTCCAGTATTGTCTACTGCTAAGACGCGATCGGCATCCCCATCAAAGGCAAAGCCGATGTCGGCGTTGTGTTCTTGGACTGTGGCTGCAAGAATATCTAGGTGGGTGGAACCGCAGTTAACATTAATGCGATCGCCATCTGCTTCGTTATGCAAGCAGATCACCTCTGCCCCCATTTCTGTAAATATTAATGGTGCTAATCCTACTGCTGCTCCCCAAGCCAAGTCTAAAACAATCTTCATTCCCTGAAGATTTAGGGCACCATTCAAGGGTTTTTTCAATGCTTCGCTATAATGCCCCACTAACTCGAAACGTGAGTAATGTCGTCCGTAATTACTGACTTTAGCAATAGGTGATACCTTGCCACGCAGTCCAGCTTCAATTTCTGCCTGCAATATTTGCGGTAACTTCCCACCATTCCCACCAAAAACCTTAATACCATTGTCTTCTGGGGGATTGTGGCTAGCAGAAATCATCACTCCGCCGATGGCATCAGTGATGCTGGTGAGATAGGCAATGCAAGGAGTGGGACATAATCCCAAATACCAAACCTCTAATCCTGCTGCTGTTAATCCTGCACTCAAAGCCATTGCCAGCATATCGCTGGAGTTTCTAGAGTCCTGTCCAAGAATGACTGGCCCGATTTTAGTAGCATGGTTACGTAAAACAATCCCAGTCCAAAAACCAACTTGCAATGCTAAGGGCGCACTGAGTAATTCTCCGACTCGTCCGCGAATACCATCTGTGCCAAATAAAGAATTTGCTGGTAGTGGAACTGAATTCAATGCAAAACTGCTCTCAATCCCTTTGCCCAATACATCAACTTCGGAAGCAGAACCCCCAGGAATGCCTGGTGTCCGAGTTATAGATGAAACCATATGTTTAAACACTCCACACAATCACACTGAAAAATAGCACTTAAAACTTGATTCAGCAATTTCTTACAAATTCATTCTAGAGCAGTATTGTCTACGTAAAAATCCCTAATTATTACTTCTTTAATTGTAAATTTTTCATGAAGTCAGTATTGGTTTTTAGGTTATCAGTAAAGCTTTCACATTTTAGCTAATTATTTCTTTTATGCCCTCTACCTTAGCTTTGATTTTTATATTTATTAGTTCACACTTTGGAATCCTACTAACCCAAGATCAACTGTAATAAATATTACCCAAATTTCAGCAAAAGTGTTTTTTAGGAAAGCTGAGAATGAAAGCAAAATTCAGCTAAAAAGAATCAAAAGACTGAAATGTAAAATTATATCCCCTAAGTTTCACAAATGTGTAAAAAGCTACAAAAATGCAGATGCTTAAAAAATTTTAATATAAATTCTCATCAAATAGTTTTAAGGTAACGTTTTAATGGCTTTTTTAGCCGTTAGTGAATTAGAACTTCGGCAGTTAACTTTTTAAAGTTGAGAAATTTAGCATGAGCAGCAATTTAGCAACCAAATTACGTGTAGGCACTAAGAAAGCCCACACAATGGCAGAAAATGTAGGTTTTGTCAAGTGCTTTTTAAGAGGAGTAGTCGAGAAAAACTCTTACCGGAAACTAGTTGCTAACTTCTACTTCGTCTACTCAGCGATGGAAGAAGAAATGGAGAAGCATCGCCAGCACCCAATTCTTTCTAAAATTAACTTTCCCCAGCTAAACCGCAAGTATACCTTAGAGCAAGACCTGAGTTATTATTTTGGTGCTAACTGGAGAGAGCAAATTAAGCTATCTCCGGCAGGTGAAGCTTATGTAAAGCGCATCCGAGAAATATCTGCCACAGAACCGGAACTGTTAATAGCTCATTCATACACTCGCTACTTGGGTGACTTATCCGGGGGACAAATTCTCAAAAACATTGCTGTAACAGCGATGAATTTGTCTGATGGGCAAGGAACAGCCTTTTATGAGTTTCCAGAGATTCCTGATGAAAAAGCATTCAAAGCGAAATATCGTCAAACTTTGGATGAATTACCTCTTGATGATGCGACAACCGATCGCATCGTTGATGAAGCTAACGCCGCCTTTGGCATGAACATGACGATGTTCCAAGAATTGGAAGGCAATTTGATCAAGGCGGTTGGTGTAATGCTCTACAACAGCCTCACACGGCGACGGACACGGGGCAGTACTGAACTCGTCACTGCTGAGTAACTGTGTTGAGGTTGCGGAGTATGGTATGTGGAGTCATAAGTTCAGATAGCCTGATGAAGGATTATTCATAGGTGTTTCTGGAGAAAGAGCGATCAACGCTCAAAATATTTAGGGGCAATAGCCTTGTGACTGCTTTCTATTGGTGAAAGTAAGCATGGGGAGATTGCCCCTCAATTATGTTTAAGAGTTAGGAGTTATTAGGAGTTATCAGTATTTTTCAGCTTAAAATAACTAAGTCAATCTTCACACCAAGCTTAATCTCGGTATTTAAGTTTGTAACTCCTAAAACTTATCGTACTGAGGACATCAGGCAAAAATATGGCTACGAAAATTCCTGTCACAGTGATTACAGGCTTCTTAGGTAGTGGAAAAACCAGCCTAATTCGCCACCTGCTACAAAACAACCAAGGCCGCCGCATTGCCGTTTTAGTCAATGAATTTGGCGAACTCGGTATTGATGGCGATTTGTTAAAATCTTGTCAAGTTTGCCCGGAAGATGGTGAGGGCGACAGTAATATCTTTGAATTAACCAACGGCTGCTTATGCTGCACCGTGCAGGAAGAGTTTTACCCGATGATGCAAGAGTTAATCAAGCGGCGAGATAGCATCGACTGCATTTTAATTGAAACCTCTGGTTTAGCCTTGCCAAAACCACTGATAAAGGCTTTTCGCTGGCAAGAAATTCGCAACGCCGCTACTGTGGATGCTGTGATTACCGTGGTAGATTGCGCGGCGGTAGCAGCAGGGACATTTGCTAGTGATCCAGAGGCGATCGCAGCCCAACGGCAAGCAGATGATAGCCTAGAACACGAAACACCTTTGCAAGAATTGTTTGAAGACCAACTCGCTTGTGCAGACTTGGTGGTGTTGAATAAAATTGACTTGGTGGATGCTGAGACAAAAGCGAGAGTTGAGGAATTGATTAAGCAAGAGTTGCCTAGAGTAGTGAAGATTGTCGAGAGCGATTGTTCTCAACTAGACGCATCTATATTATTAGGATTTCAAGCCGCAGTTGAAGACAATTTAGATTCTCGTCCTAGTCATCACGATACCGAAGAAGACCACAATCACGACGAAGAAATTACCTCAACTAATTTAATTTTGGATCGTACCTTTGATCCAGAAAAGCTGCAACAGCAGTTAGAGAAATTAGCACAACAACAAGAAATTTACCGGATTAAAGGCTTTGTGGCAGTACCAAATAAATCCATGCGCTTAGTGATGCAAGGTGTGGGAACCCGATTTGATAAATTTTATGATCGCCCCTGGAAACCTGAAGAGTCCAGGCAAACACGTTTAGTTTTTCTCGGTCGTGATTTGAAATCTTCAGAAATTGAATCGCAGCTAGTAGCTTTGTAAATTAGGAGTTAGGAGTTAGGAGTTAAAAATAACTAGTACACATTTTTAATCTTTTAATAAGGGGCTTAAGCCCCTTATCTAAGGTTGATTACGTGGTTAGTATTAACTTTGAATAATAAATTTATTTCCACCGTTACGTACTAACTAATTCAAAATAATAAACAATAGTAGTAACTAGACAGTTTCTAATATCTCACTCTTAACACTTAACTTAAATATTCACTTCTTACCTAACATAACTATGACAATATCTCAACTATTTAACATTGCCAATCTTTTCGTATTGCCTTTTTGGGCGTTGATGATTTTATTACCAAATTGGAAAGTTACACGGCAGATTATGTCATCATATTTGCCGTTTGTGGTATTAGCTGGGGCGTATTTGTATTTGTTCATCACCAGCATTACTCCAGAAAATGCTCAAGCTTTATCGAATCCTCAATTAGCCGATATCGCTAAATTTTTTGCAGATGAAACGGCTGCTGCAACAGGTTGGATTCATTTTTTAGTCATGGATTTATTCGTCGGTCGGTGGATTTATTGGGAAGGACAAAAAACAGGTATTTGGACAATTCACTCCCTTGCACTATGTTTATTTGCTGGGCCTTTGGGGTTACTGTCTCACGTCTTAACTGAGTGGATTACTAAAACACTTTTCCCGAAGTTTCAACAGAGTGAAACGGTGACAGTAGGAGAAAAAGCTGCCTCATGATATGGTACATAATAGGGGCGCACATCTATACGCCCCTATTATTTATTAGGAATTACTTGATTTAAAAGAATTAACCGTTGTTGCGTCTATAATCTGCATCTAACCAACAGCGTGGTAAAACTTCACCTGAAGGGAAAACAAGATTTTCTTTTTTAAAAGTTTCAGGTTGCTGTTCTTCTTGACCTTCTTGGCCTTTTGCATGAACAACATCATTATTCGGGTCAAGTAATTCCTGAATTTCAACAATCTTTACCAATTCGCCACTATCTTTGACTTGTAAAAGCATGAAAATTGCCTCAATGAGTTTGCATGGAAGTTCAAAGCGAGTTTTAAGATAAACTAGCTCAAATCTAAACTGATTTTGAACGCGGAGATTCCCTAATTGTTAAAGGAAATTTTTATCAGATATCCACACATAAATTACACAAGATTCATTTGTGTGTATCTGATCTGTATTAATTTTTATAAAATAAACATAACAAATATATACCTAATTCAGAAAAGAAACTCGAATCAGGAAATGCTGATTAACAAAATTGTCCAAGTAAGATAATCTTGGTTTTATCAATTAAAAGTCACGTTGATATTTTTCCAAAATATCAACTAAATTAACTTGGCATTGCAGGGGCAGTAAATCGATTAAAGGGACTTCACGTTTTCCACCGCCAATTTTTACTGGAATCGATCCCAAGACCTGTAAAACTCGGTCTTCATTAACAGCGTTGGAAGTAATTAAGGGATACAGTTGTTCGGCAACAACTGTATGCAGTTTGGCATTAGATAAATAAAGATGCCATTTGGCAACGTCTATATAGACGTTTTCGCCAATTTCAGCTGCTAGGGCTTCCAGTAGTTCTGTGGTGTTAGTCTTAGCCATAAAAATAACCCTACATTAAGAAGAAAAAGTGCGAAATCTCAGGCTTTTTTATATTATGTCTCAATTAACAGGCTAATCCTACTACCAGAGGTTACAATCGCCCCAGCATGAGTAATCCATCTTCAGGTGGATTTTGAGGAAGTTTCGGTGTAGTTGGCGATCGCACTAATGTAAATCAGATGCACCAACAAAATTCCTGTCCAACTTAAAGTCACCCAAGGCAGCCACTCCCAAGTAGTGCTTTTCAAGATGTGAAAAAACCACAAGCCAGAATTAATCGTAGCAGCGATCGCTACATGGACAGCAAAATTCATCCGGTCATCGATCTTGCGGTAATCAGGGTCTTTGCGATCGGGTTTGCGAGGCCAACGAGGAGGCATAAATATTTGTTACAGATTTAAATACACCCTATCCATTCTAAGGTTTTTGGGGCAGTGATTGCTATTAGACCCTGACAACCAGTCACAATCGAATTAAAATTAAATCCGATGACGACCTTTGAGCAAATAGACCACAATCCCCTTTATAGTGCAATACAGTTCAGTTAAGGCTAAAACTCTTTGTCAAAGTTAGTTTTTTTAACTAACCACAGAGGCGCACAGAACACAGAGAGAAGAAATCAATGCTTAACCCAAGCGTATTGCTTTATAGTGGAGTCAGCGATCGCAACACTAGGATTGCAGATATATCAAGGATATTCCGCGTATATTGTCGGTCAAAGGTGCAAATTCCTCGTTCGCACAAAATTAAATTGGGGTTACCCGCAGCTAAGGAACTTCCAACTAAAAAATATCCTATCGTGGTTTAGGCAGGGGGGCACTTAGCTGGGGGCTGGGGGAGAAAGAAAAATATGATCTGAGTAAATTGGATAATTTATTTTCTGAAAGTCTCTAAATCCATGACCTCTATGATGGTGAAGAAGAGTTAATAACCAATGTCTATAGGCTAAGATAGAGTAGTTTATTACTCTGGCAGAGAATAATCTCCTGATTTCCCGCCACTCTTACTTATTAAACGAATTGATTCAATTTGAATCGACTTTTCTAAGGCTTTTGCCATATCGTATAAAGTCAAGGCAGCCACAGAAACGGCAGTTAAGGCTTCCATCTCTACACCAGTTTCAGCTTTGGTTTTGACAGTGGCTTGAATTTGATAACCAGGTAGTTGCGGTTCGGGTATAATTTCGACTGCGATTTTTTGCAAGGGCAACGGATGACACAGAGGAATTAAAGCGGCTGTTTGCTTGGCTGCCATAATCCCAGCCAATCTTGCAGTTGCCAATACATCCCCTTTTGGAACATTTCCAGCTTGAATGGCAGCGAAAGTTTCTGGCAGCATCCGCACATTGGCCGCGGCTACTGCTTGGCGGACGGTGGGTGATTTATCAGACACATCTACCATCTGTGCCTGTCCGTGTTGATCTAGATGGGTTAAGTTGGCAAAATTAGATGGAAAATTATCTTGCGCCATTTAGTTAGAACGTGTTAATATAGATTGTCGGTAAGGGCGTGTAGCTCAGTGGACTAGAGCACGTGGCTACGGACCACGGTGTCGGGGGTTCGAATCCCTCCTCGCCCGTTTTAAAAGGCTAAGAGTTGAAAATTAGGAGTGAGAGATCTAAGATCCTCACTCCTAACTTTTTAAGTTTTTCAAGGCGTAGGCATCTGGAGCTAGACCTAGTGCAAAGCGCAGCGAGTTGGATAGGTTTTTGCTCGACTGGGTAAGGAAAAGGACAAGTGCAACAGAAGTAATCGCAGCACCATAGCCAAACATATCTCGGTAGCCTACCTGTTCGGCAATAATACCCAGAAGAGGAGCCGCGATCGCAATTCCCAAGTCAAGTCCAGCTATACATATAGCAAAAATTTGCCCTCGTTCTTGTGGTAGTGAGCGGTCTGCCATCATTGTCACCATCATGGAGATGAGTGTACCGCTACCAGCACCTTCAGCGATCGCAGCCAGTAAGAAAAACATCACGGTGTCAGCCTGCCACAGTAGTATTAACGCTAAAACATAGCAAAAAATACCAAATGTGATAAATAAACCACGACCAAAGCGATCGCTTGCCTTACCAGCAAAGACTCTGATACTAAAACTAGAAATTGCCGCAACTGTAAAAAACAGTCCACCATTGAAGTCCACATCAGTGGATTTGAGGAATAACGACACAAAAGTATGTACAGCACCGAGGGATAAACCAACCAACAACATAACTATTGTTGGAACTCTCACCCGTGGACTGGCCAAAATTTGCCAAAAGTTGCGATTGTTTTCTTCTGTTAGCTGTTGTGTCTGCACTGGTGGATTCGTGACTTGTACAATCTCTAAGAGAGCGACAAAACCCAATTCGGCACAGAAGAGAAATAATATCCCGTAACCACTTGTAGCTTCCAAATACCCACCCAAGGCAGGGCCAATTGCTAAACCAAGGGGAGTTGCTAAGGTCATGTAACCAATGATTTCGCCACGAGTTTCAGTGGGAGCTAAATCTGCAACTAAGGCACTGTAGCCAGTGGTAAAAGCGGCAACACTAATGCCGTGAAAAATCCGCACCAGGATTAATAACCCAAGAGATTGGGTTGCCAAGTAACCGAAAGGTGCGATCGCAGCTACTATCGTACCAATCAATAAGGTAATTTTTCGACCACGTTCATCGGCTAACCGTCCCAGCATCGGGCGAGATAGCAATAAGCCAATGGCGAAACTGCCCATCACAATCCCAATTTCTTGCTTACTTGCGCCCACATTATCGATGTAAAGCGGTAAGGTTGGTAAGAGCGCAGACAAACTCGACCAGAATAATAAACCTGCCGTAAATAAAACCAGCAGATTGCGCCGCAGTTTGGTATCAAAGGTATTAAATGCTTTCAAAGTAGATGCAATTTAATGGTTTTTGTCATCAGTCATTTGTCCTTTGTTGCTCGTAACTAATGACCAATGACTAATAACTATTGTTACGTTACTTAACATTTTTTGCTACTACTTCTCTCACGCGATAAATGGGCCGCCCTTGGGATTCGTGGTATGTACGCATAAGTAGTTCCGCCAAAAGTCCAAAGCAAAACAACTGCACTCCAGTTACTAGCAGGAGAACTGCCAAAATCAGCAAGGGGCGATTGCCAATCATCTGGCCTAAAGCTAATTTGACGAAAGTCAAGTAAATTCCGATCGCAGTTCCCGAAAACATTGAAATCAAACCCAACAGCCCAAAAACGTGCATTGGGCGGGTGAGGAATTTTTTCATAAACAGAATGGTTAACAAATCCATCAACACCCGGAATGTCCGCCAAATCCCATACTTACTACGGCCAAAGCGGCGGGCGTGATGACGCACTGGCATTTCGGTAATTCTAGCTCCTTCGATGTACGCCAGCGCAGGTAAAAATCGGTGTAATTCTCCGTAGAGGTTCATATCTGCTAGCAGTTCTGCACGATAGGCTTTTAGCGAACAGCCATAGTCATGAATATTCACGCTAGTGGTACGGCGAATTAGCCAATTGGCAATTTTGGAAGGAAGTAACCGATTTACGGCACCATCTTGGCGTTTTTGCCGCCAACCACTTACCAAATCGTAACCCTCATCCAACTTTGCTAATAACATAGGGATATCAGCCGGATCATTCTGGAGATCAGCATCTAATGTGACGATCGCTTTCCCGACTGCATAGTAAAATCCAGCAGCCATCGCCGCAGTTTGTCCATAGTTGCGACGCAAAATCACCGCTTTTAAATCAGTGCGGGTTTGCGCCTGCTTTTTGAGAAAATCCCCAGAACCATCTGTAGAACCATCATCTACACAAATGATTTCATAATTTATCTGACTAGAGGATAAAGTAGATGCGATCGCATCTAATAAAAGCGGTAGACTTTCCACCTCGTTATGTATCGGCACCACGACCGAAACATCTGGGACAATTGCAGAAATCGCCCCATTTTCCCCAGTCAACCCTTGATCAATCAACCCACTCCTCATATACCTCAGCGTCCTGTGCGTTTCTGTGGTTCGTAACTCTTGATAACTCTACCAGCACCTCGTAGCTGCTGATAGTACGACTGACTAACTGCATCTCCCTGTTCCGAGAGAATATCAATCCCAATCCCATCCCGTCCCTGATCTTTCCCAGAACTATGGATGTAATAACCATCCCCCAAATGAAGTCCGACATGGGTTGCTTTTTGGCTAGTTCCAAAGAATACCAGATCCCCGGCTGCTAATTCTGCAATAGTAATTGGTTGGGTAAATCCTTCCTGTTGATAGGCATCTCTAGGTAACCAAATACCCACCGAAGCAAATGCCGCCTGCATCAACCCCGAACAATCATAATTTGGCCCAACTGTACCACCCCAAAGGTAATAATTTGAGTGTTGCATTGCTTTTTGAGTAAAGGCAATGACATCTGCGAGAAGTTTCTTAATCTCAGATTCAGAAAATGTTGCAGCCTGATAAGGTACAGTAGCAGATTGTAATGAATCAAAATCTAAAAGAGATACCCATCCCGGATAGTCATCTTCACATAAATACACCTCGACAGCTAAATTTTGATGATTTGATGTTACCCATAAATGTCGTCCAGAGGCGGCTTGAGTTGCTAAACGCGTACATTCAGGAGAATCATATAAATTCAGATTAGCTAAACACTGATACTCCCCTGATTTTGGATTTTGGATTTGTGATTTTAAATTAAAGGACATTATTAGAGAATGGTTTTTTTTAATAAAGACGAGCAACTGGAAAACCTTGGTAATGGCATTTTAGATGCAACTTGGACAGCATTTCCGACCTTAGCGCGTAACCAAATTGCCATGACTTGGGTTGTTTACGATCCTCCAGTGCGAGTAAATACTGGTGGTGCGCTAACTCCCAACGCTTTTTGGGATCATCCAGTTCGCGGTTTTACTTATCGTGGTGTTGAGCGGATTTATCCCGCCAGTGTAGTCAAACTATTTTACCTAGTGGCGGTAAACGAATGGCTAGAAAAAGGTATGACTCAATACTCCAAGGAGTTGGAGCGAGCCTTGCGAGATATGATTGTGGACTCTAGTAATGATGCTACCAGCTTGGTTGTGGATATTTTGAGTGGCACTACATCAGGGCCAGAATTACCAACCGGGCCTTTTGAAACTTGGAAATACCAGCGTAATATTGTTAACCGCTATTACCAATCATTGGGTTGGGAAGAAATGGAAACAATTAATGTCTGTCAAAAAACTTGGGGTGATGGCCCATACGGACGGGAACGGGCATTTGTAGGAGAGTTACTAGAAAATCGCAATATGTTGACTACAAATGCGATCGCTCGGTTACTGCATAGTATTGTAGGTGGGGTAGCGGTTTCAAGTGGGCGATCGCAAGCAATGATGGCTTTGCTCAAACGTCCCCTCAACGATTTACCCACTGACACCGAGGAAAATCAGGTAACAGGTTTCTTGGGCGGTGGACTGACTGAAAATGCTCAAATTTGGTCAAAAGCAGGTTGGACAAGTCAAGTTCGCCATGATGCAGCATATATTGAAATACCAGAACAGCGCCCTTATCTTTTAGTCGTATTTACTGAAGGTAAAGCCCAGGCTAAGAGCCAGGATATTTTGCCCTTTGTTTCTAAATTAGTTGCCGAAGCTATTAGCAGCTTATAATTTACTTCTGTGAACTTAAGTGAAATCGACGGTTAGGAACCCCGC
Organism: Nostoc sp. FACHB-892; assembly: GCF_014698795.1. Classification (GTDB taxonomy): domain Bacteria; phylum Cyanobacteriota; class Cyanobacteriia; order Cyanobacteriales; family Nostocaceae; genus Nostoc. Next base: position 111,458 of record NZ_JACJTR010000009.1, read on the forward strand.
CTACACAGGCAAAACGCACCTCCGTGAGCTCAAACCCTCAATTTTTTCTTAGTCCGCGGAGGCGGACTTTGTTTGTGTAGCTGCGAATTCCATTCGCCCCGGCTATTTCTATTTCAACTGAAATTCATCAAACTTCAATACTTCCGAATCAGGCTTGCGAGTATCAAAGCGATAACTACTTATCGTACCCGTCCCCGTATCAAAGATACTGAAAACCGTAATATCATTACTAGCAATATAAGGCATCGGCTTCCCATCATCGCCAAGCAAGGGAGCAATTGTTGGCACTATCGGTTCTAACCCATTGGGATCACCAAGCTTAACATAATCCTCTTGATATCCAATTGGTACTTCTCGCTTTCTGTCACCCCAAGCAGCGCCGTAAGTATTACCCACATTAGATGTTTCCAGAAAGTGCATTCCACTCGGACTAACAAAGCGGTTCCACAAATGGGAATGCCCATAAAATACTAATTGCACATCAGCCGCTTCTAATAAAGGAACAACGTCACGGTTAATATAATCTGCGTCTTTCGGGTATTCATAACGCACTGCTTTGATATTATTCCCATCCCGTTCAATTATCTGAACTGGTTCTGTATAAGCAGGAACTATATTATCACCCAGAGTGTGGGGTGGATGATGAAACATTACAACTTTGTATTTTGCTTGTTTAAATTCAAGACTATTTAGTTCTGCCTCTAGCCAATTGTACTGCTTGCTGCCTTTAGTAATTGGCTCATAAATTAGCTGTCCATAACCCCAATTTTCAGGATTATTTAAATCCTTTTCGGCTTCTCGATATCTACCCTTACGCTTTCCATTTAAGCTAGGAGTCCGCCACATATTTGTAGCGTACAGTACCACCAAACGCACATCACCAAAGCTGATTGCATAATACCTTTTTCCACCCTCTTTACTTTTAGGTAAAGAAAAAATTTCTTCGTAGGTATTAGTATTAAAAGAATTATCTATTAAAGATTTGTCCTGATAGATTCTTTGAGCAACTGCACGGGGAATTGTATCATCAAATTCATCATTTAAACTTCCCATCCTGCCAAATCGCCCCATCACCTCATGATTACCAATGCAAGTAAACATGGGTGCGTGTTGAATTATTTTTCCACCAGTGTAGGTTGTCTTAACGTCATTGTACGTCATTTCATATTTAGCACGACCTTGTAAACCGGGAAACAACGCACCACCCTTATTATCATCAAACCATTCTGAGGCGCGATCGCTAACATTGACTAAATCACCAGCAAACCATACTCCATCAACTCGTCCAACTGTTTCTACCACTTTTTGCAGATTTGCTGCTGTCATCGGCTTTAATTGATGATCTGAAGTGAGTAAAATTTTTAATGGTGTATCTGGTTTGGGAGTAGCTGCAAGGGTAAAAACATCGCTGTTAACAGTTTCGCCATCTTCTCGCACACTGGTGACGCGATAATTTACCCGCAAATGAGTCAACCCAGTTACTTCAGCTTCATGTCGCCAGATGTCACGCTGGACGGTTTTTTGATAAACTTGCCCATCTTGGGTTTGGTTGGCAACTCTTGAGTGTTGGTCTTCACGGGTGCGACTGAGTTTGATAGTATTTGCCTTAGCAGTTAGTTTAAGATTTTCACCATAGGTTACTGTGTGATTAACACCAGCAAACTCAGTAAACCAAACTACTCGCACTGAGGTTTCAGTTGGCAACTGCAAAAATGGGTCGGTGAGCAGTTGGGGTGCTGATGTCATAATTGTTTGCCCAAATGAACGCACACTTAACAGAGTAAAGCATATAACAAGCGCAAGCATAGGCACTAAGGATATTTTATGGCTGCGTAAGCGCCTAAACGTAAATAACATATAAAATTTTTAAGAGATTTACCGACTGAATATAATCTTATTATTAGCCTTTTAGCAAACATTTTCAAAAATGGCTCAAGAGGCAAAACTCCAATGGGAAAATTGTAAAACTCTCACACAACTACAGCACCAGTTAACTGATGTCTTCAAAGAAATTACACCTGAGATGTTTGCCTCTGTGACTTTTTACGACTTTCTTCTTGAAACCTTATTTATCGCAGCTTCATAAAGAATTGGTATTACAAGCTTGAATAACTTGACAGATTATTTGTCGTTGCGCTCAAATAATCTGTCGCTTTACAAATTGGGAAGATAAAACCACTGAACTTTTAGTTAATACTTTATTGTTGGCAATACATATTCTCTGTTAAAGTTGAACCTGGTTGCGGTGAGCCAAAAACCTGTACAAAGCGATGTATACTACCGTTACTTACTAATGAATAGCCAATCCCTATTTCTGTATGGTAAGGGCTTAAAATATTTGCTCGATGATTGGGGCTGCTCATCCACCAATTTACTGCTTCAGCAGCGGTAATATTAGGATATTGTTGATAAATGTTTTCTCCATAAGAAATTGGTTGATAACCAGCTCGCATAATACGATCAATCTCTCTGGAACCATCTGAGCCAATATGGTTAAAATCTCTGTTCTCTGGTTTAATATAATAATCATTATGTTCAGCCAAATCTTTTGCATGACACGCGGCTGCAATGCTTAATATTGTTGAATGTTGCAGTGGCGGTAAACCATATTTTTGTCGTTCAACATTAGTTAATCGCAGGACTTCAAGACTTTCTTCGTTGTTCCCTGTCGACCAAGAAACGCTACTATTTTCACCAACATTAATTCCACCAAAACCACTAGTAGCGCCAAGTGGACTTTGAGCTTTCACTGAACTAATGGAAAATGAGAATACTAACACTAACGCAGATAGGGGAAGAAATGTTTTTAGCAAGGGTTTATTACTTGTAAGCATAGTATTTTAGTTGCTAGATATTACTTCGTATTTACGATTAATTTACTTCTTAAGTAAAAATAAGTTTTGAAAATTTTAATCTCTTTTGCATCTTTATCATAACTGAAATTATTTCATAGTTACAAAAGGTTAAAGTTTTCAATAAAGATTACTACTCTATAAATATAGAGTAACCTTAAAAACGCAAAAAGATATTGATACTTTTTTTAGAAAAACTTAAACGTTTTACATACGACTTATAGGAGTTACATCACCCTATATTAAGCTCATCTTTGTAAATAATTGATATAAAATATTTACAGAAGTTAAAACATAAAAATAATAGGAATAATAATCATGTTAATAAGCTGTCATACATTTAAATTGCACATTTTTTCGTGTTGGCTGTTAACTGTTGACGGTTGACAGTTAACCGTTATCGGTCAACAAACTTCATGAGAAATTGTGCAATTCAAAAGCCGAATAGCTTAGTGAAATATAATTGCGCTTTATGATTGCTCATTTAGTTCCATTTTCAGTGGGACAAGTGAGACAGTAAATACAAGTGAAGCTACAACCCTTAGAGTATAAAAGGTTAAGTGGTGTTCCACCCCCCTATCCGTGAAAATGTCTTTAATACAAGAATTTTGAATTGTTAACTATACCTTTTAGTGTATGGTAGAGGCTACCGAGGAAGATCCTGATTGAAAAGCCTGCTAATCTTTTGAAAAGACTAGCAGGCATGGCTTATCATCAATCGGAGCGGCGGGATTCGAACCCACGACCTCCACTACCCCAAAGTGGCGCGCTACCAAGCTGCGCTACGCCCCGGTCAGAATTACTATCATATAGCAAAACTATAGGATAATCAAGAGGCAAATTTAAAAAACCTTAAGCATCCCAGTAGCTTGCAGTAAATCTGGAACAGCAGAAGCATCCCATTTACCTTCTACACATCGCCCTGTATTCAAGATGAGGCGCAGACTGTAATCATGAGGATAGCCTTCCACCTCCATCCATAATAAATTGCTTTCGGCTTCACAAGCAATTTTTTCCTCTTCCATTAATTCAGTGGCGAGTTGCCTCATGGTATCTGCCAGCTGTGCTAGTAGACGGCAAAAATCATTCAACTCGGCTTCGGTTAATTCAATCGCCCAATCATCTGTACCCACTAAACCTTTAAATTCAGGTGCATCGGGGTTCCAGCCAATACGCCAGCCAAATCCGGTTTTTACAAGGCGTTCCATAATTAGTTAGAAGTAAGGAGTTATAAGTGAGTAAATAGTTATTAATTTACAACTTCTAATCCCAATTCTCTATGAAACTGTATGGCTGTTGCACAATCTCAGATTCTCGCTATGATGTGATGATTGTCATTCTATTGGGTAATCTTGACTGATCTGCTGTTTTAGAGGGATGACAATCACAAATGCCGCGCCCTGATCTGGAGAAGAAATACATTCAAGAGTGCCATGATGATTTTGGGTCACAATTTGATAACTAATTGACATGCCCATTCCTGTACCTTTACCAATTGGTTTTGTCGTAAAGAAGGGGTCGAAAATGCGTTGTTTTATTTTTTCCGGTATACCCAAACCATTGTCGGCAATTTTAATTGCAATCTGATTTTTACTAATTATTTCTGTACAAATCTGAATCACGCTAGGAGATTGTTGTATTTCCTGTTGAGTGCGTTGTTCATCCCGTTCTTCTAAGGCATCAATTGCATTAGTTAAAATATTCATGAACACTTGATTGAGCTGCCCTACATAGCACTGAACTAGAGGCAAATCTCCATATTTCTTAATAATTTTAATTCCTGAATAATCAGGTTTTGCTTTGAGGCGATGTTCTAAAATTAATAACGTACTATCAATTCCTTCATGAATATCAACTGCTTTATATTCAGCTTCATCTAGGCGAGAGAAATTTCGCAGAGAAAGGACGATTTGCCGAATGCGATCTGCTCCTACTTTCATTGAATATAGGAGCTTAGGTAAATCTGTCATTAAAAATTCTAGGTCTATAGCTGTAATTTTTGATTGAATAACAGTAACTGGATCAGGATAGTATTTTTGATAGAGCTTGATCAGGTTTAGTAAGTCTTGAATGTAATCATGAGCAGGTGCAATATTGCCATAGATGAAGTTAACTGGATTATTAATTTCGTGAGCAACACCTGCTACCAGTTGTCCCAAAGAAGACATTTTTTCACTTTGGAGCATTTGGGTTTGAGTGCGTTGTAATTCTTTCAGCCCTTCCTCTAGTTGTTGAGTTTGGTGTCTGAGCTGCATTTCTGATTGTCGCAGTGCTTCTTCAGCAATTTTGCGATCGCCTGATTCAATTACTAGTCGCACAAAGTCAGTAATTGAGCCAATGAAACTTTCTTCTTCTAATGTCCAGTTACGCTCAGTTCCCAAATGTTCACAACAAACTACACCAATCACCTGTCCTCTAGACCAAATCCTGGCATCAAGCATTGAGTTAATTCCCAATGGCGTTGTATAAGTTGCAGAAAACTCTGAAGTGCGAGGATCGGTATGAACATCAGAAACTGCAATTACTTGTTCTTCCTTTAGTGCTTTAAAATATCTAGGAAAGTCACAGACAGATAATTTAAAACCATGATTGTGGCAATTCTTCTCACGTTCATATAAATCAATACACCGAATTCCTAGACGTTCTTCTGTGTATAACCAAACGCTTACGCGTTCGACATCAAGACCTAAGCTAGCCACTTCCGTGATATATTGGATGGCAATTTGAAAATCATCATCTTGGAGTTTTTCACTTTGCACAAGTTGCTGTAGAGCCTTACTATGTCTGCAAAAGCGCTTCTCTGTTTCTTGGCGTTCATGAATTTCCTGTTTCAACTTATTTACTGTCTGATGCAGCAAAACAGTTTCTATTTTATCTTTGGAACCAATCAGCCGAATTGAACCCACTATAAATAAATTACCAACCTCATCGGAAAATAGGTTTTTCTTAGTAGAAATGACCTGAGTTTCACCTTGAGAATCTGTAATTAATTCCTCATTCTCATCAGCCAAGCCTATGGTGAATACAAGTTCATCTCTCTCCCAAAAAACATCGGCTTCTGTTTTGCAAAAGAAATTATAGTCAGACTTACCAATTAGTTCTGAACGTTCATATCCCATGAACTGACACAAGGCATCATTGACGAACACCAAACTGTGTTGCCTGTCTTTTACAAATATTGGATCTGTAATGCCGTTAAGAATACTCCACAGAAAAGCCTGAGAAGATTGTTGCGGGACAATGTCGAAAAACACCATTTTGCTTAATCCTGGAAAGTCTGACTTTCTTTTAGGCATATCATCCTAAATCAGGATGGGTAGCTCAAAAGATTGCCTAAGTCTTTCCTTAGTATGCCCAAAATGATATTTAACTACTTAAATCAAAATTTCCTTCTGCCTGGTTGTTGAGCGTAGTCGAAACACTGCCTCCTACCCTTATTCCCCGTACGATTATCATTATTATTAAGAATATTTTGAGTATTTTGAGTGGTTGACCTTCTCACGGATATTTCACTATTTCAGTAGTTCAGCCCCTCCTCGTTGGGGTAGCTGTGGGGTAGTTGATGTACTAGGACTAGGTGCGGTGTTGGGGTTAGGGGATAGGGTATTTTGGGAAGTAGGATTAAATACATTGACTAAGACTTGCACTAGGGCATCTCGCTGGCTGCGGGTGAGAAGGGTGATGGCTTTGCGATCGCCTTCTATCGGATTTTGCCGTAGTGCATCATTGCCTGGATAGGTGCTATCATACATAATTTCATTCGCACCCAGGTAATCTGCTAAAGTCAGCTTCCAATCCAAGCGATAAATTGGGGCCCGCCCTTTGGTATAAATGTGATATCTAATCAGACGATTTACTAAGGTGTTGTTTTCGGCAACTTTCCCATTTTCTTTGCTGATATACTTGTTTTCTCGTGGTAAATCTGGTAATTGCTGATACACTTGTTGCCAAACATCGCTAGGAGTGATTCTCTGAGCGTATGCAGGTTGGATATTAAATAAATTTGTCTGTATTGATTTCCCCGCCCCTGAACTCAAGGTAATTACACCCACTACCATTAAAGCAGTGAGTGTTTGCCAAGACTTGAGCAGGGGTTGAATGAACGATAAATATTTGCTCATCCTACCTTCTCTAAAGCCTTTTTCTATAGTTCGCCAATAATTTCTGGCTGAGTCAATTCATCGGACATTTCGATAATTGCCCTTAGTACTGGCTTCATCATCGCATCTTCGTTATTTTCAAAGTCTTCATAACGCCGACGTTTAGCACGATTTGCCACCTGAACCGTAATGCGGTAACGATTTGAGGCTGCACTAATTAGCTCCTCAGAACGGTGCATAATCTGAGACTGAGTTGTCTCGAACTTAGAACGCTTTAGCATAATCAGTGGTTCTTGGGGTCATTCCCCAGTGTAGCAGTACTGATAAATCTGCTGCTGTGTATTTAATCGCTAGCAACCTCTCTGTTGATAGAGGCTAAGAGCATTCTAATCAATATAAGTTACTTATAATACTACCTGACTAAAGTCACACATCCTTATGGCTGACCTTGTGGAAACTGCTATCAACGCGGGAAACTTCAATACCCTGGTGAAAGTTGCTGAAGCTGCAAATCTTATAGAAACTCTAAAAAGTCCTGGTTCTTTCACGCTATTTGCACCAACTGACGAAGCCTTTGCCAATCTGCCAGAGGGAACTTTAGATTCGCTACTACAAGATATCCCCAAGCTCAAGAAAATTGTGGCGTATCATGTCGCTAGTGGGGATGTTCGGTCTGATGATTTGGTACAGATCAATGAAGCAGAGACGTTTGAGGGGTCAATTGTAGCCATTGAATCTGCCGACGGCAAAATTAAGGTAAATAACGCCAATGTCGTCAAAACAGACATTTTGACGGACAATGGCGTGATCCACGTTATTGATGCGGTGTTGATCCCTGCAATGGTGGCAGGAAGCTAATGTATTGGGCATTGGGAAAACAGTTTATTTTGTCCCCTTTGTCCTCCTACTCACCATTCCCTACTCCCAGAATGCACCCACTGCGTGCGGGAACACTCAACCTCAACTGCTTAGTTTCTCCTTCACTATTCCACTCAACTTCAGCAGTGCCATATAACAGCTTGTTGGGTTGAGTACGCAAACTGACGACATCTACATTCCCTGTTGCCGAACTTGTGCCAGCGTTGACGGCAATTATCAATTCCTCTGTCCCTAAAGTTCGCGCAAAGATATAAATTTGTCCTTGAGCATGGAGGACTTGGTAATCACCTGTACGCAAGGCTGGGTAGGTTTGGCGTAGGGCAATTAATTGACGGTGAGTATTGAAAATTTCTCGATCCCAGTTGGCTTCTAAAGGAAAGCCACGACGTGAGTCTGGGTCTATTGCTCCAGGTAAACCAACTTCATCACCATAGTAGATGCTGGGGGCACCGGGAAAGGTGAGTAGCAGTAGAGTCGACAATTCTATGCTAGCTTTATCGCCCCCTGCAATGCTCGTTAATCGTGCTGTATCGTGACTTGCTAACAAATTGAGTTGAGTTAGCTGAATTTCCCAAGGGTAAAGTTGCAGTACTTCTTGGATTTTGGTAGCGTATTCGGCAGCAAATAAGGGTGGGTAAGGTTGATAGTCACGGCCTTGGACTTGTTCTAAGACTACGCGATCGCCTGCTGCAAAGGCAATTGTCGGTCCAGCAAAGAGATAATTCATCACGCCGTCAAATTGTGTCCCATCCAACCACTCGCTGGAATCTCCCCACACTTCGCCGACAATGTAAGCTTCAGGATTGATTGCCTTAACGCGATCGCGAAATTCCTGCCAAAATCCAGGAGTTTTTATTTCAAATGGTACATCTAATCGCCAACCGTCGATGCCGAATTTAATCCAATATTCGGCAATTTCCATAATATATTCCCGCACTTCTGGATTGTCGTGGTTAAATTCTGGCAAGGCGCGATTTCCTGCCCAACCTGCGTAGTTTGCAGGGAATTCTCCATTGTATGGTGAAAGGGGCCAGCCCTCAATTTTGAACCAATTTACCCAAGGCGAATGCGGGCCATTTTCTAAAACGTCATGGAAGAAGAAAAAACCACGGCTGGAATGGTTAAACACACCATCCAAAACAACTTTGATATTCCGTTGATGGGCTGCATCTAACAATTCTTTAAAAGCTTCGTTGCCCCCCAGCATGGGGTCAACTTGATAATAATCGTGGGTATGATAGCGATGATTGCTAGCGGATTGAAAAATTGGTGTAAAGTAAATCGCGTTTATTCCCAAATCCTGGATGTAGTCTAAACCCTCCATGATGCCCCATAAATCGCCGCCTTTATAACCCTGGAGTGTTGGCATAGCATCCCAATCTTCCCAACGGGCTTCACGCAGCAACCGTTTGCGTGGCTGTTTGCTTCTAGCAAAGCGATCTGGGAAAATTTGGTAGAAAACCGCGTGTTTCACCCAGTCTGGTGTTTGAATTTGCATGAATAACTTTTTTGTACCTTCAGAAGCGATCGTTGCAAATATTGGCTTCTTTATGGCTCTTACTTATGATAGAAAATCTATCATTTGTCAGAAGTCATTAGCAATTTAGTCTGTATCCTGATACTTTATACGCAAATGTTATCAGTCTTAACTATTTTGCTGATAAGTTCTTTTAGTATTTAATATTGATGAAATTTATATTTTTTATTTATTCCTTAACTATTCTTAATTTTATTAACTTTGTCCGTAATGATTTAGGCAGACACTGGATTAGTTTAATAGCTTCATAAAAATTCCCAATGACCCCAGTCTGGGTAATTATGAGATGCGGCTGCTTAAAGATGTCTTATGAGCCACATAAAATCACTAGAAGGGAGACATAATTCAGGTATATGAGTTATGAATTAGCAATTGTCTTAGGAATAACTTCCCGTTTCCTAAGCTTATTTGATGTATCTATTAAAAGAATAGATAACTATAGTCGCATCAAATAATCAAGACGAAAAACTACATAATCTGCGTTAATGCCAGAGCGACTTATCCTGACAGCAAATACATTAAATTTGAGGTAAAAATGAGACACGAAAAACTTTCTCCCGGACTACTTTTGGCATTTCAAGACTATGAACATGAAGGAGATCAAGCTTTAGTTACACACAAGCGATCGCTTGGCATTATTGCTCACAAAAGCCCGGTCAAGCCCACTAAGAGCGTTGTTTTTATCTACTGTGACCCTGATGCAGACTTGAGTTATCTATCACAATATAATATTGAAGTCAATCAAAACTCAGGTAGTGTGCGGACGGCTTTCTTACCGATAGAGAGTTTAGATGTTTTATCTGAAGAAGATGTTATTCAGTGGATTAAGCCATCACGCAAACTTCATTTGCGGATGGATACTGCACTGGCAGAAGCCAAACTACCGGAGTTTAAAAACCAAACCGGACTGACTGGTAAAGGAGTAATCATCGGCATTATAGACAGTGGCATTGATCCGAAACACCCCGCCTTTGCTGGACGAATTTTACACATTTGGGATCAAACACTGTCAGGACCGGGAGTGACAGAGGGCGGCTATGGGGCTGAATTTACAGGAGCGCAACTGACAATTTCTCAGGATACTAGTGGTCATGGTACTCACGTTGCTGGAATTGCCGCCGGTGCCGATGCTACCTATGGTGGTGTAGCACCAGAAGCGGAATTAGTTGTCGTCAGGTCAGATTTACAGGATGCCCACATTGCTGATGGCGTTCGTTACATTTTCCGAGTTGCTAGAGAACTGGGACGGCCAGCCGTGGTGAATCTCAGCTTGGGTGGACACGCTGATTCCCATGATGGTAGTGATTCCTTATCAAAAGTCATTAACGCCGAAACTGGCCCTGGAAGAATTGTTTGCTGTGCTGCGGGTAACGAAGGAAACGATAACATTCATGGTCAAGCGACAATACCCACTGGACGCACTCGCGGTATGCGCTTTAATGTTCCTTTGAATCAAGTAGGTATAGTTTGGTTAAACGCTTGGTATTCCAAAGACAGTGAATTGGAAGTATCGGTGCGGAGTCCTAACGGTTTTGTTACCCCCTTCCAAAAAATCATTGCTGACGGCAATCCTGCACAAGATTACCAGTTACCGGATGCACGAGTGCAGTTAGCGACACCAGCACCAGACCAAGCCAACGGCGACCATAATTTCTTTGTGCAAATACGTGGTACTGGCCCCTCACCAGTCATGGGAGGTATTTGGCAGTTGCGAGTTCGTAACACTTCTTCAACTGACACATGTTTGAATGTGTGGACACTAGATGAGAGTTCCTCAGTGTTTTTTACAGGTAAAAGTGTGAAGGATGCGGTAAAAATTGGTTCACCAGGAGCCGCCAGCAGTGCAATTACAGTTGCTGCTTATACTACGAGAACTAAGTACACAGATATTGATGGCCAAGTGCAAGAAATGGGCTTTGAATTGCATACTATTTCGGAATTCAGTAGTGAAGGGCCACTACGGAATGCTGGACAAAAGCCGGATGTAGCAGCGCCAGGAGCAATGATTGTTTCCACCCTTTCCGCTGATGCTAGTTTTGGCCGCTCATCAATGATTAATTCTAAGTTTGTGGTAATGGCTGGTACAAGTATGGCAACACCATTCGTTAGTGGGTTAGTAGCACTGCTGTTACAACGTGATCCTAAACTTGATCCGGCTGCTGTGAAAGACTTGCTACGTAAAAATAGTGCAATTCCTGGAAAACCCGCAGGCACATTTGATGAAAAATGGGGTTATGGGGTGATTAACGCTTTAAACCTGTAATTATGCTGAGAAATGCGATATATTAAACACCATACATATATCGCGTTTCTTAAAATTCTAGAGGCGATCGCTTGATGAATTCTGTAGGTTAATATACCATTTCTCAGCAGTGAAACAAAGCAAGCGTTATACTTTTTGGAAAAGGCTTATTTTAACCCTTGCTTTTAATATTTTCATAAATCAATGACCCTCAATTTTCGCTTTGCGGTAGTCAGCGACTTACACCTGGCACTTCCCCACACAATCTGGGATCATCCCAATCGGTTCCATCTAGTAGAAGTCAGTATCTCGGCATTTCAAAGTGTACTCGAACATTTAACACAACTCGATTTAGATTTCTTGTTGTTGCCAGGAGATTTAACCCAGCATGGCGAACCAGAGAACCACGCTTGGTTACAAGAATGTTTAGCCCAGCTACCTTTTCCCGTCTATGTTGTTCCTGGTAATCATGACGTTCCTGTGCTGTTAGCTGATCAGCAATCAATTGCTTTTGCGGATTTCCCCTACTATTACACCAAGTTTGGCTACGAAGATCCACAGCAGATTTACTACATTCGCCAATTATTGCCTGGAGTTAAGCTGATTGGATTGAATTCTAACTCCTTTAATGACCAGGGTGAGCAAGTAGGGTGTTTGGATGCCAAACAGCTACTTTGGTTAGAAGAGGTGCTAGCGGCATCTGGTGATGAATTAGTTTTAGTGATGGTGCATCATAATGTAGTCGAGCATTTGCCCAATCAATCTAGCCATCCACTGGCAAATCGCTATATGTTGTCGAATTCAGCAGAACTATTGCAGTTGTTGAGGCGCTATGGTGTCAAGCTAGTATTTACAGGACATTTACACGTTCAAGATATTGCCTATTCAGATGGAGTATATGATATTACCACTGGCTCTTTAGTTAGCTATCCTCATCCTTATCGGGTGCTAGAGTTTCATCGAGATCACCAAGGTAAAGAATCGTTGCAAATTCTATCCCATCGGGTAGCGTCAGTGCCTGAGTTTCCTGACTTACAAGAGTCATCACGGCAATGGATGGGCGATCGCTCTTTCCCCTTCCTAATTAAGCTACTAACTCACTCTCCATTAAACTTACCATTATCACAGGCAAAAAAATTAGCTCCTAGTTTGCGCGAGTTCTGGGCAACTATTGCCGATGGTGATGCGGTATTAGATTACCCCCACTTTCCGCTAGAAGTGAGGCGTTATATTCAGTCTTATGGTGCATTGGCGCAGCCCAACCCAGGTATGGCTACTAATGCAACTCTGACGCTGATTGATAATAACAGCACACTTTTGCTGGGTTAGGAGTGATGAGTGTCCATGTGAAGGTGACTTTTTTCTCTGGGTTAAAAGCTTGATGACTTTTTAGATAGCGATCGCTCCTACCATAATTCTCCCATTAGAAAGTCACCAAGACGCGGGCTACTCCCAACTCCCAACTACTTACCAATATCTTCATTCCAAAGTTCCGGGTTAGTTTCAATAAACTCACTCATCATTTGTTCGCAATTGTCAAGATTAAGATCAATTACTTCCACACCGTGAGATACCATAAATTCTTTAGCCCCAGGAAAAGTTTTGGATTCTCCAACGATGACTTTTTTAATACCAAATTGTACGACTGCCCCAGCGCATAGATAACACGGCATTAAAGTTGAATAGAGTGTTGTACCTCTGTAGCTGCCAACTCTCCCAGCATTCCGGAGACAATCAATTTCCGCGTGGGTGACAGGATCGCCATCTTGCACACGTTTATTGTGTCCTTTGCCGAGAATTTGACCATCCTTGACGAGAACCGAACCAATCGGAATTCCCCCTTCTTTTCTGCCTTGTTTTGCTTCTTGAATAGCAGCTTCCATAAACTCATCCATCTTAATTCTCCTTTTATGACAAAACAACTAGTATTAATGGATCACGATGGCGGTGTAGATGATTATTTAGCAACCATGCTGCTGTTGACGATGGATCATATCGAACTCCTTGGTGTCGTCGTCACACCAGCAGATTGCTACGTTCAACCGGCTGTTAGCGCCACACGTAAAATTATAGATTTGATGCGATTTTCTCATATCCCGGTTGCAGAAAGCACTGTGCGCGGTATCAATCCATTTCCTACTCTCTATCGCCGTGATTCGTTTATCGTTGACCATCTCCCCATTCTCAATCAAAGCGAAACCATTACTACGCCTCTGGTTGCCGAAACAGGTCAAGATTTCATGATCAAGGTTTTGCGGAACGCATCAGACCCCGTAACGTTGATGGTAACTGGGCCGTTGACGACGGTAGCAGTAGCTTTGGACAAAGCACCGGATATTGAAGCTAAGATTCACAAAATTGTTTGGATGGGGGGTGCGTTGAATGTTGGTGGTAATGTAGAAAAAAGTTTGGAAGCAGGACAAGATGGTTCTGCCGAATGGAATGTTTATTGGGACGCAGTTTCAGCAGCACGGGTATGGCAAACGCAAATTGAAATTATTATGTGTCCTTTGGATTTGACTAACAATGTCCCAGTTACATCGGAGTTAGTGTACAAAATGGGACGACAACGCCACTATCCCATCTCTGATTTAGCCGGACAATGTTATGCATTAGTTATCCCCCAAGATTATTATTTTTGGGATGTCTTAGCAACAGCTTATCTGGGACATCCAGAATTTTATCAATTGCGCGAATGGGAAATAGAAATTATCACCAAAGGTCTGAGTCAGGGACGCACTAAAGTAGTTCCCGGTGGTCGGAAAATCTATGCAATGGATAAGGTAGATAAAGATGCCTTTTATGATTATATTTTGCAACAATGGGCAAGATAAAAGCTAAAAATTAGGTGGCTGGCGTGGATACTGAAATTGGATTGCTATCTGCTATTTAGGTGCCGCCATTAAGTAAAGAAGTTTGTCATTAAAATGAAGATCCTGCAATTCAGGAGGTGGAGGAACAAGTGGTGGGCCTTCAATGATTACAGGAATTATTTCGGGGGAACGCAATCCATCATATCCTTGTCGTTCAAGGGCATATAACACTTCTTTAAGTACCCACGGCGATTCTTTCGCAGCAGTAGACCAAAATAGTAGGAAAAGATCGCATTCATCAATATTACGATAAAGTTCTTTCTCCCAGCGATCGCCAGGTTCTAAGTTAAGGATATCTTGAAAAATTGTAATGCCACTTACAGCAAGTCCTTGTACCCTTTTAAGAACTTCTATCCGATCTTTGGAAGAATAAGAGACGAATGCTTTTCTATAATGCATAGCAACCTCTCCTACTAGCTGAGGGTTTTTGGATGTAGAAGACCCATAAGGAATAATTGATAGCTTGAATTTTAGATGACCCAGGGGAATTGTGTTTTGACTTACAGTAACAGTTCCAATGACTGTTTTTTGAGTGATATCGGCAGGAACCGTTACTCCAAATTGAATAGAATCTGCTCTACCATTCCAAATCAACTGTTGAACCGACTCGTCCACTTCTAGTTTTGGAACGGACAAGTTAAAAGTGAGTTCACTTCCCCGTTGAATAGGGATTCCTAAACTTTTCACTCCTAACTGTTTAGCATCAGGATCAAATTGTTGAGCATACTGTTTGACAATTTTAACTTCTTCAGGAAGATGAAGAAAGACTTGGACGAGGAACATATCATCTGGAGTTATAGAAGAAGGACTGAACACACTACAATCTACTAAATCTTTGTTTATATCAGTAAATTCTAAAGATCGTTCTTGAATAGTTGGGGTTTCTTGTAGCTGCGCTTTTAACTGCTTAATAACTTCTTTTTCAACCTTGATATCACCACCACCCCTACTTAACTCATTCACTATAACAATATTCTTACTATTTGATTCTATCTTTAACTCAATGGCTTGACGACTCAAACTGTAATCCGAAAATTCAGTGTTTTGAGGCTTTTTTATATCTAACGGTGGTTGCGGTTTTCTTCTCTTCCAAGCAGATATTTCAATATAATTCTTATGGACAAACCATATATATCTGTCCTTGATAGAGCTTTTCAAGGTAATTCTATAATATTCTTCCTCTTCAACATAACAAATAGCTTCCAAGACGCTTTTGCCTCGAATGAAAAGTTTTTCATCTTCAGCTAGTTCTGCTAATTCACTTGGACGAACTTTGAGGAAAGTATCAGAAGTTACTGTAAAAATAAACATAATAATTACCCCTCAAATTATTAACAAGTTAAAAAATTTAAACCTAAGAAAATAGCCGCAACAGTTCCCGCCACAGAAATTTCACCTTGGGCAATTTTATCTACAACTGATTCTATAGAAATAAATACAACTTCAAGTTCTTCTGTAATATCTAGTTGCTGCTCTCCAAATTTGCTCACATTCTCTGCTAAAAATAAATGTATTTGATTGGTATCTTTACTCGGCTTATCGTACAAAATTCCGATTTTTCTAAATTCTTGGGGAATATAACCAGTCTCTTCGGTCAGTTCTCTAATTGCTGCTACTTCTGCACTCTCTTTTGTAGGGTCAAAATTACCTGCTGGCAGTTCTAAGAAAAATTCACCTACGGCATGTCTGTATTGCCGAACAAAAATTATCTCTTTGTTACTAGTAATAGGTAAAACCATTGCAACGTCAGGCTTAATACTGACAAAATAATCATCTATAATTTTACCATTGGGTAATTCTATTTCATCTTGCCTCACCTGACACCAAAGATGATCTAAAACCATTTTTGATTTTAAAATCTTCCATTTTTTTAAGTCGTTCATAAATAAAAATAATGTATAAAACCTTTAATTATCAACCAATGAATGTAAAAAAGTATAACAGATGCATCTGATAATCTAAACTTTGAACTTACACTGGCTTTTGCATAACATAATATGTATAAGTAGTATGCAAATAAATATAAATTCATTTACAGTAAACAAAAGGTTTCCGTTGACTATTAGTCGAGGTACAACGGCACAGACAACTAATGTATGGGTGAGAATTTCACACGATGGCATCGAAGGCTGGGGAGAAGCATCGCCATTCGGCGTAGGTAATCATCGGCAATCAACTGATACGATCAAAGATGCTTTAGAACAAGTTGTACCACTGTTACAAGCATTCAGTCCCTTACAAAGGCAGCAAATTGAACAAGTTTTAACACAAAACCAAGTTCCTTCTGCTGCTAAAGCAGCTTTAGATATAGCAATGCATGACTGGTTGGGTAAGCGCGTAGGATTACCCTTGTGGCAAATTTGGGGACTCGATTGCAATCAAATAGTACCGACTTCAGTCACAATTGGGATTAATTCGCCTGAAGCAGCCAGGGCTAGGGCGCGAGACTGGTTACAATTTACTGATGTCCGGCTTTTCAAGGTTAAGTTAGGTAGTCCAAATGGCATAGATGCAGATAAAAAAATGCTATTGGCAGTGCGAGAAGAAGCACCTGAACTAGAATTTTTTGTTGATGCCAACGGGGGTTGGAGTTTAGAAGATGCGATCGCAATGTGCAATTGGCTAGCTGAATTGGGTATAAAATATGTAGAACAGCCATTGCCACGGGGGCAGGAACCAAGTTTAGCAAAACTCAAAGAACACTCTCCTTTGCCCATCTTTGTCGATGAAAGTTGTTTCACAAGCTCCGATATTCCCCATTTGGCAAACTACGTGGATGGTATTAATATCAAACTGATGAAATCAGGGGGACTAACCGAGGCAATGCGAATGGTACATACAGCGCGAGCATATCGGTTGCAAGTAATGTTCGGTTGCTACTCTGACAGTTCGCTAGCTAATACAGCAGCATTACAGCTAGCACCACTAGCTGATTATTTAGATTTAGACAGTCACCTGAATTTAATCGATGATCCTTTTACGGGTGCATTGCTAAAAGAAGGGAGAGTTTTGCCAAACGATTTACCAGGATTGGGAGTACAACACAGTGCGTCTGCCACTTAATCAACGAATAGCTATCTTGCTTCATGAGGGAACTACTGGAACTCAGGGCAAAACAGGTCTAGCAATTTTACGCTATAGTGAAGCCCCAATCGTAACCGTAATAGATCGCGAGTGTGCTGGCAAATCCCTACTAGAATTAACAGGTATCAAGCGAGATGTGCCGATTGTGGCATCGTTAGCCGCAGCCCTGGAGTACAAGCCGGAAGTTTTGGTAATAGGCATTGCTCCAGGAGGTGGTGCTGTACCAGATGATTACTGGGTGGAAATCAAAGGCGCTTTAGAAGCTGGAATGTCGTTGGTAAATGGTTTGCATACACCAATGGCAAACATACCAGAGTTAAATACACTGCTCAAACCAGGGCAACTAATTTGGGATGTACGAAAAGAGCCGCCTAATATAAGCGTTGCTAGTGGCATGGCACGCACCCTTCCCTGTCGGCGGGTTTTGACTGTGGGAACGGATATGGCGATTGGTAAAATGTCAACTAGTTTAGAGTTACATTGGGCATCAAAACTACGGGGCTGGCGTTCTAAATTCCTCGCCACAGGTCAAACTGGGGTGATGTTAAAAGGTGATGGCGTGGCTTTAGATGCCGTGCGGGTAGACTTTGCTGCTGGTGCTGTGGAACAAATAGTTATGCGTTATGGCAAAAACTATGACATCCTGCACATTGAAGGACAAGGTTCACTACTACATCCTGGTTCAACGGCAACCCTACCCTTAATTCGTGGTTCACAACCAACTCAACTGGTGTTAGTCCATCGGGCGGGACAAGTTCATGTCCGCAATCATCCCCATGTAGTAATTCCACCTTTACCAGAGGTAATTCGGCTTTATGAAACCGTTGCTAGTGCTGGTGGCGCTTTTGGAACTGTTACTGTAGCAGGTATAGCCCTTAACACAGCCCATCTAGATGAGTCTGCGGCCGAGGAAAGCATCGCTCAAACAATAGCAGAAACTGGGCTACCTTGCACTGATGTAGTCCGCTTTGATGCCAATGTGCTATTGGATGCGGTGATGAAGGATTAGATGTAGATTTTACTTTATCCAAAAACCATTGCAATATTACAAACGCTAAATGCGATTACTAGTAGAGACGCAAAATCGTTACGCTAACGTGTCTCTACCCTTTTATTTTGCGATTTAAAAAACTGCTTAATTTATAGTGCTTTCGGCGGCTGGAGCAGCTTCGCCTAAATCCCCTATGCCTGATAAGTAACTTTTATTAAAATAATCAGCCTTTTTTTGTCAAGTCCTCTTGACACTTTGTAACAATATTGTTAAATTTAGTTACATAAGTAAATAAAAAAAGAAAAAACTATGTACACTACTGTAAATGAAAACGGTATTATCAATAATTACGCAACTGAACCCAAGGTTTACTACGCCGAGTACCCGGCAATTTGGGAACAACGTAAATACGTTTTACAAGGACTTTTTGCGACTTTAATTGTCACAACTTTAGTTTTGGTTGGTTTTAGCGTTAGCTAAAATTTTTCCATTTCCGTATCGCTGTATCTCATTGTCATTCTCAATTCTCTCTTACCTCGGTTAGTTGTTTCTCCGAGGTTTTTTATGTTTTAGACCTGTGAGTTAGCTTTGTTCCCCGTAGGCATCGCACCTCAAACGGCGACGTTGTAATATAACTGCGATCGCTCATAAAATAAAGACAAATCAATAAAAAGGGGTGTTTATGACAACCCAACTCGGTGAAACCAAATCTTCAACAAAACTTATAATATCTTGGGAAGCGTTGCCCGCAGATTTTCAGTTAGAGGATGAACCAGTGGAAAATACAGGTCAGCCACTATTAGCTGGTGCTTTGCGCGAAAGCCTTGAGATAAGTGCTTATTTGCAATCTCAAGGTATCGAGCCAAATAATTTGCCTTAGTATATATGCTTGCTTAAGTAAAAAGGTGCTAAGTGTAATCGCTTAATCTATATTTTGCTAGTTTCTTGCAAATGTAACAAAAAACACTTTTCTATATAAATACACCCCAGTATGAAGCAAATTATGAAAGAGTGGGTTATTAAGCAGAAACTCAAGTATATCTAAAAAGCTACTTCCCGAGAAAAAAGCAATAAAAGAAAAAAATAACGTTTTTGATGAATCAAAACAGAGAATTATTCGTCACTTAAACTATCAATTCCCCACCTAGTTTTTACTGGAGGATGATTTATGTCATCACAACTGTTTCGATTGATAGCTTTAGGCAGTCTCGGCTTATCTTTGTGTTTGGGCAATTCTGTAGCAATGGCGCAATATGACTCTACTGGCGATGGCGTTGTCGTACCAACAGTACCATCAGGTGGGTCATCAGTACCAATAGATACATCAACAGGTATACCACCTTCACCCTCGACTGACGGGACAACTCGGTTTACCTGTCAAACTTATAATGGTCAGTATACCGTTATGTATCAGCCACAAAGTCAACCAGGGCAATTCTTTCCTTGGGCTGCGCCTGCGACTTTAGGCGGTGGTTGGGATACACAAAGACGTTGTGCAACAATTGCTAGTCGCTTAGAACTTTATCGCCCAGATGGTTTATTAGAACTCCAGACATCTGTAGAAAATAACGAAAATATTGTCTGCGTTACAACAGAAGCTGACCCAAGCTGTAGAATTGTGCTGACAGTACCGCGTGGGAAAGATCCTGTTGTTATCCGCAATAGCATTTTTCAAAACTTGACTACTGCTGACAGTGGACAACAAACTATAGCTGTTAACACTTATGGCAATCGCAGTAGTGGGGGGAATGAATTATATAATTTAGGACGCACGCTTCTGGGTAGTGGTAAGAATCGGATTAGTTCATCTAGAGGTGGGATTAATCTGAAACCGTTCCTCGATCGCAAAGATGGCGGTACTGCGAACAACCTCCGCAATGGAGTGACAATTCGTGGTCAGTCTCAACCTAATGGCGCTCGTCTAAATCCTGGTTATTTCCGCTGATTAATAGGTAATTATCACAGGTAATTAGAGAGTGGGGAAATCCAAGTATTGCTTCAATTTCATTTCGAGATAAAAAACTGGAAATAAGATGCATGGAATGTCCTCCAGAACAATACTTGAGCGCAATTTATTTCCCCACCTACTCAATAACTTTTGATAGTAATACCTATTGTTTAGAGATAAAACGATCTTTTTTTAAGCCCTTTGCATCTTTTAAGATGGTATTGCTTAGTTCAGTATCTCTCAAGTCAGCCCCAGTTAAGTCTGCATTACTTAGGTTAGCATTTGTTAGTTTGGCATTTGTTAGTTTAGTATCTCTCAAGTCGGCATTAGTTAAGTCAGTGCTAGTTAAGTCAGCATTACTTAAGTTGGCATTACGTAGATTTGCATTACTTAAGTTGGCATCACTTAAATTTGCATCATTTAGGTCTGCATCACTTAGGTCTGCTTGACTTAAGAGAACACGACTTAGTTGAGTACCGCTTAGTTTAGCACCTTTCAAGCTAGCAGAGCTTAAGTCTAATTCAATATATTCCCAGTTCCTTATAAGTTCTGCATCGATTAGAAATCTTATAACACTACCTTTCCGTTCTCCATCGTTGTCAAGGCTACGCAGTATAGTCAGCGTTCTTGTGCGTATTAAATCTTTTATTAGTTCTAGTAAAGAATCATTAGGTTCTAGGCTATTTGCTTTGTTATTAACTAATAAATCTGACACACGATCTAGGTAACTTTGTAGTGCTTCTTCACGTAAATTTATGTCTGCTATTTCTTTATCTTTTTGCTGTAGTTGATTACCTAGATACAAAAGCAGAAATGGAACTGCTAATGCACTAACTAGTTCTAAAAAATCCCAAAGTGTTTTTCCCGACTGAATTTCATCAGTGAAAATAACCTTTTCAATGGAACCCTTTTCTCCACCTTTTCTTTCTATACTCTTTCTTTTGATTGTGTCTTCTCCAATTCCAGTCCAGTCAGCCCATGTCCATGTCCAACTTTTGTTTTCTAAAGCTGGAGGGATTAAAAATATTCCAGCAGTAATTACAGAGCCTAATGCAAATCCTAGAATTACTAAACGCAAATGACTAAACAAAGATGTTTCTCCCTTTGTACTGCAACTTCACTTTAAAGATACATATAGCAATCCTATTTAATTTGGATATTTGGGGAAAGAGAATAGAGAACTCTTAACAAAGAATCAGGAACATAAATATATACTGACGTTTTTCACGAATTAACTAGGATTGCTATAAGCACCATTCAAAATGTTAACTAAATTTATGTAGAATTCAAGATTCTAATTTATTAGTGATTGTTCCGAACCGCCTATTTTTAAAAGGTTATTTGCTCCATTAAGAAACATTCTTGAACCTAACCAAATGCTCCTAGTATAAAAAATTGAACTGGAGTTATAATACTTCAGTCCATCTTCACAAACTAAGCCAGTACCACTTGCAATTTGCAAAGCTTCATTTAAATACTCCTGAAATCTTTCTTTGATTTGTTGATAATCAAAATTATTCCGAGCGTATGTACGACCGAATTCACTCCTAAATGCGATTATATTGCGATAAAGGTCTTGTATCGATCGCAGCTTTATTGGAACTTGGTTTTGGATAAAACTTTCGCAGCTTACTACGCAGCACTGGTCAAATCTATTTAGCCAATTTTTTTCCTGGTCAAATGTAGTATAAGATTGACCATTTCTCAGATCATTGTTAATCTGTTTAACCATTTGATCTTTATCCATGTAGTTTCTGAGATTGATGTATTTCCTCAGTGTATCTGAACATTTATCAGTCAAAGTGAATAGTTCACCAACATCTCTATATGTAATTTTATTTATATCCTGATTATTCTCATTGAACTTTCTAGCAATTCTTGTTACTGAACGCAAATGATTTTGTGCATTACCTAAATGATTGCTGCGGTCATTTTCGAGTGTAAATTTTGATGGCTCTCTATACTTTTCTTTGCTCATATTATTCACCAACGCCCTGGTTAAGTTATAGCATCAGTCCCAAAATGTCAAAAATCTGGTTTCTTTAGGCTTAGTAAATTCACTTTGGAGATTTACAGTCACTAAAAGAAACCGAGTTTTTATGCTCGATTTTCAAGAATGGGCTAATGTTCTATATCTTACAATATTCAGAAAATATTGTGATGATCTAAATTGATATATGAAAGTTTTTAGATGTGTTTTAACTGAGGATTTTTAAATTAACCAAAAGGTCGATAAAGCTTGAAACCCAGTCATAGAGATATATCTGGCTAACTGACTACAAAATAGCTATTCCCAGTTTTGCCGACTAGACTATCTACTCAGGATATATAACTGAGAATAATTGCTGTGGAATAAAAGCATCCGTAAATCCGCAATTTTATTGTCTTAACCTTTTGCTAGCTAATTCTTAATCTAACTGGGATAATTTTAGGTTGCTCAATTAAGAACTAACACGAAAAATTAGATCCGTAGATGTCTTCTGGCAACCATTAAAAATAGTGGTTTGGAAGGCAAGTTTTATGATGTCCATGTTGATATGGCGATCGCTCTAACTGCGAATTACATCTTTGCTTTGCAGTTAACTTTGTTTTACTGGCAATAAAAATGGCATTAACACTTCAAATCCTCCACGCTTCCGATTTTGAAGGTGGCATTGACGCTGCCGGTACTAGCCCTCAGACTTCTGATGCTGTTCGTTTCTCAGCAGTACTAAATCGCCTGCGGACTAATACCAACACAGATACATTGGGAGTCCCAGCTAATGTATTGGCAAATACTTTAACTCTTTCTTCTGGGGATAACTATATTCCCGGTGTATTTTTAAATGCTTCCAGTGACACCAGTCTAAATAATGTTGGAGGTTTAGGAACTTCTTCGGCTCCAGTTATTGGACGGGGTGACATTGGTATCCTCAACGCCTTTGGTATCCAAGCTTCTGCCTTAGGAAACCATGAATTTGACTTGGGTGTTAGACAAGTCCGCGACATTCTCCGCAATGGTTCTGGCAATCCGGGGACAAATTTTCCTTACCTGAGTGCTAACTTAGATTTCAGTTCAGAAATAGCTGATCCCATAAACAATCTTGATGGGGCGATCGCAGCTTCAGATTTAGCTACTAATCAAGATACCGCAGAAGCGAGTTCTATTCCCCGACAAATTGCGAAGAGTACGGTAATTACTGTTGCTGGCGAAGATGGAATTATTGGTAACGCGGATGACCAACAAATCGGGATTGTGGGAGCCACTACACCTCTGTTAGCAACTATTTCTAGTACTGGACGTGTGGTAGTCACTCCTGGTAATCCTACTGATTATGCTGCCTTAGCGGCATCAATTCAAACCCAAGTTGATACATTAACAGCAGCGGGAGTTAACAAAATAGTTCTGCTGGCGCACATGCAGCAGTTAGATATTGAAGTCGAAGAACTTGCTCCTCGATTACAAAATGTCGATGTAATTGTTGCGGGTGGTTCCCACACTGTGGCGGCTGATAATACTGATCCTGTGCGAACAGGTGATACTCCTGGAGCTACTTACCCAATTATTAAGACTTCCGCCAATAATCAACCTGTACTGGTGGTCAATACAGACGCTAATTATCAGTATGTTGGGCCTTTGGTAGCTACTTTTGACGATTTGGGAGTTATCCAAACTAACAGCTTAGATCCCAATATTAACGGGGCTTACGCTACCGATCAAGCTGGTGTAGATCGAGTTTACGGTGTTACCAACTTTGATCCGGCTAGTGATATTTCTGCCTTCACAAATGCTGCCGCTAATACAGAGCATCAAAAAGTAGTAGCCATTACTGATGGTATCCGCGATGTCATTGCCAGCAAAGATAATTTGATTGTGGGCAATGCGAGTGTTTTCCTCAATGGTACCCGCACCGATGTTCGCACTCAGGAAACTAATTTTGGGAATTTGACAGCAGATGCCAATTTGTGGCAAGCGCGTCAGATTGACCCGACGGTGGTGATTTCGCTAAAGAACGGGGGAGGTATTCGAGACAACATTGGTGTAGTTGATGGATCTGGTGGTGCGATCGATCCATCTGGAGTCGCCAAATTACCAACCCAACCCAGTGCTTTAGCACCGAATGAGCAAACTGGAGACATTTCTCGCTTGGATGTGGAAAATGCTCTGCGGTTTAATAATGCTCTTAGCCTAATTACTGTCACCGCCCAGCAGCTAAAGTGGTTGTTGGAACACGGCGTAGCAGCAACAGCACCAGGACGTTACCCGGTGGCGGCGACCTTGATTACAACGATATCATCGTCCGCGTCAATTTGAGCATCATTTAAAACTGCGGATATTACGGTGGCCTTTGCAAAAAAACGCCCATTCCCCAGTTCCAATTTTTAAAGCACTCTAATATTTGGAATCTACTTCAGAAACTATGCTAACTACAAGCACAATTCGCTTTTCTCAGTTCAATGCTTCCCTGAACCGTAATGCAGAAGGTCAGTTAGTAACCGACCTGTCTACCCCTGACAATGCCCAAGCAAAAGTTGTTGCAGAAATCATCCAGCGTAATAACCCGGATGTATTACTAATTAATGAGTTTGACTACTCCCCGGAGGCAGTTCAGTTATTCAAGCAAAATTACCTTGCAGTTAGCCAGAATGGTGCAAATCCTGTTGATTACCCTTACTTTTACATTGCCCCTTCCAACACGGGTATCGCCTCTGGGTTTGACTTGAACAACAACGGCGCAGTAGTTACAACCCCAGGCGAACCGGGATATGGGGATGATGCCTTCGGATTCGGTAACTTTCCTGGTCAATTTGGGATGTTGCTACTGTCCAAATATCCCATTGACACAGCTAACGTCCGTACCTTCCAAAACTTCCTCTGGAAGGATATGCCCAATGCTTTGCTTCCCGATGATCCTACAACACCACAGCCAAATGATTGGTATTCTCAAGATGAACTGGAAGTTTTTCGTTTCTCCTCCAAAAGTCATTGGGATGTACCAATCCAGGTAAATGGCGAGACAATTCATGTCCTCGCCAGCCATCCCACACCCCCAACCTTTGATGGGCCAGAAGACCGCAACGGTAAGCGCAACCATGACGAAATCCGCTTTTGGGCAGACTATATTACTCCTGGTAAAGGTAATTATATTTACGACGATCAGGGGAAAACGGGCGGTATTGCTGCTGGCTCAAGCTTTGTGATTGCGGGCGATCAAAATGCAGATCCCTTGGATGGTGATAGTTTTGACAACGCTATTCGCCAACTGTTGCAAAATCCCAATATCAATACTAATGTCATTCCTAGCAGTCTGGGTGGGCCTCAACAAGCAGAGTTGCAGGGTGGTGCAAACGCTATCCAAAAGGGTAATCCCAGCTTTGATACCGCAGACTTTGCTGATACGGCTCCCGGAAACCTGCGGACTGATTACGTGCTACCCTCTGCTGACCTGACAATTGCCAACTCAGCAGTATTCTGGCCACTGAATACTGACCCAACGTTCCCCTTGGTAGGTACTTTTCCTTTCCCCAGTTCTGACCATCGCTTAGTATTTACAGATGTGCAAACTGGGCCAAATGAACCAGGTAAAACCATTCCCAGTATAGGATTCCAGGGGCAGTCAACTTTCGTTACTGGCTTTATTCCTGGTGGTGCAGCAGGAACTGTGAATGGGGTACAGACTCCATTGGGTGGACTATCTGGTGTAACTTACGATGCTGTTAACAATCGCTACTACACTATCTCAGACGATCGCTCCCAATTTGGCCCCGCCCGCTTCTATACTTTCACTGCTGATACCGAGGTAACTTTTACCAATGTCACGCCTCTGAAAGATAGTAATAGCAACTTATTTGAAACATTTAGTATTGACCCAGAAGGCATTGCTTTAACTAACAATGATACTGTTTTCATCTCTTCTGAAGGTGAAGTTAATCTTGGTGCAGGTCGAGTTAGCGATCCCTTTATTAAGGAATTTTCCCTAACAACAGGGCAACAATTGCGTAGGCGTAGCCAGCCGGAGGCATCGCTACCTGTCCCCAGCAAATTCTTACCAGTAGTTGAAGATACCAACGCCAACGGTATTGTAGATGCAGGTGACACGCAGACATCAGGTGTTTACAATAATTTGGGATTTGAAAGCCTCACCATTACACCAGACCAAAAAACCCTATTCACCGCCACTGAAAACGCCCTATCCCAAGATGGATTAAGGGCTTCGCTCACCAGTGGCAGCCCTTCCCGGATTCTGCAATACAATTTAGTAAGTGGACAGCCAGAAAAAGAATACCTGTATATCACTGATGCGATCGCTGATGTACCCAACCCAAGCACAGGCTTTGCTGACAATGGTTTAGTGGATTTACTTGCGATCGACAACCGTGGCACTTTGCTAGCCTTGGAACGCTCTTTTTCTGCGGGTGTCGGTAACACCATCAAAATCTACGAAATTTCTTTGCAAGGTGCAACAGACATTAGTTTCTACGATTCTCTGAATAATTTGAGTACTGAGCAATTAGCAGCTATCCAACCCGCGCAAAAACGTCTGCTGTTAAATTTAAATGATCTGGATTTGCCTAACGGTACAGATAACATCGAAGGCATCACCTTTGGCCCCAAATTAGCAGATGGTCGTCAGTCGATTGTGCTGGTAAGTGATAACAACTTCAACCAAAGCCAATTTACCCAAATTCTTACGCTGGATGCAGGCTTAGTTTCAACTGCTGCACCCACAGTAGAAACTCGTCCCGATTTGTTGGATGATGAGACACTGGCAGTTGATCAACGGGCTGATGCTGATGATCCTGCCATTTATGTTAATGCCACAAATTCTGCCGATAGCCTAGTATTGACCTCAGTGAAAAATGGCGGACTGCGGGTTTATGACTTGTCTGGTAATTTGTTAGAAACAGTTAATCCTGGTGGTATTCGCTACAACAACATTGATCTACAATACGGTTTCAAATTAGGCAATCAATCTGTTGATATTGCCGTAGCTAGCGATCGCGGCAATGATAAATTAGCAATCTTCAAAATTAACCCCAACCCTGGCGCTGAGGGCAACTATCTAGAAGACATTACCGACAGCAACCTTGGCACTCTCTTCCAAGCAGCACCTTTTGCAGAACCTTATTCCTCATCTTCTCGGAGTGCTTACGGACTGGCATTGTACCGTAGTCCAATCACCAATGATTATTATGTCTTTGCTAATCGCCGAGAAACTGGAGATGTAGCTCAGTTCAAACTAATTGACAAAGGTAATGGCAAAATTGGCATTGAACGGGTGCGAGAATTTACTGTACCGACAATTGAAGGACGCGATCCGCAAACAGAGGGTATGGTAGTAGACCAGGAAACTGGTTTCCTTTACATCGGCCAGGAAAATATCGGTATCTGGAAGTTCCAAGCAGAACCAAACGGTGGCACAACTGGCAAGCTAATTGATCAAGTCAGAGATTTAGGTGGTAATTATCTCACCGATGACGTAGAAGGACTGACTATTTATTACGGCAAAAATGGCACAGGCTACTTATTAGCATCTAGCCAAGGCGACAACACCTTTGTTGCTTACACTCGTGAAGGTAACAACGAATACGTGGGTAACTTTGCGGTTGGTAACAATGGGGCAATTGACAGCGTACAAGAGTCAGACGGTGCAGATGTAATTAACGTACCACTGGGGCCTAACTTTCCATTTGGTTTATTTGTCACTCAAGATGGCTCCAATGAACCTGCCACAATAGTCAGCGATGAAGGTGAAGAGGAAAATATCAGTTCTAACTTCAAGCTTGTACCTTGGGAAAATATTGCCAATGCCTTCCCCAATTCTCTAACTATTGACACCACTAGTTACGATCCACGCAATCCTGTTGCTCAACCCAAGCTGACTATCTATGAATTTGAAAACTTACCCAAGTTAGGAACAACCTCTGAAAATCAAGATATTTTCTTAGGTGGTTTCTCTGGGTTGTATTTTCAAGGGTTTGCAGCAAATGGGAATCTGAAGTTTGTCACTCACACAGACAGGGGCCCCAATGGAGAACCTGATGGTTTCAACAGACCATTTTTATTGCCAGAATTTCAACCAGAAATAGTCAGCTTTGAACTCAATCGCACTACAGGTGAAATCAACATTACCAATAGAACTGGATTATTCCGCCAAGATGGGACAACACCATTAACTGGATTGCCTAACCTGCAAGGAGTAGCAAATGGTTTGGCTTACACAGATGAAATTGCCGTTGACTTAGACAAGAATATCTTAGCTAACGATCCTTTAGGTGCTGACTTAGAAGGAATTGTAATTGCGGAAAATGGTGACTATTGGATGGTAGATGAATACCGTCCGGCAATTTATCACTTTGATGTTAATGGTAAACTGAGCGATCGCTTTATTCCTCAAGGAACTGCCACAGCGCCCAACCCAGATCAACCCGTCGGAACTTTTGGTACTGAGGTATTGCCGGAGGTTTATGCTCAACGCCGCAATAACCGGGGATTTGAAGCTGTAGCCCTGGAAGGTACTAAATTATACGCTTTTATTCAGAGTCCAATTGATAATTCAGATGTCGCCAATGATGCGACTTCTAAAGCTTCTCTCAACTTGCGAATTCTAGAGTTTGATATTGTCACCAAGCAAGTAACAGCAGAGTATTTATATCTCCTGGAAGGTCTACAGGCAACTGACAAAATTGGCGATGCAGTATCTTTAGGTAACGGCAAATTTGCAGTAGTTGAGCGAGATGATAATGGTACATCTGCTGGCAATAAACTAATTTATCAAATTGATTTAGCCGGGGCAACCAACATCAATAATCCTGCTAACTTTACCTTGCCAGCTGATAAAACCATAGAACAACTTACTGCTGCGGAGTTAGCTACTGCCAATATTAACCCTGTCACCAAGAGTTTAATTGCTAATGCTGCTCAGTTGGGTTACACCGGAGTCGAAAAATTAGAAGGTCTGGCACTGGTAGCACCCAACACCCTAGCTTTGATTAATGACAACGACTTTAATGTTGCAGGCAATACACCTGCTCAGAAACTCGGTATTTTGGAACTACCCAATAACCTAACAGTTATAGAGCCTACTTTCTTGAACGGTTTTGGTTCTAGCAACAGCGATACTGTCAATCTTGAGCCTGGACAATTCTTTAATGCAGGTGACGGAGCAGACTTTGTAGAGGGTACTAAAAATAATACAATCTTGGCTGGAAACGGTGATGACATCGTGCTTGCAGGGAGTGACTCTTCAATATCCGGGAATGATGGTGATGATCAGATATTTATTGGTCAAAATGGCCCAGCTCAAAATACCAATGCTGATGGTGGCAATGGTGATGATCTGATTGTCGTGGTGGAAGCTAGTGGTAGTAACAATTTGTTTGGTGGGGCAGGTGATGATACTTTCACAGTAATTGAAGGTTCTCGTCAATCATTATTTGGTGGCTCAGGCAATGATACCCTGAGCAGTGGCGGTAGCAATAACCGTCTCTACGGTGGTTCTGAAGATGACAAATTTTTCTCCAATGTCAATGATTCGCTATTTGGTGACGATGGTGATGATGTGCTATTTGCTGGTCAACAGGGTAATAATCGCCTAAGTGGTGGTGCTGGTACTGACCAGTTCTGGATTGCTAATGGTAGTCTGCCAATTAGTAAAAATATTATTGCTGATTTTACAATTGGGATTGATAAAATCGGGCTGGGTGGTATTGGCGTAACTCAATTTTGTCGGTTAACACTGTTGCAACAAGGTAGTGATACTTTGGTGAAAACAGGAAATACAGAGTTGGTTTCATTACTAGGAATTACCTCAACTAGCCTAACTGCAAATGACTTTGTTTTCTCTCCTAGCGTCGTGGCTTAGTTTGTTGCCTAGCGTCATCTCAATCCTAAATCATTTTTGAACAACAAGATCCCCGACTTTTTAAGAAGCCGGGGATCTAAATATTTCACATTTTGCAAATATTTTAATTAATTTATAAGCCCTTATAAGTAGCAGTGAAATTGATGCGATCGCTAGCCAATTAAAATTAAAATAAGCAAGTTTTATTTTTTGATAATTATCAAAAAATCATTAGCCAAGCAAAATATAAATATGCTTGACTTGTTGACACCAATGGCATTGCCATATTACTACAAATATCTACGGTGAATGATTTTTTATGTAATTAATCCAAGCAGATTGTCATAAATATTACTTTTTTACTTGTGTAGATTTTAATCATTTCTTCCGGTTAGCTTATTGTTTTCTTAATCTTCTAATGAAAACATCTTTACTGCTAGCTAAGTTACCTCATAACTACTAGCGTTTGGACGAAATCGGACTTAACGGGCTTTTCTAAACTATATTTTTGTAATTCTGAGATTTTCCCGTAACTCCGCTTTCTAGCGTGAGAACATGATTTATTTTTCCCACAAGTAATGCAATCAGAGAACTTGAATACTTTGTGGTGCAGTTAAATCCAATACCCAAACAACATTCTAAATTATGGCAATTGAGTTAGTCGGCTTTGCTTCTTTACCTGCTGATACCTTTAGTGATGGGCCAGTTTCTGGTGAGGAAATCTCAGCCAATGGCAGAACGGGGCCTTTCCCAGGACAGCCAATACAGGGCTTCAGTGGCGTACAGTTTGCTAATAATGACTCTTTATACTTTCTGTCAGATAATGGTTACGGCAGCAAAGATAATAGTGAAGATTTTCTGTTACGCATCCATCGTCTAGACCCGAATTTTAAGGGAACAGAAAATGGAGATGGCACTGTTAAAGTTTTAGACTACATTCAACTGTCTGATCCCGATAACAAGATTCCTTTCCAAATAGTTAATGAAGGAACTTCTGAAAGATTACTGACTGGTGCAGATTTTGATATAGAGTCATTCGTCTTTGATAAAGACGGGACAATCTGGGTTGGAGAGGAGTTTGGCCCCTATCTACTACATTTTGATGCTACTGGTAAGCTGTTAGAGGCTCCCGTTGCTACACCCGACCAATTCAAAACTTTAGATAGAGAAGCACCTAAAGTCATTGGTCACAGAGGCGCAAGTGGGGATCTTCCAGAACATACCCTAGAGGCATATAAGCAGGCAATTGCAGACGGCGCTGATTTTATTGAGCCAGACTTAGTAGTTACAAAAGATGGAGTATTAATTGCTCGTCATGAGCCTGCTTTGGCAATTTTGAACGCTGATGGCACTCTTAATTTAAGCAATACAACCACAGACGTTTACGATATTACCAAGTATCCACAGTTTGCCGATCGCAAGAAAACAGTCAGCCTCGATGGAACTGAAATCACAGGTTGGTTTGCTGAAGACTTTACTTTAGAAGAAATCAAGACTTTAAGAGCGATACAGCGTGTACCTTTCCGCGACCAATCCTTCAATGGTCAATTTGAAATTCCCAGCCTCGCCGAAATCATCGACTTGGTTAAAGAAGTTGAAACCGAGACAGGTAAAAAGATTGGCATCTATCCTGAAACGAAGCATCCCACCTATTCTGCCGAAGAAGCCACATACGTAGGCACCACCGAGAAAATTAACAGAAACATTAGTGAGATACTGATCGATACACTCAAGGCTGAGAACTTCACCGATCCAAGTCGGATCTTCATCCAGTCCTTTGAAGTAGGTAATCTTAAGGATCTAAATGATCGCATTATGCCAGAAGCAGGAGTGGATATTCCACTCGTCCAACTTCTAGATGCATCTGGCATTGAGCTAAATGGTACGCTCATAGAAACTCAGCCTTATGATTTTGAAGTCAGCAATGATCCTCGTACTTATGGTGATTTACGGACTCCACAAGGCTTGGCTGAAATTGCCACCTATGCTGATGGCATTGGCCCTTGGAAACGGATGATTGTTAGTGTCAAAGGTACTGATGCTAATGGTGATGGATTGGCAGATGATGTCAATGGGGATGGAGCAGTAAATGATGCTGATAAGACAACGTTACCTCCCACGACTTTAATTCAAGATGCTCACAATGCAGGCTTACAAGTTCATCCCTACACCTTTCGGGACGAAGACCTATATTTAGCCGCAGATTACCAAGGTAATCCAGAACTAGAATATCAACAGTTCTTCCAATTAGGGGTAGATGCACTCTTCACAGACTTCCCAGATACAGGGGATAAAGTCCGAGATTTCTTGAGTGATCCTCAGAATAACTTAGTGCGATCGCCACAAAACCCCGATGTACTTGCAGGAGATGCTTTTGCTAACTTGGGTGGCTCCAGAGGTTTTGAAGGCGGAGCAATCAACGCCAGCAAAACCAAACTCTATATGCTGCTAGAGGGTACGGTTCAGGGTGATCCTGCTGGTGCTTTGCGGATTAATGAATTTGATATCGCTAGCCGTGATTACACTGGTAAAAAACTTTACTACAAGCTGGAAAATCCTGCATATGCGATCGGCGATTTAGCTGTCATTAATGACAATGAATACTTAGTCATTGAGCGCGATGGTGGTCAAGGGGCTGCGGCTGAATTTAAGAAGATTTACAAAATAGATTTGTCTAAAACAGACTCTAATGGCTACGTAGTCAAAGAAGAAGTTGCAGACTTGTTAAACATTCAAGACCCCAACGACCTCAATGGCGATGGTAAAACCACCTTTGACTTTCCGTTTGTAACAATTGAAAATGTTTTAGTTGTTGACAAAAACACCATTTTGGTAGCTAATGACAACAACTATCCCTTCTCAACAGGTCGTCCTGGAGATGATCCTCAAAATCCAGTCATAGACAACAATGAAATAATTCTCCTAAAACTGGAAAATTCCCTTAACCTTGCTCCTGGTTTAAATCAACCTCAATCTGAAGCAATTAAATTTGGCTCCACTACTAGCGATAATATTGCAGTTCAACCAAATCAAACCTTATTTACAGGTGACGGAGCAGATTTTGTCGAGGGTAATAAAGGTAACACCATCCAAACTGGTAACGGCGATGACACGGTGCTTGTGGGTAGTGACTCTTCAGTGTCCACAGGAGACCGTAATGATCAGATATTTATTGGTCAAAACGGCCCGGCTCAAAATACCAGTGCTAATGGTGGTAATGGTAATGATGCGATCGCTGTAGTTGAAGCTAGTAGTAATAATAATCTATTTGGGGCAGCAGGTGCTGATACCCTCACAGTAATTGAAGGTTCTCGTCAATTATCCTTCGGTGGCTCAGGTAACGACACCCTCACCAGTAACGGTAACAATAACCGTCTCTATGGTGGTTCTGGAGATGACAAACTTTTCTCCAGTATCAATGATTCCCTATCTGGTGGCGATGGTGATGATGTGCTATTTGCCGGTCAACAGGGCGGTAATCGCCTGAGTGGTGGTACTGGTGCTGACCAATTCTGGATTGCTAACGCCAGTCTGCCAACTAGCAAGAACATTATTACTGACTTTACAACTGGGATTGATAAAATCGGGCTGGGCGGTATTAGCTTCACGCAGCTTCGTACTTTAGAGGTATTCCAAGCAGGTAGTGACACTATCGTGAAAACTGGAAATATAGAGTTGGTTTCATTGCTGGGAATTACCTCAGCTAGCCTTACAGCAAATGATTTCACTTTTTCTGCTAGTGTCGTGGCATAGTTCTTAATTTTTCAATTTCATTAGCTTATTTAGCAAAGATTTGCAACCTCATCTCGCTTGCGGGATGGGGTTTTTTAGATAATAACTTTTACTGGTAAGTTGATCCAGCAATCCCAAACAATTTGTGAAAAGCAAACAAAAAATATTATTTTGATTAGCAAAAACTAAATTCAACTCCTCATTTAACTAAATAAAAGAACATCATTATCGTAGAGGGGTAGCATTATTTGATGCTGGGGTATTAGATAGACCAAATATTAATTAAATTAGTGAATTTACTGAAGCCAATTGTTGATTGTATTTCATAAATTAGGGCAAACAAATAGTAACTATTGATAAGTAAGATTATGACAGATAAAGTTTTGGATTTTGTAGAATTTCAAAAAGATGATATAGACGGTGTTGATGGGCTTGCTAATGCTAGATCCGTCACAGTCAGTCCCGACGGTAAATTCCTCTATGCAGCTGGATATAATGACTCGGCAGTAGCAGTGTTTGCACGGAATACGGAAACAGGCAAGCTGAGTTTTGTGGAATTCAAAAAAGATGACATCGATGGTGTTGATGGGCTTGCTAGTGCTACATCCGTCACAGTCAGTCCCGACGGTAAATTTCTCTATGCAACTGGATCTGGTGACTCGGCAGTAGCAGTGTTTGCACGGAATGCGGAAACAGGCAAGCTGAGTTTTGTGGAATTCAAAAAAGATGGCATAGATGGTGCTGATGGGCTTGCTGGTGCCGAGTCCGCCACAGTTAGCCCCGATGGTAAATTCCTCTATGCATCTGGACTTAGTGACTTGGCAGTAGCAGTGTTTGCACGGAATGCGGAAACAGGCAAGCTGAGTTTTGTGGAATTCAAAAAAGATGGCATAGATGGTGTTGATGGGCTTGCTGGTATCTACTCCGTTACAGTCAGTCCCGACGGTAAATTTTTGTATACAACTGGATTTGGTGACTCAGCAGTAGCGGTGTTTGCACGGAATACGGAAACAGGCAAGCTGAGTTTTATAGAATTCAAAAAAGATGGCATAGATGGTGTTGATGGGCTTGCTGGTGCCGATTCCGCCACAGTCAGCCCCGATGGTAAATTCCTCTATGCATCTGGATATAATGAATCGGCAGTAGCAGTGTTTGCACGGAATACAGAAACAGGCAAGCTGAGTTTTGTAGAATTCAAAAAAGATGGCATAGATGGTATTGATGGGCTTGCTAGTGTCGAATCTATCACTGTCAGCCCCGATGGTAAATTCCTCTATGCAGTTGGATACGATGACTCAGCAATAGCGGTGTTTGCAAGGAATGCGGAAACAGGCAAGCTGAGTTTCCTGAAAGTTCAAAAAGATGGCATAGACGGTGTTGATGGGCTTGGTGGTGCCTTCTCTGTCACTGTCAGCCCCGATAGCAAATTCGTCTATGTTACTGGAGCTGATGACTCGGCACTAGTAGTCTTTAATAGTCCTCCCAACAATGTGCCAGTCTTGTCCAAGGCGATCGCTGATCAAGAAGCCACTGAAGATAGTGTCTTCAACTTCACTGTTGCAGTTGACACCTTCAGCGATGCAGATGTTGGAGATATCCTGACTTACACTGCAACTCTGGCAAATGATGATTTACTACCGACTTGGTTGAACTTCAATCCTACTACCCTTACCTTCAGTGGCACTCCGACAAATAACGATGTGGGTAGTCTAGACATCAAAATTATCGCTGAAGATATTGCTGGAGATGAAGCCAGTGATGTATTTACACTTGCAGTTGCCCAAAAGAATTTTGAACCGACAAATTTGATATTTACCGCTATCAGCGATGACGACAATAATGATGACGATGATGACGATAGTGGTAGTGGCGACGGAGATGATGATGACGATGATGATCAAAAAATCATTGGTTTCTTCACCACTATTGACCCAGACCAAGACGATGAACACACTTATAGTTTAGTAGCGGGTAATGGCCATACTGATAATGGTGCATTCCTCATTGAGGGAGATAGCTTAAAAATTAAATCTGACGCGACTAAATCTAGTTACAATATCCGCGTCCGCACTACTGACCTTGGTGGACTTTCTTTCGACAAGGATTTAGCTGTTAATATTGATGGCTTTGGGTTTACTATAAATACCCAGATAACAACTATTTTCCAACTGGTCAATATTACTCAGAATATCTTTGTAGTCAACAGTAAAGTTAAGGGTGGCAAAGGAAAACTCTCTATTAAGATTAAAAACAACAGCGCTAAAGAGGTGAATGAACTGTGTGTATTTGCTGTTGACGATGATGAAGGTAGAATTAACGGCATAGCACCTGGTGCAGAGGGTTATACGCGAGTTGCTTTAGAGCGTTCAAAGGTGATTTTATCCTCCATTGCCAAACTGCCCAAGGGTTTTAAAAACGATGACCTGAAAAATATCTTAGAATTCGAGTCTGGTACGAAACTCAGATTCTATCTGGTATCCAACAGTACCACTCAGGCTGTACTGTCTGGAAAAACTTCTTTCTCAAGTGTCGTTTTTTCCTCAGCTACAAATAACAGCACAGCAGAGGAAGGGTTTTCTCTCAACTTCCAGAATTTCACGGTGACGGTTCAGGCAACAGAAGAAGAGGTATCTTTAGGTACTAGCCAGCAAGGCAAATATCAAGGTGAACTGATTGATTTACGGAGTGTGACACAATTAGTAACAGCTGAGTTTGCAGTCAACAGAGAAGCATCTTACAACAACTTTGTCGGCTTCTATCAGGTGGCTGATGAGAATGGTGGTATTGACACTAATGGTGATGGCACAGCAGATATCCTCGTTGGCCAGGCTGGTTACGCCCAAGCTGCTGTACGTGGGCGTGTTGCAGGTATTGACTTGGCGGTAGACAACCAAGGTACTGCAAATTACACTGGCACTTTTGGACCGAATTCTCTATTTGCACCATTTATTATTGTCGATGGTAAACCCGATGCAATTCTTAATGGCAATGTCAATAAGAAGGTTTATTTCTCATTCTTGGGTGCTAACTCAGATAAGGTAGATCACATTCGCCTGTTAGGGAATAACACCTTTGGCTTTGAAGATTTACCAAATGGTGGTGACAAAGATTACAACGATGTCATTGTGCAGGTAAAATTCAGTGTCAATGCTGCTTGATATCAAAGACACGTAATTATTTAGTTAAATAAAATAACCTCATCCCGGTTGCGGATGGGGTTATTTTATGCGTGGTATGCAGATGGCCTCGATATTAATTAAACTAGTAAATTTACTGAAGGCAGTTATTATCTTTCCTTCATAAATTTAATAGTTGACCCCTCTACGGTGACAAAAAATCTTCACCTTTATTTTTCCAGTTAATTTTTATTAAATTAAGCTAGTAAAAAAGTGATGGAGAATTATTTAATAAATTAGGAATAGCGCTGTTTACTAAGGAACGCTTACTCTCTTTCGCCATCGGTGATCCTGTCAATGCCTATAATACATTTGTAAAAAATAGTTCAGAAATTTAAAGTTTTTTTTATTACATAATTCTTAATTAGGGTATTTACTTAGGAAAGCATCTATGATAGTTTCATGTTGATTATCATAAATTAATATGCGACGCTAAGTTTAACAACCGCGTTTCTTTGCCTTAGTTTGATGATGAGTATCCATCTTACATACTTGCAATCCTAAATATTTCTTTCGAATTTGTATAAATTATGTAAGATAAACTAAGTGATAACTTGTCGTCGAGTGATTTACACTATCTTTCTTTTTTTGAACAACGCATAACAGTTATCACCTGTGAGATGAATATATGTCTGCAATTAGACTAATCTACTCTCTGTACTTTTACGTATTTAGCTACACTGAATGTCACGAAAATCTTGACACTGCTGGCATAATACCAAAAACTACTACTGTTAGTAAAAGAGATACTCTCTAACTCGCAACTTTATTTCTCACTTTTACTTTTGACTTGTTTCATATGACTTATATTAAGAACACTTTCCTCGAATTTATCACTACCCTAGAAGGGTTCGATCATTTACCAGATGCAGCGATCGCTAATCTATCAGAACAGCTGCAAGCTTGGCGCTATCGCATAGGCCAAAAAATCATCGGGAAAGAAAGTCTCCCAGACCACATCACCATCATTTATGAAGGGCAAGTGCGCTTGTTGGGATATGACCCCCAGACGCAAATGCCAATCACCCTGAAATTACTGCAACCGGGGGAAATTATCGGCGAAATTGGTTTGTTGCGCGATGTCGCCTGTGAAACAGCGATCGCCTCTACCGAAGTAGTATGTTTAACCTTGAATGCATCGGCATATTTTAGCTTTCTGGCTTTATATCCAGCTTTCGCCAATGCTCGCAAGAACCACAGCTCTTTGGTGGAAGTTTTCGAGATTCTCAGCTCATATTGGAAGCAGCAACCACTGGCTACTTTAAATTTCAAAGAATTGGCAGAAAATGCCTTACCAGAGTCGAAAATCCATTACCTCCCTCCAGGGGCAACTCCATTCAACCAACTCGACAGTGAAAGAGTCTGGTTCGTGAGTGGCGGAGGTACAATAACGAATTTCGCACCTGGCGATCGCCTAGAATTGGACGATAACAGAAACAATATCCAGGTTATAAGTCAAAACCCCGCACGGTTGCTTGGTATACATCCGTCAAATTTGATACTGGAAGATAGTCCTCAGATAGAAATTGTAGTCAGGGACACCAGATCAGATAGCACAGAGGAATTGGATATTCCTTACGCATCAGACGAAATAGTTCCACAACCAGCCCCCCAGACTTCAAACACTGCGTCAAAACAGAAATATCCGTTTTTTAGTGGTAAGGGAGAATTAAATACAGCCTTCGCCTGCTTCCAAATGATCGCGAAGCACCTAGAAATGCCGTTTCGTCGAGAAGTAGTTCGCCGCATCTTAACTGAGCAAGTCAAACGTCAGGGCACTATATCGTTTCAAGTTAATGCTTACCTGGCAGAGTTAATCGGACTTAAAGCGCAGTTGATAGAGCTACCAGTCGCCTCAGTGACGCGCATTCCTACCCCAGCGCTGATTCGCTATGGTGATAATTTTGCCGTTTTATATGCAGCAGATGCAAATACTATGGTTGTGGGTGTGCCATCCCAAGGAATTGTACGCTGCAAACCTGCTCAATTGGTTGAACAATTAGATGTTGATCCAACCGACTTTCCGCCCAAAGTTAGAGTATTACTGCTGAGTGCTACCAAAGAAACGCCCCAAGAGCGTTTTAGTTTACGGTGGTTTATACCCTATTTATCACGCCACCGTCGAGTTCTGATAGAGGTCTTTGTCGCTTCCTTTTTCGTGCAGTTGGCAGCGTTGGCAAATCCTCTGGTGGTTCAGTTAATTATCGACAAAGTTATCACTCAAAATAGTATTGGCACACTACATATTTTAGGGATTTTGCTATTAGTAGTCGGGCTATTTGAAGCAGTGCTGACTACCTTAAGAACCTACTTATTTGTCGATACCACTAACCGGATCGACATGGGTTTAGGGTCGCAAATTATTGACCACTTATTACGTTTACCACTGCGCTATTTTGAACGCCGACCGGTGGGCGAACTTTCCACTCGCATCAACGAATTAGAAAATATCCGCCAATTCTTAACCGGTACTGCCTTAACAGTCGGGTTAGACGCTCTATTTTCGTTGGTTTATATCGGTGTGATGCTGATTTATAGTTGGCAACTCACCTTAGTAGGCTTAAGCACAATTCCAGTGTTTATCCTGATCACCTTAGTTGCTTCTCCCACCATTAGTAGGCAGTTACGTGGCAAAGCCGAACGCAACGCCGAAACTCAATCTTATTTAGTTGAGGTAATGTCAGGGATTCAAACAGTAAAAGCGCAAAATATCGAATTGCGATCGCGCTTTTCTTGGCAAGAGCGTTATGCTCGGTTTGTCGCCGCCGGTTTTAAAACCGTTGTGACTTCCACCCTCGCTAACTCCACCAGCAACTTCCTCAACAAACTCAGCAGCTTACTAGTTTTGTGGGTAGGAGCTTATTTAGTACTCCAAGGAGAATTAACTTTAGGCGAATTAATTGCCTTTAGAATTATATCGGGTTACGTCACCAGCCCAATATTGCGTTTAGCTCAACTGTGGCAAAGCTTCCAAGAAACAGCCTTGTCAATCGAACGTTTAAGCGATATTGTCGATACACCACAAGAAGGAGAAACAGACCGTTACAATATACCCTTACCTGCCATCAAGGGAGCAGTAAAATACGAAAATGTTTCCTTTCGCTTTGGCACAAGTGGCCCTCTGCAACTTTCTAATGTCAACCTCGAATTTGAGCCAGGGAAATTTATTGGCATTGTCGGCCAAAGTGGCTCTGGTAAAAGTACGATGATGAAATTACTGCTCAGACTTTACGAAACCGAGTCCGGCAGAATTTTGATTGATGGTTATGATATTGCCAAAGTAGAACTCTATTCACTGCGACGACAAATTGGCGTAGTTCCTCAAGAAACATTGCTGTTTGACGGCAGCGTTCAGGAAAATATTGCTTTAACCAATCCTGATGCGACAACCGAAGAAATTATCGAAGCGGCTCAAGTTGCGTGCGCCCACGAATTTATTATGAACTTGCCCAACGGTTACAATACACGGGTAGGAGAACGGGGTTCTGCACTTTCAGGTGGACAAAGACAAAGAATTGCGATCGCTCGCTCTGTTTTACAACGACCAAAATTATTAGTTTTAGATGAAGCAACCAGCGCATTAGATTATCCCACAGAACGGCAAATATGTCTTAATTTAGCCAAAGCATTCAAGGGTGACACAGTATTTTTTATTACCCATCGACTCAATACTGTAAGTAACGCAGACATGATTGTTGTGATGGATAATAGCAGAGTTATAGAAAAAGGTAGCCATCAAGAATTAATGGCTGCTAAAGGTCACTATTTCTACCTGTATCAGCAACAAGATGTAAACTTGTAATTAGGGGTTGCTGCGGGCATAGTGTGAATAAGCAGGGGGGCGAGGAGAAAAGGGAAAAATTCTTTTTCCCTGCCCCTTAATCAAAGGATTTTCAGTTTGATCAACATTCGATAGATTAGCAATAACTGTAGGGTGGGTACTATCACAAATATCAAAATCAAGGCTTTCCCATCGGTAAACAGTGCCTACTTTACAAAAAATCCAAAATCCAAAATCCAAAATTTAAAATCGTTATGACTCAACTTAATGGGAATCAGCTCAACACCAATCAGAAAAACGGTAATCACAAAAATGGAGTCAAGCAAGATTCACAGCTACTTACAAAACAACAGAAAGCTGCTCAACAGTCTTTAATCAACTCAAGTTCTAAGGAATTTGAGCAATCTATTGTCTTGCGCCAATCTCCAATTTGGTCGCGTACAATCATGATCACCCTAATGGCGCTAGCCTGCTTTGGAATTGCTTGGGCTTATATTGCCAAAATTGAGCAAGTAGTGCCAGCAACGGGGCAACTAAAGCCGGAGGGAACAATCAAAGAAGTTCAAGCTCCTGTTAGTGGAGTGGTGAAAACAGTTAATGTTAAAGATGGAGAACAAGTAAAGGCAGGAGATTTGCTGCTGACCTTTGATTCTATAGCCTCTTCTGCCGAATTAAATTCTTTGAACCAGATTCGCGTTGCATTAATTAAAGAAAACCAGATTTATCGCCGATTGATGCGAGCGAGTAGCGCCACGGAATCAGAACTATTATTTATGCGCGGGGATTTGCCGCCAGAAGCTACTTTTCTACTGAAAAGTCGCGCAGCATTAGTATCAGAAAATGACTTATTGCGGACTCAATTAAAAAATTCTGGCCAAGATTCTAGATTAGGAATTGATGAACAGCAGCGTCTACAAGTTGCCAAAAGAGAGTTAGATTCCCGCTCTGCGGCGGCGGAATTAGAGGTAGAAAAAACTAAGAAACAACTTTCTCAGAACCAAGTCAAATTAGAAGATACTAAATCAGGTTTAGCAATCCAACAGCAGATTTTAGATAAACTCAAAATACTAGCAGAAGAAGGCGGTATTTCCCAGCTTCAATATCTAAATCAGCAACAACAAGTACAAACTCTCGCGGCGGAAGTAGCACAACTAGGCGAAGAACAGAAACGCCTCCAGTTTGAGATTCAAAAAGGGCGGCAAGAGCTAAATAATACGGTAGCTGTTTCTGATAAAAACATTTTAGACAATATAGGTAATAACAAAACACGCATTGCCGAAATCGATAGTCAATTCACAAAAGTTCTCCTAGAAAATGAACAACGTTTGGCAGATGTTAATAGTAAAATCTCTCAAGCACAGTTAAACCTTAAATATCAAGAACTCCGTGCGCCTGTAGCTGGAACAGTTTTCGATTTGCAAGCAAAAAACCCTGGCTTTGTCGCGAATCCAACTACAAAACTGCTGCAAATTGTCCCAAATGAAAACTATATAGCTGAAGTTTTCATCACTAATAAAGATATTGGTTTTGTCCGAAAAGGCATGAAGGTAGATGTTAGAATTGATTCCTTTCCTTACAGCGAATTTGGCGATATCAAAGGTGAAGTAGCCGGGATAGGGTCAGACGCATTACCGCCAGACCAAACACATCAGTTTTATAGATTTCCGGCAAAAATTTCATTGGATAAACAATCCTTAGTGATTAGGGGTAAACCCGTCACCTTGCAATCAGGTATGTCTATCAGTGCCAATATAAAGGTACGCGAAGAACGAACTGTGCTTAGTTTATTCACCGAGTTGTTTACTAAGCAAATTGATACTCTTAAAGAGGTACGCTGAAGAAGGTAGGAGGCATACTGACTCTCTCGTTAATTTGTGAAAAGGATGTCTACACACAGAAGTGGGATTTTATATCCCTCTTCTGTCACTTTCCGACAGCGCAATCTCTAGACGATAATTAAGCAGGGAAATTGTACCAATTGTGGATCAGTGTCTCGTTCATCGCAAGTCACCACCACATCTGGATAAAAATACTTTTGCCCCGGTTCTACCTGAACTTTTACATCTACAATGTACACTTCGCAGGTGCGTAGGCGTAGCCCTTCGGCTGCGCTCAGGAACTACCCGTCGTAAACATCGGCTAAGGCATTATCTAGATTTAGGATAGCGAAAAATGGGTGTTCTCTTTTGGTATGACTATTCCCACATCCTCTGAACAGAATAAGCATCGAATTTTTTATCTCTGCTAATAATAATTAAGGAGTGATTGATAGCCTGTGCAATCAACATCCGGTCAAATGGATCGCCATGATGTTGCGGGAGATTCTGAACTTGAACTGTATCGGCAAAAGATATCGGAAGTATAAGG
The DNA here is from genome assembly GCF_014698795.1 of Nostoc sp. FACHB-892. GTDB lineage: Bacteria > Cyanobacteriota > Cyanobacteriia > Cyanobacteriales > Nostocaceae > Nostoc. The sequence continues at coordinate 154,844 of NZ_JACJTR010000009.1, forward strand.
ATATCTGAAGCGTCGAGCGCAGAACCTATCGTTTCATACCTCCGTTGAAGCGATAATTTGCCAAGGTTCAACTTGATGGCAATTTCCCAAAGACTAGCGATGCTGAGATAAACTATATCTGCGGTATTGATCATCATTCTCAGATTATCTGGAAGACTGGAGTCATTTTCAGTTAGCCAGATAAAGGCATGAGTATCTAAAAGGAAACCACTCATTCGATGTATTCTTTAAAAACTTCCAGAGGTTCATCAAAGTCATCAGGCAAAGGTAAAACAAAAGTTCCTTTTAAGATGCCAGAACGACGCTTTGTTTGTAGTAAACTCTCTTGGGAAACAGCTTTTGAATAATTCTCAACTAAATATTTTGCATAATGCAAGAGTTCTTGTTTAAGTGGCTCTGGCATTTGATCTAGTGTTTGTAAAATTTCTGCATCAATAGCCATAATTTCTCCTGAGAGTTTCTCCTGCTTGTAATTGTCTTTAAATTTAAAATTACTGCTCTACCAGTAGCTCTGGAGAGCTTGACACTGGCTACCAACAGATAACCTATGAAATTACCATCTCCACCGAAAACCGAGCAGCATAACTATGCTAATGGAACAACGCCTAAAGAAACTACTTGAACAAGTACAAGTGTTATTCGACTTAAGCACTATTCTGACCAAACAGAAAAACGTTAGCAAGTCCACGAACTTTATTATAAATTACGAATTATTTAAACTTTTCGCAATAATTCTCGAATCGCGATCGCACAATCACCAAAAGCTAAAGGTGAAATTGTCACATCTTCTGCAAGTATGCTCTCGCTGTGATATCCGTCTGGACTAGGGAGACGATACATATACAACTTGCGTCCATTAACATCTAAAATCCAGTATTCAATAATCCCTGACTTTGAGTATGTGATCGCTTTTACTTCTCGATCATATTTGAGACTGGAATCAGCTATTTCAATTAGTAAAAACACTTCGGAAGCATTGGGATGGTGATCCTCATAATCTAATGGATTCAGCTTCACCACTGAAATATCTGGTTCTGGTTCCGAATAATCGTCAAGTCGCACTGGTGACTGGATTCTTAATAAAACTTTGTCACCCAAACGTTGACGTAATAACCTTTCTGTGCGGGTAATTGCTGATTCGTGAGCAGTTCCTTTTGCTGACATTCTGATGATTTGTCCCGCGATTAATTCTAAGCGTTCTTCAGGATGAAAAATCCCCGTTTCCGCCATTTTGTGATATTCTTGAACACTAATTAGGCGAATATTGGTGAGCATAAGATTCACTTTAACGTCCTAACATTTTATCCCGCAGATGCTTTCTGGCGATCGCGCATGGAGAAGCTAACGGTTAGCCTGCTGGCGCTACAACCTCTGAAGTAACTCGTCATACTCTGTATGTGCGCCAATCCAGAACCAGTAAATGTGATCATCCTGCAACAAGCCAAGAACGCGGTAGTCTAAACTAACACGAGCTGAATAGATAGGTTGGCGCTGGCTAACTCGTTTGAACTGAAGACTATTGTGGTAAGGATCTGAACGCCAAAGAGCATAGGCTTTGGCCGCTTGTTCCTGAACTGATGCAGGAAGCTCATCAAGTTTCTTGCGATATACTTTCGTAACACTTGACTTCATTGCTCAGAGGGAAAAACGTCAGCTAAAGGAGTGATGTCGCCAGCAGCAATTTCCTGCCTTACCATATCAGCTAGACGATCCCACTGAGCATCTGTTGTAGATTCAAACTGAGCCTTCCATCTTTGCTCATCCTCTATCTCGGCAAGAAGACGAGCAGCGATCGCATCTTGTTCAGCAACAGGTAGAGTTTTAAGTTTGGCGATCGCACGCTCAAGTAACTCAGTCATGGCTACCACACTCTTAAAACGTAAATGGCATCTTATCCATTATCGCTTCTTGGTGGCAAGTTCAGCGCTTTGTAACCCAAGCAATAACTTTTCTGCGCGGGTAACTGCTGATTCGTGAGTATAAAATTCACGTTAACGTCCTAGCATTTTATCCCGCAGATGTTTAATGCGATCGCGCAATTTTGCCGCCTCTTCAAATTCCAGTTTCTTCGCCGCCTCTTTCATCTGTGCTTCTAACAGAGTAATCAACCCTGGAATCTGTTCTAATGGCAATTCATCTATATGTTCATCTACAACTTTCAAATCAGTTGCATTTAACCGCCGAGATACATCTAAAAAAGCCAAAATTGCATTACTTGATTTTTTCACAATTGGTTGTGGTGTAATCCCATGCAGTCGATTATGTGCCGTTTGAATACCACGCCGTCTATCTGTTTCATCAATAGCTTTAATCATGCTACCTGTCATATTATCGGCATACAAAATCGCCTGTCCCTGGATGTGACGCGCGGCTCTACCAATAGTTTGAATTAAGGAACGCTCGGTTCTCAAGAAACCTTCTTTATCTGCATCCATAATTGCTACTAAGGAAACTTCAGGTAAATCTAACCCTTCCCGCAGCAAGTTCACACCAACCAATACATCAAATTTACCCTCGCGCAAGTTCTGTAAAATTTCAATGCGCTCAATAGAAGTAATCTCGGAATGTAAATACCTTACCCTTATACCGTGGTCTTGCAAATACTCGGTTAAATCTTCCGCCATTCGCTTGGTTAATGTGGTAATTAACACTCGTTCATGGCGATCAGCTCTATCTTTAATTTCTCCCAACAAATCATCAATTTGCCCTTCTGTGGGACGCACAGAAATTTCTGGATCAACCACTCCAGTTGGTCGAATTACTTGCTCAACTACATGATCTTCAGAAACTTCTAATTCCCAATTTCCGGGAGTTGCTGAAACAAAAACACACTGATTTACCTTTTCCCAGAATTCTTCTGCTTTTAAAGGACGGTTATCAGCAGCGCTAGGAAGACGAAATCCATGTTCAATTAAAACTTTTTTTCTAGCTTGGTCGCCGTTATACATCCCACGAATTTGTGGCACGGTAACGTGAGATTCATCGATAATTAGTAGCCAATCTTTGGGAAAATAATCAATTAAACATTCAGGTGATTCTCCAGCTTGTCTTCCTGCTAAGTGACGGGAATAGTTCTCAACGCCGTTGCAGTAACCTACCTCACGTAGCATTTCTAAGTCATAGCGTGTACGTTGATCTATGCGTTGAGCTTCTAATAGTTTCCCAGCTTGTTCTAAATCTAGTTTCTGCTGTTTTAATTCTGCTGCAATGTCATTACAAGCTACTTCTAACCGTTCTTCTGGGGTGACAAAGTGACGCGCCGGGTAAACATTCACCGCTTCCAAACTCTTGAGAATTTCACCTGTCACTGGATCAATGTAGCGAATTGCGTCAATTTCATCACCAAAGAATTCTACACGAATAATTCGGTCTTCATAAGCTGGGCCAATTTCTAAGACATCTCCTCGGACGCGAAACTTTCCGCGACCCATTTCTATATCGTTGCGACTATATTGAACATTTGCCAAATCCCGTAAAATTTGGCGTTGATTTACTTCCATACCTATCTGAAGGGGGATGGCAGCTTTCAGATATTCTGCTGGCATTCCTAAACCATAGATGCAACTGATGGAAGCAACGACAATGACATCACGGCGTTCAAAAAGCGATCGCGTCGCTGAATGCCGCAGCATATCTATTTCATCATTAATTGCAGCCGTTTTTTCAATATAAGTATCGGTAACGGGAATATACGCTTCTGGCTGATAGTAATCGTAGTAGCTGACAAAATACTCAACTGCGTTGTTGGGAAAGAAATCTCGTAATTCGTTACAAAGCTGGGCAGCCAGGGTTTTATTATGCGCCAGAACTAAGGTAGGCTTGCCAATTTTCTCAATAACTGCTGCTACCGAAAATGTCTTACCAGTTCCAGTGGCTCCTAGTAAAGTTTGGTAACGATTACCAGCTTGGATACTAGCAGTGAGTTGTGCGATCGCTTGTGGTTGATCGCCTGTGGGACTAAAGGGAGCTTGAAGACAAAATTCTGCCATACAATTTTGCTGAAAATACCCTATTTCATAGTGATGATTCCGCCCTGTATCCATTGTAGCTGGGTTATTAGAGCAAATAAATAGTAATAATTATTTACAAAAATTATTAATTTAAATTTACTTATGTATCAGTTTTAAAGATTCTTATATCTATATGAGGTTGTTTAAGGTTAAACTCTAAAGTATATGGGAAAAATTTCATCTTTCCTTAATTATTGTAAAATTCAATTAACAAACCAGAGGTTTTCATTTATGACTATTAGCAACACTGGCAAAGCAACCAGTTCTCGGCAAAAGTATGCCAAGTCTACAGAGGAAGTTGAAAATCAACAAGACCAGAGCTTGAATGCTGATAAAGTCGATGAAGTTAATGAACTGCCAGTGGGAGCTTCTGGAACACTTGCCATTTCTGGAATTCGTCCTATAGGCGCTAGCGACTTAGAAGTTGCTGAACACCTGTCAATTGCTGGGGTACGTCCCGTTAGCACCAGTAGCTTAGAAGTAGTTGAAACCTATAACTCAATGGGCATTCGTCCAATTGGTGCTAATACATTCCAAGTTGTTGAAAGTATGAATCTCTCTGGGATTCGTCCAATTGGTTCAAGTTTATTGGTAATTGATGAAAGCTATTCCACCTTCGGTAATCGTCCAATAGCATCAAATGAGATTGACAACTCTGAAAGCCTGATGGGTTTTCTAGACTAAACAAAAAAATATCCCCGTAACTTTATTAACCCAGTTCTTATATGGAACTGGGTTTTTTTAGTTAAAAAAGTAAAGATTCAATATTTGCACTTTTTCTATGTCTTTTAGCATAGATAACTAAGCTATCCTTACTTTATTTTGTATTCAACCAACAGCCAGAACACTTACTACAATAACCTTTCTGAATTACGAATTACGAATTAAAAATTACAAATTCTTGAATATGTCTTGTGGTGGAAGGCTTTAGTAAAAACTTTAAGCTACTGTGTAAAGGTAATAACAAAGAGTTTCAAAGTTAGTTTAGAGCATAGAGCTTTGAAACAAACCTTTTATAAAAGAAAGAAGGAGTACCAAATGAGCTTAGAAGAACGGGCTAAAGCAACTGCTAAAAATATTGAAGGTAAAGCCCAAGAAGCAGCAGCAGAAGTAACTGGAGATCCAAAAGATAAAGCTGAAGGCAAAGCAAAACAAGCTGAAAGCGAAGTCCGTCATGGTATAGAAGACGTAAAAGATAATGTGAAGAAAAAGATTGATTAATAGTTCGTTCATTTTTTGCAGAAAGTTTAGGGATAGGAATGGGATGGATTCCATTTTTGCAAAAAAGCATGAAGTATTCACAATCAAATGCTACACCCCTTTGTTATCCTATTAGCAAGCGTGGAAACTTAAAGGGTTAGCTTAATTATCAGAACTTCTATAGAGACGTAATTATTTACGTCTCTATATTCCAGAATAAAATTATTATAAATTAGAGCAATAACCTCCATAGGTTCCGAGTTTATAAATGCAAGCGTTAGTTTGAATATCCAACCTATTCTATTTGTTATTTAAAGTCTTTTTTCAGGAGGTAAAAGAATGATTCTATTTCAGCAAAGTCGCAAAATATTGGCGACTTTCGTTTTAATCGCAGTAATGATAATAACTACCGCCTGCGGTGGTGGTGCTGTATCACAACTTGACCGTCCAACTACCCCCTCAGCAATTGGCCGAGATGTAACTTATGCAGAGTTAGAGCGAGGCAATACCTCGAACGGACAAAGCTTTGGCAACTGGGTTGTGCAAACATCTCAAGGATTAATTCAGGACGCTTATGTTCGCGATAACAACAAACTAGGTGTCGTGATTTCCTCTAAAGTTCGTCCTACCGAAGTGCGGCCATTAGCAAAATCTTTAGTTCAAGGTTTCCATAAAAACTTCCCCAAACAAGACTTAAAGGTTTTGATTTACGCACCTGATAAGCAATTGATTCTGACTACTGAATATGACACTCAGACTAATCAAGTTAAGTATACCTAATTGCTATATTTGCAATGAAAACTTGAAAAGAGTTTGAGTAATTTTGATTTGGAATTATGGTTTGCAAATACCAGTTATCCAAAGAATTGGCGAAAAAAAGGAGATAAGTAAAGTGGCAACCAGCGAAGATTACAAGCGTCAAATCATGAAAGATTTGGCTAAAGGTGACGTTGAATCCCTGGATGATACTACAGCCGAATCAACGGCGGAATATCAAAATTTTGATGATTTTGCCCAACGGACAACAAAAGATCAACGTCGGCAATTATTTGGTCGATCTTTACATCCAGATAAGATTCCGACCAGCCAAATGGAGCCAGAATTACAACAGGCGATCGCACAAATTAAACCCAATGAACGGGATGATGTAGCAAGAGCCTTCTTCAAACACTTGAAGGAAAGAAAACTAGACGAGAAGCATCTAGAGCAACAGTTGGGACTTTCTACACACCATCCCAACCGCATGAGTGCTGATGATGTAAGTAAACTAGCTTCTTTCACTTATCATAACCACCCTGATATTTTCCACCAAGTCTTAGCAGAGCAACCAGGGATTATCAAGTTTCTCAGTAATCCTGTGGTAGCAGGCATTATCGGAATTGCGGCCGCTAAGTGGTTAGGTAGTCACAAGTAACTTCTAAATTTTGAGTTTGGAGGATGAGTAAGAGATTAGGTGGGTATTTTACCCACCTTTATTTTTGGCTTATCAAAATGACCCAAATAGCGATATCTATGACGACCCTAACTTCCGCAACTTTGCCCTGAAAATATTCAAAATATCAGAAAATCGTAGTAATATACCACAGGCATTAACTATCTTCAGCTACATCTGATTGTTAACGCTCTCAAATTGAAAATCAATGAGAATATACCCGTGAGCCTAACTCTTTATTTCCTCCGTCACGGACAAACAGAATGCAGCCGCAATAATTCATTTTGTGGTTCCATCGACTCAGAGCTTACCCCAGAAGGCTTGGAGATGGCAAAGGCCTTTGCTGAGGCATATAATTCTATGGATTGGACAGCAATATTTTGTAGTCCAATGCAGCGAACTGTATTAACGGCAGAACCCTTATGTGAATCTATAGGGATAGAACCACAGCTCAGAGATGGTTTGAAGGAAATCAACTATGGTAAATGGGAAGGAACAACCCCAGAAGTAATTAGCCGTGAATATCACGATGATTATCTTCGCTGGTCAGCAGATCCGGCTTGGAATGCTCCAACTGGTGGAGAAATGGCTGTTACAATCGCTTCTCGTGCCTTGCAGGTAATTGAAGAAATCAAGCAAAATTACACTAATGGCAATGTTTTAGTTGTTTCACACAAAGCAACCATCAGAATTATTCTGTGTAGTTTGTTAGGGATTGATGTCGGACGCTTTCGTTTTTGTTTGGGATGCCCTGTTGCTTCGGTCAGTATTGTAGAATTTACCTCACATGGCCCACTGTTAAAGGTTTTAGCAGACCGTAGTCATTTGGATGAGCGGTTACGTCATCTACCAGGAACGTGAGGGTAGTTAGGGACTTCCAAATAAAAAATATCCTATCGCTTTAAGGGCAGGGGGTAGCACTTCGACTCCCCACTCTTGGAGAGGTTGCGCCCGAAGTCATTATCCGGCTGGGTGTATTTGCAGTAGTCATGTCAGCTGAATTACTCATAACAAAAGAAGCCTTCCCCGCCTGCCGTGGGGTGGGGTTCAATATTCTGCATATGTCAACATCACTAGGTGACCTATCATTAGAAGCTAACTTTACCTCAATTTTATGAAGTATCTGTATTTTGATATTTTCCATGTCATTTTATGTAAAAAAACTAGTATAAAATAATACAAATCGTTAAAAAATTATCTGCAAGGTTCTTTTTAATAAAATCTAGGTAAGGTACTTAGATATCAAAATGTTTTTTTAACAATTTTTTTAGTTTTTCATCTTATTATGTGTCAATATCATTAAGCAAAAGCTCAGATAGTATCTTTTCCTTTGTAATTTTTTTATAAAGTAATGAAAGTGAGCTTATTTAGTCTCTAAATGAAGATTATTTAAAGTGCATAAACAACAGCTAGAATTAATACATAATGGAAACAGATTGAAATATACAATTGTTTTTATGAATATACTTACCAAATAATAAATGTTTGCAAGCCTATATTATATTGACAGTAATTTGTTTCTTATTTATGAAAAAACTACTGTGCAATTTCTGGCAAAGTAATTTGCAAAAAACAATTTGTATAATTTCAAAACAGATGAGTAAATACTATGAATAAGGAAAATACTACTGAGTCTAAGACAAAATATATCGTTAGAGAGAAGATAAATTACATTTCATATTGCTTAGGATTTCTACAGTGAGTTAGTGCAAAAGAATGGAACAAAACTCAAATATTGTTATCGTCAACAGTCAACTAACATCATATCTGTTTTGCGATCATTTTAGCTGTGTAAAATTACAGATAAGATTGTTAGAATTTACCAATAAATTGGCTATTTACACCCAGGAAACTAAATCTTGCCTTTTTTTTAGTAGCTACTATATTGGTACAAATAAGCAATTAGCTTGATCGAAGCTAGCAAAATTTATAAACGTTGAAGTAGCTCTTAACTGCCTAGTTATAGTAATGGGTGCAGATGGGCGTTTGTTCTATAGCGATCGCTTATTTGGCTACTTTTAAGTGATTATTTACGACATCTATGAACCATTGCAAACCGCGTGTAAGAAAGCATTTCAGGATGATCATGATTCTGAAGCTTTATTTTCTAGTGCTATACCAGATATTCTCTCAAAATGGGTTTAGCGAACTTGCTTTAGAGAGAAGGTCAAATGCTTTCAATGGAGAATAAGTTTGGAAACCTTGATTAAGTCAACAGTAGGTACCTCAAATTCATTTATAAAATTTCATGATCAGGGTTTACTCATGCTGTTAGTAGGGTTATTATCTTCAGAAGTAACTATGTGCTTTTTATATTGCCACAATAGTAACAAATAAAGTGTAGTTTTTTGATTTTTTTAGAAAATGATCAATACTTTGACAAAAAGAATATTTTTAATATTAATGATATTACTTGTTTCCTGACACAAACTCTGATACTCTTATCGTTTTCCTCTTTACTTAGAACCTTTCGACGATCAAAATATACAGCAGATAGCATGATAATGACCAACAAAAAATGGGCTGTTAAACGTATAACTGTTAATCTCGCAACACAGGAAGCGGAAAAGCTAGAAAAATATTGTCAACAGACAGGTAGACCAGCCACCGATGTGATTCGTGAACTAATTAGAAGTTTGCCTGTCTCCGATGACGACAAAGATGTAAACAACTAATAAGTTGCTTTTACGACTTACCAGATAACTGATTTGCTGCCAAGAAATAGTTATGATATTTTTTTGAGTCCGCCGCTATCGACAAGAGTTTGTCTAGCTGATACAGACGCGTTATTCTCGCGTCTGGTCAATTGCCGAAGACTAAAAAAAGTGATTAAAGAGTTTTAGTATCGACATTGCCATGTCTTGATCTGCTGGTGGAGTTAATATTCAGTAGCAAATTCCGACACCAACACAGTTACAATCTGTAAAGAAACTGAAAAGGAACGACGGAATGCGCGTTGCAATAGTAGGTGCGGGGCTAGCTGGACTAGCAACCGCAGTAGATTTAGCAGATGCTGGTTGTGAAGTAGAGATTTTTGAGTCTCGTCCGTTTGTGGGTGGTAAAGTTGGCAGTTGGGTTGATGGAGATGGCAACCATGTAGAAATGGGTTTGCACGTATTTTTCGGCTGCTACTACCAACTATTTGACTTGATGAAGAAAGTGGGGGTGTTAGAAAATTTACGCCTCAAAGAACATACCCACACTTTTATTAATAAAGGAGGCAGCACTGGTGCTTTGGATTTTCGGTTCCTTACAGGTGCTCCTTTCAATGGCTTAAAAGCATTTTTTACGACCTCTCAACTATCGTTGCAGGATAAACTGCAAAATGCGATCGCTTTGGGTACTAGTCCCATAGTTCGTGGATTGGTAGACTTTAACGGGGCAATGAAAACCATCCGCAAACTAGATAAAATTAGCTTTGCCGACTGGTTCCGCAGTCACGGTGGGAGTGATGGCAGCATCAAACGGATGTGGAACCCCATTGCCTACGCTCTGGGATTTATTGATTGCGAAAATATGTCTGCCCGTTGTATGTTAACGATATTCCAGTTATTTGCAGCCAGAACTGAAGCCTCAGTTTTGCGGATGCTGGAAGGTTCTCCCCATGAGTATTTGCACAAGCCCATTCTGGAATATCTGGAAGTTAGAGGCACGAAAGTTTATACCCGTCGGCAAGTTCGGGAAATTCAATTTACATCAGATGAACAAACCCGTGTCACCGGTATAGTAGTTGCCCAAGGTGAGACAGTAGAAACTATCACTGCTGATGCTTATGTCTTTGCCTGTGATGTTCCAGGAATTCAGCGCATCCTACCCCACGAGTGGCGTAAGTGGCCAGAATTTGACAATATTTACAAACTGGATGCAGTGCCAGTAGCAACAGTGCAGCTACGCTTCGATGGTTGGGTGACTGAACTGAACGATGGAGAGCAACGTAAACAGCTAAATCACGCGGCTGGAATTGATAATTTGCTCTACACAGCCGATGCGGACTTTTCTTGTTTTGCCGATTTGGCGTTGACTAGCCCTGCTGATTATTATCGCCCAGGACAGGGTTCATTGTTACAGCTAGTGCTGACACCAGGAGATCCTTTTATTGCACAAAGCAATGAAGCGATCGCACAGCATGTCCTCAAGCAAGTACATGAACTGTTTCCCTCGTCACGAGAGCTAAATATGACTTGGTACAGCGTGGTAAAACTTGCTCAATCTCTTTACCGCGAAGCCCCAGGGATGGATGTGTATCGTCCCAACCAGAAGACACCAGTAGATAATTTCTTTCTTGCAGGGAGTTATACTCAGCAAGATTACATCGATAGCATGGAAGGAGCAACTATTTCTGGACGACGGGCGGCAAAAGTGATTTTGGAGAGTTTGAAGAAATAACTAACCGCAAAGGGCGCAAAGGGCGCACTCGCATTAGCGAAGCGGTAGCGACGTTAGGAGCGTCAGCGTCTCGTAGAGAAGGAAGAACAAAGAATGTCAGATTGGTTAGAGCATACTGTGCAGGTAGAGGTAGAGGCTCCCATAGATTTAGTATGGAGCCTTTGGGCTGATTTAGAGCAAATGCCTCGATGGATGAAGTGGATTGATTCGGTGAAAGTTCCGCCAGATAATCCAGATATATCTCTTTGGAAACTGAAGACGGGCAGTCTAGAATTTAATTGGAAATCTCGAATTCTTAAAGTTGTTCCCAACCAAATTATCCAATGGGAATCTATTGATGGTTTGCCAAATCAGGGAGCGATTCGCTTCTACGATCGCCACAATAGTAGCATTGTGAAAATGACAATTTCCTACGCTATCCCCGGCATTCTTGGTAAAATTATGGATAACTTGTTTTTAGGGCGGATAGTGGAATCAACGATTCAAGCTGATTTGGAAAGGTTTAAAGAATACGCGCTGAATGTTAAAGCTAATTGATATAGATAGCAAAAACAGGCAGTAAGAAACAATATGTAACAGTTTCTTGCTGTCTGATAGTAAAATATGGATTCCGAAACTGGTGCTAGAAATTTGAATCTACGCAGTTTTACAAACTATTATATGTACGTTATCAAATAATTCATCAATTTAGTTTTGCCGACCCTCAGCACTTCATATATGCTGAGGGTCAGTTTCTTACCGTTTACCTTTACCCTCCAATTTCTTGTCAGAATCAGAGGGTAGCTTGGAATCTTCACCCTTAACATAGGCAATCAAGGCAGCAGGCATAACTGTTTGTACATAAGGAAAACGGCAGTCTTCCTGTACCACAGCAAAGCCAAACCCGATACCACCCACGAGGATAGCAGCAAGCTGACGGTTATTCAGTTTATTCACTATAGTTAATCTTTATTTATTAGTAATTAATAAAGCTCAGTAAGTCCCAGCTAACAAAAAATCTCACATGAGCCTAGTTATAAAAATAACAGCGAATTTACGTAAAAATAATATTTTAACTAAAAAAATAACCTGCGATCGCACAAATTGTTCAGCATTACGTTACCATCTACTCAATCGCGTTAACGCACTCTACTTACTGTTGCTTCTGGAAGTGGATCACCGACAGCTTCGTAAGCAATAATTAGAGACTCTAAGGCTTCAATTCCATTTGCCACCGCCAACTCGTAAGTATCCCCGTGAGTCCGCCAGCGTTGTCCTGGAAAATCAGGGAATCCTACTAAGAAGCAATCATCTTCATCAGACCACTGAATAAGCATTTGGTATTTAACCTTACTCATCTTGTCTTTTCTTTTCTATTTCCTCATCTGATCTTCTTTCTGAACTTAGAGGGTTAAAAAACTACCAAGTTGGGTCACTAAACAAATTAATCGTCAATTTCTCGCGTGGAGGTACTGCGGTTATACAAGCGCGGATGATTTCTCCATCCTCTAATTCGACAGTGCAAGCGTGACAAGACCCCATAAGACAGCCGGTGGGAATAAATACCCCAGCCCGGTCTGCTACATCTAATAGGGCTTCTCCCACTTTGGCATTTACTGTAACATCATCTGGTAAAAAGCGGACACGAACAATCATTGTCATTAGTTATTGGTCATTGGTCATTAGCGACTAATGACACTCTAATCGAAAAAATGTGCGATTTTTATGCACTTAGTTTAAGACAAAAATGGAGTTAGGTCTAAATGACTTTCGATTTCAGTGGCTAGGGAGTCCAAAATCTGTTCTCGCTGTTCTCGGTAGTTAGCAACTCCGGTGGGCAAAGATTTTAAACCGCGCTGTTGACGCAGGCGATTTAACCAAGCCCGTCGCCAAGGGCCATTGTCAAAAAGCCCGTGGAGATAACTTCCCCAAACTGATTGACAACTATCTACTAATCCTAAATTAATATCGTCAAATAGGGCATGGTACGATTGCGGGTCTATACCTTGCTGTTCGATGCGCGATCGCCCTTGGTGGATTTCAAAGCCATTTACTGGCAAGCCCTGTTGTGGATAATTTGAGCTAACTTGGCGCTGACGGGCGATTTTTTGTCCTGTAATTACTGTTCTAATTGGTAAAAGATTTAACCCCTGATACCTGCCAGCTTGTCCTTCTATCCCTTCTGGATCGGCGATGATTTGACCGAGCATTTGATAGCCGCCGCAGATACCTAAAACCGTTCCTCCAGAAGCAGCATAGTGTTGGATAGCTTCTGCCATACCGCTTTTTTGCAGTAGTAGTAAATCAGGAATTGTGGTCTTTGTACCTGGGAGAATTACGGCATCAGGATGTCCTAAATCTTGCTTTGGACTGAGATATTTTACTGAAACAGTGCTTTCTGATTCTAGTGGGTCAAAGTCGGTGAAATTGGCAATTCTGGGTAAGCGGATGACGGCAATGTTGAGGTCAGTTTGGCCTTTATGCGATTCACGTTCTAGCAAATCAAGGGAGTCTTCTGCTGGAAACACTTGTTGTAAGTAGGGTATAACACCAATAACCGGGATACCTGTACGTTCTTCTAACCATTTTATCCCTGGTTCTAGGAGCGATCGCTGTCCTCGAAACTTGTTAATTACTACACCCTTAATTAAGGCGCGTTCTTCTGGTTCTAATAACTCTAAGGTTCCCACGACATGGGCAAAAGCACCACCCCGATCGATATCAACTACTAACATCGTTGGTGCATTTAAATGTTTTGCCACCCGCATATTAGTTAAGTCGCGATGCTTGAGGTTAATCTCTGCTGGACTACCGGCACCTTCACAAACCACCATGTCAAATTCTGTTCCTAAATGCTGTAGCGATTCTTCAATTGTCCGCCACCCCAGTTCAAAATATTGCTCGTAGTAATCTGAGGCACTAACTTTACCAACAGACCTGCCTTTGATGATTACTTGGGAAGTCATATCCCCTTGGGGTTTGAGTAAAATTGGGTTCATTTCTACCCAAGGCACGACTCCCGCCGCCCAAGCTTGCACTGCTTGGGCATAGCCAATTTCTCCACCATTGGCAGTGACATAAGCATTTAAAGCCATGTTTTGACCTTTAAAGGGAGCCACTCGCCAGCCGCGCCGCGACAGAATGCGACAAATCGCTGTAGTTAAAAGTGATTTCCCTGCATGGGATGTTGTCCCCACCACCATAATTGATTTCATAGTTGCTATTTAGTTATTTTTTCAAGATACAGGGTGAATTTTTAGGAGTGAACAATAGCCGAGCAGGGGGAGATGAGGGAGATGAGGGAGCAAGGGAGGCAGAATAAGAACTACTGATTATTGAGCCATGCCCAATGCCCAATGCCCAATGCCCAATGCTCACCATAACCATCACAAATTTGAATTAGATGATTATGGTAAAGACTTCATGAATAGATGCGATGTTTCAGTATATATTGTTCCCTTTGATTCCCTAATCCTAACTTTTTTGTTTTTTATTCTAAAAAGGTATCCGCAACCAACGAGTCACAGCATCGGATAAATGATCGCGCCATGAAGGTATCCGCCAATTTTTTCCCTGATATTGTTCTACCAACTGGCGACCCAAGGGAGTCAGGCGAAAACTATCTGTAATCCCTTGACCATCGACTTCGCGGCGTAATACACCTACTTGGATCAGCCAGCCCAAGGCGTTATCACAGGCTAATTCTGATAAAGGGCGTTTAGTATAGCCCTGCTTGAGTCCATTTTCCAGGGCGATCGCAGTTAATGACACACTCTGGTGTCCCATGACTTCAAATAAAGATAGATTAAAGGGTGAACACACTAGCGATCGTTCGGCTCTTTCTACTGTGCTTTGAGGATAGACAAAAATATTTGGGTTTTGGGAATCAACAGCAGGCATTGTGTATGGGGAGAAATTTTTCTTCTAATAAAGAGTAATTTAAGAATATATTTTTTCTTGTACCAGCTACCTGATTTAACCAAAATTAGTTACTTAAAGTATAGTTATGCTATTTTTTACTAATTATATTTAATCATTATAAATTAATGTAAAATTTCAAGTGCATCAACAATCTGAAACAGGAAAAGTTAATTATGCCTCTAGCAGTTGGTACGGATGCACCTGCATTTACCGCCAAAGATACAAACGGCAACACAGTCTCTTTATCTGATTTTGCCGGAAAGACGGTCGTTTTGTATTTTTACCCCAAAGATGACACGCCAGGCTGCACCAAACAAGCCTGTAGTTTTCGGGATGCCCAATCTGAATATCAAAGTAAAGATGTTGTAATCTTGGGAGTCAGTGCAGATGATGAAGTCGCTCATCAGGCATTCACCCAAAAATATAATTTGAATTTTCCCCTACTGGCTGACACCGACAAATCCCTAATCAAAGCTTTTGATGTGGATGGCGGCGGTTATGCCAAACGCGTCACTTATGTAATTGACCCCAGTGGTAAAATTACCCATGTTGACGCTAGTGTAAATACCGCTACCCATGCTAGCGATGTTTTGGCTGCACTTGGGCTGTAGTTATTTACCTAATAACTAACGATTTTTTAAAAGCGTAGCTTTAACCCAAGCCCTCTAGGGCTTGGGGTTCTTTATTGGAATTCAGTTACCTGATGGTGGTGTAACTAATGGTGGTGTAACTGATTGTGGTATAACTAACGGCGAACTGGGAGTTGCTTGCTGTTGTTGACCTTGAATTAGCTTTTGTTGCCTGGCTTTAAAGGCTTCTGCGGCTGAGTCTAGTTGTTCGTTTTGTTGATCAGAATTCCAGTTGAGAGTCCCAAAATTCGCCCGATGAATCAGGTCAAACATATTGAAATTGTCTGAGTTTGAACGGGAAAAGGGATCAGTATTTTGGTCTGTTGTACTATTACTGGGAAAAGCATCCGTTGGGCTGACTTGAGCCGAACTGGGTTGAGCTATGAGCAAAGAAGCAAAGCTAATCCCTGCCACGGTAGCTACAAAAAGTCTAGGAATTTGTAAAAATGGTTTTTTCATGGGATTTTGACCCTAAAATTGCTCTATTTTATCTCTTTAGGCAAGAGTTCGCCGCAGTTGAGGCTGAATACTCACTAAGGCGACAACGGCAAAGCCAAACAACACCAACAAAGCCCCTCCAAAGGTAATATCACCCCAAGGAGCTTGCATTACTACGCTACTTAGTTCCCAACTACTGTGGAGATACAGATAGCGAATGGGTTCGATCGCATAGCTGAGAGGATTTAGAGTAGCTACAATCTGCAACCACTGAGGCATGAAGGATAAAGGAGCCAAAGCAGTACTAGCAAACAATAATGGTAGGTTGGTGACGAAAATCACTGCAATCAATTCAATGTGTCCAGGTAGAGCGAAAGCTAAACCAAGGGAGATGGCTGTCACACCCAAAGCTAAAAGGAAGACGATTAGAGCGATCGCAAATAAACCCGTTGCATTTGGTAGTCCAGCCCCAATAAACGCTGCTGCTGCAACAATCACGGCTGCTTGCAGCAAACTTTGGCTGATGATAAAGATTGCTGAAGCAAAGACAATGGAAAACCGTGATGCTAAGGGTGCTACCAGCAAACGATTCAAAAAGCCGAACTCGCGGTCAAACATAACGGGCAAACCAGCATTCAGCGCCCCAGCAAAGGCTGTAAACACAATTACTCCAGCAGCCAAAAATTGACCGTAATTTGTCGTACTGCCAAACAATCCCTTGGGTGCATTTTGAAATAATGCACCAAATAGCACCAACCACATCACCGGCTGAATAATTCCGGCAACCAATGTGGAGGGACGACGTTGCAATTGAATAAACAAGCGACGAGTTAAAGCCAGCGTCTCTTGTACCAATTCACCGAAAAAGTTAGGTGCAGGATTAGCATCTGCTTGTGGCGATGCTAACGGCTGCCAATTGATATCAGATTTAGGAGTAACGCTCATAAATAATTGGGGAGTGGGGAGTGGGGAGTGGGGAGTGGGGAATCGGGAATTGGGAGTGGTAAATATCTCCATGCTCAATGCCCAATGCCCCATTCGCTATGCCTTATCTCATATTCTGCTTTTTCTCAGCTTTAGGATCGCGAGTGGCAACGGCTGCTAATTCTGCATCCATCAGTGTGCGTCCTGTAGCGGCGAGATAAACATCATCGAGGCTGGGGCGAGATTGGGCTATGCCAAAAATTGGCAAGCTAGCAGCGTTCAGCGCTTGCTGTATGTTAATCAGAACATCGTTCTGAGGTGTCACCACCAAGTTGAGGGAATTACCTTGAGCGCTGTTGATGATCACTTCTTGCACAAATGGCAAAGGTTGCAAGAGGTTTTTGGCAATTTCTGCTTCCTCAATCGGGGAAAACTCGCGGATTCGCAAAGTGATGCGATCGCCCCCTACTTGATCTTTTAATTGTGAAGGTGTCCCAGCCGCAATTACAACGCCGCGATCTATAATTGCGACGCGATCGGCTAAAGCGTCAACCTCTTCTAAGTAATGGCTGGTAATTACTACCGTCGTCCCAGAGGCCCGTAATTTTCTCAGGAAATCCCAAACCACAAAACGCGTTTCTATGTCAAGCCCCACAGTTGGCTCATCCAACACCAAAACATCTGGTGAATGGAGTAACCCAGCAGCCAAGTCTAGGCGCTTGCGTAACCCGCCGGAATAGGTTCCTGTCTTTTTATTGGCGTATTCTTGCAAACCAAGTAAATCTAATACAGTCTCAATGCGCTGTTTGGCTACTGCGCCTGGGAGGTGATAAAGTGCGGCTTGCAGTTGCAGTAGTTCTCTTCCAGTCAGCACCTTATCGGGTGCGACTTCTTGAGCTACGTAGCCTAATCGTTGTCTTGCAACTCTCGGATTATCTAACACAGAGATGCCAGATACTTCGATTTTGCCAGCATCCGGTGTGGTAAGTGTACATAAAGCACGCAAGGTTGTAGTTTTCCCAGCACCGTTGGGGCCAAGTAAACCAAAAATTTCTCCTGGTTCTACCTGAAAGGAAACATCTTGGACGGCAACTACTGTACCGTAACGTTTTTGCAAATTTTGAATGAAAACGGCGGGAGCCATGACAGCTTATCCCCAACTATACAAATCTCAATAAAGTCTATCTTTATTGTAGAAGGTGAAGAGTCTTGGGAGGACAAAAATTAAATTTTCAGCACTTTCAAAGTTTTGAAGCTTGTGTCATTACAACCGATGATAAATCCTCCCATCGCCTGAATTTGTTGCAGATAGTCAAGGACGGGTTTGGTGATGACTTCTCCCGGCATTAATACAGGAATTCCTGGGGGATAGGGACAGACGATTTCAGCACAGATGCGTTGATTGGTCTGTATCAAAGGTAGTATTTCACTGACAGCAAAAAAGGCTTCACGAGGAGAAAAATGTAAAGGATGGCACTTTGTAGTGAAAACATCCTGCCAAAGATCGCTTTTAACAGTTAAGTTGGTTCGCCAATATTCTTTGGCAAGAGTAGTAAAACTTTCTACTAGTTGCTCAATATCGGCAGGGGTGTTACCCAAAGTAATGATAAAGGTGAGATGTTGCAGTGAAGCGAATTCGGCGGTAACAGCAAATTTTTCATCCAGAATTTCCTCTGCCTGAAATCCGGTTAAACCTAAACCAGAAACAGTTACAGTTAATCGCGTTTCGTCTAAAGCCACAAAGCCGACAGATCCCCGCAACCCACCTATAGAAGATCCCCCCAACCCCCCTTGATGAGGGGGGCTAGAAATCTGTAAAACAGATAATCCAGGAATTTGGCTGATTCTGGTTTTAGCTTCATTAGCAAGTTGTAAAGTGCGA
Organism: Nostoc sp. FACHB-892; assembly: GCF_014698795.1. Classification (GTDB taxonomy): domain Bacteria; phylum Cyanobacteriota; class Cyanobacteriia; order Cyanobacteriales; family Nostocaceae; genus Nostoc. The sequence continues at coordinate 173,645 of NZ_JACJTR010000009.1, forward strand.
GACATCAGCATTTTTCCGTGGAGTGCCATTTGCTGACGCGCTGCATCTAGAGAAGCTAAAAGTAAATAACTAGGACTGGTAGATTGTACTAGTTGCAAAGCTTTACTGATGCGATCGCAATCTATCCGATTACCTTGAATATGCAGCATTGATGCCTGTGTCATTGCACCAAGTACTTTGTGGATGGATTGTACAGTTAAATCTGCACCTGCGGCTAAGGCTGGAGTGGGTAATTCTGGATGAAAGGCAAAGTGTGCGCCGTGTGCTTCATCTACAAGTAGAGGGATATTGTATTGATGTGTGATGTTGGCGATCGCACTCAAATCTCCACAAACACCGTAATATGTTGGGTAAACTGTTAACACTGCTTTAGCGTCTGGATGTTGTTGGAGTGCAGATTCTAAAGCATTAGGCGTAATGCTATGGGCAATATCTAAAACTGGATCGTATTCAGGATTGAGAAAAATTGGTATTGCACCGGAGAGAATTAAACCAGCGATCGCAGATGAATGAACATTGCGAGGCAGAATGATTTTATCGCCTGTGCCACAGGTAGCGAGAATTGCTGCTTCAATCCCACAGGTAGAACCATTGACAAGGAACCATGTTTGTAATGCACCAAAGGCTGCTGCTGCTAGTTGTTGTGCTTCTTGAATAACGCCTTGGGGCGCAAAGAGATTATCTAAATCTGCTAATTCGGTTAAATCAGCGCGAAAGACGGCTTTACCAAGTAAATCAGCCAAGGGTTGAGAAATTCCTTCACCTTGTTTATGTCCTGGAGTGTAAAAAGGTGCATGGAGTCTTGCTGCATTGGTTTTTAAGGCATCTAATAAGGGTATTTGATTTTGATTGAGCATTTTTAAAGAAACAAACTCCAAGGATGCAAAAGAAACAGCACAGTATTAAAGTAGAGTCTAATTCTATAAAATCAAAACTTAGGCAATCAAAACTTGAAATATGCGATTGTATCGGCTTGTTAAAATTAACCCACCCTAGTTACTTAGAAATTCTCAAAGGCTTGTGTATACGCGGTAGTTAAAGAAGGGGAACTTGAAAGCCTCTCTTTTGAATTGGGGGATTTTGCTATGCTTGCGTTAAAATCCGTAAGTCCTGTGTAGCTGACTAGATGAGACCTTATCATCAAATCCCGATTTTTGAGTGTGGTGAACCGATAATAGCGATTCCTTTAGAATTGTTTGCGGTGGAATCTCCTCATCCTTATGAAAAATTAGGTGCGCCTTATAGCGATCGCTCTCCTTATTATCTCCGTCAAAGCGTTATTAAAAATTTGATCCAAGCGCAAAATTATCTTCAACTGTTGCATCGCAACTGGCGCATCCAAATTTTTGATGCTTATCGCCCGATCGCAGTCCAGCAGTTTATGGTAGATTACAGCTTCGCCCAAGCAGTACGAGAAAGGGGACTGACTGAAATCGAGTTATCCCCAAACCAACGCCAAGAGATTTGGGAAGCGGTTTATGCAATTTGGGCTGTACCAAGTTTGGATGAAAAAACTCCCCCTCCTCACAGTACAGGTGCGGCGGTGGATGTGACACTGGTAGATGATACGGGGCAAATAGTAAATATGGGTTCGCCGATTGATGAAATGTCAGAGCGATCGCACCCAGATTATTATGCCAATAGCGATCGCCCAGAAGCCCAAAAGTATCATGCTCACCGTCAACTATTGCGAGATGTAATGTTAAAAGCCGATTTTCAACGCAATCCTAGAGAGTGGTGGCATTTTTCTATTGGCGATCAAATGTGGGCTTGGCTGAATAATCAATCTAATCCAGCCAAGCCTGTCACAGCACGTTATGGACGGCTTGTATAGATGCGTTATGCATCTTGAGGATTCAGTTCCTTTAACTCGTCGGTAGTGTAAGTACCAATCGGAGTCCAAACTAGATAAGGAAGAAGTAAAAGCGCCGCCGTTAAAGAAATCGGCAAAACGCAGATTGCGAGGATAACGCCTGAAATCAAACCGATTAGCCCAAGAACTTCCCCAACTTTGAGACTGCGAAACCTCAACATTGTAGGTATATAGGCAACGGTGATAATTTCCACTAAAAGGTACAAAGCCATTAGTAGCCAAGTAATTATGCCTCCTGGGTTTTTCTCCCAGACAACATAGGCTGAAGCTGCACCGCAAATAAAAATCACAGTCCAGATAATTGGAATTAACGGCTCAAAAACTAGCCAACGAGGGCGACTTAAGTTTGCAAACCATTTAACATCACGTGGCGTGATGAAGAAACTACCAAGGGCGACGAGAAAAGTTACAGCCCCAATTATTATCCAAGATGGAATCATAATGCACTCTTGCTTGCGTATTTTGTCAAGTCATATACTGCAAGTTTGACAATTTAGGCTATATGTTTAATCATTCCCTGGTGCGAATCTTAAGCATCTTGAGGATTGAGACTGATCATCTTCCAAGTGGTATAAGTACCAATGGGACTCCACAGCAAATAAGGAACTAGTAATAGTGCTGCCCAGCCAGAAATACTTAAGACTCCAAGTATTAATAAAAGACTAATGATAAAACCTGTACCACCAAGAATTGTACCGACTTTCAGGCTGCGAAGCCTAAACATTACAGGCGTATAGGCAATGGTTACAATTTCTAAAAGTAAGTATAAACCCATAATTAACCAGGTTGGGGTGGTTCCTGGATCTTTTTCCCAAACAATATAAGCTGACCAAGCACCGCAAATAAATATCACAGTCCAGATAATAGGAATCGCACCCTCAAAAGTTAGCCATCTCGGCCGTTGTAAGCGCTTGAACCATTGGCGATCGCTAGGCGTAATCAAGTTAGCCGCTAAGGCAACTAAGAAAGCCACAGCCCCAATCACCATCCAAGATTTAATCATGGCCGTTATTCCTTTACAAGCGCTATCTATCGCTTAATATCATTCTTTATAGTGTGATTTTGTCAATTTAGTTGCTAATTACTCATCATCCTTGAGTTTGAAACCTTCACATCATTTGGCAGGATTTTAAATTATGGGCATTGGGCGCTGGATGTTTTTGTGGCTGTAGCAAACATCAACGAGATTGCTGCTCATTTTGTGGGTACTATCGCTTCGTTATGGTTGCTGCGGGTGCATCAACACTAGTACCGCTATGCAAAATTTAAAAAGCTTATGCTAAATGGTGAATTCTGACTGATGAGTAAATCCCAATGAGTATCAAAATTTTGCTGATGAGTTTTTAATACTCGTGAACGAGGTTCAAAGACTCGTTCATCCAACTCAGATACTCGTTGACGAGTCTTTAAACCCCGTGAGCCTTTAACACAAAAATGATAACTTTAGACTGACTTATTCCATGTCTTTAGGTTAATTGTAATTCTTCTAATTTTTATCTATAGATTCAGTTTCAAGGTAGTTTCTTATTACTTATGATAGTTACTTTAAATCATTCTAATGAGTGAAAGTATATATACTTAATAACTGAGGTTCAAAGCATGGACTCAACAGGTAAGGTTCAAACTATGGATTCGTCCTGGTCTCTTCCACTGCCGTTGAAAGAGTATGCAATGAGCCGAGTAACTGTCTACTTTTATAGCGACAGATGGGTTCCAATTAAATATTGTTCTTTGGAAAAGGCAATTTTGCTTCACCAGAAGGCAAACTTAGAAGGTAAGGAAATTTTGTTATTTCCTACTAACCTAGACCCTAATCAACTCTCAAACTCTTTTAACCAAAATGCATTGAATTAGACTATTTTTCAAACATCTTGACAACAAATAAATCTACTATAGAGGCGTACATAAGTACGTCTTTACTTATTATAAACTGGATTGAAATGTTTACTCATATTGTTTACGTCAAAGAGCAATGTCTACGACTGGCTATGCCTACGCGTCAAAAGATACATTCTCTAAAGAATCACATAGACCTTGTTATCGTATCAATGGGTTTTTGTTGACTGCTGCTGAGTTAACGGTTTGTTCAATTCTCTTCAACCTTGTCTCTGGACGTTTTGCACTCTCAATCCAAAAAAGAATATTCTTTTTAGATGAGTTATTAAATCTCTCAAAATACTCTTTAGCAGTTGTGTTTGCTTCTAATGCCTGCTTTAAATCTGAGGGAATAATCAATGCTTCGATCGCATCTAACGTCTTCCATGAGCCATCTTGTTTTGCAGCTTCAATTTTTTCTAAACCAACTGTAGTCATTAAGCCTTGTTTTATAAGTTCTTCAATATATTGTTTATTTAATTTTGACCATACGCTTTTTGGTTTTCGAGGCGTAAATATTTGCATATAACGTTCCTCGTCTAAAGATTTAACTTTACTATCAATCCAACCAAAGCATAAGGCTTCTTGTACCGCTTCGCTATATCGAACACTTGGCTTACCACTTTTTACTTTGTAGTAGATAAGCCATACACCAAGAGAAGTGCGATGGTTTTTATCTAACCATCTCCGCCATTCTTCGCGGCTTTGAGGGCAGAAAGTGGGGAATTCATTATTAAGTTTGGATACATCAGTAATGTTACTTTTGTTGAGGTTTGTTTCTGTATTTTGCGGCATTTCTTTTCTAAACCAACCCAGAACGCAGTGCCACAACTGCTGCTTGCACGCGATCATCTACTGCTAATTTATTCATAATCCCTCGGACGTGAGTTTTGATGGTGTTGGGACTGAGATAAAGTTTTTCGGCAATTTCTGGGTTACTCAAGCCGTCTACCATCAGTTTCAACACTTCTAACTCGCGCCCAGATAAATTAGCGTTGTTGGTGGTGGGTGAGGGCGGTTTGAGATTATCAATAACTCGCCGTGCAATTTGGGGATCAAGATAAGCTGCACCATCAACTGCGGCTGCGATCGCACTTAACAATCGTTCCACACTTGCACCTTTAATGCAATATGCATCTGCACCGCTAGAGAGTGCTGCAATAATTTCTGTCTCCGTTTGATGAGATGTCAGCATTACCACATGAGTTGCTGGCAGCGCCGCCTTAATTTGCTGTGTCGCTGCAATGCCATCCAATCGCGGCAACCCAATATCCATAACCACCAAATCAGGTTTCAATTGCAGTGCTGCTTGAACTCCTAAATAACCATCTTCTGCTTGTCCAACAATCTCTAATTGAGGATGAGCCATTAACGATTGCTCTAATCCCAGTTGCATCATCGGATCATCTTCGACAATTAACACCCGCAACGGCGGAGCATTGGCGGGTAAATTTAAGGGATAGCGAGTATCTAAAGACATTTTTTATTAGTTAGGAGTTAAGAGTTGAGAGTTAGGAGTTCAGGATAGCTTTCAAGGTTAAGTATTTAGGTTTCCAAAAAATAATTGAGGAACTTTTTAAGTATTAAACTGAGATTTAGGGCTTTAGACAATTATGTTGGTTCTCAAACTTAAGAAATTGGTTTAGTTTGAAAAGGCTACCAATCATAAACAAAGCAGGAAGTCAGAAGTTATTCATAACTCTTTAATTGCTAACTCCTAACTCCTAACTCCTAACTTAATTTTATTCTTCCACGCGATAGCCTAACTCTGCTAAACTAATCCGCGACTGTCGCCATTTTGGCTGAACTTTCACAAATAATTCTAGGTAAACTTTACCAGAGATTAACTTTTGGATTTGTTCGCGGGCTTCACTACCAATTGCTTTGAGCATTGCTCCACTTTTGCCAATGAGTATGCCTTTTTGGGAATCGCGCTCGACGTTGATGGTAGCAAGTATCCGAGTAATGCTGGGAGTTTCTTCTACTAGGTCAATAGCGATCGCTACTGAATGGGGTACTTCTTCACGAGTCAATAATAAAATTTGTTCTCGGATTAATTCACCCATAATAAAGCGTTCTGGTTGGTCAGTTACCAAATCTGGTGGGTAGTATAACGGCCCAATTTCTAAATGTTCAATTAATAATTCTTGAAGTTGCGGTAATCCTGCACTCGTCTTGGCAGAAAATTTTACGATTTCCCATTCATGGGACTGGGCCATCTGAGCGTAACTATCATCTAAAAACTGAGAATCAGACGGTTGTTGGTCGATTTTGTTCACGCCCAAAATCACTGGGGTTTTACTGCGACACAGCAATTCAGCAATATAGCGATCGCCTGATCCGCAAGCTACTCCTCCATCTACCACAAATAGTATTACATCTACCGATTCAATGGCAATTTTGGCATTTTGCACTAACACTTCCCCCAATTGATGATGGGGCTTATGAATTCCTGGCGTATCTACAAAAATTAATTGCGCTTCTGGTGTAGTTAAAATGCCGCGCAAACGGTTACGTGTTGTTTGTGCTACAGGGGAAGTTATGGCAATTTTTTGTCCTACTAATTGATTCATTAAAGTAGATTTACCGACATTAGGACGACCAACAATGCCGATAAAACCTGATTTGAATTCAGGAGGAGCCTGTGGAATTGCTACTTCTCCTGAAAAAGAGAAGTTGTAATTATCAATACTAGTCACCTTTGGCTCCACCCTCATATTTTACAGTTGGGATAACTTGGTTTTTTCTTAGACACAAAACAAGCATATAATTCCCCTGGCATTTTTAGGGATTACTTTTGCCGAGGTTTAATCTACTACTGGCTCTATACCTATATTTTACAGCCAAGATAACTTTGTTTTGTTTTTAGATACAAAACAAACATAAAATTACTTTGGCATTTAAAAGAAGCGTATTTGCTTAGGTTTAATCTGCTGCTAATCTCTTAAGTCTCATCGACTACTCAATATATTTGGATCAAAATGTCAATAAAAAATATGGGAGAACCCAAACGCATTGGAATTCTTACCAGTGGAGGTGATTGTTCTGGCTTAAATGCTGTGATTAGATCTGTAGTGAATTGTGCTGTGGATACTTACGGCTGGGAGGTTTTGGGAATTCGTCAAGCGACTCTAGGATTAATGGCGCGTCCCCCACAATTTACCAAGCTGGAAGTTGATCAAGTTGACTCGCTGTTAACTGCGGGTGGCACAATGTTGGGAACGACTAATAAAGGCGACCCTTTTGCTTTTCCAATGGCGGATGGTAGTTTATGCGATCGCTCCGAAGAAATCATTGCAGGTTATCATGAGCTAGGTTTAGATGCTTTGATTGGCATTGGCGGCGATGGTAGCTTGGCAATTTTGCGCCGTCTTGCCCAACAAGGCGGTATTAATCTAGTAGGTATTCCCAAAACCATTGATAATGATATTGGCGTTACTGAACACGCCATCGGTTTTGATACAGCAGTCAATATTGCCACGGAAGCGCTGGATCGGCTACATTTTACTGCTGCAAGTCATAGCCGAGTCATGATTTTAGAAGTAATGGGGCGTGATGCCGGACACATAGCTATAGCTGCGGGAATTGCAGGGGGAGCAAATGTAATTTTAATTCCCGAAATCCCTTACACAGTTGAGCATATTTGCCACAAAATCAAAGAACGCCAAGAGAAAGGCAAAAACTATTGTTTGATTATTGTTTCGGAAGCAGTTCGTACCCACGATGGGGAAAATGTGACGATTACAAATCGCTTAGGTCAATCTCGATATGGTGGAATTGGTGAATATTTAGCAGATAAAATTATTGAACACATCGGTGTAGAAACGCGAGTCACAGTTTTAGGACACATTCAACGCGGTGGAACTGCTTCACCACTAGATAGATTAGTTGCAACTGCTTTTGGTGTTGCGGCGGTTAATCTAATTGCAGAGGAGAAATATGATCGCATGGTGACATGGCAAAATCGCCAAGTATTAAGTGTACCAATTACAGAAGCGATCGCTCACTATAGTGCCGTGGATCCCAATGGTACTTTGGTTAAAACTGCTCATGGTATGGGTATTTATTTGGGAGACTAAACATAAATGGTACAGGCACAGCTATGTTGTGCCTATCAAAGTACAAATTGTTATCCCCTAACTAACAATTCCCAAAACAAACTCGCCTTCATTCACAGCTTGATTGGTTGCGACATCATAAACTAATCCATCATGTTGAGCGCAGATATCAATTACACTGGGTAGCTTACCTTCTTTATTAAAACTGAGAATTTGATAGAGTTTGTCTCCAGCTTTTACTGAAGTGCCTAATTCTATTCTGGATTTAATCATACCACCTGCGATCGCATAATATTTTTTCCGGTTGCTGCTAGATGCAAAAGTCATCTCATGAGTTTTGGTGTCTTCTGATAAATTAGAAACTTGTATTACACCTTTTTGCGCTAAATAGTTTTTCACACCCCGTACACCTTTGGCGACTGACTCAGAATTTATTTGCATCCCTGTTCCTAATTCCAGTGTCCAAGCTTCCACATCAAACTTGATTTCTCTACCTAACTCTTTAAAACAAGCTTCCAGCGCTAACCAAGGTTTGATAAAAGCTTCATCAAAAGCATCACCATCGTATTTATCAAGTACAATTCCGAAATCAAGCAGGAAGTATTTTGCGCTTTCTTCTCGATTTCGGAAGTAATAAAGGTAGTCTAAAGCTTGATTTGTAGAAGTATGTAAGTCAATTAAGTAGTCTGCATCTAAACTGAGATTTTGTAGCCTGTAGCTAAAAAGCTCAGTGTAGGGTACACCACTAGAAGAATTAATTTTTTCTAAAATTTTTGCGAATTGTTGCTTAATTATAGTTAGATAATTTTGTCGGACGACCTTTAGATCAATATGAAGTTGAGATTTAGTAAAAGCTACTAAATCATCAGCTTCTTTCTCGTAATCCCAAAATATGCGATTCCAGTCTTTAGCTTCATAAAGGCAGTGTCGTCCAGGTGAAAAATGATGAGCGCGTTCATTCGTCCCCATTGGATTACAAACGGGAACTAAACAAATTTCTCCAGTTAAATCTGTATCATTTATTGTTAATAAAAACTCAATTAGCTGGTGAATTACGTCATTACCAGCAATTTCTGCACCGTGCAGATTAGATTGAATGTAAACCTTTTTACCAGGTTGAGCGCCGATGAATTTGTATACTTGTAAGTAAAGGCGATCGCCCGAAGCCATTTGACGTAATACAATGCTTTCAATAACTGGCAGCATGAAACAACTCGGTAATGATTTGAGTAAATTATCGCTGTATCTATAGTGAATTAAAATAGGACTTACACAAATTACCTCTCAAACTCTTATTCCTCCGTGCCCTCTGTGCCTCTGTTGTAACTGGAGTTAAGAAGCTAATGCCTTGGTTTGTAAAGATTGAAGAAGGCAAAGTGGATAAACCTACCTTTGACCAATATGTACCTGCCCACAAAGCTTACATTCAGGATTTGATTGCTAAAGGACACAAAGCGCGAACAGGCTATTGGGCAGAGCAAAGAGGCGGAATGTTGCTGTTTGAGGCTGGCTCAAGGGATGAAGCAGAAGCAATTGTAGCTGATGACCCCTTGGTGAAATATGGCTGCGTCAACTATCAACTTTATGAATGGCGGATTGTTATGGAATAACACACATTTACTGGTTTTTAATGTTATGCTTTTAGAAGACCTGGATCTATGCGACTGCAACACCCAAATCTTGTCAGAACCGGAAGGTAGCAGCAACACGGGAGGCTTGTGGTAGGCGTAGTCTCCGGGTCGCCCTATTTGTAGGAGCGGTCTGAAACAATGGCTGGTTTTGGAGATATTGTTCAAAAAGCTTTTTACCTCGGTGTTGGATTAGCTTCTTACGCGGGTGAGAAAGCAGGGGGAAAATTAGCCGAAGTGCGATCGCAAGTCCAAAAACTGGCAGATGAAATGGTGGCAAAGGGCGAAATGAACACAGAAGAAGCCCGCCGCTTCGTTGAAGATATGATGAAGCAAGCCCAACAGTCCCAAGCATCTGGTGAAACCTCTGAAAAAACACCTGCTTCTGAACCTCGCCGCATTGAAATTTTAGAGGAAGATGAAGAACCAACGGTGAAACAGGGATCAACTGATGAGAACACGGAGAAATTACGCCAAGAAGTGCTAAACCTGCAAAACGAGTTAAAACGATTGCAACGCGATCAATAAAAAACATTGTTTGATCTAATACCAGTATAAGTGGCACTTCAGACAGAAACTTGATAAGATACATTGCCTAGTGTGTATAGTGCTTCAAGCTAGATAGCACAAATCTTCCTGTTTATAGCCTGTAAAGGCATCAAGTTTATGGAACAGTGGCAAAAAGATTTAGCAGAAATTGTTGAAACAGTGGCTGATGAAGTAGAGCGTTTCTTCCTGGGAATGAGTGAAATAGTAGACGCTTTTTTTGAGCTAACGGAAGAAATCACCGAGCAAGTTCCTAACATTGCTACTGAAGTCGATCAGTATTTACAGGATTTGACCGAACCAATGTTTGAAGCTTACTGGGAACTGGAAGACCTTGTAACAGATGTAGATCCAGGTTTTCCTTATTCAGTTGAACCCACGGCTGAGAAGAATCCTGCCTGTATCGGTTGTACTCACTACCACGGTCAAGTTTATAATGGTAATTTGTTAGTTTGTGCCATGCATCCCCACGGTTGTGAAGATGAGAATTGTCCAGACTGGGAGAAGAAAGAGTATTGAGAGGGAGTGGGGAGTCATTCAAGTTTAGATTTTGAATTTTGGATTGGAGGAAAAATTTAAAATCTAAAATCCAAAATTGGCAGAGTTAAAAGTTAAAAAGCTACAAAATTTAATAAAGGACGTAAAGATCAGTAAAACAACTAATGACAAATAACAAATGACAACTGACAAATTATCTGAAAGTGTAACCCAGTCAAGCCAAGAAATGAAGTATGGCGAACGCGACATTGCCGAAGGTAAACTAATTACCTTTCCGAATCCGCGCGTGGGAAGGCGATATGACATTAACATTACTTTGCCGGAATTTACTTGTAAATGTCCGTTTTCTGGTTATCCTGACTTTGCGACAATTTACGTTACCTATGTGCCTGATGAACGGGTAGTGGAATTGAAGGCGCTTAAGCTTTACATTAACAGTTACCGCGATCGCTACATTTCACACGAAGAATCTGCTAATCAAATTTTGGATGATTTTGTAGCTGCTTGTGATCCGTTGGAAGCTACTGTGAAAGCAGATTTTACGCCTCGCGGTAATGTACATACCGTAGTTGAAGTGCGTCATCATAAGTACCCATAATAAAAACTTTGGCTTGTAGTGAGGATTTAAGTCCTCTCTACAAGATGCTAGGTGAATAAAATTAGCACTTTTTACTCAGGTTGATCAAATAACGCGATCGCCTATCCTAAACTAAAAACTACTTATTCTCCAATCTTCTTTGCAGCAGATTGCACTTGAAGCACAACTTTTTGAGACAAAGGAATATATCCGAGTTCCAAACTGGATTTTTGCCCGTCAATCACAGCCCAATCAATAAAGTTTTTCAGCGTTTGAGCTTTAACTCGGTTCGGATATTGGTGATAAGTTAAAAGCCAGGTGTAAGTAACGATGGGATAAGACTGGGCACCTTTAGGATCAGTGATAAAAGCAATCAAGTTATCGGCGGGTAATTTCACTGCCTCTAAGGTTTGAGCTACAGATTCTGGTGTTGGTGTAATATAATTACCAAATTTATTTTCCAAAGCAGCCATAGGAAGTTTATTTTGTTTAGCGTAGACGTATTCTACATAGCCAATAGCTCCTGGAATTTGTTGAATTAAGGCGGTAACACCTTCGTTACCTTTTCCACCAATTCCTACTGGCCATGCTACAGATTTACCTGCTGCAATTTTGCTTTTCCATTCTGGACTTATAGCGCTTAGATGTTGCGTTAATACACTTGTAGTTCCACTACCATCAGTTCGGTGTACAACCTGAATCGCTAGATCGGGCAAATTTACCCCTGGATTAGCTACAGCTATTCTAGGATGATTCCAATTCGTAATTTTTCCGAGGAAGATATCTACGTAGACTTGGCGTGGTAGTTTTAAACCAGTTGACAGATTGACTTGAGATGACTGGCGAGCGGCTGGCACAAGGTTGTAAGCTAGTACAATAGAACCGGCAGTTATGGGTAAAGCGATCGCTCCCCGTTTTATCTTAGCTGCTTGTTGATTTGTAATTCCTACATCACTAGCTGCAAAGTCCACAGTACCTTCAATGAGTTGTTGCACTCCAGCACTGCTTCCTATAGCTTGATAGTTAATTTCTACATTGGGATTTTGCTGGTTATAATCTGAAAGCCAGCGTTCGTACAAAGGTGCGGGAAAACTTGCCCCAGCACCTACAAGAGAAACACGGTTGATGTTTCGATTATTGGTAGTGCAAGAAGCAATATTCAACAAGATAGCTATTAACGGTAGAAGGTAAACGCGTCTCTTAAATTGAAGTTGAGCAGACATAAAAATCTTTTGTTCCAATGTTTAATAAATACCTTTAATAATTTCCCAATCTGTAGCCGTGGAAGTGGCGTAATTAATTGTAAATAAATAACTTTGAAACGCATAATCGCTTCTCTACGAAACGCTACGCGAACGCCTTTTTGCAGGATAAGTACGCAAAGTAACGCAAAGTAATCCTCTGCGTTCCTCTGCAGTTTCCTTTGCACACCTGAAGCGTTTAAACTTCAATCGCCGCCTCTTTTTCTTCACCTTTTGGCTGCGAACTCAGGCGATCTAAAATCTCCAAAACCTCTTGTTCAAAAGCAACTTGGGCGCGATTAGTTTTACCACCTACATATAGGCGATCGCCTTTTTGCAATGCCCATATTTGCGAATGAGAAAAGTAACTCATCACCACACCCAGCATTAATAAACCAAACCCTGAGTAAACAATTGGTATACCTGGATCAGCTTTAATTTGTAAGCCAGTGCTGCCAATTACATCTAGAACTTTGAGCTTCACGCCATTGACTTGCGTAGACATCCCAGCGCGGACAGTATCAACAAGTTTGCCAGCAGGATCATAAATTAATACCATCCCTTGCAAATCTTTGGCTAGCAAAGAGACGCCCTCACTCAAATCCGGTTTCGTAGGAACCCAAGTTCCCCAAATGCGCCCTTGTCCATTGGTGTTCAATCGCGCCATTGGTAGCTGAAAAATCGGGCTGTTGTTAAATTGGACGCGAACACCCGCAATTCCCCAATCAGTTTGGTAGAAAGTTACACCATGATAGCGGAGAGGCTCGTTAACAAAAATCTTCTTGTGGTCAACTTCGTCCCCCTGCTTATTCAAGACAGACAGATCCGAATAAAATTGATCAATGCCGCCAGATGGAGTGTAGTCAATCCAAAAACGATTGACGCGAACAGACCAATCTTTCGGAACTTGAGGTGCTGCTAAAGGGCCAGCATCTACAATATTTGTCACTTGAAATGTATCGCCACTAGCAACCATTTCCTGAGCCAAAAAACCAGTCATCGCCCCCCAAATTCCCCCGATCAAAATAGCGACGATGCCAATATGAACAATAATTGGGCCGATGCGTCCGACTATTCCTTTGCGAGCGTAAAGGAGATTTTCTTTTTCTGGATCTGGAAAAATTTTATAGCGGCGTTTCTGTAATATTTGGCTGAGAGAATCCAGAGAACCAGTATCTAGTTCTGCACTTAAAGCTAACTTTTGAAATTGCCGTGGTTCTTCGTAATATTTCCAGCGCTGGGCAGCTTTTAAGGCTGGTAACTGCCGGGTAAATGAACAAGCAGTTAAACTAGTGCCAAATAAGATGAGTAATGCTAGAAACCACCAGGTACGATACACGTGGTCTAACCCAACTACTTGAATTACCTTCCAAGTTAAGAAACCAAATAAAGCTGGATGTTCTGGATAGTTGGCTTGGTAGAATGCGGGTGACTGGCCTTGCTCAATTACAGTACCAGTAGAGCTAAAGATTGCAATCAATAGCAGTAGTGCGATCGCTAGTCGTAAGTTGGTCAGTACAGGCAAAAGCTCTTGGCGTAAGAACTGCCCAGGTACTGCCCACCATTTTAATTCTTTGGAAGCTGAATCTTCTATAGTCATTATGTGTAAAATCTAACAAAGGTATTGATAATATCAAAGATTGAAATTAAAAACTGCCAAGAGGAATCCGAGAAATTAAGGAAAATACACCAAATCCTACTAATAGCGCCCCACTAACTGGGTTAATCCAACCAGACCAGCGACGCAATTCTAGTAACTTTTTAATTGAAGCTGTAAAAGTACCTGCTAAAATCAATGGAGCTACATAACCGGCTGTGTAAGAAAGTAGCAAAACAGCCCCTAAAATTAAATCTTGTGTATTGGCAATCCAACCCAACAAACTAGCTAAAACAGGCGTGCTACAAGGAGATGCGACTAAGCCGAAAGTCAGCCCTAGCAAGTAGGAACGCAATCCTGCTGGTAAATCTGGTGAAATCCAATTCGTTTCACCCAAGGATGGAAATTGCAGAGGTAGTGCTTCTAGTAAGTTCAGCCCCATAAGAATGGCAATAATGCTGACGATAATCGGCAAACCAATTCCCACTTGCCCATAGACTTTACCGACAAAACCTGCTATTATCCCTAACCCTGCTAATGTAGTTGCTAATCCTAAAGCAAACCAAGTTGATTGGGCAGCTGCTTGGACGCGGCTTTTGGCTTCATAACCACCGATGTAACCAATGGTAATTGGTAGCATAGAAAGCATACAGGGTGTGAGACTGGTGAACAAGCCAGCCGCAAAGATAATACCAACACTCACTACGCTAAGGTGTGTCAGTTGATTAGAAACGAGGCTGTTGGCAAATTGTTCTAGTTGGTAAATTTGGGTTTGCAGGTTATCAAACATAGAAAGTTTTTGAGCGGGAAATGCTTACTCTGCTTGAATTTTAGCTTATTTTAGCTTTGTGAGTCATTGAAGAGGAAAAGGGTAAGAGGGCAGGGGAGAAGACCGCATAAATAAATTTAGAAATTTAGAGGCTTGAAACCCTTTTAGCAGCGTAATTATAGAACTTGATCTCATGTCCGCTTAAAGACTTATCATGAAGACCGCAGGCAGCAGGGGGAAAAAGGACTTTCCGGTTTTTGCACAGATGTTGGAATCATAACTAATTAACCGGACATCATATGACCAATGGCATACTTAGATATCTCCCCACAGTTGTTTAACCCGTTTCAAATCTTTACATACAATTTAAAAGATTTCATAATGCGACACCTCATAAGCTCTAACCCTACAATCGCGGTCACAGGTGATTGTAGGGTTTTTTATATACCCTATGATGGTTAATTTGGAGGTTATCTACCTATTTTTATAATCTAAAATCTAGTTTCGTATTCAACTTGGAATTGATTTTCATCCCCCAAATTAGTTGAGCCTCGCATCAAAATTTCGTCATTGAGTCGATAAAGCACGTTATAACGGAAAGACTCATCGCTAGAAAGAGGGCGTGATAAAGAAGCAGAGAAATTTCTACTAATGTCAAATACACCTTCTGCTGATAAATTCAGAACTGAAGCTGTCGTTGTTTCATTATTAGTGCTAGGGGTGGGAAATATCCGAAATTCGCTGAAACCAATAGCCTGTCCGATCGCAGTAATAGTTCCTTGCAAACCACCTAAAATGGTAGAGCTAGCGAAATTAGTCAGTCCTTGTCCTGCATCTGCTTGACCGAAAGAACCAAGAATCGAGCCACCCAGTAAAGCAACTATTTCTCCTCTACTACGGTTAGGTTCACTCGTTAGTTCCAGATTTTCACCCAATTCACTAGCTGGCCCGTTAACCCTGGCTTGAACGCGAACTGTACGTAAAGTCCCAAAGTTGCTAGCAGAAACATCGCTGATTTCAGCAGACAATGGTGATTCCAAAATTCGATTATTCGTTGCCGATGCTTCAGGTACAATTGCGAGCAGTCGGACATCCAAAGTGGGGTCAAGTCCTTGACTTGGAATAAACCGCGCGGTTTGTTCATAGCCCCGTTCCAACGCGAACTCAGTGGAAAATAAACTTACTCGTCCTCCTGTCAAACGAATGACTCCTTCAGGACGCGGTTTGGCTAATGTACCATTAATGGTCAAGTCGCCTTTTGCTTCAAAGCTCAATAGGGGCTGGCTAAAGACGGCTGCTCCTGGTATTGAGTCGAGAAAAGATTGACTGGTAACACGAACATCGTCGTCTAGAATTAACCTTAAATCTGCAAACTCTATAGGTAAATTGGGTGGAGTTGCTGTGCTAGTGCTACTTTCTGGCGTAATCACGGGGCTAGGATTACTCTCTGCTGTAGGTGTGACATTAACGTTAAACTCTTCTCTATTTATGACGTTAGCGTTAGCCGCTGCTGTAGCTGCTGATTTTTTTTCACCAGTAGCCGAGTTTCCAATAATCACCTGACCATCACTCAGTTCAATCTCTCCACCAATTACAGGTTTTAGCGCTGTTCCGCGAAGTACGATATCGCCGCCAACACCGCCTTCATACAGTCCTGCAATTTCAAAGTTGAGTTTGTCTGCTATTGATACTGTGAGAGGATTTACTACGGCTTGCTGAGGCTGAAGAATCGGGAGTATGCCTGATGCACTTACTTGCCCTTCATTGTAAGTGCCTTGGATACCTTGGACATTCACCGTAGTGCCATTAAATTGCGCTGTTCCTGTGACATTCGTTAGGGGTTCAGATAAGGCTTTAGCGCTAAAAGTTGCATCATTAAGTGTGACATTGCCGTTAATAATTGGTTCGTTTAAAGTACCTTGAACATTTAAATCTACTTGTCCTTGACCATTTACCCAAGCGACTTGATTGTTAGTAAACAGGTTTAACAGTGCCAATCCTTCATTGTTCACATTGGCGTTGATGCTGATTTGATTGCTATCCGGTTGCACTTCGGCAAAAGGTAACGGAGCAGGTACGCTACCTGTAATAGTAACTGGCTGCGTTCCTGTCACTAGTAAGCTACTGTCAAAATTCAAACGAGCATCGTTGTAATCAAAGTTGACTTGTCCTGTTTGTACAGGTTGCTTGTTAAGAGTCGCATTAGCCAGTGTCACTTCCCCTTGAACTCTGGGATCTTGTAAACTACCTCCCAATGTGGCATTAGCATTGACATTACCAGTGATATCTATGGGGTATTGTTCGATAAAAGGCTGTAAAAGTGATAAAGGTAAACTTGCTACATTCAAATTTCCAGATAGTTGCTCAGTTCCTAACTGCCCTGAAAAAGCCACCAGTCCTTGATTTATACCGACACTTAACGGCGAAAGTGTGACGATTCCATCAGCAAAAGTACCTTGAGCAACGACTTGATTAATGGAGTATTCACCCCATTGCCAGTTAGAACCTTGGAAATTAAAGCCGACATTCAACCCAGACTTTAACGAGCCATTAGCTGTAATTCCTCCGCTCAAAGCACCCGTTAATTCTGCAAGGGTAGGTAAAGATGCAGTTTCATTTCTCTCTTCTTGCTGTTGTTGTGCTACCAATCTTCTAATTTTTGAGAAATATGCAAGCTGTGTTAGCAAATCTGCATTGGGCAAACTGATAGCGTTGGTATCAAGTACCTCTGCTCCAGCTAACGTTGGAGGCTGCAACCCGGTACCAAAGTCTTGAAAATCAAAGATATTAAACGCTTGTAAAAGTCTCTGGATTCTTGCTTGGTCAAAATTAGCTTGGAATTGAAATTGCGGGTCGTTTCCTGCTTTTACATTTCCACTCAGGGCGATGTTGCTATCTCCAATCCGTAATTGACCATTAGCCAAGCTAGCAGTACCATCAGCATAATTAATAGTGCCGCGAAATTCATCTGCTGCTACTCTGGCAATACGAGGCCCTGCGATCGCAACGTCTCCCGCAATGGCATAATTATTCAGATTGACAACTAAATCTCCCGATAATTGTCCCGCTAGTGGTTGCAATTGATTGTTCGGTAAAAAGCCTCCAATCAGAGCGATGGGAAACTTTTGAGCGTTAATGAGTAAGTTATCTCCCTCAGTTCTACCTGTGGTAACTGCATCATCCCGCTTGACTAAAAATGAAGTGGGACGATAATCTGTACCCAGGTTCAGCGCAATCCTATCTTGTTTCCCGGCTAATTGCAGACTTGCTCCCTGTCCTCCTTGAAAATTCACGTTTCCAGTTAAAAGCGGGTCAAACGCCAAGTCACTAACTTGGAAATTCCGCAGTCGGATATTGCCAGTGGCTTGTGGAACATCTGGAGTACCTGTAACTTGTCCCTTAAAATCAAGTAACCCCGCTAGTTCTACATCACCAGGAATTTCAAAACCAGTATTTTTTAAGTTGAAATTCTGTGCCAGTACATTTAAATTAAATCCCGCAATTTCCGGTGCGCCAGTTGGTGGAGTTTGAATAGCGATCGCACCATTAGCACTCAATCCTGGGGTACTTGCATTTTCAACTATAATCTGCTGTCCATTCCACTGAAATTGAGCGGTGAGCGGTTGTGCTAGCAGCGCTACCCCTTGGGAAAGGCGGATTTTTCCGGCAGCGCGAATATCTGCAAGCTGGAAAGATTCTGTTGTCCCTGCTAACTGGATGTTGCTATTGAGCCTTCCTCGCAGTTGTGGTGAAAAACGGTTGAGTTGAATTTGAGAAGTGTTGACAGTCCCTTGCCAGCGTTGTTGTGCAAGTTGACCACTGGCTGTGATTGTCCCACCTGCCACGTTCACGACAGCATTTGGAAAGACAATATTCTCTCCTTGTTGATCAACAACAACTCGTCCAGTAGTGGGATAGGTGGCGTTAGGTGCTTGCACCCGCGCTACTGCTTGCAGATTGTTCAGAGTACCGGAAATATTGGCATTTGCTGATACATTCCCAATGGTAATACCGGGTGAGGATTCGTATGCTTTTGCGATCGCATCTCCTGGTAAATTTTGTGCTTGCACATTCAATGCCACCCTACCTTGGGGTGCAAGCTGAAGTTGACCGCTAGCTGTGACTTGCCCTCCCACCTCTGGACTTGCCTGAATGCTAGCAATATTGACGTTTAATGGTCTACCTAGAGAGCCAGAAACTTTTGCGTTTGCAGATATACCACCAATATTAATCGGAGTTGATATACCGTACCCTTGAGCGATCGCATTTCCTGGTAAATTTTGAGCTTGAATATTTACGCCTACTTGACCTTGGGGAGCGAGTTGAATTTGACCATTAGCTGTGATTTGCCCCCCGCCTGGCGGCGTTACTTGAACACTAGTAATATCAAGGTTCAATGGCTGTTTGGCTAGTGAACCAGTAATTTGTGCTTTTGCTGAAACATTGCCAACTGCGATCGGTAGAGTCACGCCGTAGTTACGTGCTAGTATATCTCCGGATACACCATCAACTTGAGCATTAAATATTACGTTGTCTTTGACTCCTACATTAGCTTGACCGCTTCCTGTAATTTGACCACCTGCTGCGGGGACTAAATTCAGATTAGAGACGGTAAGTTGAGAAGCATTTTCAGATACATTCAAGCGAAAGTCAGTGTTGACGGTTTTAAATTGAAGGCGGTCAACTTGAATAGGTTTTGTATTGCTTACCGTACCGCTAACGACTGGTTGCTGAAGTGCGCCACCTACTTTAATATTTGCTTGAACTTCGCCACTAACTGGAACTGGCGAATTTACATTCAGCGTGTCTAAAATATTTTTCGCACTAACAGGTTTTATTTGAGCAGAGACATTAAAGCCTGTTTGGCTATTAATTGTTCCATTAGCCGAAATAGGAACTTTACCAAAGTTAGTATTTAGATTTTCTAAAGCAACTGTCTGACCATTAAATATAAATCTTCCATTAAAATTAGAAACTTGCTGAGGAATATTTGGAACTTTAGCAATGACTTGATTAGCTGTAGCGGTTCCCGTAACGGCTATTTCTGAGAGCTTAGGTGGAATTTGAACCCCTAAATCAGCTTCTATTCGCCCTGCTTGCAAAGCAATTGGCAACTCAACTAATCTACTAATATCAGAAGCTAGTAAATTTTGTGCTTGCAGCTTAAGGTTAGTTTGTTGAGCTTTTGTTTGTGTTTCACCAGAGATTTTAACTGCACCTCCCCTGGCGAGTTGAGCATTAAGGTCATAACCAATTCGTTGATTTTGATCAAAAAATCGGGCAATACCACCAACTTGATTTAATATTACTGAGCCTTTCGGTCTAGTTGGTGCGGAGGCTGGGGATAACTCTACATTCCCATCTTGAATTTGAAGTGTCTCCAAGTCGGTTTGAATAAAGCCTTGTCCCTCCCCAGCCTTGACTTGGGCAGTAACCCAGCGACCATCCTGATCCTGTTGGATGTAAACATTGGGTTGAATTAACGTCGCGTTTAATGCCAGTTTTCGGCTGAGGAGAAGCTGCAAGGGCGAGAACTGCACCTCCAAAGCTTTTGCTACCACCTGATCTGGATCGGTGGGAGTTGCTGGTATTGATAGAGAGCTAAATCTTAGGCTAGAAAGCGAAAAACGTTCAACGTTCCCAACTTTTACTGGACGCCCAAGCAATTGTTCGAGATTTTGCTGCACTAATGGCGCTAAATCTTTATATATATAGTTTCTAGCCCACCAAGCACCGACTGCAATTCCAACCAGCAAAATGACACCGAGAGCCAAACTGGTACGTCCTAAGAGGAGGAGCCATAAACGATGATTAGGTGGTTTCTGGTTATTTTCTGAATTTGGAGAGTGCGTCATTATCGTTACAGTACTTTTATATGGAATAAGCCAGGAAACAGGCTAGTAGGAGTTGTATCAGCTAGTTGCAAGTTGCGGCTTTATAATATATTTTGAGTAACAATTTTTACCCAGTATTTAGTTGTTCTCGCCTTTCAATTTGGAGATTTCATCTAGAGTATGGTACTTAATTAGCACTTCCTTAACCTAAGCAGTAATTACATTTATTCTCTGCTTTACCTTTGAAAGTCTATGGTCATCCAAATAGTTGTTTGATAAATTTTGTCTCCTTTTTGTAAGGCAAAGTACATGATTATATGCTTTCTCTCACAATACGTATATTGCCATCAACTATCTTTATGTATAAATAATTGATATCTTTAGATAGATTTTCTTTGCTTGGGTATTATACCTTAGAGTTGAGATAATAAATTTATTAAGTATTCAACTACTCCGTGAGAACTCCTGTATGTACCATGCTAATTAGAAAATTTAACCCTGTAGAATCTTACCTAGTGCTGACGGCTTTGTTATGGCAATTGCACACGCTACGGATAGCATTCCTTTAAAATTGTCACAACTTTGCTATTGTCCTCGCAGCAGGTGCATCTACTCGCATGGGTATTTGAAAAGCTTCACTCTCTTGGGGTGATGGTCAAACATTATTAACTTATCAACTAGAACAGTGGTTAAGTGTAGGTTTTACCCCTGTCTGTAGTTGTGCTAAGTTCACACAATAGCGATAAACAAAAAGATTGTCCTCTTGGCAATTTGGCTGTAATTAATCCTCATGCCAATGGGGGGAAGACACTTCCTTACTTGCAGGGTTGCAACATATTCTTCCAAGCTTTGAAATATTAGCGATTTCAGCAGTTGAACCCAGAAAATTAGATATTTACCAAAGATTACTGCTAGTACACAAAGAAAATTTAGGATTGATTACTGCACCCACATATCAAGGTAAAATGGGGCATCCATTGTTATTTAGTAATGGGATGCAATGCCTACGACGGGCTGCGCCTAAGCACTTACAAAATATCCGTGAAGAAATCTTAGGTTCACGCCAAATTCTCAAATAATTTTATCCAGTAATTCATAAAGTTAAATTTGATACTCCGGTTGTGTTATTAGATATCAACACGCCGGAAGTATATCAGGAACAACTACATAATCTTGGGTAACAACAGCTTACGAACAAGATTCCCAACTTCTTAGAGAAGTTGGGAACCATATTTCGATTACTTTTTCGCAAACTCAATCAATCATCAGTTGGATCATCAATCATTTCCGGTACTAAAGCTGGGTTACTTTTACGTTCTTCTGGTGATTGCTCCCGAATAACATCGTCTATTCTCGCAGGGTGTTTGATTTTGTCGAGTACCTCTGGATCTAGTTGCGATGGATCACCTTCTGGACTCGATTTTTCAGCTTGACTAGGAACTGTTTCCTTATTCATTACTATTTCCCCAAACTTATACACCAAGCTTAAGTTCTTTTGTAGTGAGGTACACACTATCTTGAGACTTATTTCACCCAGTGGTAAATTAAAAAGGCAATTGCTCGTTGTAGACCAAAGTTGACACTTTCAGCGCTAAAAAGTTTTATCTTAAGTTACGTACGATTATTTTTCATCAGCCACCAAGAACGCAAATGTGCGATCGCTTCTTCTTTTTGTTTGGCTTCGACTTCGATCCACGGTGCTTGGTGGTAAACGTTGGGCATATCGGTAATCAAGTCGCTGTGTTTTCTGTCGTTGAAAGCTTGCTCACCATTAGAAATATGGACTAATTGCCAATCTGGATTTGTCCAAGTTTCTCGCGCTGCGTAAAACATGGATGCTACACTCGGATGATCGTAGCTATCTAGATTTTCGTGGCAAATATGGTGATGGGCATCAAATACCATCGGCACGCCACCTTGCTGACATACTGCTAAAATTTCTTCGGAGCTATAGGCGTATTCATCGTTTTCCAGAGTTAAGCGGCTTTTGATGTTTTCTGGTAGCTCGGAAATTACTTTTACTAGTTGTTCAAAACGTTGAGATTTGCCACCATGAATATTCATTAATGACCAAGGCGATCGCGGTAAGCCCAGTAAGTCCAGTATACGCGCATGTCCTGCGAGATTATTGATACTTGCCTGTACCACTTCGGGAGAATCAGAACTCAGCACTACAAATTGATCTGGATGCAACACCATTCTGATGCTTAATGCATTCGCTCGCTCACCGATTGTTGCTAAATCAGCGCTCATTCCCTCTAATATATTTACGCCAATTTCGTCTTCTAAGTCACTGAGGGGAAATAAAGCAGAAGACATCCGATAAAGCTGAATTTTATTCTGCTCACAAAAGGAGAGAGCGTCATGCAAGCGTTGTAAGTTATGCCGATACAGTTCATTCAGGGCACTTTCGCGATCGCTTTGGGAAAGTTTTAAGTATCGGGTGCGCGTCATTGTCCGAAAGCGCACTTGTTTGTCAGAGGTGATACAAACTAGCCCCAAATAGGGCAGTGTAGTTTTTTCGCACTGCTGTGCATTAGGTAAGTTTTGAAACTCGATTGCGGTCATTAACTAATACTAACTGTTGCTGTTTTGAGCCATTATTTAATTTAAACAAGTTCTGCCTCTAGCTTACAAGTATCTAAAGAATGAAGTCTTAAGCCTTAAAAGATGGATGTTTTAAAATGTCTCTACTTATGTCGTCGCTGATGCCATTGCCAAGCATGGGTGAGGATTTCGTTAACGTTAGGATACTGGGGATGCCAACCCAAAATTTCAGTTGCTTTGTCGCTGCTGCCAACTAAAATAGGAGGGTCGCCTGGTCTGCGATCGCGCTCCTCTATTTTGATTTCTTTGCCTGTTACTTCCTGAGCAGTTTCTATCACTTCTCTAACTGAAAAACCACTGCCATTTCCCAGATTAAATACTTCGCTTTCTCCACCTTTGAGCAGATATTCCAAACCCAAAATATGAGCTTGCGCTAAATCAGTTACGTGAATATAATCCCGGATACAAGTACCATCTGGAGTAGGGTAATCAGTGCCGAAAATAAAGATAGATTCGCGTTTCCCCAAGGCAGCTAATAGTACTAATGGTATAAGGTGAGTTTCAGGTTCATGGTCTTCACCTAGCAATCCATTGGGGTCAGCACCGGCGGCGTTAAAGTAACGGAAACGTACAGATTTTAAATTGTAAGCTGCATCAAAATCAGATAAAATTCTTTCTACCATCCACTTGCTAGTGGCATAAGGACTAATGGGATCTTGTGGATGTTCTTCGGTAAGCGGAACAAACTTTGGTACACCATAAAGGGCGCAGGTAGAAGAAAAGATAAATTTCTTAATTGACGCAGCAAGCATTGCCTCTAAAAGTGTCAAAGTGCCTGCAACATTATTTTGATAATATTTAGCTGGGTCGGTGACAGATTCACCCACGGCAATATAAGCAGCAAAATGCATTACTGCCTCTATATTGTGAGTTGCAAATATGTTATCAAGCAGGGCGCGATCGCTCATGTCACCAACAATCAACTTTATCTGCAAAACATCTTCTACAAGTTCACGATGTCCATTGGATAGATTATCCAGAACGATTACTTCATAACCTGCATTTTTTAGAGCTAATACAGCATGGGAGCCAATATATCCGGCTCCTCCAGTTACTAAAATGGTTGACATAATTGGGGATTGGGGGTAAAGAGAAATTTGGTTACTATAGTAATCCTATCTGATTTGTGAAAATTCTCAGTGTCCAGATACCCGACTTCTTAAAGAAGTCGGGTATCTAACTTTTCACGAATGATTTAGGACTGCTGTAGATAGTTCTAAATTAATGACATAAACTACTAAATTCTTTCTTCTAAGTAGCGAGAAATTGCACTCTCAAGCGATGGCATAAATTCACCTCGGCTACTACCAAGAACGCTGTAAGTTGGGCGGGGAGCAGTTAAACCAAGTTGTTCTGTAGGCACAGAAATCAGATTGGTGACACTAACTCCAGCTTGTTTAGCCGCTAATCGCGCGAAATCAGCCCAGGCGATCGCACTCTTATTCGCCAAATGCCACAGCCCAGACTCACCGTCAATTAATAAATCTAGGCTGGCATGAACTAAATCTGGTACATACGTAGGTGAAACAATTCCATCCTCGGCGGCAATGAAATTATTACCAGCACTAAGCTGACGCAGAGCGATCGTAACAAAGTTATACTCATCCCACGGGCCAAAAAATGCACTAGTGCGAATCACTAGCGATGCGGGATAAGCCTGCAATACCAGCTTTTCTGCCAAAACTTTGCTGCACCCGTATACATTCAGGGGAGCAACAGTATCAGTTTCAACATAAGGATTAGACCCAGCACCGTCAAATACCAAATCTGAGGAGAAAGTTAATAGCGGTACGTTATGTTCAGCACAAGCAGCAGCTAGAATCGCTGGGCCTTCGGCGTTCACTTGTATACAAACATGGGGTTCATTTTCGGCATCGTCCACCCGCACGTAACCGGCAGCGTTCACAACCGCCCACGGCTTCAACTGGGTAAGCGCCGCATCCACAGAGGCAGGATCGGTAATATCCATTTCTTGGCGCGTCAGCAGCTGATATGAAATTCCGCGTACTTCGCACAACCGAGCAAAAGCCTTTCCGAGAGTTCCTCTGGCACCGACGATCGCCAGGGGACGTATCAATTTTGGATTTTGGATTTTGGATTTTGAACTATTCGAGAGTGTGGGATTTTTTGTACGACAACTGACTGTTGGATATAACAGGCGCTGTTGGCGATGCCACCAGCCAGGGGTTTCAAGTAGCGGATGATTTAGTTGATGCCCATTTGCTAGATTTTGCACCATTTTTGCGATCGCTGTCGGTCTAGGATGTGGCGATTCTCCTTCGGAGACGCTACGCGAACGCAAATCAAATACACCTGGCTCGTAGTAACCGTTAGCTTTTGTCACTAAACTATTCCAATCGTAGCTGCCAAGGAGCGCCCAAACAGTGACAGCGCGGATATCTACACCCTCAGTTTGTAATTCCTTCGCCGCATTCCACACCTCATCAAGCCAGCGTAGCTGCTCCTCACGGGTGCAGCTAATATGAGCTTCGGTGACAGCAAGGGGCAGGTGATAGCGTTCCCATGCTTCTAGTAACAATGTACGTGGCCCTGCCAAACCCTCAGCACAAACTCGCACCGCCTCTACATCTGCATACTTGTCATGCCCATTACCGCCATGCGTCCAAGCTGGATAGTTTTCTGTGTTTTCATCCAAAAAGCGTTCGCTGGTTAAATAATGGTTAATCCCAATGATGTCAGGAGGACAGGTATTTTGCAAAAATGTCTCAAGTTCAGCCTCACCGATACCACACTTCTTTAAGTAACCCCACATTGAATGAGTTGGGTTAATTCGACCGCATAATAAATCAAGGCTCAACCAACGGCGATCGTTCTCCAATTCTGCTTGATATTCTAGTTTAGGTGTACTGTAAGTCTTACCTAAATCCTCGGTTTGCACTAATTGAGCGTTAGGGTTGACTTCGCGGATTGCCTTCATTGCTAAGACTACTGCGCGACACTCTCCTAACAAAGCACGGGCGAAAGTTAAGTCATCCCGTCCGTGAGGATACCAGTGACCATACATTCCACTGAATCGCGCCGTTGTCAGTGGCTCGTTTACAGGCGTGTAATGTGTTACCCAAGGATAGCGATCGGCAACCGCACGAGCAAACACTGCTAGTTTTTCTGGAAATTCTGGATCTACCAAACTTGTATCACGCGGGCCGCTACCATGATGCACTAATCCTACAATCGGAAGGATGCCGAGTTCGCGCAAGCGCCCCAATCGCTCATCTGCCCACGACCAATCAGCATTCTCTATCCCATTAGGTGCTATCTTCTCCCACAGTACAGGGTAGCGGATGGCTTTTATCCCTAGTTCTGCAAACAAATCTAAATCATTTAAGCGCGTTGCATGACCGTTGCGTTCCAACTGGTCTAAATACTCATCACCCACGCGATTAACTGTACACTCTACACCAGCCCACACTTCCAAGGGGAGTTGTGAATTATTCTCTCTCAAGACGTTATTCACCGCGTCTTCACTTGAGTTAAAGACAAAAGTCATAATTTACACAACTAAAGCTTATATTAATTTTTTAAATTTCCGTGTTTTGATCGCTGCTAGGACTTATACAGAATATCTTTCAAACTCTGATTTATCCGTATCCTCTGTGTCTCTGCGGTAGCTTGCGGCAAGCTGCTTCTCTATGAGACGCTCTCGCGTTTGCGTCTATGTTATTCCGTAACTCACTCATAAGTCCTAGTACTGGCTCAAACTAACAATGTTTGGATTAAATAACGAACCGCACAGACACAGAGAACACAGAGAGAAAGATTCTAAAACTTGGTTTATTTAAGCATTGTTGACTTGATAGACTACTGGCAGTTTCTCCGGCTTTATTCCTGAATTCTCATTAAAGAGTAGTATGGACAGGGTACTGCCCATACTGCAAACATCAACAAACTCAAGGTTTAACCGCTATTTGTTTGTATGTTGCTAAAGCCTGCGCCACACAATGATCCATGTTGAGATACTTGTATGTAGCTAGCCGTCCCACAAAATGCACACCTGGTGTTGACTCAGCCAAAGCTCTGTATTGTTTGTAAATTTCCTGATTTTCAGGACGTGGCACGGGATAATAAGGGTCGCCCTCTGCTTTGGGAAACTCGTAAACAATACTAGTTTTGGAGTGTTCCTGCCCAGTTAGGTACTTAAATTCGGTAATACGCGTATACAGTTGTTCGTTGGGATAGTTAATTACTGGCGCTGACTGAAACACAGGGGTGTGATGCGTTTCGTGTTTGAAATCTAGTGAGCGATAGGGTAGCTTACCGTAGCGACAATCAAAAAACTCATCAACTGGCCCAGTGTAAACCATCTCGCGGCAAGGTATAGCCTTCTCGATTTCGCGGTAATCGGTGTTGAGCATTACCTTAATATTCGGATGATTTAACATATTCTCAAACATCCGAGTAAAGCCGTGCAGTGGCATTGCTTGGTAACTATCTGTGAAATACCGGCTGTCGCGGTTGGTACGGGTAGGAATTCGGGCAATTACTGTTTTATCAAGTTCTGAAGGATCGAGTCCCCATTGTTTGCGAGTGTAGTTTTTGAAGAATTTTTCGTAAAGTTCCTGACCAACTTTACTAATTACTACATCTTCAGAGGTACGGATGTGTTCTCTTGGTTCTGCAACTGACTGAAAAAACTCTTCCGCCTGGAATGAATTGAGGTTCATTCCATAGAGTTTATTGATGGTGTCAAGGTTAATGGGGATGGGAACAAGTTGTCCATCTACGCTGGCTAGAACGTGATGCTCATAAGAACGCCAAGCAGTGAACTGTGAGAGGTATTCAAATACTTCGCGGGAACTGGTATGAAAGATATGAGGGCCGTATTTATGTACGAGAATCCCGTGGTCGTCGTAATGATCGTAAGCATTGCCGCCGATATGATTGCGCTTGTCTACAACTAATACTTTTTTACCGGAATGTCTCGCCAAGCGATCAGCGATAACGCTACCAGAGAAGCCTGCACCAACAACTAAGTAATCAAATATAAAGTCTCTGGTAACGATGCTTGGTGCTTCTGGGATATCTGTTGAGATGGGAGATTTTCCATTTTTACCATTACTATTTGGTGTGGTTGCGAAGCTCTTAAAGAGCGGCTGCGCCAACGCAGAATCTATCAACTGCATCATCGATCCCCAAGTCCGATCCCAAGAAATCTGCTCTAAGAATGCATCTACCCGACTCAACCATCCTGATGCTGGGGTATCTTCTTGCAATGCCTGTTCTGCGGCGGCGACGAAATCTTCAGTCGTGTCTGCAATTCGTACTAGCTTCAAGTCTCCATAAGGACGTACCACATCTCGAATCGAGGTAGAGACTACAGGTTTACCTGCGGCTAAATACTCTGGTGTTTTAGTCGGGCTAATAAAACGTGTTGACTCGTTTCGCGCAAACGGCAACATTGCCAAATCCCAACCCCCTAGATATGCAGGCAAATCTTTATAGTCTTTACTACCGAGATAATGAATATTTTCATGCTGTGGCAGAGTTGCTGGGTCAATTTTCACAACTGGCCCAATTATGACTAAATGCCAATCAGGACGAGCCTCGGCAATTCCAGCGAGTAATTCAATATCCATCCGCTCATCAATTACACCAAAGAAGCCAAGGCGGGGATGAGGAATATTTGCTTGGTCTGCTGGTTCTTCTTTAACGGTTCTTCCTTGTCCAAAGTGGGGTACATCTACACTACTGGGAAAGGCATAAACGTTTGGATGCTGGTTTACCTTACTTTCGTAAAGGCTTTGCCCACCTGTAAATACTAAATTTGCCCGACGAAATAGTTCTGCTTCGTAGTTCTTTAAAGTAGGCGATGCTCCTTTAAAGGCAGACAATTCATCCATGCAATCGTAAATAACAGCTTCAGGTTCTAAATGGCTTGCCCATGCGATCGCCATTGGTGTATAGTACCAACAAATGTACTTAGAGATATTATGTTCTGCAAATAACCCATCAAGTAGTACTTTTATATCTGCGTTTACTGCTTCTTCACTTAGACCTTCAGGTAGATATGGAACAACAACTATCACTCCACTTTTGTCTTCACTAACGTCCAATCGTCCCAATGGTTCCCGGCTAAAAATTGGCTCTTCGATAAAGAATACTCTCTTTTTTTGAGCGCAGCGACTTAAAAGATGTTGTGGTCTTTGATATACAAAATTCCAACGCAGATGAGATAAGCAAACTATATCAGGCGTATCGGTAAAAGCTTTTGTTGACCGAGAGTTTTTGTTAAATGAGGATAAATTTATTGATGTCCCTAGAGATTGCGATTTCGCTGTCTCGGATGATTTTACTTCATTTACCGTTGGTGACACAATATGATTCACACCGTTGTTTTGTACTTGCACTTTATTGCTTGACATAGATTATTAACTCAACTTGCAGAATGTTGGACTAACAAGTTCTCTTTCTCGTAAGAATTAATCTTATTATTTGCTCTTTTTAATTACATATTCATCTATCTAAATATAGTAGTTAAAGATTATTGTATTATTCTTAAGTATTAAAATTATAACGTTAATCACACTTGGTTATGTGTCTAATTTAACTAAATATATAATTAGATATACGCCAAAAGACTTACATCGGTGTTACTTTTGTAAGTAAAGATTAAAACAAAACAAATTAAAATTATAAAAGATCTGTAGTTTACTCAAGTATTTACTACAGATGTTTTATAGTTACTGCTCAGAAATATCTGATGATGTTTAGTTCAAAAATTATTAATATAACTATGATATCAAACTAGTTTAGGCAAGGCTTCCACTATATTTATCTTTCAACTAATAGGACATTAACAATTCAAAATTAAAGACTTTAAAATCTATATTGATCAACCTTTAGACTTTTTGTTGATCACCTAAACTAACTAGAATTGTACAAATTTCCGGCTTTAGAGTGTAAATTTTGAGCAATTGCTCAATAATATGGTTTATATCGTTTGATTGGATAAAGTCGATCTGAGAAAAAATTACATTTTATTTGGGGTTTTAAACACACCTCAAGAAAGATGGATATTTATCGCAAGGAGAAGACTATTGGAGATAGTGTACTTTTCCAGACATATCAAGTTATTTGCAAGCTCATTAATCTTGCCAAAAAAACTTTGAGCAAATGATCTAATGGAAATACACGTCGGTTGAGCCAAGCTTTCTTAGGAATTGATCATGATTAAACGAACCTTAGTTACTATTGCTCTCCTTGCAATCGGATTTTTTGTCTCATTGGGATACTCAGCATTACTTCCAAATAGTGAGTTTGTGAACGCTCAAACAAATCGAACAACCCCAACCCCAACCCAAAATACCCAAGTTAACGAGGTTGATCGACAATTCTTTATAGATGCAGGTCAAGCAGGCTTAGGTAACATCGCGCTGGGGCAATTAGCATTGCAGCGTTCGACTAATCCTCAAGTTAAACAATTTGCCACAGCAGAGATTCAAGAACAAACACAGGTGAAAAATGACTTGACAAGGATTGGTTCACGATTGGGTGTAACTCCTCCCACCACTCCTGCGCCAAAATTTCAAGCATCACTGGCGCGACTGTCTCAGTTAGAGGGCGATCGCTTTGAGCAAGCGTATATGGATGAGGGTGGTGTAAATGCTCATCTAGAGAACGCAGCCCTTTTCCAACGTGAAGCGGCGCTTGGACAAAACCCCGACCTTGTAGCAGTAGCGAATCGAGGATTACCAACCATCAGGAAGCACTTTAACACTGCTAGCGCCATCACAAAATATCAATTTGGCCAGGTTGCGCGGAGATATAATAATCTGCCTAATAATTCTGGTGTATCAGCCCCTCAAGGTAATACTTCCCCTACAGCAGGAAGCGATAGCCTACCTGAGAATAATCCTTCACCTACAGGAGGAGGCACTAAGATACCTCAAGGTAATACTGCACCTGCAAAAACCGATAGGTAAAATCTTCTCACATTAGCGATCCCTTATACCATTTCACTTTAAGAATGATCCAAATACGCTGGTAGGGTATGGCAATGCCATGCCCCTACCGTGTAGTCTATTTACCTGAAAACTGTTGTAATCGTTGGAAATCAAATTGATTTGGAGGCGATCGCCTGTGGTGTCCAGGTGGGGCCTTCGCAATATGGCCCATCTGCCGACCAAATGAGTTTATCCAAGCACATTCGCCGCGCATCCATGTTTACATCCCAGGCATGGTAGACAATGTACTCAGTCTGACCATCGGGGCCTACAACGATTGAGTTATGTCCAGGGCCTTTGACACGATCAAGAAGCGATGGCTCCGCCAACGCCAGGGGCGAACGCAATACCCGCGGACCCGTTTCGTTACCCACATCAGAGTAAGGCCCCATAACACTATCGGCAACTCCATAATCTACACCGTAGTCTTCAGTTTCCCAGCGCCCACCACTATAAAAGCAATAATATCGACCTCCATGTTTACGGACACAGGGCCCTTCTAAGGTATGCCAATCAAAATGTTCACCATACATTAAGCGGTTGGCTAAAAATCGTTGCCAATCGGAACGCGCCCGTAAGACGACTTTCCCGACACCGCAGAGTTTGGTCATATCTTGGAGCCGATCTACAAAAAGGGCAGTACCAGCCCGCACGCCGCCCTCAGTGTCTAAAAAATCACGAGCATAAAATAGATACCACTGCCCATCGTCATCACGGAATGCGTGGGGGTCGATGGCGAAGGAGCAAGACTTCGGGTCTACAAGTGGTTCACCAACATCTTTATATGGTCCCAAAGGATTATCGCTCGTGGCAACACGTAACTGATGATTTTTATCCCCGTGTCCTACAGAGTAGTAGAGGTAAAACTTGCCGTTGCAATAAGCAACTTCAGGGGCCCAAAAATTATCGCCAAGGGAAGGGTCTGGCCGCAACAGTGCGTTATCTACAAAATCCCAATTCACGAAATCAAACGATCGTAATAGAGGGAAGACACGTAGTTTTGCGATTTCGTCTACTGTTCCTTCCGCTTCGGCTGCACCAGTGCCGATCGCATAGTATACACCCTCAAATTCCCAAACAAAAGGATCGGCAAAATAGCCTTTGTAGACTGGATTGGTATAAGTTAACATCTCGGCACTCGCTATAGCGTGTTAACTCAAATTTTGAAGAAGTGCGATCGTAAAAACAACTATCTTTATGCTGGTTCGCACCCTTGAATTGTCCGACATAGCTGAATTTCGGTATTAAGCCGTTTCAGGCGCTTGGCATAACCT
The DNA here is from genome assembly GCF_014698795.1 of Nostoc sp. FACHB-892. Taxonomy (GTDB): domain Bacteria; phylum Cyanobacteriota; class Cyanobacteriia; order Cyanobacteriales; family Nostocaceae; genus Nostoc. The sequence goes on from NZ_JACJTR010000009.1 coordinate 205,983, forward strand.
TGATTTATTCGCAACATGAGCGATCGCTAAGTGCTAAATATGGCTGAAACACCCAAATTCTATACAATAGTACTTATGTACCATGTGTTAGCCCTACTATTTGCTTATATAGTTTTATTAGCCTCTGTCTGGAAATACATCTTCTCCAAATCCTGATGATAGCCAAGCTATATGTTCTTGACCTTCTATAGCTAAAATTATCATGTCTTTTTCCATTTCTATTTGAGTTTTTTGCCTTATTAATTGCTCTAAATGATATGGATTAGATATAACTTCTTGATAATATGTTTCACATTTTTCAAATGCGTCTTTTAAATTTCCTCCAGTTCCTTCGATATCTAGAGGTTCATAGAAATTATCAACCGTTAATAACTTTACAACTGTCCACTTTATGTGTACGGATGAGTAAGGTTGTGAATTAACTTCAAGTAGAAATTTTTTATCTTTTGAGCTACAAGAGAGTGTAGAGTTTGATGAGTCTAATAAACCGAAACCAAAGCCTCCCTTTTTGAAATTAAAACTTGCACTTTCTAAAGAAACTTTTTTGTCAAATTTCTGAGAAGCTTTTATCATTTGATTTTTTGTTAAAGGAATATTTAATTTTACTATTTATGAATTTTTTTTGATGAACTAGTAAAATTACTTATCCTTTTTTGCCGAAAATTAATATCAGCTTCTGGCAAGGTATTACCAAATCCTGTTATTGCAGTATTAAACATACTTGATAGCTGATTACTTTTTAGTGGAAATAAAAATACTGCCCACTCTTTTCCGTTGCGAATATCTCGACATAATACATATTTTTTTAAAACATAAACTTTTGATTCATTAAATAAATTCAAGTGATAAGGAAATGAGCAAAAATAACAGTATTCTATGTTATAATTTCTAGCTGAAATCTTATTAATCTATCATTTTTATCAGGTATTACCCCTGAATCACGAGCAAATGCTCTTCCCGAATCTACGAGAATATTCGGGTCATAAATATTACAGTAAGTAATAAATTGATTGAGATTTTCCAACTCTGGTTCTTCAAAATTTTCTTCTTCTTTTGGCAATTGATTTATCTTGATTGGCATTTATCTTTACCTGTTTTCCCGATAGCACTACTATTACTGAGATTTTTATAATCTGCAAGCCCTGACCTGGCAATACGCCTGAGCCAAAATACCAAAATTGGGTTAAAACATCATTTTTTATAGTACAAATGTTAACCTTGAAAGGGCTAGTTCTAGAGTTATGTGTAGGCGGTGCGTTAGGCTTAACGCCGTAACGCACCCTACTGGATAATTTCTTTTTTGCAGGTTCCTAATACTTAAAATTCACGTAAGTTTCAACCTTCTCTTTTGGCAACTGTTCCACCACCTGACACCGAATCATCTGCCTTAAATTCTCTGGCAGGCTCTCATAATAGTCCCGTTGGAGAGTTAAATCCACCTTCGGCGTATGCAACCAATGCATAGCATAGCCCATAACTACCATCGGTCTTGGCTGGTTAGTCCGATTTGGTGAACCCCGGTGCAGCGCCAAAGGTGTCCGAATCATCGCATCCCCTAGCTGCATCTGAAAAGATTCCATCGGAATTTCACCAGTGGCAATTTTCTTTAGTCCCTCTTCACGCGGCAAAATATGCGTACCACGCGCCATCTGGAACGGCCCGTTTTCTGCCGTTACTTCCACAAGTGGGAAGTTAACCGCTAGGGCGTAGAGTGGCGTTACTATTTGGTCGGAGAACAAAGGGCGATAGTCCCGATGGATTTCTTGATAATCCGAACCTTGCACTGGGAGATCAACTCCCATCTGAACCATCACATATTCCTGAAAAAATACTCGCTCCAGCACACCCATAATCACCGGATTAGCGAAAACTTCTACGTTGGCAAAGGGGGAAACCCAAGGCAACGTTAGATAGTAACGCGCAATTTCACGAGGAGCCAGTCCACCCGGTTGATTTTGGCGCTCTCGGAATAAATTTTCAAAAGCTTTTGCCCATTCGCTAATCAATTCTTTATCAAAAAGACCGGGAATCACACAAATTCCGTCTCGATTCAGGTCTTCGGCAAATCGGTTTAGGTCAGTAACTGTATATTTATTTACTCTACCTATACTTTGAACCATTTTTTTATCCTCGCCAATTCCTCATGTTAAAGTCGAATTTAAATCGGACTCTCAATAGCAGTTTTTGCAATTGTTCGTCGATAATAACGCACCATTTCTGGAATTGACTTAACAGTTTTTGTAGATTTAGGTTATCCAAATCTCTTTATAGATAAGGCTTTATGTTGATTAGTTTCTAGGGTTTTCCGGTCGTGAGGTAAGGTGCTGAATCGGAAATACAGCAATGGTTCTTAAGCTAGTTCACAGCCCAAATTGTGATACTATAAGTGTAGTAAGAGGTGATAAAACTACTGAAGGCAAAAATTGCTGCCTTTGCTGCCAAGATGGGAGTTTTCGCCGTAAATTCATACCATGACTGCTGAAAATTAGCTACAACTCCGTAATGCAGAAATTAAAATAATTTATAATACTTAATTAAGTTTTGTAACGGAGATTTAGCGCTAAACGGGAGCGGAAGTTTCCTTCTATGTTTCTATGTGGATTGTGCATGACACACCCCGCCACTTGTGAGTTGATCTTGACTTAAACCCCCTGAATTAGTTAAAAAAAAATTCCAGTGTTATGGGGCAATAGAGTAACTTGCAAAACCGAATTCAGCATAACTGTTGTGGGGTGGGCGTTTTGCCGCCCAGTAGATGCAATTAAAATATGGAACAGCTTACCTAATTTTTTCCTGCCGACTTGGCAAATATTTACAATATGTGTGCCATAATGTCACGAGTTAATAGTCTATACCTAATTTTGTAGCTCCCATACGAGGGCGCTGGATGTATTTTATGTTTACTATTAAGCGATAAATAGCGTTCTGTAAATACAGGTAAAAGTTATATAGATTACAGATAAAGGAGTAAAAAACTCCTGGAATGTCTCAAAACAGACTAGTTTAGTCTAAACCGAAGCCACAGAAAATTTGTTCTATTGTAGTTACATTAAGAGGTTTTAATGAAGTTGTTGGATATACAAAAGCGTAAGGTAGACCTACCCTCTAATACAGATAATCAAAGGGTTTCTAGCTTTCCAGAAGCTGGGTATCCACGTCCACAGTTACAGCGATCGCACTGGCTAAATTTAAACGGTGAGTGGAAGTTCGCTTTTGACGATGAAGGGCGATGTGTTCAACCAGGCGATATCCAGGAGTGGAGTCATTATATACAAGTTCCCTTCGCTCCCGAATCTACCAAAAGTGGTATTGGTGATACAGGTTTTCATCCAAACTGCTGGTATGAGCGAGAATTTGAAACGCCTGAAGGTGACGGCAGATTATTACTGCACTTTGGGGCTGTGGATTACCGCGCCCGTGTTTGGGTGAATGGTCAATACATGATAGAGCATGAAGGGGGACATACTCCTTTCACGCTGGATATTACCACAGTTTTGAATGACACTGGCATAACTAAAGTAACAGTCTGGGCGCAGGATGATCCTGGTGACCTTGCCAAGCCTAGAGGAAAGCAGGATTGGCAATTGGAACCGCATAGTATTTGGTATCCTCGCACCAGTGGTATTTGGCAAACAGTTTGGATTGAGCGTGTAGGTAGAACTTACATCGATAGTATTCGCTGGAGTCCCGATTTCGAGCGGTGGGAAGTTGGTTGTTATGCTGCGATCGCAGGTGATGCCCCTGCTGGTATCCAAATCAAGGTAAAACTGAGCATTGGCAATACCGTGCTGGCAAACGATACATACGAAGTGTTTAACGGAGAAATTGGCCGTCGCATTTCCCTTTCCGATCCAGGTATCGACGACTACCGCAACGAATTGCTGTGGAGTCCAGAAAAGCCCACCCTAATGGATGCCCACGTTGAACTTTGGTATAATAATCAACTCTTGGATGAAGCCAAATCCTATACAGCAATGCGGACTGTAGGGATACAGCGCGATCGCTTTATGCTCAATGGTCGTCCTTATTATTTGCGCTTAGTTCTGGATCAAGGCTACTGGCCCGATTCGCTAATGACAGCACCCGACGATGGAGCATTGCGGCGCGATGTGGAACTTACCAAAGCAATGGGTTTTAACGGAGTCCGTAAGCACCAGAAAATTGAAGACCCGCGATTTTTATATTGGGCAGATAAGCTGGGGTTGTTAGTATGGGAGGAGATGCCCAGTGCATATCGTTTCACACCTAAAGCAGTGGAACGCACAACGCGAGAGTGGGCTGAGGTAATTAGGCGGGATATCAGCCACCCCTGTATCGTAGCTTGGGTAACGTTTAATGAATCCTGGGGAGTTCCGAATTTGGTTGAGACTGCGGCTCACCGAAACTATGTTTTGGCAATGTATCACTTAACTAAAACTCTCGACCCAGGCCGCCCAGTAATTGCCAACGATGGCTGGGAAAGTACAGATACAGACATTCTAGCTATTCATGACTACGACACCCACCCACAACGATTAGGTCATCGCTATGGGCCAGAAGTGAAGCTATCAGATTTGTTTGACCGGAAGCGTCCTGGAGGGCGCATCCTGACACTGGATAACTTTCCGCATCAGGGACAGCCAGTGATGCTGACTGAGTTTGGTGGCATTGCCTATGCCCCTGTTGATACCCCCGATTCAGATAAAGCTTGGGGATATGAGCGTTGCTCCAATATTTCTGAGCTAGAAATTAAATACGCTACTCTGCTCGAAACGATTAATGATATCGAGCTATTTAGCGGATTTTGTTACACCCAATTTACAGATACTTTCCAAGAAGCTAACGGTTTATTATACGCCGATCGCACGCCTAAATTTCCCATTGAGGCGATCCGCGCTGCGACCCTTTCAGGACAAGGATTATGTACTCCCACAAGCTGTTAAAGCCGGATGGTCGCCCACTGACCTTATACAGTCGATATCCGATTGCCGAGAATATCATCGCCACTAGCCCTAGTAATGAACCAGTGCAGGCAAATCCCCACCTGCGCTGGCATCCTTTACGCGGCGAATGGGTTGCTTATGCTTCTCACCGTCAAGGGCGGACTTTCATGCCGCCCCCGGAATATAACCCCCTTGCACCCACTACTAAACCGGAGTTTCCTACAGAACTACCCCCAGGTAAGTATGATGTGGCGGTGTTTGATAATCGCTTTCCCTCAATGGCTCAAACGGCACACGATTCGCCAGAGTGTATTGTGGAAACATTGCCTGCTAATGGGGCGTGTGAAGTGGTGGTTTTTGCTCAAAATGCCCAAGCTTCCCTTAGTTCTTTGGAACTGGAACACCTTGATTTGCTCTTAGAAGTGTGGGGCGATCGCACCCGCGTATTAGGAGCAAACCCCCAAATTCAGTACGTGTTGCCTTTTGAAAACAAGGGTGTAGAGGTGGGCGTGACTTTGCACCATCCCCACGGGCAAATTTACGCCTATCCTTTCGTCCCACCTGTTCCGGCACGGATGCTGTCAATGCAGCAGCAGTATTATCAAGAGCATCAACGGGGTTTACTGCAAGACTTGATTCAAGAGGAGATTGCAGACAATCAACGGATTATCTATCAAGATGAGTATGCGATCGCATTTGTCCCGGTATGCGCTCGTTACCCCTATGAAGTTTGGATTGCTCCTAAAGAGCCAGTTGGCACTTTTATGGATCTTACCCCAGAGCAACGTTGGGGACTTGCTAAGGCGTTAAAAACTGTCACTCTCAAGTATGACGGCTTGTGGAATCGCCCATTTCCTTACTTGATGGCTTGGTTCCAAGCACCGACTGACGGTTTACCCCATCCAGAAGCGCATTTACACGCTGAGTTTTTTCCACCATACCGGACAAGCGAAAGGCTAAAGTATCTGGCGGGAACCGAACTTGCAGCAGGGATGTTTGCCAATGATGCTTTACCAGAAGAGAAAGCTAAAGAGCTACAAGCTGTGATAGTAAATATTGAAGAACCGATTTCGGCATAACAAAGTTTGAAACTGGAACTTAATTTATTTCTGTTTGTCCGCCTCTTGAATTAGTTCATCAAAAAATTGTTTTAACCGTTCCTTCTAATTAGGGACGGTTTTAACTTTTTTGTAATCCCATTTCACTTTAATAATAATGATACAAACACGTTGGTAGGGGCACAGCAATGCCCATAGGTGTCAACTTAAGAAGATTTTGCCCAAATTTGTTGGGTGTAAGCGTCAATCGATGGCACTTACGCCTTGTTTTGAGTAATCCAAACAGCTTTTTAGAGATACTAAAAAAGATGCCAAAATTTTTACAGACTCATGAATTGTTTTCTTATAGCAGCCCCAAATCACTTGTAAAATATAAATCAACCGCAGAGGTGTAGAAAAAGCAGAGAGAGGAATCGGAGATTTTCACAGATCATTTCAGATTGCTATATCTATAAATAATACCAAGTAATAAGCTGTTACGCATTTAATTTGAACATTTACATGAAGGTTGATGACTGATAACCGTTAACCGTCAACAGTTAACAACCGTAAAGAGTGTTTATACAATTTAGGTGCGTATCAGCTTATGGTTTAATATATAGAACTAGCTATGCAAAGATTTTTAAATACCGAATCCGAACCATAATCATAACACTAATAGTTATAGAGAATGAGTCAAAATTATCTATCATCATTTAGTTAGAAGCTTGATATTAGTAAATAAATATATGTGAATAAAATTTTTATTTGTTTATGGGTAAAAACAATATTCAATCTATTTAAAATTCAACATTTGTTTAAAACGATTTCACGATTATAATTAGAATAATCATAATTAAAATAAATTGTTTTCTAGCAGTGCTTCTAGAATAAAAATAATAAATATAAATTATACCTACCATTTGGAGGATTCTTTGTTTTAAATTAGATGTACGTTTAGATACAATAAATTGTTAAAATTGATTAGAAGTCGTCTTCTGTTTGTTTTACTATTGATTATATATTTCTGACTTTTCACGGCATCTGAAAAAATTCATTTTGAGGGTTTCTCAAGCCCTAATTTTTTCATTAGCGGGTAAAAGTCGCAGAAAGTTAGAATAAAATGTCATTTATGGAAGCTTCTGGAACTCTTGCTGGTTTAGATATTCTGGTAGTTGAGGATGATGATGATACTCGCTTCTTCATCACTACTGTGTTGGAAATGGATGGAGCAAAAGTTACCGCAGTGATATCAGCAGATGCGGCACGCAAAGTATTGTCCGAATCGCAACCCGATGTTTTAATTTCTGATATCGGGTTGCCTGGGGAGGATGGCTATACTCTCATCCGCAAAATTCGTGCGCTCAAACCAAAGAATGGTGGACGAGTCCCGGCTATTGCTTTAACAGCCTTTGCTGATAGTGAAGATCGTATCCGTGCCTTAGAAGGTGGCTTTGACACTCATGTATCTAAACCGATTGATCCTGAAGAACTTGTTGAAATAGTGGCTAGTTTAGTTGGTTCTTGTAATTGGTAATTATGAAGCGTCATCGTTCAATTACTTCCTCACTCACCTAAAAAGTCAGACTGATTTGGTACTTGAGTGCTGCATTGTAAGAGTGCCAGTTACGAACTTACTTTGTTGGCTTTGGCTTTCGTGATTTAGGTAAAAGTAACGAAAGAATTAAGTATCATTTACTATTTTTCCCAATTGGTGCAACAACGCCATTTTAAGACAGATAATTTACTATTTTTTTAAAAGTTCTCTAGTTCAATATTTTGCTGAATCCCTAATGTCTCGATGCCATCGTCCATCTTCACCCAGCCCAGGAATTTCATTGATTCCTAAGGTTTTTCTCAAAGCTAAATACGATTTACCTTCTTCTGTAATTTGAAAATAGTTTTTTAAATCTCCTTCTCCCTCTTGTTGAAGTTGTTCAATTCCTTTGCCCACAAAATTATTAATAAATCCCATAGCTCGAAGATGCTTCAGTTCCCGTGCTAAATCATCATCAAATTTAAACTTAAACTCTTTTTGAGAATTAAGCTTAATCAGATGCTTAAGTTCATTACCATCAATTAGATATCTAACTAGAAATTGCAATGTTGCGGATTGTTGCTCTTGAAGCAAGTCAATCCGCTTTTGTTGTCTATTTAGTTCGGCGATTTGCTCATCTTGCAACTTATTGATATCATCCCGAACTTCTTGCTTGAGTCTTCTTAGGGCAATTCCTGTACCTGAAATTGAGATATCATCTATGTTATCTAGCAAACCTGAGTTAAACAGCAAAATCAAACTAAATATAATAACTTCTGTATTTCCAATCCTACGGTTTTCTTGAGGAACTGGGGTAGGAGTAAGTACGATAAAGAGTAAATAGAATAATCCTGTAATAGACGCTATCTTTAGAACCCACCAGTTCATATTTCGCTTAGGCTTTTCTTTGGGTAAGCTAGCGTTGGAGTCTGCTGGTGACAATGGCTGTTCTGAACTACGTTCAGATTGGCCAAAAGCTAGTTTTTTGAGCGTTTCTAGCTCTTTATTAGCCATTTAGGTTCGCTGGTGAGATAGGGGACATAAGATACTGATTTTGGATGCTAGATAGAGAAGCGCTGTCTCTATAGAAGATAATGCAGCGCTATTTTCTCAAAAACTAACAATTTTAAACACCAGCAGGCTGCTCATTGAGCAATTCTTCTATCACTTCATTCACTGTTTTTTTCAGATAAACAGCTCGTTCATCTACTGCCCTTACCCAGTCAATAGGAAACCAGTGGTGTTGTCCATCAGGAGCATTATTCTTTGTCAATTTGATGTATTTACCTCCTTCCACGGAGTCGATATTTCCAATATGGGTGTCAGATGCCCCTGATAAACCGCCTGGGCCTTCTGCATAAACTGGCAGATGTTCTTTAATTTGTGATAAATCCATTTTGTACCTCTTAATTGAATTGGTAAAAAGTCAGACTTGATTACTACTGAGTAGTTTTGTTTGTAAGCAGATAGGTTTTTATTCAATTACATTAGAGAATACGATGCATTCTTAATGATGTGCTTCATTCTACAGACAGATGGTGTTGGGGGTAGAAGGCAGGGGGTCACCATGATGGCTGAAGTTATACCAATTTGAAAAAAGAATGCGACAGATGGGTAAGGGCACAACAATGTTGTGCCCTTACAAATAATTGATGTGTCGCTGCCTTGGAGCAAATAAATTATCCCAAATTATTTACTAAATGCCGGAAAACCTTTACTACAATTCATCCAAGCTGGTTTTAGCACTTCGCCACCCATGCAATATCGGCATAGTAAACAATCCCCACGCCAAACCCGTAATCAACCCAAAAGGCATAACCAAATAATTATTAAAACTCCATAAACCGAAAATCTGTGCTGCCAATTCCAAAGGATAAGCCATCATCAGCACACTAGCGATCGCTGCACCACCTAAACCATACTGACTTAACCAGTAAAATCCCTTACCACCAGTTACCCCATACAGCAGACGAGTAATCAGCAAACCCGTTACAGTGCCGTAGCAGCGCATACATACAGCCATCATAAACGGTGGTGCTAAATCTAACCCCATAGTTGGTTGCGGACACACATGATTACCCATGAAATAAATGATGTCCGCAATACTAGGAAACAAAGACACCCCAGACGCAGCCAGAAAGGGAGCCACTGGTGGGCCAAAAACCATTCCCACCAGCATAAAATCAGCAATCAAACTGACCCAATTAACCTGCAACTCTTCATTAAAAGCTACTCTTGTCATCTCCCTTTCTTTGCGTCCTTTGCGTTCTTTGCGGTTCTTCTCTTTAACCTACCTTATTCACATAAGGACTTGTCAACTTATCTAACTGCTGAATTAACAGACTGAGGAACAATCCCACATCCGTCACTACACCAACAGATTCCACAGAACCGCGATCGCTTAACTTAGTCACTACAGCTGGATTAATATCCACACACACCATCTTCACCCCCGCCGGAGTCATATTCCCCACGCCAATGGAGTGCAGCATCGATGACAGCATCAAAATCATCTCCGCACCTTCTAAGTGTCTAGCATATTCCTCCTGTGCCTGAATCAAATCCATTTGGGTATCAGGCAAAGGCCCATCATCCCGAATCGATCCCGCAAGCACAAAAGGCACATTGTTTTGGACGCACTCATACATCACGCCACTTTTAATTTCCCCCGCTTCCACAGCTTTGGGAATGCTGCCATAACGGCGGATACTATTAATTACCTTGAGGTGATGGCGGTGTCCACCACGAACGGTGACACCCCGCTTCATATCTACACCCAAGGAAGTGCCCATCATATTTTGCTCGATGTCGTGAACTGCGATCGCATTACCACCCAGTAGCGCCTGTACATATCCTTCCCGAATTAGTTGCGCCAAGTGTTCGCCGCCACCAGTGTGAATCACCACTGGCCCAGCCGTGACAACTACCTTACCACCAGCATCGCGGATTTTTCGCAATTCCCAAGCTACTTGCTCAACGACCAATTCCACGCGCCGTTCGCTGGAAACTCCCGCCGACATGAAGCTGAATTCTTGGGTGTTTCGGAGTTCGCGCGATTCAGTTTTGCGGATGGTACGGATACCTAGCACATCTACAATTACCTGTTCGCCAATTTTTAAGTCGCGTAGTATTTTACACCGAGCGACTAAGCCATTGGCAGTTTGGGTAATTGCGATCGCGCCATCCATGCGCTGATTTTCTACCTTCACCCACTGGCCATTAATTCGCACTTCAGTAGGATAAATTGTACTGACGTAGAAATCATCGGGCGCAACACCATCTTGGATTACCGGTTCCAAGATAGCGTCTCGCTCATCATGTGGTAAATCTACTGCACCCAAATCAATCAACATTGAGATGATTTCTTCCATCACCTCATGGGATGGTGCTGATACCTTCACCTCGGCGGCTGAGGTACTTTGCCGTTGTTCTCCCAAGTTGAAATTCAGAACTTGGAAGCTTCCCCCGGCATCTATAATCAAATCCAAGGCTCGGTTAATTAAGCCTGCATCGAGCAAATGTCCTTCCATGCGAATGACGCGGCTTTCTACCGAGACATTGGCATGAATTTCATCTCTAACTGGCTCCGTTACCCGCAAAGTTAAACATTTAGCCGCACCACCAGCTTTCAGAAATTCGGTAAGCGGTGTTTCCAACACTTGAAAACCTACATCCGCAAGGCGGGTTTTCAAAGCATCGCTCGCCTTGTTCATGATGACGATGTGATCTACATTCACCGTATTACAAGCGAAGTTGACTGCATCGGCTTCTTCAATTGCGATCCGTTTTTCTGGTGCGACTCGCATTTCAATTAAGCGGTTGGAGTAAGAATCAAAAGCGCCCGGATAGTACAGCAAATAGCCATTTGCTAGGGGACAAAAACAGGTATCCAGGTGATAGAAACGTTCGTCTATTAATCGTAGGGATAGCACCTCAATATCCAGCCATTTAGCTAGATAAGGGTGAGAATCTAATTCCGAGCGGAAACCGTATCCCGCCCATAACCAGCGTCCTTCTCGATCCAGCAGTGCGTCTCCTGCTCCCTCAAAGGGTAAATCTTTGGGAAGTTCATTCACTGTATAACCATTTGCCTCAAACCATTGTTTGAAGAAAGGCTCCTCTCCCTGACGTTCTTTGTGCAAAAAGCGACTGAGGACGACATTATTCCCCAGTACCAAGCCAGCATTGGCGGTAAAAACCAAATCTGGCCAACCTTTTTCAGGTGGTACTAAGTCTACAATGGCGTGTTGTTTAAGGATCTGGTGTAGTTTTTGCCACTGTTCCACGGCGCGATCGCGCGATGACTTGTGAATATTCCCTTCCATCCAAGGATTAATCACATAGTCCACATCATAGTGGTCAGGAGGGCACATCAAAAAGCGAATACGGGAAGTCATAAAAGTCTTACAAGCGTTTTATATGCTACAAGCTTATTTTGGATGCAGATTTTCGATTTACTAACATTTGGTAAAATCTGCTACTAGAGCTTCTATCTTTTGATAGTTGAAGGCTTTACAAAGGCTTCGTTCTTAATTCTATTACTGGAAGATGGGAATAAGTCGAGAAGGTGACAAAATGGGTCGAATGGCTTTCCTTGGCTGTATCAGTAGTGTTGAGTAAGGCAATCTTCGCAAAGGAGTGCAGGAATTTAAAATACTTGCTCTGGAACAAGGACACGTTATGGTTTGTGTAGTTTCGTACTCAACAAAGATGTTCTTTTCTTGGTAGGCGCGATCGCAACTATAGGAACAATACTGTCGTAGCAGCTTATGTCTTTCATAGCGGCAATCAGCTAAGTAAGCCATGAATCAGAAATACCTGCGGGGGCGATCGCTAGCTTAGTCTACTCGATAAACCAAACTCAGCGTCTTCCGCTTGGTTTCAACAAAGCAGAATAAACGCTCCTGAATTCTGGCTTCTGAATTCTTCTTCAAGAAATCTTTTTGTTTTTAATACAAGTATTTTACATTTAGCTCAATTTATACTATTACGATAAAAAACAAACAAATTGTATTTAGTGTAGGATGTTATTGCCAAGAGCTGCAAATACCTTGAGTCTCATATTATAAGGTACTTTTAACTCAAATATGTATAGACAATTGATCTCATTGTTAAGGTGAAAGAGAACATCTAGATGTTTACTTGCTAGCTTATAACTATTATGCTCAATATAATTTATAGTGAAAGAACGGCGACAAAAAGTACTTTTAAGTTTTATAGGATTAGTATTTTTTTTTAGAAAAAACTCTGTATTACAACTCGACAAGGTTGATTCCCTTCCTACTTCCTGCCTATCGCGCTTGCGCTAGGCTTCTCTTTGCAGAGAGGCTTTGCCACAACGCGAACGCGCACCATGCAAATAAGTATGGCTACGCCACGTCGCGCGAACATAAATTAAAGTGGATTCTTATAGTATGGTTTTAATAAATGAAAATTGGATATCAAACCCTAAATAAATATTTCAATTAAACTAGGTCAAGTAGTTGGTAGCATAGCATATTACAATATCTTTGAGAGTAGTGTCGGAAGCAAAAAAATGCCTCCTAAGAAACGATTCTAGCAATAATACAATTTTGCCACCGTTGATGAAAACTTTGAGTAGATTGAAAATTGTATGAAAAAGCGATTGTTACAAAATTGGGCTATTTCTAAATCATGGTTGCGTTTTTTACTCATTATTATATTAGTAATAGGTGTATTTTTTCGTTTCGTCAATATTGACAAAAAAGTTTATTGGGGCGACGAGGTTTTCTCATCATTACGCATATCTGGCTATATGCAGTCAGAAATGAATCAGCAATTAAGTAATGGTCGTTTGCTCACCATAGAAGATTTGCATAAATATCAGTATCCCAATCCTGACAAAAACGTAGTTGATACAATTAAAGGGGTTATTTTAGAAGACTCACAAATTTTGCCGCTATACCTTGTAATGGCTCGGTTTTGGTTAGAGTGGTTTGGTAATTCTATAGCAGTGGCGAGACTTTTTTCGGCATTTATTAGTCTGCTCACCTTTCCTTTTATTTATTGGCTATGCCTAGAATTATTTGAGTCTTCACTAGTAGGGTGGATGGCTATCGCATTAGTAGCTGTTTCACCTATTCATGTCGTGTATGCACAAGAAGTACGAGGATACAGTTTATGGATAGCAACCATCTTAATATCGAGCGTAGCACTCCTGCGAGCCATGCGCCTTAAAACAAAGGTTAGTTGGTGCATTTATGCAGCAACATTATCAGTCGGGTTTTATACTCATCTATTTTTTACCTTGGTTGTTTTTGCACAGGGAATTTATGTAATTACAATCGAACGCTTCCGATTGAGTAAAACATCGATTTATTATCTAATTTCATCGCTTGCGGGGTTTATCACGTTTGTACCTTGGATTTGGATTATTATTACGAATCCTCAGCCAGAAACAGTAAGTTGGGCAAGTGCTAAACAAACAGTATTTGCGTCAGCTACAAGGTGGGCTGGGATTTTTAGTCGTACATTTATTGATTTAGGTATTAGCCCTAGTGACCCAGGAAGACTTAAGATTGCCTTAATTCCTTTTATTTTAATTATTTTAATTTTAATACTCTACTCAATTTATTTTCTCTGCCGAAGAACCTCTAAGGAAGTTTGGTTATTTGTTTTAACTTTGATTGCATCTGTAGTGCTTCCACTACTGGTAACGGATTTCGTTTTTCAAAAGCGATATGCTACTAGTCGATATACACTTCCTTCAGTTTTAGGTATACAGTTAGCTGTTGCTTACTTATTTAGTACTAAACTCACGTCTATTTATACTACAGTTTGGCAAAAAAAGCTCTGGTCGCTTGTAGCGTTCATGGTATTTCTGAGCGGAATCATCTCTTGTACAATCAGTTCTCAAGCCCAAATGTGGTGGAACAAATTCCCGGAAAACTACCAAGCATTTCCCCAAATTGCTAACATTGTTAGTCAAGCTAATAAACCGCTTGTAATTAGTGATACTAGCATAATTCCATCAATACAAGTTCTTGGTCACTTAGTTGATCCAAAAGTGCGACTTCAAATTGTAGAGAAAAATAAGTTACCAGAGATTACTAATGGCTTCACTGACATATTCTTGTTTAGTCCTTCTGACTTCTTAAAAGCTGGAATTGAGAAAATTTATAACTCAAAGTTACAGCAGATAAACAACTTACTTTGGAAAATAACAAAATCTAACTAAAGAGAAGGTACAGGCGCATGAGTAAAAGTTCGTGAGTAATTAATTTTACATTCCGTAACATAGTTTTATATCCCTCGTAGATTAAAAATTAATTTCAATTACCCTCATAAGTGGCACAATTGCAGCCAAAATATACTTTAATGAAAATCATAATTAAAGTATATAGTTATACTGCTGTCGCTTATGTCATCGCCTCTTGAGCGTCCACTAAAATTTGAAATAAAGCTGCCATCTTCCCATCCTCATTTATTAGAAGGACTAGATATATGGCTGCGCTTAGGTTTGATATCCGATAACCAAGTTAGGCAGCTATGCCGAGAGTTTCTGGTGTGTACGGTGGTATTGCAACCCCAGCCTCAAGCTGAAACAAAGGTAGCGTTTGTAACTTCCGATCCTGTACAGCAGTTACCCGTAGCAGCTTTACAATCTAATAGGCGTAGACAACCGCAACAAGAACTACCAGTTAAACCCAACTTTATCAGCACAATGTTGCAGTCATTAGGGGCAGAATTGAGTGTCCGTTGGCTGCTTTTTCTAGGGGTATTCCTAGTAGTGGTGTCTTCTGGGGTACTAGCTGCGAGTCAGTGGGAAAGGTTTCCTGCTTCTGGACAATACGGAGTTTTATTTGCTTATACTTTGAGTTTTTGGGGTTTAAGCTTTTGGGCAACTAGGCAAAACAATCTCAGATTGACGGCTCAAACTTTGTTGATTGTCACGCTTTTGTTAGTCCCAGTGAACTTTTGGGCAATGGATAGCTTTCGATTGTGGCAAAATCCTGTGGATTGGATTGTAGTTGCGATCGCCTGGCCAACCCTGACTGCTATAACTGTTTTACTCTACAAAAATCGGACTATTTTTCCTAATTTATATAATAGAGCGAAATTACCTTTAGCAAATATTCTGGGGCTGAGTTATCTGCATTGGGGTTGGCAATTTCCAGGATTTCCCTTGATTGCCGTTTATTTAGCAATGCTCGGCACAACTATTATTACGGTTTATCACAATCTTTTCCAACACCCTAATCCTATCAGCGAAGAAGATAGGCGCAATCGCCAAAGGTTAAGTATTAGCTTATCTGCAATTGTAATTATTTATGCTTTAATAGTGCTACTAGTGCGGGCAATTTTTGTTGTCCATGTAGATGTAACGCAGTTGGGGTTAGCTATTGGTATTTGTGGATGGCTAGTAACTTGGTTGGCACAGGGGGCGGAAAGAGCAGGGGAGGCAGGGGGAGCAAAAGTAATATTCTCCTCATCTCCCTCATCCCTCTTACTCTGGGAAAGACTTGGCGGCATTCTACTCTTCCTGGGTTGGCTGGTTTCGGTAGTAAATTATCCTTGGCAAGCAATTGTTGTCAGTGGTTTGGGTTTGTGGTTTGTGGGAACCCGCTTGCGGCGATACAGTTTCAAGGCTGACTTCGCAGCAGTTTTCGCCATTGGCTTACAGACGATTTGGCTATTTTGGCGATTATTACCTGATAGCTTACAGAAATTAGCGATCGCAACTGGTACTCAACTCACTAATTCTCAAAATGAACCTTGGGCGTTGCTGAGTGTGGCGTTGTTTCCCTACGTAATTTTAATGGT
Organism: Nostoc sp. FACHB-892; assembly: GCF_014698795.1. GTDB lineage: Bacteria > Cyanobacteriota > Cyanobacteriia > Cyanobacteriales > Nostocaceae > Nostoc. The sequence continues at coordinate 222,263 of NZ_JACJTR010000009.1, forward strand.
GGCGCTCACAGATAGCCTGCATCGTAGCCAAAAGCGAGAATTGGCTAAATTTGGTGAACTGCTCACCCTCTTATTTGGAACTTTTTTAACAACGTTAGCTTTAGTAAATCCTATATTGCGATCGCTAAATCTGCTACTTTCCACAATTACTCTCGCATTCGTCACTCAACGCCGTCCCCCCTTATCCCTTCCCCTGGTATATCTAACTCACATCATGGGGGTGCTGACATTTTGCTCTACGATTAATTGGCTAGCACCAACCCTAAGTCAACAAGTCTGGGCAAGTATTTTGTTAGCTCTGATGGTTGCAGAATGGCGATTCAGCGTCGAAGAAGGATTATGGCAACGTAGTGCATGGGATATTGGTTTAGGACTCGCCGCCGCTAGTTTTTTCCTATTGTGGATGAATGCAGAATCATCTTGGTATGGTGTAGCTGATAGCCAAGCTCATTGGGGAGCTTTATGGCTAGTTACGCCTATAGCTCTCACGGGTGTTGCCAATTGCACAATAATTCAACGGCGGACTACTACCCGTTACTTAAGTATCTTAGCTGTGGGAGTTGCCCAGTTACTCACCTTACAACTACCAGAAACCAGATTAATCGGTTTGGCAATAGGTACGGGATTGATGTTCGCAAATACGCGCTATTTACGAAACCAAGTATCTGCGGTAATTACAGAAGGATTTGCTTTAAGTTTCATTGGGGCGTTGTTGTGGGTAGGTGTGCCTGGTTTACCTCGCCTGGCGCTAGGAGGTTGGTTAGTCGTAGGAGCGATCGCAATCCTAAGTCTATGGTTAGCGCGGACAGTTTTGAACAGACGCGGTAATGCATTAGGAGTTATATATGCAGACGCTAGTGATAAATGGGCGATCGCCTTGTGTGGTTTTGAGTTGTTTGGTTTAACGGTACACTCAATACTGATTTACTCAGGGTTTATTACTTCAGGATTTTTGTACTTAGTTGCCACTGTAATCACCTTGGCAGCCATTGTTTATCGCAGTTGGCGACAACCGACAAATTGGGCATTTTATGGCATCGGTTGGTGTTTAGAATTGTTAACTGCCCAGGTGTTGGGATTTGGGGAACGCTCAATTGTTAAAGTTGCAATTGCAAATATTGCCTTGGGTTTAATTGCTCAACTTGTCGGAGAGTGGTGGCGACGACGACATCAATTAGAAAGGCTTCCTAGCAGCTTTCACATTTTGCCATTAATTTATGGCCTATTCAGTGTATTGCTGCGTGTAAACACCTTCACCGAGTGGACTGGTTTATATTCCTTGGGTGTAGCTTTAATTATCATTGGCGTGGGGCGACGGCGTGAGAGTTTTAAACCCCTGCTTTACTTAGGTATCATTGGCGTATCAATTTCTGCATACGAACTTTTGTTCTATCAAATGTTACAAGTTTCAGGGGGAGCATTAGGTGATGGATTGATTGCCATGTCTGCCCTTGGCGCTAGTATCATGTATGCTTATCGCATCTTATCGCCTTGGCTGGTAAGTTACTTACGCTTGACTCCCCAAGAATTGAAAGGAATTGCCCATGTTCATTGGGCTTGGAGTAGCTGTTTATTAATGGCTGCCATTCCTCTCCCCATTGGAGTTAACCGTTTAGTGGGATTGGGAACTGGAGTATTTTTGATTCGTTATGCCATCTTTCAGGGACGAAATTCGCAAACTTCCCCCAGCATTTTCGGAGGAATCACAATAGCCGAAATGTGGGTTTACCTTGGCTTATTAGAGGTAGCCGCCATGAGAGTTTATTGGCGCGAGACAGCAGTAGGAAGATTTTGGGCTGGGCCGTTAGTTCCTTGGAACGGTGCGATCGCTTGTGTGGTAGCCTATTTTCTATACATTCTACCTTGGGAAAGTTGGGGTTGGTCTAAAAGACCTTGGCAGCAAGCCGCCTACATCATACCACTAATAATTTTATGGGAAACCAGACTGCAAACTTACCCCATTACCTTGATAATCGCAGCTGGGTTTTACATTTTCCTCGCAAAGGTGGGCGAAAACATTCGTTTTACCTATGTCAGTGTGGCGTTGATTAATTGGGCGCTTTACCGTTGGTTTGATTCCTTACGCCTGACTGATGCTTTGTGGTATGTAACACCCATTGGGTTATCACTGCTTTATATTGCTCAAGTAGATTTTCAACTGAAGCTACCAGAGTATAAAGGCGCTCGTCATCTTGTTAGATTGCTAGGTAGTGGTTTAATTTGTGGGTGGGCAATTTTATTTAATCAGAATACACCTTGGATACCAGGAATTTTCAGCCTCATCGCCATTTTTGCCGGATTAGCTTTGCGAGTGCGGGCTTTTCTCTATATTGGTACAGCCACTTTTTTAACCACTACAATCTATCAATCAGTCATTTTTAGCTTGCAGTACTCCTTTTTAAAATGGGTTGTTGGCTTGCTAGTTGGCATTCTCCTGATTTACATCGCCGCCAATTTTGAAACCCGTCGCGCTCAAATAACTTCCTTAATTCGCAGCGCCATTGATGAATTTCAATCGTGGGAATAGAGTACCGCAAGGCGGAAGTCAAAAGTCAAAAGTCAAAAGTAAAAAGGCTTCACCCCGGAAGCTTCGCCAGCCAGGTAGTGCAATCGGAACTTTAACGATCGCACTATAATAAGATTCGCTATAATAGCCTGAGCAATCCAGCGAATCATGCACGTTATTTCTCGTAAAACATTACGTCAATTTTAGGAAAAGTATCCTGATAGTGAAACTGCGCTGATTCGTTGGTTTAAACTCATGAACTCGGCAAAATTTCAGACTTTTGAGGAATTAGGCTCGGTTTTTCCTAGTGCCGATCTTGTAGGCAATTTAATTGTGTTTAATATTGGTGGCAATAAATATCGATTAATTACTTCAATTCACTTTAATCGTCAAAAAGTTTATATCCGTGATATCTTGACCCATTCAGAATACAACAAAGACCAATGGAAAACTTAAGCACACTTCACCCAGATATTAATACCCATTGGAGCGCGATCGCACCCCTGCTTACGATTGGCAATGAGCAAGAGTATAACCAAGCGATCGAACGATTAAATGATTTAATTGATGAAATTGGCACAAATGAACAGCATCCTCTTTATAATTTTCTTGATACTTTAGGGACGCTGATTGGGGTTTATGAGGCAGAGCATTATTCTATCCCTAATTGTAGCGGGAGTGATGTATTGGCTTATTTAATAGAGGAACATGGACTAAGTTTCTCAGATTTGACTGAAATTGGTACATCGGAAACAATAGAAGCTATTTTAAACAAAGATCAAGCCTTAACGCTGAGTCAAATTCAATATTTAGCACAACGTTTTAAGGTTCAAGCACAAGTATTTCTAGATTAAAATCAATAAACGTAATTGCAAATTGCGTTAGCGTAGCGGACTCACTAACGCTACGCTAACGCAATTAAAAAACTTAGAGATACTTGCCTTTGAGGGTTTACATCTGTTTCATAATTTTAGTGAATTGGTATAAGAGCAAGACTTTTCAAAAGTGAAGGTTAAGAAGATGAGGGGATGAGGAAAATTAAGAGGGTAGGGAATACAAAGATTTCACCCACTCCCATTCCTGTATCAAACCTTCTCTCAAGGAAACTTGCGGCCGATATCCAAGAATTTTCTTGGCTTTAGATACATCAGCAGCCGTGTGGCGCGCGTCTCCCATCGCTTTTTCTATGTGGTTTCTTTTGATTGGTTTTCCAACAATTTCTTCAATCGTATCCAAGACTTCTGCCAAAACCACCCTGCTACCGCCACCAATATTAAAGATTTCTCCGACTGCTTCAGGTGCGATCGCGGCAGCTAAATTAGCGGCGATAATATCACTAACAAACGTAAATTCCCGCGTTTGCTGGCCATCGCCGTAAATAGGAATCGCTTCATCCTGTAAAATCGATTTAAAGAACTTATGAAATGCCATATCTGGGCGCTGTTTGGGGCCATAGACTGTAAAATACCGCAGTGCCACACAGGGCACGCCAAAGTTTTTGTGATACAGCTCACACAAAAACTCTGCTGCTAGCTTCGTAATGCCATAAGGAGAAACTGGTTGAGGACAAATGCCCTCGTGGGTAGGTAAGGTTTCTGCATCACCATATACACTTGATGAAGAGGCAAACACTAACCTTTTCAAGTGTTTAGCATCCTTAGCTGCTTCTAGCAAAACTTGTGTAGCGTTAATATTTCGTTCTGTATAACCTCGAAAAGCTTTACCCCAACTTGCTCTTACCCCTGCTTGTGCCGCTTGATGGTAAACTACATCTACATCTTTTAGGAGTTTCTGCCAATCCAAAAACTGAATATCTCCTTCAATTAATGTAAAACTAGGCAACTGATGTAAGGGTGCAACATTCTTACGCTTTAACATAGGATCGTAGTAATCATTGAATTCATCAATCCCAATTACTTCTTCTCCTTGTTGCAGCAATGTTTCTGCAAGATGAGAACCAATAAAACCGGCGGCTCCAGTAACGATAATTTTAGCCATGTTGCCTATTTTGTTATATCCTGATTAATTTCTATATTCACAAGTTAATAATTATAATCAATAATTCGTTCTTAATTGAGGATTTCTTTAATTGATTGTTATAGTGTTTTTAATATGACAAATAATTAAAAAAATTATTTTTGCTTAAGAAACATGGTTAAATAAATTAACTAATTGCTAACGATATAAATCGTAAAATTACTAATTAATGAAATTTAAGTTTTATAAGAAATACAGTTAAAATTCAATAGCTGAAACAGGTATAGCGGTTCTTATTCAGATGCGGTACAAGATTACATTGCAAGGTGTAGGGGCACGGCAGTGCCGTGCCCTTACGGGTGTACCTCACATAAACGAGAACCGCTATAGCAGATCAAATTAAGCTCATCCCACCGATAAAAGGGGATGGAATTTCAAGCTGAATGTTGACTGTTAACCGTCAACCGTGAACGGTCAAGGGCATCGGGGCATCTCTTATCCCATCTTTAAAAAGAGTGGATTTTCCCGATGCCTTTTTATCAGAGGCTTGCACAAGTGTGAGAATTGATGAAAAAATTGATCCGCGAGAACCGAATTAGGTATTCTCGTTTTGCAAGAAACTCACGAGGAAATCAGTGAAAGTTTTAGTTGTAGGTAATGGGGGGCGCGAACATGCTCTGGCATGGAAGCTGTTGCAATCTAAGCAAATTGAGCAAGTTGTCTGTGTACCAGGGAATGGGGGCACAGCAAGTATGGAACGTTGCCAGAACTTGCCCCTAGCAGTCGATGATTTTGAGGGCATGAGCCGATATGCTCTAGAAAATGGCATAACTCTAGTGATAGTTGGGCCAGAAGTGCCTTTGGCAAAGGGAATCACAGATTACCTCCAAGACAAAGGATTGATGGTATTTGGGCCAGTTAGAGCGGGAGCGCAAATTGAGGCGAGTAAAGCTTGGGCAAAAGCTTTGATGCAAGAAGCAGGGATTCCGACGGCACGGGCTGCGGTATTTACGCAGGCGGCAGCAGCAAAATCTTATGTCAAATCTCAGGGAGCGCCAATTGTCGTCAAAGCTGATGGCTTGGCGGCTGGTAAGGGCGTAACGGTAGCTGAAACAGTTGCACAGGCAGAAAGTGCCGTTGATGCGATTTTTCAAGGACAATTTGGTAGTGCTGGTGAATTTGTTGTCATTGAAGAATGTTTAATTGGGCAAGAGGTATCAGTTTTAGCGTTAACAGATGGGTTAACGATTCGCCCCCTGTTGCCAGCTCAAGACCATAAGCGGATTGGTGAGGGCGATACGGGCGAAAATACTGGTGGCATGGGAGCATACAGCCCAGCACCTATAGCTACGCCAGAGTTGATGGCACGCATTCAAAGAGAAGTATTAGAAAGAGCGATCGCAACCTTACGAGCTAAAGGCATTGATTACCGAGGCGTATTGTATGCTGGATTAATGATTGCACCCGATGGAGACTTGAAGGTTTTAGAATTCAACTGTCGCTTTGGCGATCCCGAAACCCAGGTAATTTTGCCACTATTAGAAACACCCCTAGAAGACTTGATTCTAGCCTGTGTACAACAGCGATTAAGTGAATTCCCGCCCATTGCTTGGAAAGGGGGAGCATCTGCCACTGTAGTTGCAGCTTCAGGTGGTTATCCCGGAGAATATAATAAAGGCCAAGTCATTACTGGCATTGGTGAAGCAGAGGCAACAGGAGCAACTGTATTTCATGCAGGTACAAAATTGAACCAGCAACAACAAGTAGTAACAGATGGGGGTCGAGTATTAAATGTGACTGGAATCGGAGAAAATTTTGAGCAAGCGATCGCCCAAGCCTACGCAGGGATCAAACATATTCAGTTTGATGGGATATATTACCGGAGAGATATTGGGCATAGAGCGGTGAGTGCCAAGCAGGGGGAACAAACGCCATAAGCAATCCAAATGCAGCCTGATGTAGGCTTTAAAGCTGTACTGATTTTCATTACAGCTGCAAGGCTGACTTAATACTATGGATAAATTAACAGAGTATCCCAAGATAATTAAGCGTATCCTGACAGAGTATGTAGAACTATGTAACCGTCGTCCTAACCAAGACATGGAAACATTTTTGATTATCGATGACTCAAAGGGTCATTATATTTGGATGAACCTTGGTTGGCAAAATGGCGAACGCATTACTGGTATGACTGTCTACGTTCGGATTCGAGATCGCAAATTCTGGATCGAGGAAGATTGGACTGAAAATGGTATCGCAACTGACTTAGTTCGTGCAGGTGTTGCTAAGGAAGATATAGTGTTGGCATTCCATGAGCCTAAGATGCGGCAGTACACAGATTTTGCAGTAGCATCGTAGCGGTGGCGCGTCGGTTTGAATATCTTAGTGCTGAGTTCAAGTTTATTAGCAACCGCTAACCTGAGCCGGACAACTAGTTCAAAATCACGACAGGTTGGATTTTTGTTAGACTGCTCATCTGTGCGTAACCAATAGTCACAAAATGGGTTTTAACGCGTTCATCGTCAACTGGAGATTAACAAGGATAGCTGAAATGAGGTAAATTCGTTAAGACTACCTTATAAGAATATCTCCTGCACTTTTTTTCCCATCTCTCTCCCCTAACATGTTTGTCAAATTAACTGTTAATTTTTTAGTTGTTGGGCTTTATAACAAAGACTACTAACAACTTTATTTAAGATGCTAACTCTGTTAAAAACAATTCGACATGCGATCGCTGCTTGGTGGTCAGAGTTTACCCTCCAGACCAAACTATTGGCTGTGGCCACAATGGTAGTTTCATTGGTAATGAGTGGTCTGACCTTTTGGGCTGTGAATACAATTCAGCAGGATGCGCGGATGAATGACACCCGCTTCGGTCGTGACTTGGGGCTGCTACTTGCTGCCAACGTTGCCCCCCTAGTCGCTGACAATAATCTCACTGAGGTTGCCCAATTTTCTCAACGCTTCTACAGCAGCACCTCTAGTGTGCGTTATATGCTCTACGCTGATGAAACCGGGGAAATCTTTTTTGGGATTCCTTTTTGGGAAGCCGAGGTAGAAAACTCCCTCACCATTAAACGGCGAATCCAACTGCCAGAAGATTACCCTGGTGATGGGGAAAAGCCGATGGTGCGGCAACATACAACCCCAGATGGGACAGTCACCGATGTGTTTATTCCCTTGATCGTCAATAACAAATACTTAGGTGTATTAGCGATCGGTATCAACCCCAATCAGACTGCTGTCATCTCTACTAATTTTACCCGCGATGTCACCATCGCCGTTTTTATCACAATTTGGGTAATGGTGATTTTGGCAGGAGTGATTAACGCTTTGACCATCACTAAGCCGATTAAAGAACTGCTGGTGGGGGTAAAGCAAATTTCTACCGGGAATTTCAAGCAGCGTATTGATTTACCCTTGGGGGGCGAACTGGGGGAATTAATTTTAAGCTTTAATGAAATGGGAGAGCGATTAGAACGCTATGAAGAACAGAATATTGAAGAACTGACCGCAGAAAAAGCCAAGCTAGAAACTCTAGTTTCAACGATCGCAGATGGTGCTGTGTTGATTGATAATAATATGCAAGTGATTTTAGTCAACCCTACAGCAAAGCGGATTTTTGGCTGGGAAACCACCGATGTGGTAGGCTGCAATGTCTTGCATCACTTGCCGCCATCGGTACAAATAGAAATCACTCGCCCTTTGTACGAAATGGCAGCAGGCGAATGCGAAAGCGCCGAATTCCGAATTTTTATTAACCAACCTGCCCCGCGAACGATCCGTATTCTTTTAACGACAGTACTCAATGTGCAAAGGGAAAGCATCAAAGGTATTGCGATTACTGTCCAAGATATAACCCGTGAGGTGGAACTAAACGAGGCAAAAAGCCAATTTATCAGCAACGTTTCTCACGAACTGCGAACGCCTCTATTTAACATCAAAACTTATATTGAAACCCTGCACGACTACGGCGAAGACTTAGCTTTGCAAGAACGGCAAGAGTTTCTGCAAACTGTGAACCATGAAACCGATCGCTTAACTCGCCTAGTCAACGATGTTTTAGATTTGTCAAAACTCGAATCTGGTCGCAACTACAGCTTCGATGGCGTAGATTTAGCCCAAGCGATCGAGCAAACACTGCGTACTTACCAACTGAATGCTAAAGATAAAGGTGTTGAACTTGTTCAAGAAGTTGCTCCTAATTTGCCCCTGGTAATGGGTAATTATGATCTGTTAGTACAAGTGTTTGGCAACCTGATTGGTAATGCCCTTAAATTTACAAAAGCCGGTGGTAAAGTGGCAATCCGCGCTTACCAACTAGATTTCAAGCCCAATCACAGCCAATATCCTCCAGTGCGGATTGAAATTTCTGATACTGGAATTGGCATTGCCACAGAAGATCAACACGCAATTTTTGAACGCTTCTTTCGCGTAGAAAACCGAGTTCATACCCTAGAAGGTACGGGTTTAGGTTTATCGATTGTCAGAAATATCATCGACAGACATCGTAGTAAAGTCCATCTGGTGAGTGAAGTTGGTATAGGCACCACTTTTTGGTTCGACTTAGCCGCCTTTGAGGAAAAAGCGCCAGTGATACAAGTTGAACCTATTGCCGAAGAACCCAAAATTACCATAGTTTAAAGATTGCAGCAGCATCCAAAATCATCACAGCCTGAAGATTAGGGATTGGGCATGGTTTGTTATTTTTGACCATTTCCTATAGTGGCGATTTTGGATGAAGCGTTTAAGGGGATTGCTGCACTAGACTATAAGTAGGTTGAATTGACTTACACTATCATTATCTATGAAAGCAATTGAAACCACAGCGACAATTAATGAGAGTGGACAACTTACGCTCGATAAATCACTGGGATTCATCAAACCACAGCGTGTTCGTGTTATCGTCTTACTTTCCGAAGATGACGAAACCGATCCTGATGAAACACCTACAGAAGTTGTTATAGAAGGTATTCGCCAAGGTTTACACGAAGCTTTAACTGGACAAACTCTTCCCCTCTCAGAAATGTGGTCAGGTATCGATGCAGAGTGAACCATCGCCAATCCAGATCGCTCTTACACCTCGTTTCAAAAGGGATCTTCGAGAACTTGCATAGCAACATTCAAAAAGGAAAAAGTGGAGGCTATCGAGTCATTTATTATCTGAAAACTGATCAGGGAATTATACTCACTACAATTTATTCCAAATCCGATATTTCAGATGTTAGTAATGAAACAATTGAAGAAGCAATCGCGCAATACGAGCAAGAAATTCAAATAGCCGATAATTCAGATGCATAAACCCGGATTTCTCACAAGCAATAAAAAATAAATTTCAATTTAGCTGGGGAGACAATTGAAATATAAAATCGGAACTATTTTAGGTCTATATTAAACTCAACACAAAAGCGTTATATTCACCACTCCCCAGAAAACCCAAATCAAGGTCTTAATATAACGAACAATAAACAGACCAATAATAGACCTAATAACAATAGCAAACCCTGATTGCGTTTTACCCAACTTTTCACAGTTACTGCAAAACCCTTAGTGTAACGCTGCTGTTCTAACTCTAACTTTGTCTCTTCAATATTTTGGTAGAGGGTACAGTCTTTGGCGTAGGGACGCTGGGGAAAATTGCAAGTATCATCAGCATGATAAGTGCAAGTGTCGCATAGATACCCGTCCCCAGTGGCGCGATGCAATGGAATACCGGGATGACCGTAAGCTTTGAGTGTCGTCCGGCAATAGGGACAACTAATAGCTTGACTATCAACGAGTTGATGGCAGTGGGGACAAGATACAGTAGCCAAAACCTTTAGCGCAAATAGGTAAACACTTTGATTCTATCCATTTACAAAAATAATGGGGAAATATATGCGTAGCCTGTTAATTTTGAATATGCCTAACTCTCAAAATTGGCTATTTTATCAGTAAAAGTACTAATTTTATGATGATTTTTTATATCTTTCTAAGTGATTTATATCACTCAACATAATTAAGGCTATGCCATAATCTAGCAAATATCAGGTTTTGTCTCAAGTCCAATAATTATTTAGAGGTAGAAAAATATTGCCTTTTAATCCTGAGCTGTGCCGTAACGAAAGCGAAGTTGAAAGCAAACTCATAGTGCAATATTTGCTACCACAGCTTGGTTATACTCCTGACACCTGGCATCAAGAGGTTGCCGTTGGTAGCATTCGCTTAGATTTTTTAGCATTTGCCGCACAAGTGATTCCTTTTGTCTTAGATGCCAATTCGCCGTTGAGTGTCGTCATGGAGGCAAAGCATCCCAAACAAAACTTAAATAATCATGTCCCCCGACTCAGACATTATTTAACCAGCTTGAATGTCAGATATGGATTGTTGACTAATGGCAAAGAGATTAGAATTTATCAAAAAGTGCAACATGATATTCAGCTATTATTTCAGTGTCCTGGAAAGGAAGTTGAAACGAGGATAGAGGAAATTAAAGGTTTAATTGCTAGGGAAAGTTTCACAAATAAGCAATCTAAAGATAATTTTGAAATTCAAGTACATGAAAATAATTCAGTTATAGAAATCAAGAGAGAACATTCAATGAAGATAATTGCAGTTTATCATAACAAAGGCGGCGTTGGTAAGACAACAACAGTAGTTAACCTAGCTGCTGCTATTAGAAAAAAGGGTAAAAGAGTTTTAGTAATTGATTTTGATAGCCAAGCTAATACTACATTTGCCACAGGATTAGTCAAATTTGATGATGAAGAATTTGATGACATCAAGGATTCTAATCTTCTTCAAGTATTACAATCTGAAGAATTTTATCCTATTTCAGAAGTAGCCAGAAAATCTAATTTCTGCAATCCTGAGATTGATGTTGTTCCAGCACACATCAATTTGATGAGAAATGAAACTGATTTAAATGCTCTTGAGGGTAGTAGACTGGTACTTATTGACAAGTTAGAATATGTAAAAGATAAATATGATGTTGTCCTTATAGATACTCCACCATCACTAAATCTGTATGCGAGAATTGCTTTAATTACCTCTGATTATCTTATTATTCCATCTGATCTTAAACCTTTTGCAAACCAAGGATTAACAAACGTTAAAGAGTTTATTAAAGGCATTAATACATTTAGAAAACAAATCAGAAAACCTCCTCTTGAAACTTTAGGTGTCCTTGCTTGTAAAATATCTACTAACAATCAATTTGTGAAACATACTTTACCTAAAAGGCTAGAAGCAATTCCAAAACGGTATGATCTTCAAGTCATGGATACAGTAATTTATGATAGAGATGATCTAGCGAAATGTGCTGAGAAATCTCTGATTATAGGAGATATGGAGGTAGCTGATCCCATATCTGTACTTGATTTTAAGCCAGATTCAATTGCTGCACAAGAATTTGAGTTATTAGCAATAGAAGTTTTACAAAAAATAGGATTAGATTAATGAAATTATCTACTTCACTTGTGGCTGTCAAGAAAATTACCTCTAGCAAGCCTCGTTCAAATTTTGTAGATGATGAACTAGAACAAGCTGCTCACTTAATTTTAGAGTCTGAAGGAGTTGTTAACCCTATTGTAGTCCGCAGAACAGGTTTGCAATCTTTTGAAGTAGTCGATGGAGACTTTGAGTATTATGCTGCGGCTAGAGCTAGAGAAATAGATACTCGGAAAGGAGAGATGATTGGAGTATTTATAATTGAGTCGGAAAATGAGGAAATTCTAACAAAGCAAGTTGAATTATTTAGAAAATCAAAAGCATTTCTTCCGAACAATGGAACTGCTAGTTCAGATAGTATTGAATCCCGTTTAATAAATATGGAATCACGGTCTAGCAACACTGAGTCTCGCGTAACAAACTTTGAATCACGTTTTGAAAACCGCACTCTTGAATTACAGACAGAGTTTAGGCTTGAAATTAAAAATATTAATGACAGACTCAAGGAAATTGAAAACCGAATTCCAAAGCCAATGGAACCATTGGAGGCACTTAATACCTTGGGTGTATCTGAGCTTACCTCTAAATTAAGGCGGGTTGGTATAAATATTAAAATAATTGAAAAAATAATCAGTGAGCGTGACAATGGGAAATTCAAATCTTTTATCAATGTCGTAGATCGGATCAAAGGCTTAGGTGACAAAACAATGTTAAAGATTATCGACAGTTTTGCAAACGGTACAGTCTGACTTTATTCTATAAAGTTGAAATTGGTGGCTAATATGGACAGTCTGGAATCTAAAATTATTGAAATTTTAAAACATGGCACTCCCATAAAGGCAGTAAAAATTTGCACAATGTGCCAATGTCTAACCACGCACCTGTCGCAGTGCATTAAACGCTTTACCCCGCAACCCAACTGGTAACAGCGATAAACTTAAACCAGTCCAAGCTTTAGCAGCCGAAAAAGACTGTCCCGCTAAAACTAGCTCTCTGCCTTTGTGTGTTTCACCCTTTTCAATTAAACGCAAACCTAATAATAATTGCGTTTCAGTTAGACGATTTTTCCTGATTGTCTCTATTTTCTCAGACTCAAACTTATAACTTTCTAAATATTGCATTTTATCAAACAAATAAGGAATGGCTCTATTGATACCTTGCTGTTCTGCATGGTTGCGATATTCCATCAATAATTCTGGCAAATAATAGCCCTTTTTTCCAGCCAAAGCCAGACGTACAAATAAATCATTATCCTCACAATTTTGCAGATTTGGCTGCATATATCCTAATTCTTGCAAAGTTTTACGACGGAATAATGTCGCCCCAACTTGAAAGCTTTGGTTAATAAATACAACTTCCAATAAATTATCTACAATACCTGCTGGTAAATTATTTCTACCCCAGCGATGAGAATTTTCTTGAGTTTTTACCTCATCCCGCACATTGTTAATATCAATTATCCAATGGTCTGTACCAACAAAATCAATGCTAGAATCTTGAGCAAGAATAGCTGCGGTATTTGCAAGAAAATCGGGTGTTAGCCGATCATCGTCATCAAATTTCATAAAATATTCACCACTAGCTGCATCAAAGCCAGAGCGCATATTATTACTTTTACCAATATTTTGCAGATGACGGATATATTTAATCCGGTGATCTGTGTACTGTGACATCAACTCAGGTGTGCGATCGCTAGAACCGTCATCACAAACAATTAGCTCAAAGTCTTGCTCAGACTGGTTGAGTACACTGTCAATGGCATAAGGAAGGAGATTAACACGATTAAAAGTCGGAATGGAAACAGTAATTTTAGGCATATTACTAATTTAGAAAACACAGTAAACAGGAATTTTATATTAGTTTTTAATTGAATCAATCGCTAACTAAGCTATATTTGTTAGATATATTTTTGAAGTTTATTCATTGTCTTATTTAACAATTTATTAGCTTTTGCAATTATAGCGGTCTTAACTCAGGGCAAGTGTAATGCTATTTTGCTTAGTTGGAATGATAATAACATTACCCGTTGTTTGTCTGCATTGGTAAAATCCGTGCTTTGCGATCGCTTCTGCCAAGCTTACAAAAAGGAGGAATGCTTCTGTTATCAATAGGGTACGTTACCCTATTGATAGGCAAAAGAAATATTTTTGTTATAAAAAGATTAGTTACATACAATGTAACAATAGCGATCGCAAATACTTTTAGCCATATCCACCAGTGAACGCCCCTACCAATATCTCTGCACAAACTCAAAATCGTAAAGCCGATCATATTCGGATCTGTTTAGAGGAAGATGTTCAGTCTCATCAAATCACCAATGGACTAGAACGTTATCGTTTTACCCATTCTTGTTTACCCGAACTAAACCATAACGATATTGATCTCAGTACAACTTTCCTGGGGAAACACCTTGGCGCACCCTTGTTAATTTCTTCCATGACTGGAGGAACAGAACAAGCCGCAATGATTAACCGCCGTTTGGCGCAAGTCGCGCAACACTACAAAATTGCAATGGGTGTTGGTTCCCAACGGGTAGCGGTAGAAAAACCCCAGGTTGCTGATACTTTTGCTGTCCGCAAATATGCCCCAGATGTTCTGCTATTTGCGAACTTGGGCGCTGTGCAACTTAACTACAAGTACGGCTTAGATGAATGTTTGCGGGTAGTTGATATCCTAGAGGCCGATGCCCTGATTTTACACATTAACCCTCTACAAGAGTGCATTCAACCCAAAGGTGATACTAATTTTCAAGGATTGCTTGACAAAATATCTAAATTATGCGCCGAAATATCAATACCAGTGATTGCGAAGGAAGTTGGTAACGGTATTTCAGCAGCGATCGCCAACAAACTCATTGCCGCCGGGGTAGCAGCAATTGATGTCGCTGGTGCGGGGGGTACTTCTTGGGCAAAAGTAGAAAGTGAACGGGCAGAAAATGCTTTGCAACGTCGCTTAGGAAGGACATTTGCTGATTGGGGTTTACCGACAGCAGAGTGCATTACAACTATTAGAGCGATCGCTCCAGATGTGCCCTTAATTGCTTCGGGAGGTTTGCGTCATGGATTGGATGTCGCAGCCGCGATCGCCTTGGGAGCAGATATAGCGGGTTTAGCCATGCCTTTTTTGCAAGCAGCAGCAATATCAGAAACAGCAGTTTCTGAACTGGCTGAAGTATTAATCGCCGAAATTGCTACGGTATTGTTCTGTACAGGCAACCCTACGTTATATCAGTTAAAGCACTCTGGTAGTTTACAGCGCATAGAATAGTTAAATAGGTCATTGGTTATTAGTCATTAGTCCTTTGTCAATGCCCAATGCCCAATGCCCAATCCCCAATAACTAATAACTAATAACTAATGCGTAATTTTATCAAACAAACTTTTGCTAGTTTAATTGGCACATTACTAGGACTAATTATTTTCGGTGGTCTGGGAACAACTGGACTGTTTTTGCTGATAATGGCTGCTAGCTCTTCTAAAGATACTGGGCCAAACGTGAAAGATAAGTCAATGCTGGTTTTTGACTTGTCGATGAAAATTACTGATAGCGAACCTAGTTCAAGTGAACTGTTTCAAAACACGATATCAGGTGTAGATGAAGATAGGATGGCACTCCGCAAAGTTGTGGAAACTTTAGAAAAGGCGCGACGCGATCCGCGAATTGTTGGGATCTACATGGATGCAACAAAAACAAGCCAAGCTAGTAACGTCGGCTATGCCTCCCTTAAAGAAATTCGGAAAGCCTTGGAAGAGTTTCGTGCTGCTGGGAAAAAGATTGTGGCCTACGGCAGTGACTGGAGTGAAAAGGAATATTACGTTAGCTCAGTGGCAGATTCCATTGTACTCAATCCTCTAGGAATGATGGAAGTCAACGGTTTGAGTTCACAACCGATATTCTTAGCGGGAGCATTACAGAAATATGGCATTGGTGTTCAAGTCGTGCGGGTAGGGAAATTTAAAGGAGCCGTTGAACCGCTTCTGCTCACAAAGTTGAGTCCAGAAAACCGCGAACAAACTCAGAAATTGTTAAATGATGTTTGGGGAGAGTGGCGCACTACTGTAGGCGCAAGTCGGAAAATTGAACCTAACCAGTTGCAAGCGATCGCAGATAATCAGGCGCTACTAGAAGCCACACAAGCCAAAACCAACGGTTTAATTGATCGAGTAGCATACCCAGATGAAGTGGTGACTGACCTCAAAAAATTAACAGATAGCAATAAAGACGACAAAACATTCCGACAAATTAGCCTGAATAGCTACGCACAAGTTCCCGGCAAATCTTTAGGTGTAGAACGTAGCTCAAAAAATCAAATTGCTGTTGTTTATGCTGAGGGTGATATTGTCGATGGTAAAGGTGATGTTGGTGAAGTAGGAGGCGAACGGTTTGCCAAAATCTTCAACCGACTGCGGCAAGATAAGGATGTGAAAGCTGTTGTATTACGGATTAATAGTCCTGGTGGTAGCGCTACAGCATCTGAAGTTATGCAGCGAGAATTAAAATTAACTCGTCAGGCAAAACCAGTTGTAGTGTCAATGGGTGATGTCGCCGCCTCTGGTGGTTACTGGATTGCTAGTGACTCAAACCGAATTTTTGCCGAACCAAATACTATTACAGGTTCAATAGGTGTGTTTGGGGTACTATTTAATGGTGAAAAGCTGGCCAATGATAATGGCATCACTTGGGATTCGGTGAAAACTGGAACCTATGCTGATACTCAAACAGTTTCGCGTCCGAAATCGTCCCAAGAGTTGGCACTTTATCAGCGCAGTGTTAACCGGATTTATAATATGTTCCTGAATAAAGTTTCTCAAGGTCGCAAACTCCCAGAACAAAGAGTAGCAGAAATTGCCCAAGGACGGGTTTGGTCGGGTGTGGCGGCCAAAGAAATTGGTTTGGTAGATGAAATTGGTGGTTTGAATACTGCGATCGCCTATGCTGTCAAGGAGGCGAAATTAGGAGAAGACTGGGAAGTGCAAGAATATCCTCGCACTAGCAGCTTTGGAGAACGCTTTTTTGGGCGTGTAACTGAAGAGGTGCAGACTGCTTTAGGAATTGAGGGGGCAAAACTCAAACAATCCAATCCCCTCACCACTGAATTTCAGAAATTGCAACAGGAAGTAGAAATTCTGCAAAAGATGAACGATCCACAGGGAATTTATGCCCGCTTGCCTTTCAACTTGAAGATTGAGTAGATGCTTTTTTGAGCTTCTCTCATCTTCCACTGAAGGGAGTCTGTCTTAACCTACAGACTGTCCTTCATACAATTTTATACTAACGACACGTACATTATGGTTTCTACCTTTCCCAATCCCTCTTCTGTTGATCTATCTCGCATTCGGCTTTCAATCCGCTCATTGCAACCACAATTAGTAGAGTGGCGGCGGCGATTGCATCAGCAACCAGAGTTGGGTTTTCAAGAAAAACTAACTGCTGAGTTTGTCTCACAAAAGCTGCAAGAATGGGGAATTGACCACCAAACTGGCATTGCCCACACAGGGATTGTTGCCACCATCAAGGGTAACAAACTAGGTGCAGAGAAAGTTTTAGCGATTCGGGCAGATATGGATGCTTTGCCAATCCAAGAACTTAACGAAGTGCCGTACAAATCGCAGCATGATGGAGTGATGCACGCTTGTGGACATGATGGACATACAGCGATCGCTTTAGGTACAGCTTATTATCTCCAACAGCATCGCCAAGACTTTTCCGGTACAGTGAAAATTATCTTTCAGCCAGCTGAAGAATCACCAGGAGGCGCAAAGCCGATGATTGAAGCTGGTGTGCTGAAAAATCCTGATGTTGACGCGATTATTGGTTTGCACTTGTGGAATAATTTACCCTTGGGAACAGTTGGTGTGCGCGCTGGGGCGTTGATGGCAGCTGTGGAATGCTTTAACTGCACAATTTTAGGCAAAGGTGGACACGGCGCATTACCCCATCAAACTGTGGATTCGGTTGTAGTTGCTGCCCAAATCGTAAATGCCTTGCAAACCATTGTCGCTCGGAATGTTAATCCCATTGATTCGGCTGTGGTGACAGTCGGCGAACTTCATGCTGGAACCAAGCGGAATGTGATTGCTGATACAGCGAGAATGAGTGCTACTGTTAGGTATTTTAATCCTAGTTTGAAGGGCTTTTTCAACCAGCGTGTCGAGCAGATTATTGCTGGAATTTGTCAAAGTCATGGTGCGAGTTATGACTTAGAATACTGGTCACTTTATCCACCAGTAATTAATGATATGAAGATGGCAGAATTGGTGCGGACTGTAGCAGAAGAAGTGGTAGAAACGCCATTGGGTATTGTGCCAGAATGCCAAACAATGGCTGCTGAAGATATGTCATTCTTCTTGCAAGAGGTTCCTGGTTGCTATTTCTTTTTAGGTTCTGCGAATCCAGAGAAAGACTTGGCGTATCCCCATCATCATCCCCGGTTTGATTTTGACGAAACGGCGTTGGGAATGGGTGTGGAAATATTTGTAAGATGCGTGGAGAAGTTTTTTAGTTGAGCGGGTGAAAATTAGCTGTTTGTAATCAAGCTAAATTTACTTGAATTTTTATGAAAAATAACTATATAAAAAACCGGAGTTTTTACCTCCGGCTTTATCACTTTATGGTTGTTCAACACCTGAAATTAATTACTTTCCTGCCCATCTAACCAAATAAATAAATCATCTATAGATGAAATTCTCAAAAGCACCCTTCCTAATGCTTCTAGCTTGCCGCAAGAGAATAAATATCAGTCCAAGGTTTACGTCGTGCTTGTTGTCTAGGAGAGTTGGAATACAGTTCAATTGGTGTAAATTTGTCAACTAAGTTACCGCGACTTGACACTGGGTTATCAACAAATCTTCGTGCTAAGTCGAAGTTTATCAAAACAACCTGATGCGTACCCGCCCGCAAAATCATATTTTCAGGTTTCACATCTCGATGTAAAAATCCTTGTTCATGCACTACGATGAGTGCTTCCCCTATTTGCTGGATGTAGTTTAGGGCTTCTTTTTCAGGGAGAAATCCTCGTGGTTGGACAATCTTGGCTAAATTATCTCCTTGAATATACTCCATGACCATGCATTTTAAATCGTTTTCCTCAAAGGTATCAATGACTTGGACAATATTCGGATGTTTGCATATTGCTAGTTTACGGGATTCATCTGCAAAACCTGATTTTAAGCGATCGCGGTCTTCGTTACTTAATTGATTCAGCAAATTGGAATCCAATGTTTTAATCACAACTTCTTTGCGATCCCGATCCTCAGCAAGATAAGTAATAGCGAAGTTCCCCTGTCCTAACTGTTGCTTAATTTCATACCGATCGCGGTGTAACTTCTGTCCAGATGCCCAAGTCATTGGTTGATTGTCTCAGAGAGTTATATTAATTTTTGCATATAGCCATTCTCCTGTGAATGCGATGCCTACGGTGGGCTACGCTTACGCACCTGGAAAATGTGTGTTATGAAACAATACGCTTGGGAGTAGTTAAAGTCAGCGATTGCATCTACATCAACAGCAGTCACGGCAAAGGGAGCATTGGTATTGTAAAGGAATCTGTCTGCGTTAGTAACGCAGATAACGACTTTAGTAACCAAAAAGGTAATTTTGTAACGAAAATTCTAATCTTTGTAACTAAAATAATGATTTTAGTAACCAAAATGATTATTTTATAATGAAAATTCTAATGTTTGTAACAAAAATAATGGTTTTAGTAACCAAAATGGTATTTTGTAGTGAGAATTGCGACTTGAGTTACTAAAGTCGCAATGTTTATCGAAAATCAGGGTTTATCTTCAGAGAATATCGCGCTTTGCCAGATATTGGTACATCTGCCAACGTGTATCTACTTCAGCTTGCGCTTGTTCTAACAAGTGCTTGGCAACATCGGGTTTGCTCTTGGTAAGCATTTTGAAGCGATTTTCTTGATACATCGAATGTTCTACAGATTGCGTAGGCGATCGCATATCCAATTGCAATGGATTTTTACCCTGGAGGAGCAATTCTGGATTATGCCGATACAGCAACCAACGACCTGATTCTACCAGAGTTTTCTGATGATTCATCCCTGTGGTCATATTGATGCCGTGGGCTATGCAATGGCTGTAAGCAATAATTATTGATGGCCCATCATAAGCCTCTGCTTCCAAAAATGCTTTGAGAGTATGTTCATCTCTAGCACCAAGGGCTACACTCGCTACGTAGACATTTCCGTAAGTCATGGCAATCATCCCTAAGTCTTTCTTTGGTGCAGGCTTACCACTGGCGGCATATTTAGCAACTGCGGCTCGTGGCGTAGCTTTAGAAGATTGACCGCCTGTATTAGAATACACTTCTGTATCCATTATTAATATGTTCACATTTCGACCACTAGCAATTACATGATCGATGCCGCCAAAGTCAATATCATAAGCCCAACCGTCACCGCCAACAATCCAGACGCTTTTTCTCACTAAGTAATCGGCAAGGGATTTGAGATTTTGGATTTTAGATTTTAGATTAGGATCGAAAGTTACGATTTCATCTAACTTCTGCTGCAAAAGTTCTATTCTTTCGCGCTGTTCCCAAATGTCAGCCTCAGATTTTTGTTCAGCTTTGAGAATAGATTGAACTAAATCCTCAGAAACTATTTCCCCATTCCCTATTCCCCATTCCCCACTCCCTAACTGCTGCAACAATTCCGCCGCAAACTCAGCTTGTTTGTCGAGGGAGAGACGGAAGCCAAAACCGAATTCGGCGTTATCTTCAAATAGATTATTAGACCATGCCGGGCCGCGTCCTTCGGCGTTGGTTGTCCAAGGTGTTGTGGGGAGATTTCCTCCATAAATTGAGGAACAACCTGTAGCATTGGCGATGACGGCGCGATCGCCAAACAATTGTGTTAATAATTTTAGATAAGGTGTTTCACCACAACCCGCACAAGCACCAGAGAATTCAAATAAAGGTTCTTGCAGTTGTTGTTGGCGAATCTGGTTTAATTTTAGCGATCGCCTGTCAGGATTAGGTAAACTCAAAAAGAAATCCCAGTTTTTTCGCTCTTCTTCCCGCAATGGCAACTGCTGTGCCATGTTAATCGCTTTCCGTAATGGCTCAGATTTATCTTTAGCAGGGCAAATATTTACACAAATAGTGCATCCTGTGCAATCTTCTGGGGCAACTTGAATGGTAAATTTTTGATTGGCAAAGTCTTTATCTTTTGCACCAGTTGATTTGAAGGTTTCTGGTGCATTGACTAACTCATCCGCTTGATAAGCCTTTGCACGAATAGCACTATGGGGACAAACCATCACGCACTTACCACATTGAACGCAGACATCCGGCTCCCACACAGGTATCTCTTCGGCAACGTTACGTTTTTCCCACTTGGCAGTACCTACGGGAAATGTGCCATCAACGGGTAGTGTGCTAACAGGTAAATCATCACCTTCCCAAATCATGATTTTGCCCAGAACTTCTTGCACAAATTTGGGAGCGGAGTTAAGTGAGGAGTTAGGAGTTAGGAGTGAGGAGTTAGAAGTTAGGATTGTTTGGGGGACATCTACTTTATGCAAGTTGTCTAGAGTGTTGTCTACGGCTTGCAAGTTCATGCGGACGACTTCTGCGCCTTTTTTACCATAGGTTTTTTCAATCGCTTGTTTGATTTTAGCGATCGCTTCTTCTTGCGGCAAGACACCCGCTAGAGCAAAGAAGCATACTTGCATAATAGTGTTAATTCTGCCACCCATGCCACTGTCACGGGCAACCTGGCTAGCATTAATCACATATAATTTCAAATGCTTATCGATAATTTGCTGCTGCACCTTCAAAGGCAAATATTTCCAGACGCTATCTGCATCATAAGGACTGTTAAGCAGCAAAGTCGCCCCAGGAATAGCAGCCTTCAAAATATCTATGCGTTCTAGAAATCCCCAGTGATGACACCCAATAAAGTTGGCTTGGTCAATCAAGTAAGTAGAGCGAATTGGTTTTGGCCCAAAGCGTAGGTGAGAGACGGTTATTGAGCCAGATTTCTTGGAGTCAAAGACAAAGTAGCCTTGGGCGTAATTGTCGGTTTCTTCACCAATAATCTTGATGGAGTTTTTGTTAGCCCCAACAGTACCATCAGCACCTAACCCATAAAACATTGCCCTAACAACATTATCCGATTCTGTAGAGAAATTAGGGTCAAAGCTCAAGGAAGTATGACTAACGTCATCATTGATTCCGATAGTAAAGTGATTTTTCGGTTTAGCTTGAGCAAGGTTATCAAAAATGCCCTTCACCATCGCCGGAGTAAACTCTTTAGAAGAAAGACCATAACGACCACCAATAATTTTAGGGTATGAGAAAGTATTTTCTCCCCCTGCCTCCCCTGCTCCCCCTGCTCTCTTATCTCCCCACGTCTCATGGATAGCAGCTACGACATCCAAATACAAAGGCTCCCCAGCGCTACCTGCTTCTTTGGTGCGATCAAGAACTGCGATCGCCTTTACACTAGTTGGTAATACTGCAACAAACTTTTGGACATCAAAGGGGCGGTAAAGTCGCACTTTGACTACACCAAGTTTTTCACCACGGGCGTTAAGGTAATCTACTGTTTCATGGACGGTTTCACAACCTGAACCCATCAGAACAATAACGCGATCGGCATCATTAGCGCCGTAATATTCATAGATTTGATAATGCCTTCCTGTGCGTTCTCCAAATTCATCCATGATGCGCTGGACAATTTCTGGACAAGCGTTGTAGTAAGGGTTCGCACCTTCACGCCCTTGGAAGTAGACATCGGGGTTTTGGGCAGTACCCCGCAATACGGGACGATCTGGGGTCAGCGCACGGCTACGGTGGGCGAGTATAAGGTTATCGTGGATGAGCGATCGCAAATCATCATCGGACAGCAATTTGACTTTCTGCACTTCATGCGAAGTACGGAAACCGTCAAAGAAATGCATAAACGAGACTCGCGTCTCTAGGGTAGCAGCATGGGCAATGAGAGCAAAATCTTGACTTTCCTGCACGGAAGCGGAACACAGCAGGGCAAAACCAGTTGCACGAGCCGCCATCACATCGCTATGATCACCAAAAATTGATAACGCATGAGTAGCTAAGGAACGGGCAGCAACGTGAACCACAGCGCTAGTCAGTTCACCAGCAATTTTGTAGAAGTTGGGTATCATCAACAATAATCCCTGAGATGCCGTGAAGGTGGTACTCAGGGAACCTGTTTGCAATGCTCCATGCACAGCACCAGCCGCTCCGCCTTCGCTCTGCATCTGCACGACGCTGGGAATAGTACCCCAAAGGTTGGGACGACCTTCTGCTGACCAAGCATCTGCCCATTCACCCATTGCTGAAGAGGGGGTGATGGGATAAATGGCAATCACTTCATTTAATTTGTAAGCAACACGGGCAACAGCCTCATTCCCGTCGATGGTTGCAAAGGTTTTGTTCATAATATGATTTTTGTCCCCACCTCTAAGCTGCATTATCAGAACATGTGAATATAAGAATCAGAAATAGCCAGTACTAGAAAGTAAGTGTATTATCTGCATTAAAAATTTCACGGTAGGATTTACTCTGTGTTTAAAGGATATGTTGATACCTTTAGGCTTTTAAATTAACTTTCAATCAATACTGCATCTATTAATATCTCATTCGCAATACTGCATCTATTAATATGTATTAATAATGTACTCAATGACCAAAGTCCTTGTTTGAAAAGACTTTTAGATAATTTATTCTTTTTTGTGGGGTACAGGGACGGGAATATTACATTGCTAATCGCCGATTTCCATACCATTGACTCAAATCATCCTCAATCGCCTCAAGAATCGCGATCGCCTCAGTTATTGATTTTGCATCGGCAGCTAAAAGTGCAAACGCTTGCTCAACCCGTTGTTGATAGTCCTGCGGACAAATAGCGAACTTCTTAGCGACTGCGACCGCCCCCTTTTCATTCAACAGGTAATCTTCATTGAGTGCGAATAAAACTTGATTCATACACGCGACACTGCGGAAACAACAACCTGCTGCGTAAACAACATCATCGCGTGCAATCGCCTTTTTTGCGACCAACAGCGAGAAACTTATTTCCCAGGCGAAAGTATCAATAGTTGCCTGTTTCAGCCCAACGGGATACGGTTTTGTTTTTACCTTCAAAGCTTCTAAAACACTATTAGGATCGTAAAGTACCTGACAAAGAGCAATTTCTCCCATATAAATAGACGACACAAATCCATGAGGATGTCCTGGTTGATAATCAATAGCAATGCGTCCTATATGGCAATCATCAATCACACGATTTACCTTCACCAAATCGCGATAGAGAAAATCCACACCTACACCTTGAACCTTTAGCCAACCACCACCGTTAATCCACTTTCCCCATTCCCCGATCGCAGTAATCAAATTTACACGATGGTTATCATCAAGCTCACAGGCCAGTCGATTTAGAGCAATTAAATCGGGCGGGTTTTCTGGATTGTAATAAATTCCCAAATCCACATCTGACTTGCTAGTATGGTTGCCCCGTGCCCGTGAACCACCCAGTGCGATCGCTGTAATTCCCTCAATTGACTGCAAACTTGAAACAATATGGCTGATGAACTGAGGCAATTCTTTATTCATAGATTTTTGCAAATTACGAATTAGTATTACTTGCTTGTTGTGATAGAATCTACGCCATCTGTCTTCAACTGACCATCTTCCATATAAATGATGCGATCGGCAATATCGAGGATGCGGTTATCGTGGGTAACTAGCAAAATCGTACATCCTTGTTCTTTGGCCAGCTTCTGCATTATTTCCACGACATCACGCCCAGATTTTTTGTCGAGTGCAGCAGTGGGTTCATCTGCTAAGACAATCTTAGGATGGCTAACTAAAGCACGAGCGATCGCTACTCGTTGCTTTTGCCCTCCAGATAGTTTTTCTGGGTAATAATCTACACGATCTGCTAAACCGACAGTTTCCAAAATAGCGATCGCTTTGGCATCGATATCCTGATTCAGAAAATCCTCATGCAACTCTAAGGACATCCGCACATTTTCTCTTGCTGTCAAAAAAGTCATCAAGTTATGCGCCTGGAAAATATAGCCAATCTGGCGGCGAAGTTTAGTTAATTGCAGCTTTTTAGCGCCACGAATTTCCTCCCCTAAGATTTTGAGACTACCTTCTTGAGCAGAACGCAATCCACCCATTAAGGTTAACAAGGTAGTTTTCCCCGAACCAGAGGGGCCAGTCATAATAACAATTTCCCCAGCCTTAATCTCCAAATTAATGTTGAATAATACTTGTTTGCGAAGCGCACCTTCACCAAAATAGTGATTGAGGTTACTGATAGAAATCACAGATTCTAAAACAGAAAGTGTTGAGTTGGAATTTTCTGGCAGAGATTTTTGCAACATAGGATTTTATAAAGCATTGGTTATGGGAAAATAATTTTTGTAGAGACGCGATTCAGCGCGCCTAAAAAACATCTGCAGGGTCAGCAGATCGTAACTTCCGCATTGCGATCGCTCCAGAAACACTACACATAATCACGGTCAAAATCCAAACCTTAATCGCCCGATCCATTTTCATGAAAATAGGAAGCATTGTCGCAGCGTATGTGACTTGATACAACCCAAAAGAAAGAATGAATCCAGGCAGAAAACCTAAGATAGCCAATAACAATGCTTCTTGAATTAGAACTCCCAAAAGATAGTTATCGGTGTATCCCATTGCTTTGAGAGTGGCATATTCTGGCAAGTGATCGGAAACATCAGAGTAAAGGATTTGGTAAACAATCACGATACCAACAATAAACCCGACTGCTGTACCCAAACCGAAAATAAAACCAATGCCAGTACCGGCTTCCCAGTAAGTTCTCTCCACTTTGGCAAACTCTTCTGGAGTGAGGACTCTGACATCTTTCGGTAGTCCATTAACAAGTTGCGATCGCACTTTTTCAGCATCGGCATCTGGTTTAAGCGTGATTAACCCAACTTCGATGCGATCGGGTTTACGTTCTGGAAATAGCTGGAGAAAAGTCGAGTCACTAGTGATCACATTACCATCGGCTGCAAAGGAAGCACCATCAGTAAACAAGCCCTTCACAAGGACGGCTTTACTATTGAGTTCCGTGTCAAATTTG
Organism: Nostoc sp. FACHB-892; assembly: GCF_014698795.1. Lineage (GTDB taxonomy): Bacteria > Cyanobacteriota > Cyanobacteriia > Cyanobacteriales > Nostocaceae > Nostoc. Next base: position 248,275 of record NZ_JACJTR010000009.1, read on the forward strand.
CCTGTATTCTTAAAGATATCGGCAACCGCACCGTATTCTGGACGACCTGCCTGGTCAAACAGAACTTGATACAACTGTTTAAGATGCTCCTGATTTTGCTTAATTTCGGACGATTTGAATGCTGATTTTGCCGGATCTACACCCCAAACTAAAATGGCACGCTCAAGACGTGTTTCAGGATTTCGCCACTGTCCAGTACTGATGTAGACAGAATTAACTGACTGAACACCTTCATAAGCTAATGTTTGATATAGTCGCTCTCTGGAAAAGTTTTTTACCGAAAATAAAGTTTGAAATTGGGGATTAATTAAAACTAAATCTGCTTGTAAATTGCGATGAGGTTTCACAGCAGCATCAAAAAGCGCACTTTCAAATCCCAACTGGATAAACATTAGTATATCGGCAAAGGCAATACCAGCGACTGCAACAGCCAGACGGGTTTTTTCTTTCATTAACTGCCGCCATGCTAGCGGCGTTTTGCGAAAAAGTTTAGAAAACATATTGAAAAAACTCCTTAATAACCCAGTGTTTCAGCTTGCTGTTCAAGCTGGTGCTGTCGCATAAAAAGAAATAAGGGAAGACCTAAAGAGACACCAACCAAAAGATTACAAACAATGTAAACCCAAAGATTTTGCATTTTCAGACGTGCCCCTTCCCAAAAAACAAATGTCCACAATACTAGCGATGAAACAATAACATCCATGCCAAAGAAACCAGAGATTTTATTAGCAAAAAGTTGTTCAAAAAACAGCTTGATATCAAAACCATGCTCTAAGATAAATGAAACCAACTGAGAGTAAGGTAGAACGAAACCAAGTACACAAAGCAGAAGGTATAGGATTTTAATCATGATTTAACTCACCCTATAAAAAATGCTGAAAGAGACACAATAGCGAACAACAACTCTATATTTCAATTGCTGTTTGTACCTGTAAGTTGGTGAAACCTGCAACTCGTTTGCTGTCTTCAGGATTGAGGCGGATTTTCACCTCAACTACTCGACTATCAAGGTTCTCCCCTGGCTGATTGCTGAAAACGTTTTGTCTATTCACCTGCAACCCAATTTGGGCAACGGTTCCTCGCAGTTCACCGACAAATGCCTGACTGCTAATCACTGCCTGTTGTCCTAGTTTCACTTTACCGATGTCGGTTTGATAAACTTCTGCTACTGCCATCATCTGGTTTGTTTGAGCTAAGTCTGCAATGCCAGAAGCACTAATTTTTTCTCCGACTCGCGTATGAATTTTGATAATTTGTCCCGCCATCGGTGCTTTGATGTAAGCACCCGCCAACTCGGTTTGAGCGTGTTTGAGTGTGGCGATCGCATTTTCAACTTCTGTCTTGGCTGCGGCTACATCTACAGGTCGGACTTCTGCAATACTGGTAAGTGTGGCTTTGGCTTCACTGACTTGCTTGCTACCAGTGGCGTTAGTGCGGGCGAGTGCTGCTTTGGCTTCGGCAAGTTGTTTGCTAGCAGTGGTGTTAATCCGGTTGAGAACTGCTTTGGCTTCGTCTACTTGCTGTTTGGCAGTTTCTACAGTCAAGCCTTTGCTATCGTACAAAGAATTAGAAACTGCGCCTTGAGAATATAGCTGTTGATAACGTTGATATTCGGCTTCGGCATTTTTAAGTTCTGCCTCTAGCTTCTTAATGGTTGCCTCTTGCGCTATTCTGTCGCCTTCCCACTGTGCCTCTATACGGAATATCGCTTCCTGTTGCGCTGTTTTGTCTCCTTGGGATTGGGCCTGGAGACGTTCAACGCTTGCCTGCTGGGCCTGAATTTCTCCTGCTTTTGCTCCTGCTTCAACTTGAGCGAGTTTAGCTTGAGCAACTCTAACTTGTTGTTGGGCTTGTAGTACAGCAGTTTGCAAGCGATCGCGAGCATCTAAAATTGCTACCACCTGTCCGGCTTTAACGCGATCACCTTCTTTGACTAGAATCCGGGCAATGCGATCGCCATCCAATGCTAAGGGCGCAAACAAGCTAATTACCTCTGCTTCCGGTTCTAGCCGTCCTAATGCAGCTACTTTTTGAATGTTGGGCGTGGTTTCAACTGGCTCAGATTTCTCAGTTTGACCAACTAACCCAAACTGAGAAATCCCATAAGCAACAATTCCACCTGTAATAGCAGTAGCTGCAATTACTAATGTAATTAACCCTTTCTTTGAAGCTTTCTCTGATACTTTTTGAACCATTTGTTTTGCTCTCCTAAAAAAATTTTTATCTATGTAAAATTAATTGATAATTGCCAATCAGCACTGATAAATATTGCTTTACACACAGTAGTTTGCAATAATCATGAAGTACATAATTTAGCTCTCTAAACCTGACATAAAGGCTGTCTTACTCCCGGACACTACTGTATGTTGCGGTAAATATACCGTCAGCATTTTGCCTAGCAACGCACATTGTTCAATAAAATCAATTGTGTCATTACCCCATAACTTCTCCAGAATTAAACCGTCTACAAAGCTCAAAACAAAGGAAGCCAATACCGAATCTTGAATACCCAATAAATCGGAAATCGCCTTCTGATAGCGCTGATTAGTCTGCTTAAAAACGCTCTTTTTTAACATTTCTTTAGAGTCTTTGTGTTGGCAAAAATCAATCCAAATATAAGTCCATTTAATAAAGTAATCTTCGTTTCTCACTAGATATCTTCCTAATGCTTCCATTGATTCTTGCAGCGTTTGCGCTCCTTCTAGTTCAGCTAATGCTGTACTTAAATCTTGCTCACATATCTCCTGAGCCAATTGCTCAAATAGAGCTTGTTTGCTAGGAAAATAGTGGTATAACGTACCAGTAGAAACCCCTAATCCTTCAGCAATTTGGCGCATAGTGATCGAACCATAGCCTTTTTGGGCAAATAAATCAAAGCACTTGTCGAGCAGTTCTTTACGGTATTGCTCATGGTCAACAATCTTGGGCATTACTCAGTTTTTTTATATCGAACGAGCGTTATATATTAGAGTAACATCTTTATTGCTGATATGTAAAAGCATAGTTGATTGATTTCAATCGAACAAATAGATAAGGGAACCATAACTAAGCCTAAAATAGTATAAAAAGTTGTTTTCATAATATAATAATCTATGTGTTTTTAGTTAAGTACAACTTATGCCTTATCGGAGAAAATTTTTAACAAGAGCAGGATATACCACCCTTTCTGCCTTATTGACTATGGGGTTTTTACAAAAGGATAAGCAAAAAGACGACAATCAAACAAATTATTCTGTAGCTAATTATACTAATATAAATACTCCCCTTCGGCAATTAGCTGCTGCCAAAGGAAAGCGTTATGGCGCAGCAATTGCTAGTGATATTTTGCTAAAACAGAAGGATTACGCTAATTTGATTGCTCGTGAATGTTCGGTTGTGACACCGAATGGTGAATTAAAATGGAATGCTACTGAACCACAGCCAGGAAAATTTACCTTTGAATCAGCAGATGCGATCGCCGATTTCTGCCTAAAGAATAATATAGAATTACATGGGCATACCCTTTTCTGGCACATGGGAAGACCAGACTGGCTTCCTTACCCCCCTACGCTTCAAATGATCGAACGCCATGTTAAAGGAGTCATGGAACATTATCGCAATAGCCGCGTTTTAAAGTCTTGGGATATTGCCAATGAAATTATTGCTGATAATGAAAATGAAACTAACAACTCTACTTACGGTTTGCGTAAAGGGGTAAAACCAGAATTAATTCGAGACTTGTTTTTAATTGCAGCTTCAGTTGATAACAGCAAGAAATTTTACCTAAACGATTTTGGTATCGAAGGCGCTACATGGAAATCAGACCGTTTTTTAAAAATGGTTGAATACCTGAAGAATAGTGGTGTTAAAATTGACGGAGCAGGTATCCAATCACATCTATGGTTTTCTACTGCCTATAGTTTTGACGAGAAAGGATTTAATTCTGTCTTAAAACGGCTTAACGATCTTGAAGTTAAACCAATAATTACAGAATTAGATATTATTATTGATACCCCATTGCCCGATAGTATTAAAAAGCTAGACCAGATGGTAGCCGACAGTTACAAACGATATCTTGATCTGTGCTTTGCGGCTAAAGTTGATACTGTAATTACATGGGGGCTTACCGACCGCCATACCTGGATACGTCATCCCGATTGGATGCCAAAAACAACCTTTAGGGGCAATCCTAATCTTTGGAAATTTCTGCGTCCGCTTCCTTTTGATGAAAACCTGCAACCTAAATCTGCCCGCAATGCTATTGCCCAAGCTTTTCAGCAAGCAACTTATACTCCACCTAGACGTAAATAGCGCTTTTAAGGCAATACGCTTGGGTTAAGCATTTCTTTCTTCTCTTTGCGTCCTTCTCTGACGAGACGCTGCGCGAATGCGTCCTTGGCGGTTCGTTAAAAAAATTGACTTTGGCAAAGAGTTTTAGGTTTAACTGAACTGTATTGTGGTTATACCAATTCTGTATGAAGATGCATATAATCAGTCCCCCCTTGTGAAGGATAGGGCTGATTTATTCCATTTCAAACAAGATTTGTTAAGATGGTTAGCGAGAAAATTGTAAGTAAGCGTGACGAAGAGATGAACATTTAAGCACTGAACTATCAGTAGAATAGTTAGTTTCATCGGCACGCTGGTAACAAAATAACTAATTTTTAATCGCTAGAACCCTTGATTTTTAAAGCTCTTTCGCGAATGAAACAGCCCTGCTTGTGAAGGGGGGACGGCGTAGCCGGGGGGTAAATATATGCAGCTTCACAAAGAAACGGTATTAAAACAGTAGCTCGCTCAATTCATCACGAATTGAGCGAGCTACTGGTAAAGCTTGGCGAGACTCAATCACGCTAGAAATTTCTAAAATTTTGTACTGATAAATCGCACGATTCTATTCTTTTTTTGTTGACTTGGCATACTCCAAATTTCTCGTAAAAATAATGTGCCTACAAACCAAGGCTCAAGTAAGTAACGTCTCCAAAGTCTTTTAGGCTCAGACAACAAGCGATACAACCATTCCAAGCCAACCTTTCCCATCCAGCGAGGAGGAGTGGGTATTGCTCCTGCTACATAGTCAATACAGGCTCCACTGGTCAAAATAGTATTGGTATTAATACGTTCAAGATTTTCGTAAATCCAACGCTCTTGACGTGGCATACCCATCCCCACCATCAATACATGAGGTTTGTAAGCATTAATTGCAGCCAGAGTAGCAAGATTTTCTTGACTATCTTTATTCATGTCAATATAGCCATGAGCGCAAGCAATCTGTAACCCAGGAAATCTCTGGCACAAAATACTTGCTCCTTTTTCAGCTACTCCTGGCTTTGAACCTAAATAAAATACACGCCAACCTTTATCAGCTGCTTCCGCCATCAAAGGCCATACCCAGTCAGCATAGGTTACTCTTTGTTCTCGTTTCATGGGAAAACCTAATAGCTTTCCAATAAACAATATAGGCATACCATCAATATGGGTATACTCTGCTTTGGCATAAAAAGCTTGCATTCTTGGATCATTATGGAAGAGATAAAGACTATGCATATTGTGATTAGCAATAATCCATTTTTCCTTCTTCTCAATAGATTCTTCAATCAATAAATTTAACTCTGGGATAGAGAGTGCATCTACTTTAACCCCAAGAAGTTGATAAGAAAATCTATTTTTCATGATTTAACTTTATTTTGAAAGTATGAGAGGTTAGCTCACAGCTACGTGAGTATTAAAAACTAGTTTTTAGCAATATCTAAATACTGCTATTCTTAGTTAAATATGTTTGGTAAATAGATAATGTTGCATCTTGCAATAAAGGTTCCAACTCATAAAAAGTGCAAGTTATACGCACAACAGTTTATTCTCTAAGAATGACTGACTTTAATAAGAATTTCCGCGATATTTTGCGCTCTCGCATTCCAAGAATATTTTTCTGTAATTAGGGTATATGCTGTATCTACAAGTGATTGGTATTTATCAATATTTGAAGCTGCATCCAGTAATGTGCTAGCGACTTCCTCAGTGGAGTATCCTGTTACTAAAAGATGTTCTAAATGGCGAAATTCTTCTAAACCTCGTAAACCTTCTGGTGTTGATACTACTAGCTTTTTACTAGCAAAATAATCTAATGCTTTATTGCGAGCGCCACCTGCTACTGCTTGTTTAGAGAATGGCAGCAAAGCAATATCTGCATATTTAAGATGAGTAAGAAAAGTTTCTCTTTTAGGTAAAAATCCTAAAAAAGAAATGTTAGAAGGTATCGGTGCTAAAATATCATTACTATCTCTGCCAATAACCACAAAATGTATTTTTTGCTGATGTTTTTCAAGATATTTAGCAATCTCAATAGTCATTAATACAGACATATCATTGCTTGGAAACTGAAATGTTTTAGGAGCAATAAGAACCACTATTTTTGCAGGTCTGAATGCTTGATAGGGATCTTTTTCCAAAAACGATCCAGTATTTAACAAATCTTCAGTTACACCATTGCCGATACTATAAATCTGCTGTGGAGTTTTACCATACCACTGGGAAATTAATTTAGGGATTGAGTCACCTGCGGCAATAATTGGGCTACCAGAGAATATCAAAATTCCCTGAGCAATATATGTTTTAATACATTGTACAAACTCCTTGAAAGGATTAGCAACTGAAAACAAACGCATCCAGTATTCATATGCTGAAAATGTATGAAAATCTAATACAAGAGATGGCTTCTTACATTTTATAAGCTTCAGTGAAATTAAAGCAGCTAATCCGGGTAATGTTTCTTGAGCATAAATGATATCTGGACAAAAATCCTCAATGCACTTTTTTATAGTTTGAATATATGACTTTAGACTTCTTGATCCAATTGAAATAAAAGGTGCATATTTAATAGATGAACAATCTAACCCTAGTTGAAACACATCAAAATGTTCAGTTAGATATTGTCCAAGATAAAAAGGTCTAGTAAAAGCACCAAATGGTTGACTAGAATCTAGTGTTGAGACAATTAGTAAGCGTTTACCCATAATAGCGATCGCTGATTATTTTAAAATTTAATAAATTCATGTTTGAGGTCGACATTCATTAATTTATTCAGATGGTAAAGAATTATGAAAATACTCTTAGAAAATAACTTTAGTCAAAGGGTCAAAACTATGAGTTAGTTGGGTTAATATCCTCAGAGAAAGTGGGAGAAACTGCTAAGTTTTTGTAACCAATAATTGCTCTGATATAGGGTAAAAACCAGTAAAGTATCCAGAATGGTCCAGAGTGCCTGCTACAAAATACAGTCCAGGATTTCAAAGGAAAAGCTTTAATTTGTAACACTTTATTCAAGCGTTCTAGTATAGTTAAATTGGTATCTACCCAACTATTTCGGATAGAATTTTTAGTACAAGTACCAACATATCCAGGAGCTACCCAGATTTGACAACCCAATTTACGCGCTCTGAGGGCATAATCTAAATCTCCTAAAGTGTGAACAAAAGCGGTATCAATATTGCCAACTTTTGCGACAACAGTTTTAGGGATTAGCACACAGTTACCATACATAGCATCGCATTGTTGGATGACTGAACTTGGTTTTAAAAATTCAAACTTGTTAGAATACCACTTTTTAGATTTTAATGCTCCTCCATAGGTTGCTCTTCCTGTTATTGGATCTTTAGTTGAACCAACTACAATTGAATCTGGATACCCTTGTTCAACTAAATTGTGATAAATCTGTAATAAGTTGCTGATAGCATTGGCTTCTAAAAACGTGTCATCATTCAACCACAGATAATAATCATATTGATTTCTTATCGCCTCACTAAAGGCAAGATGCATCCCTCCTACCCAGAATAAGTTGCCATTACCCTGAAGAATGTGTACCTGTGGATATTCTGCTTTGATAGCCTGTGCAGTTCCATCAGAGCTACCATCATCAGTTAAATAAACATCACAATGATTTGTTTGCTCATATAAAGTATGTAGGCAGGCAAGAGTTGTATTACGCCTGTTATGACAAGTCATCACTACAGCTAAATTGGCTTTTCTCATCTCATTTCCCTTATCTAGTTTCTATGAAAATATTCAATGTAAATAAGAAGTCTATGCCTCACTTTTACATAATTAACATCATCTTCAGAGACAAACACCTTAATTTTTCTTTTTTCGATTATATTTAAAGTTTAGCCATCCTTTCTATCCAGCCACTCAAATTAATATCTAAATTCAAGTTTTTTAATTTTTGTTCCATTCTTCTGACTACCAACATATATCGATGCAATACTGATACACGAGGCATATTGAGTCTGACAACGTCTTGACACAGCCATCGATATTTATCTGAATTGTTATTAAGTTTCTTCAATTTTTTGATTTGTGCATTCCAATCGTTATAAAAGAATAAGTTGAAATAATGGATAGATACAATATCATCCCAATGTTTAATTTGTAGTTCTTTTGATAATCGGTTATGTAAAGGTAATGGATAGCTATAATTAGGAGGGAGATGTTCGACCTTTTCTTCCAAGGCGCATAAAGTTACAGACAAAACAGACTGTTCAACAAAATAAATACCCTGAGGAGGAGTAATATCCATCCGCATTACTTTTTCAAAATTCTCTTTCCAAGCTGTAAATATACCTGCACTTCTTCTCACAGCAATCAAACCAGAATTCCAGTAGGCTCTGATTCTTTTATTACCAATTGGTGTCTCAACAAATACCTCACGCTTGACCCCCAGCACTTCATATAGCTTTTGCCAGTACCATTCTTGAGGATCTTGTAGACCTGTAGAACCGATTCCTTGACCATACTCAGGACGCATCCTTACGTTACAATTTAATGGTAATAAAAATTCTTTTGGTTCCGAAAAAAAGCATTTGTCGCTGTCTAAAAAAACTAATATTTCTGCATCAATGTTTTGTTCTGCATAGGCGCAAACCAGGGGCTTATTAGCTAGATAATATGCATGAAATTCTCGATTTATAGGAAGCTGCTGATGAATCACCTGCAATGCTTCAAACGCTTGTTGAGTTTGCTTTGATATCGGTTCACCTACTCTAGGATGAAAACTATATATGGGTGTATTTTTCAATTCGCCGCAGAACTTACGAATACTTTCTGCAAGCATCAAGGATTGACCTTCTAAACGACCAGGTTCTGTACAAATTATAAAAGCTATAGGTAATGACATATCATGAAGTATTGATTTACTAAGTTAATTTCTAAATGAAGATTTCTTTGCCATCATCAATATTTCTTGAAACAAAGCTGAATAACGACGTGCTTGGAGTTCTAGAGTGAATTCTTGTTCTGCTTTCTCACGAGCATAGAATGACAACTTTTGCAGCCTCTGTTCGTTTTCAAGTACCCAAGTAATTCCTTTGGCAAAATCCTCAACTTCATAAGGTTTAGCCAAATAGCCATTTTGCTGATGATTAACAATATCTTTTAAGCCAGTAGAATTAAATGCTACAACCGGAGTACCACAAGCGAGTGATTCAGAAGCTGTTTGTCCAAAAGATTCTTGAAGAGACGGTACAAGCATCACATCAGCGGCTGAATAAACAGTTGCTAAAGATATATCATCGTGTAAATGTCCCAAGTAGTGTGTTTTAAAACCCAATTCAGGTGAGTTTTCGGGTTTAGATGCACCAAAAATAACGATTTCTAACTTATCTTTCCAGCCAGATTTACTTAATTCTTGAAGTGCTGGTTGCAGATAATGAAAACCTTTTCTAGAGTCATTGGTTGCATCCAGCGCTCCAAATAAAATAAGTTGTTTATCAAAAGGTAGATTCAATAATTCTCGCGCTAAACCTTGATGAACAGGTTTATACTTCTGAGTATCCAGCCCATTGGGAATTACTTCAATTCGCAAATGCTTAAACAGAGAACTAGACTTGGCGCATTCGGCTAACCAAGAACCTGGCGAAACAATTGTCAAATTTAAATTTTTTAAAGCTTTAGCTTTACGTTGCCATACCCAATGGGATAAATCCCTATCTTTTTTACTGTTCAGTTGAGGGCAGGCTCCACAGGATATTTGGTAGCGATCGCAATCCCCAGCATAACTGCATCCTCCAGTAAATGCCCACATATCATGAATTGTCCAAACCAAAGGGCGCTTTAGTTTAGCAAGAGTTTCTATTTGCATAAAAGCTGCACTAATCCAATGCAGATTGATTATGTCTGGATTAATTTTATCAACTTGAGAAATAACTCCATCTGGTAAGTATTGAATAAAAAATGGAGTATTTTGTTTTTGAGAATAAAACTTTAAAGGTAAGGTTTCAAATGTCAACTTTGCCTTAGCGATGCCTTGAAATAATCTGATCTTAGGTGCAATTACTGTTTTGTCATCAGTAGATTTTTCTTGCACCAGCATTTGTGATTGTAAGTCAATATTTTGTAAGCCCTTGTGTAAGCGATATGCAGCACGAGCCGCACCACCAGCTACATCTTGGGTGCTAAGGAGCAAGACGTTCATATTACTACTATCTAACTTGAAAAAATCTACTTGATAATACTATTTCTCTATTGCAGATATAGCATTTCTCGGTTGGATGAGGTACACGTATGAGAATAATAAACTTCTCAATTAGGGGTTTGAGTGTACCTCACGCGAGTAGTAACTACTAATCAGTATTATTTGTTTGGCTTGATGCCCTCACAATATAACGAGCCTGGTAGATATACTGTTCCATTAGCATTAATATCTAAGACTTCATTACTAAAGTTTGGAATATCGCTTGTATGGGCATCTAAGAATTTAATATCCGAAAAACCAACTCTTTCAAAAAGAGTTTTCATACTATAGCTATCATACATCCACTTATGTTTCTCACCAAGGGAAGTTTCATCTAACATAGACTTACGAACATACCGTGGTATTAACCTCTTAACCATATCGATGTAGAGGTACTTAAATTTGTTTCTGAGTTTATTTTGATTGATAGTAAATACCTTTTGCAACAAAGAATTAGTATTATTAGTTGCTATCTCTTCTTTGATATTCACACCTGTTCTTGATTCTACATAGTTAATGGATACTTCATCATTGCTTTCAAGTATTTGTCGCCAATAAGTTTTCATCAATCCACCATGTTCTGTTCTAACCAATTGGTCGATTAACTCAATAATAATCCATTCATATTCCTTCCTTGCTTCTTGATTTTCAATACTGTCGATAATTCTTAAATATTCACGACATGTTCTTTCTAAATCAGGAACAACGATGCGTAAAATACCATGAGGTTTTAAAACTCTATAGCATTCTTTCACTAGCATTTCTCCCGTGTCTTTAGAAAAATGCTCTAAAACATGACTGCTATAAATTACATCGAAATAATCTTTAGGGTATGGAAGCGGTTGCAGTAAGTTATGGGCAATTACTTCCGGATGCTCAGAATTAAAATCTATATTTATCCATCCCGACGAAAATCTGTGTCCACATCCAAAATTTAACTTTTTCATGATTTTTCTCCTTTCAACTATGTAAGTACGTAAACCATTGATCTATTTATATATTGGTGTTCTCTGTAAACTAAGAGTTAGAGATAAAGAGGTTGTAAGATACATCAACCAATTCCAACTGGGAGTTAATAACCTTGCTTCTGAGAAATTCACTATGACGATAATAATTAGCATCTGCATTGGCCAATAATCTTCTGGTTTTTCTGCCACTGAAACGATTCGAGTTAGTGCCATTACAAAGAACCGGATGAATCCTACTGCAAAAGTCAGGAAACCTAAAAAGCCTAATTCTAATAAGAGTTGTAAAAAGCCATTGTGAGCATTACTCGCCCAATCATAAGTAGCTCTCAGATTAGATGCAGCATTACTAGTCCAAAATCCAGAATATCCATAACCTAGCCAAGGTCTTTCCCAAACCTTAGCTATCACTAATTCCCAGAGATCAGAGCGCCCATTCAAAGTAAGGTCTTTCCCAGAAGTGCCCACTACAGTTTCAGCATTATTGATCAGTAATATTGAAAGAATAATGAGTAACATTAAAGCGAAAGTAATCATCACAACTTGTAATTTATAATTAGTTTTTTTAAAGGATTGGTAGAAAGGTAAAAGTAATATCATTGTCAATAGAATAGCTAAAGATGTTGTTGAACGTGTGAGGATAATTAGACAGATAGATAATCCACATAGCGCCCACATCAACCAACGATATCTATAGCTACTAAGGGCAAGATGTAAAAAAACTCCTGCACTCCAAGTCATCATGTAACCTAATTCATTTTTATGACCATAAATGCCGCTCCACATATTTAATAATTCAGGTGATATGTGAATATAACCTGGTATGAATGCAGAGAACATCATAGATAATAATGCAGCTACACCAAGCGCCCAAGTTATTAGCCTCATTTGTTCCCTAAGGGGATAACGCATTGCTAAATAAATAGCAAGAAAATATATTCGGATTAGACCTTTTATATCTTTTAAAGTAGAACTTAGGTCTTCTGACCATAATATAGAAAATATAATTATTGCTAATAAAATAAACTGGAATGGACTTTTTGTAATTACATAAATAAAACCTTTCCAGTATAAAATCACGAAATAAAATAAAATTGAATATGAAACTATATTGAAAAAAGTATCTACTTTATCACCTCCAAGGGTAGACATAGAAACTTCTTGTGCAGGATGTATGGTTAACGCACCTACAGCGATAAGTAAGAGTAAAATGGTTAAGATTTTTTCTGTTAATTTTACCTTCATTGCTGAAATTTAATTTATTAATTAACTAAATATAACACTATTTTTTTATCGTTGAGTAATTCAATCTTTTCTTCACTTCTTCTTTAAAAATATCCAATGCAGTTGCTTTATAAACTGTTTTTTGTGTAAAGTTATCTGCTTCTATATTTCTCACAATAAACGGTGGATGTTTTAAAGGAAATTCCATTGCTTGCATCGACATATTGATGAAGGAAAATTCTTGGTTGGAAGTGAAATGAGTAGCGTCAGCACCAACACCAACATTAGAGATTAAATTAACATTGGGAATAATGCTTAAGCTACCCTGCATCCAGCAAGCAAATGTCCATTGGTAATCCCAGGTTATACCAGTAGGATTGTTGTAAACAGACTGAAATATCCGTCGCCAGTAACTTACTGCTTTTGGATCTGCAAGAATGTCATGTAAAAGGTTTTCTGCTTGCACCTCTTTCCAGAGTTTGATCGTCAAATCATAATGTTGCCAAGCACGTCTCCAACTTGCCCAACCCCAACAGTGATTGTAGCGAGAGAAATAGTAACTATAATTTGTGCGTTTTCGTCCGAATTGAAGATTTTGAGCAGAAATTGTAGTGATTCTGGTATCGTTTCTATATTTTTCTAGGAGTTCTTCACTAAACCTAAAAAATGTTGGGTGAGGGATACAATCATCTTCTAAAATAATTGTTTCTTCAACATTATTAAATACCCAATCTAAACCGCTAGATACTCGTTTTGCACAGCCTAAGTTGATATTAGAATAGTTTTTGATAACTTCGCAGTCCCAATCAACCCTTTCAATAATTGCCCGAGTTGCTTGACACTTTTCTACCTCATCTTCTCTGTCAACACGGGGGCCATCTGCAATTACAAAAAGTTTTGTTGGCTTGGCTTTGCGAATAGCTTCAAAAACTTTCTCTGTTGTTTGTGGACGTTTGAAGATAATAAAAGTTATTGGTGTTTCCATCTTTGATTGATTTGGCTAATGTTCTTGATATGGAAAGGTTAGATGATAACGATCAATATTTATAAAAAGGTAGAAGTGATCGTACCTGAATCTTAAATATTTTGTGTGTTCTTGGATCAAATGCGTTACAGAAAAAAGTAGCAGCAGCTTGAGATATTATGGTTGCGATCGCCGCTCCAAGCCCTGCATATTTAGGAATCAGTAATAAATTGAGAATGACGTTTAATATAGCCCCAAATAAAGTCTTACCCAAAGAAACATGGTTCAAACCTTCAGCTATAAACCAGGGTGATGTTGCAAGACCCATAAATACAAATAAGGAAGTCCAAATATGAACTGCTAGTATTGCTCCTGCTTCTGCATATCCACTTCCAAACATTATCAGAATTATCCTGTCTGATAGAAATGTCATTGGAAGAGCAATTGCCAAAGATATACACGTCATTAGACTGAGTAATTGTCCTATTCTTTGGTAGTAAAGACTTTCCGATTTTTCCTTAACTATGTAAATTGAAGGAGCAACAGAAGAAACAATAGCTCCTGGGATAAAATACCAAATTTCAGAAACCCTGGCAGCAGCAGAATAAACCCCAACCTCACTATCCCCAATCATTTGGCCTAACATCACCTGATCAATTTTCATAAAAATCAGGATAGCGAAGCCTGAAAACATTAGAGGTAAACTCTCTTTCATAAGAGTTTTAGCAGCAGAAAAACTCCAACGCCATAACCACAATGAAGATCCTTTGACTTGGTAAACAATCAGCAAGCCAATTGCACTCATTGCAAATTCTGCTAATGTTACCCAAGCAAAAGCTAACAATGGTGCTTTTGTTAAAATTAGTGCGATTTTGATGGCACTGTTTAGCAGAAACGCTGAGTTTTTAGCAATCACTGTATATTTTGACTGCACCTGCGATTGAAACCACAATTCGATAGTATCAGCTGCCCTAAAAATTCCTGCTACTGCTAATATTGCAACTAGCCATATCTTCAATGTTTCACGCTCACCTAAGAAAAGCATAGTGCTAATTGCCAATAAGACAGAAGCAATTCCACCCAGCAATTTTAGCCAAAAAGTTGTTCCTAAAATTTCCTCTTTATTTGATGATTGACGAACAATATGTCGAACTACTACATCGTCCAGTCCTAGAGTGAAAATTGGGCTAAATAAGCTAACAAAAGCTAAAGCATAGTTAAAAAGACCATACTGCTGTACTCCTAAGTAGCGTGCTACCCATACTCCTACGACCAAGCTTGCACCCATACGGAGAATGCGGTCAGCAAACAACCAACCTGTATTGGTAATAATTGCACGCAGCCCAGAACTAGATTTAAATTTTGGTACGTTTGTAAGTTTGAATTTTTTTAACATTATTTTATTAATTAATCATGTGATATTTTTATTTAGTTAGAAGTGATATGAAATTATTCCGATTTTCACATTATTTATTGACTATTGTTAACTTACTAATGAGCAAAGTTTTTAAAAAATAGCTAAACAAGAAAATAATGCCTTTTGCTTTCCAAAAATAATTATGCTCAAACAAAAATATTATTTTAAAATATGAAATAAAATCATCATATTTTGGACATGGTATTGTTTTTAACTCATTGATAGATGTGAAAGCTAATAATAAGGGGAAACTAAAAGTATTCTTTTGCATAATGTAATTAAATAAAGAATTTCGTTTCCAAAATCTCTTGTATTCATAGTTTTGGTCTATGTCTAAAAATTTCTTATTATGATACTGATTATTTGGATGTATTCTATACATTACTAAAGGTTTAGACATATAAAATTTTTTAGCCCCTACCAAAGACGCTCCCCATACCAAACAATCATCAGCCCTTACACGCCAATCTTCTATATTTGGAATAGGTAAAAATTTTCTAATTATTTCTCTACGTATTGATAATGTTGAAGTTATGGAGCCAATCCATTCACCAGTATATAAAGTTCTGATTACTGAATAACCTAAATCTAGATCAACTTTATCAGTTTGGAATGTTTCTTCTATTGCACCAAATTTTTTATACGCACAAAATAGAAAATCACATTCACTACGTTTCTTATAAAAATTTAGGGCAGTTTCTAAATATTGAGGTTCATAAATATCATCTGCGTCTAAAAAAAATACAATGTCCCCCTTTGCAGCTAAAAACCCTTCATTAAAGGATGATAATTGTCCTTGATTTTTTTCTTTAAAGATGAATTTAACATTAGCTACTTGAGTAAATTTAGCGATGACTTCCGCAGAATTATCTGTAGATGCATCATCAACAATAATAATTTCATCAAATTTAACTGTTTGATTTAAAGCGCTATTAATTGCTTCTGGGAGAAATTCAGCGTAATTATAATTATTAATTAAACAAGATGTTGTGATTTTATTCTTATCCATATTAAAAAGAGAAGATAGATATAGCGGTGTGCGCTTGAGTGAAATACATCCAAAACCTGTTATAGATTGTTTACAGCCATGTAAATGTACCTAAGAAGACTGCATACCGCTATAGTTTTGACAACCTAATATTACCAATATGCTGGATATTTTAAGGGATTTGTAGGAACATCGTTAGGGCTACACCTCACCCAGTATTCATTATAAAGAGACTGAAAAAACGGAATTTTATCCCAACGGTTTCCTTTAATTCCAAAAAGAATTTGAGTCGCTCCTCCAAGATGCACAGCCTGTTTACCCAAAGATTTAACGTAAGCAGCTAATGGAAGTCCATAAGCACCACATCCTATAATAGCTATATCAAAATCTTGAGCTTTAATCTTATTACGCATCCAATCATAGGCATCGAACCAAGTATTAAACTGAGTTTGCGTCCCAGCCAGAGACTGAACTGCTTTTATGGTACTTAGTTCAAATTCAGGTAGAATATTTTGATTTTCAAAAAGAAACTTTCTATGATTTTTATATTGTGATGAGATCGTTTCTGCAAAAGGATGAATGACTAAAACCTTTTTTCCTTCCAGATACTTGCTCCAAGGTTCTTCGTAATAATAAGGTTCAAGTGCATTTAACTCAACTAAAGAAGCTCTTCGACAAGAAATTCTGATAATTTCTGGTTCTCCAATTTGAAACCATACTCCTAAAGCATCTATAGATTTTGAAGATTCTAAAAAAAGTTGACTAAATCGATCTAGATGCTTTTCATCTACTGGAAAAAATCCAGAATCATTAGATATTGACTCAAATATAGCTCCCTTATATCCGCCTTTTAAATATTGATTTACGCAATAAGCTTCTGTGCTACCAAAGCGACTAATCATAAAAGGTTTACTATCTTTAATAAGGCTAGTCAATAATTCATTACTTTCTTGAGGAGCTAAAATTTTTTGATATATATCATAGTTTCTTACGTAATTTTTGAAAATTATTGCATTTGTGAAAAGAGAGCCTTTCCATTTAGCTAATGGAGTGTTTGCTTTTACAAATTGCTTGAGGTTTTTGCTTAGTACCATTAATTTAGTCCTCCAGTTAAAAAATTTGGTTTAAATGCTTGTAGTAAGGCTTGCTTTTGCAATCTCTAGCAGAACTTAACGCTCTTTTGAAAATGTTGTTAAGCTGCTAGATACTAAATCTTGCTCAATTCGTTGTTTTTTATTGCCATAAAAATAATTATTAGGTTCATTTTTAGTATTCACACCATTTATGACTATCCCTAATACCTTCTGACCTGACTGAGTTAAAAACTCTTTTGCTGAACTCGCACTGTTAAGGTCAACCACTCCAGGACGAACGACTAATAAGATCCCGTCAGTCAGGGTACTTAAAACAGCAGCATCTGCTATTCCTGACAAAGGAGGAGTATCAAAAATTACAAGATCATAATCTATCCCAAAGTTACTAATTAATGTTGCCATGCGTTGAGAATCTAGCATTGCTACTGGGTTAGGAGGCAAAACTCCAGAAGTAAGAACCTCAAGATTCGGCATCACTTCTTGCACTACTGTATCTAAAGAAGCTTGTCCAGCAATGACATTGCTTAGTCCCATTGCATTTGTTAGCCCCCAGATATGATGCTGTATGGGATTACGCATATCTGCATCCACCAACAATACCCGCCGCCCTGCCTGAGCCATAGTTACAGCTAAATTTGCAGATACGTCAGATTTTCCTTCTTTGGCAACAGAACTCGTGATTACAATGCTTTTTAGCGGTTTATCAGAACAGAGGAACTTCAAGTTCACTTGTAGTATTTGGTATGCGTTGCCAACAGGGAAGTAAGGAATATCTCTACCAATAATTTTGGGAATAGCTCTATCGAGTCCTGCTATAGAAGAATGAGCCTTACCATTTCTGGCTTGTGTCGGAATCACACCTAAAACACTATATCTCAAGACTTCTTTGGCCTCTTTGACCGTCTTCACCGAGCGGTCTATCAAGTCTAAGCCAAAGGCGAAAATGATACCTAAGAAAAGACCAACTCCTCCTCCACCAATAATAAACAGTATTTTGCGAGGCCCTTCCGCTTTATCTGGCGTTAAAGCGTAGGAAATGACACGAGCATTAGGAATCTTTTGGTTCTGGGCAATATCAATTTCTTGGCGTTTCTTTAATAGTGTTTCGTAAGTCGTTTGAGCTGCTTGCAGTTTCCGTTCTAGCTCTCGTTGGCTCTGTTCTAGCCTTGGCAAATTATTTGCTCGTTTGATATAGGCATTTTGCTGTCGTATAAGTGTGGCAATTTGCCTTTCTAAACCGACGCGTTCTGCTTGAGCACGAGTAATATCTGCAATCAGGCTTTGGCGCAATTGTCCAATCTGTAAATTTCCTTCTGTTATCTGCGCTTTACCAGCGACTTGTCCCGTCCGCTCTTTTAGTAAGCTCTGAAGAGCTACGACTTTTTCTTGTAAGCTAGTAATTGTAGGGTGTTCAGGTGAAAAACGAGTCCGCTCTACTGCTAGTTGACTTTCTGTTTCTTGGAGTTGGATAAGTACTTTTTGAACTCCAGGTGCTTGACTCAAGTCAGATGCGATTACACCTTGCAGTGAATCTATCTTAGCTTCACTGCGTAACTGTCCTAAACGACCTTTGACATCATCTAATTGAGCTAAAGCTTGAGAAATTTGGTTTCCTAACTTGGAAATCGTATCAACTGCTGCGCTTGCTTCTTGTCCCAGGACAACAACTTTATTCTGTTCTTTAAATACCCGCAGTTTTGATTCGGCTCTTCTGACAATTTCCTCAGCTTTGGGTACTTCCGTTACGAGAATCTCTTTGGCTATCAGTGCTTCATTCTGATTAGCCTTGATATTTAGGTCGATATAATTGTCGATAACTTGATTGACGATTTTGGCAGCTAGTTCAGGATCACTACCTTTATAAGAAAGTTGTACAACATCAGTGCCTTTGATTCCTTCTATTTTTAGTTGTTTTGCAAAATTGGGAATCGAGAGCACTTTGCCTTTACTATCTTTGAGGTTGAGGGAATTAATTGTTTTCTCAAGTACTGGATTTGAGCCAATAACTCTTACCTGAGTTTCCAGGGGATTGTCGTTGACATTCAAAGCTTCCAAGCGTCCTATGTCTTCCGATAATCCTGTAAGTGAGGAAGAACGATTTGTTTTAATCATCAAACTTCCTTCTGCCTTGTATGAGGGTTTTAGCGAAAATGCATACAAGCATCCAAGGGTAACAGCTATGCTAAAAATTCCGACTAGAGGTAGCCAACGCCGTTGAATAACTTCTAAGTATTTCTGAATATTTACTTCTTCAAATTGTGGTAAAGATTCCATCGTCATAATATATACAAATTTTAGAAAAAAGTTTATTTACAGGAAATATTTCTCAGGTTTTGCCAACACTAGTACTGAAGCCTAGTTTGATATAATAATATCTGCGTTGATTGTCAGCTAATGCATTTGTATTAAGGTTACTCAATAGTTTTATCAGTCGAAATCTTATTTTTTATTGCTCTTGATATTATCTTGATAGTAACAACAGGATAACTCACAGCTTTCTCCCTGATTTAGTGGCTTCCCATTTTTCTTGGTTAACTTAGATTTGTGTAACTACTAATGGAAGTATTGATTAATAATCTAGTAATCAACATCATATTATGTAAGAACACTGAATTACAGAACTTCATAAAAGATTTATACAAATACTAGTATATTCGTTGCCTATTTGATGATCCTGAAAAGACAAGATAAATTAATTCCTTAAGAGTAACGAATTAAGCAATTGTGCCAGTCAGCAAGCAATAGAAGCACTTCATAGGAAGGCTTTAGGCAGTGGAAAGAGAGGCTTAGAACGACTGGATCGATATTTATATAAGATGATGCTTAAAAGCTTTCAACAACAATTAATTCTTGCTGAGAATAATAAATGGTCAATTTTGAGGGGGATACAGGAATGACAATAATATAATTGTGTGATTTAAGTATCGAACTTGGAATGGCTCACAATCAGTTTAATTTCCTCAGACCGATGCAAGACTTTTTTTGATGTGGTTTTATGTGTGGAAATGACAGCAGAGTGCCCGCTATTATGTTTCTATCCCGTATTTTAGGTCGTAAACTTGCAATCACCTTGTTTGTATTTTGCAATAGACGCACAATACTCCTTCCAAAGTTTGTCTCACAATATATGCGTTGTCTTATCTGTGTAAATGTATGGTAACATGCATAAAAGATAAATGACTAGTAAGTAAGTTTGTATAATCAAACCAAACTATATAAAGAAAGATTAATTTAATTAGGCTACAATCCTTGTTTCTCCTGCCTTATATGCCAACAAGAAACTTTTACGCCAATCTACTTATTAATACGGTTAAAAGAATATGAGCTAGCACACTTGTAGCAGAAAGCAATGAACAGACGGGTGTCAAATTCCGACATCCTTAGAGCATGGATTGCTCAACTGCCCCCTCTTAGACAAAAATCCAAATTTGACTAAACTTTACTATATTTTTAACTGGAGTTTAACTAAACTTCTTGCTACCTGTGTTAACCTTAAGGACTAAAACCAGGTTGCTATGTTTTGGTTTCTGTATCTAGCTAATTGTAATTATTAAACTTATATTAAATGTAAAGATATTGAATTATGAAATTCTCTTCCCTTACCTTAGTCGTTTTGATTAGTGCGCTGACTGTCTCTCAGAGCGCCTATGCTAACCAAGAAAATGTTTCTATAACAACAGGCGATGCTCCGGTGGAGCCGTTTCAGTATCGCAATCAGGCTGGAGTTTTATTGACAAAGCCAGCCACGATTAACGCTACATGGAGTAATTTTATCGGACAGACCAATAATCCCAAACAAACTGCTGAATCAATTTTGTTAGTACAGGAGCAAGTATGCGAAAAGATGAACCCTCTTAAGTTTATCAATAACCCAGAATCTTTCTTTAAGCAATGTCAACAGCCAACAAATACCCAAACTTCTCAAAGTACTGAGCCAATTGAGTATTTTAAGGTTCCTAAACTCGATTCTGGTACTGGTATTAGTGTGACAGTTACTAAGTTTTGATATAGAAATTTTTTTAGCAAGAGATAACTAATTATTGCTAGTGTAATTTATCTAGATAATTTACGCTAAAACGCTGAGGCTGATGCACTTAATCAGATTTAAGGCAAAGCTTTCGACTTTTTACAAATGTACGTAACTTTGGAACCTTATCCTTTTTATGGACGCACAATTCCATATTCTCTAGCGATCGCTCAAGCTCATGGTATACATAAAATATATGTATATGTGTAACTACTTGCGATCGTGAGTGTTACTGTCTTGCCAAGTACTATCCTTGGTGTTAATGTGACCACTGTTAGAGATTATTTATAAAGTAAATCTTTAGGAGACAAGACGACGTAGCATAATTCTAGTCATAACAGCATATATAGCCGCTTCGCTCATTTCTGTTAGACGCTCATAATCTTTGCTTAGACGATGATAT
>NZ_JACJTR010000090.1 GCF_014698795.1 Nostoc sp. FACHB-892
TAATCAGCAACTTGTAAACTTCTTTTCCTCTGCGCTCACACTTCTCGAATTTCAGTTCTTTTAGATATCCAGTTAAGGCAGTTTGGGTAATCGCACTTGCTTCACTGTTGTTTAGGGTATACCACAGTGAACCATTGTGACGATTGCAGTAGATTTTGCAACTGCCAGCTTCAGAGTGCAATCCCAGTTTTGGCTTATTGATTGAAGCGACCAACTGCTTGAGTAGTTCTTCTTGGCGCATCAAGGCAGCAAGTAATTCGGAATTTTCTTGAGGGTTCATTTGTTTGTACCAAAAGCATTTTCACTTTTGCATTGGCGCAGCCGTTTAGTTGTGATATATGAAGCGTAGAGCCAATAAAACAGCGCTCTTGAATCAACAAAAGCGCTTTTTGTTACTAATTATTTGCCCTGTACAGATTATTGATGTGAATTAAATCTTGCGAGTAAATCTTCACGAGATAATTCAAGACACAGGGGAGTAAATTCTTCTGGTGTTAGCTGCAACAAACTATCGACTACTCTTGAGAGTTCTTCATCCACAGAACCAAACCGGAATCTTAACAAGTTTTCTACAACTTGGCGTTGCCCTTCTTGTACCGCTTGCGCTCTTGCTTCTTGATAAGCCTCTGTTAAATTCATAATTAACTCCTGGTCATCTTCAGTTAAATCTGTTTGTGTCATTACACTGATACGCCATCTGTAAACCATTTCAAGAACATTACGGCGGACAAGATTCTCTGGTGGAAGGGCAACCAGTTCACTTACTGCTTGCTGTTGTACTGTCCCTCGTCCCAAAAGCCTAAACCATAGAGTTTCTTCGGTGACAGGTAACTCGTTAATTGCTAGTATCGCCCCTCTAAAACATTTTTGGAAAAAGTAAACGCCACAAGGCCACTTTTCTAAGTCTAGCTTAACCTCTAAATCTGCTAACAGAGAGGCTGAAACACTAGGTGCCAAAATCCACAAACGAGCTAAATCATCTTCGCTAATGGTAGTTTCTTCTCTTTTGGCTTTGCGTTGAGAATCCGCAATCACAGTAAACAGCTTCATGAAACAGTTACGTACTTCCGTCCGACTGGGTTGATTACGAAACGGTTCTAGTAGCGTTGTATTTAACAAGGCAATTCTTCCCAATAATCCTAGACTTTCGGCTTGGGCTTGCGGGGAAGGTAAAAATAATACATCTACAAATCTGGTTACATCCGTTACTTCCCTGTTAATTTTTACTTCACCCAAAGGAGCTAATAATTCCTCTAGAAATTCTTTGGCAAATTTGTCGTGAGGTTGGTGAGGTTGTTGGGTCATTTTGTCCCTGGCGAACTGTGTTTTATTTTACAAGGATTGGTTATGGTTGCATGGTGGGCATTAAAACCCACCATTCTATTTACGCTGCTACCAACTCCCTACGAACTTGCGGCAGTTCAATCGGAGCAGTGACACTGGACAGTGCTTCTACAGCCTCTCTTACGCTCCAATACTGGACTCCATCACCACAGCGCCAGTAATAAGTCTTGGGGTCGTTTTCCCAGACTTCATCAGCATTTCTGACCTTGAAGACAATTCCCAAGAACTCACCATCAAGATATACGTTGTGAGCCGTCTGAAACTCAGTGCGTCCTACATAAGTCAGTCGGTAGTTGTCCACTGGCGTACACAAGTCTTCTGCACGAGTCCCGCGATAACCACAATTACCGCACCCATGTCCTTCGCAGTCTGGACAGATGGCAGCAGGCATATTCCACTTCGGCAAGGTGAAATCCCATTCAGCCGGTGGCGTTAATATTCGAGCCTTGTGAGAGATATAACAACCAGCATGACCGATTACCTTATCAGGATAGTATTGGATGCTCAACGATAACCAGTCACAATCACCCAACAAGCCAATTTTCTCAAAAGCTTGTTTTAATTCCTCATCTTCCTGGTGATTGCACTCTACTGGAGCAGCAAGACTCGCTTTAACGTCTGCAACAGCGCGTTTGAATGGTTCTTTGTGGTATCGAGCATAGCCGTGGGTCATTTTCACCCACACGATATCATCCGAGTTTATCCAGATAGTCACTACATCTTCGGGCTGGCAGTTTTTGGAGTAGTCCGACTGATTGACGATGGTTGCGATGATTTGGCGATCGCGTGTGGTCAACGGATCTTTTGTTGGCGTAGGGGCTGAAGTTTGTGTCATCATTAGCAAATACCTCTTAAATGGGTAAAAGGGCGATCGCTACGTCTGCGAAACTGTGCGATCGCCCTATTTTTATGGGTAAGTTTGTTGTGCTTGCACAACACTCTCAATCTAGAATTGGCGAAGCCTCATATTTAATGCTCTTAGTCAGTGACCGGAGCTTGCTACAGCAGCATATCTCTTGATCGAGCGGTAGTTCGCTTTTGCAACTTCAAAGCGACTTGTCGTACTGCTGTGGCAACTTTTTATTCAGCGCAAATCGATTTCCCTTCCTGTTCCCCTCGCTTTCTCTGGTTGCGCCAGTGCCTCAGCTACTCTCCCAGGTGGATTAATAAATTTACTATTTTCAAGGTTCAATGGTGAGCGCCTCTATATTTTTCTGGGAGGCTGACGCTTAGTTCCTCTCTTATAATTAATATAATACTAACTATTGTTAGTAATGTCAAGAGATGATTGGGGTATTTTAAGCTCTATTTGCGGAATAAAATCCTTCATCTGTGCGCCAATGGCTTTACACAATGTTTCTAACTGTTTTACGGATACACCATCAAAGTCATCATTTATTAACCGAATGATGAAAGCATCACTACATCTATTTCCTAGCTGTTCTGTCAAAATCTCAATTTTTTTGAAAGACAACCCAGAATTCTCTTTTTTATCTTTTAATAGAGCAGCTTTTTTGGCATCCCAACGGACTGTTTGCACTTCCTCTATTGGAACTAACACAAGATTTACTTCAATATTTTGATGATTTTCACTAACCATAGTAGTTGACATAAAATTTTATAGCAACTACTATTGTTATTGATAAAGCAAAAGCGATTATATTAAGAAACGCGATCGCTTCAATTTTGTGGTTTGCCAGATTCGCAAAGACAACAGAACTCGACAGTTCAGTTACAAAATCAATTTTTATATAACTGGAAGATGCTAATTACTGCACCCTAATTACAACCGTTCGCTGTGAAATGGCGATCGCGCTTTTAGGGCAGAGCAGTGCCTTCATTAATTGCATACGCCTGTACACGATTGCGGATCGAGGCAATGCCTATATGCGATCACCTTGATTCTAGAATGTTGATTTTTTATAACCAGTTTTCAGACTTAGTTAGGGTCACCGGACTTATCTCCGGCGATTTGAGCGTTCCAAGGCTACTTCCGGCTACTCCACCGCTACAAGATCATTTTTGACAAGTCCTCGTCAGAAACCTGAATGTTTTATAAGCAAGGATTTTGGGAATACTTGGGTACAGACACTGGAACTTTCAATAAGTTTAATAGAGAACAATATGCAACCAGCAATCAAAATTGACAGTGCAGTAACACCAAAAGCTAACCAAATTGCAAAAATTATCCAAAAACGTCGTCCATTAGCAAATAAAATTGAGATTGTAGAAACTACGCTCAAAAACTTATCTGCTGCTTTACGTCATCTCGAAAGACAACGTGACCAGTTGCTTACCAAAATTGACGATCCTGGGACAATTGGCAGGCTTAAGGAAATTAATTGTTCTTCAATTCAGAGGAGTATCGATGCTGAATTAGCTTCTCTCAACAATCTTAAATCTCGCTTTTCCCGCAATACTCTTAATATTGGTGTTGTTGGACGAGCTAGACAGGGTAAGAGCCGATTATTACAAAGTTTGACTGGGTTAACGTCGGCTGAAATTCCAGATGGGGATGATCAGCACTGTACAGGTGTTCGTAGCAATATTCACCATAACCCTGATGTAGAACCCTACGCTGAGGTTTGGTTTCATACAGAGCGTTCTTTTTTAGATGAAGTCATTGCTCCCTATTATGAACAGCTCCATTTAGGTTCAAGGCCCCTCTCTATTCAAGAGTTTGCTGATTTTCCATTACCAGAACTGCCTAGAGAGTTAGGTGAACGCCAAGCTCTGGCTGCTGCTAAGTACGATCACCTTTGCAGATACCATCAAAATTTTCCCAAATACCGAGATGCTCTACTAGAACCTTCACCATACCCAATTAAGCGACATCAAATTAGAGAATATGTTGCACAAGATACTATAGATAGACGACGGATTTATTTTAACTATCTTGCAGTTCGAGAGGTCAAAATTATTTGTCCTTTTCCGAATGTAGATATCGGGCAGATTGCTTTGGTTGATATGCCTGGTTTAGGAGATACTGGGATTGGTGATGCAGAGCGAATGATCAAAATTTTAGGACAAGATATTGATGTAGTTTTGTTTGTTCGTATGCCTAAATCAACAGGCGATTTTTGGGCTGCCGAAGACATTGAACTTTACGATATGGCTAACAGTGCTTTGATTGATCTGCCCATTAAAGAATGGTCTTTTATGGTTCTTAACCATATTACTGGAAGCTCCGATAATCGTCGAAATTGTGAAAGTTTAGCCGCAGCTATTGCTGAGAAACATATAGTTGTTCAAGAAGTTATAATTGCTAATTGTGCAGATTCTCAACAGGCACAAACAGAAATTTTAAATGGTATATTAAACTATTTAACTCAAAGAATTGAGGTCTTGGATCGGCAATATGCCTCTGCCTGCCAGGATAGATTAATTCAGCTTCAAAGAGCGGTGAAATCTGAATTGGAAAAAGCTAAGGATGCTTGGAGGCTAACCTCAAAAGACGATTGGTTCCCTAATTTCGTCATACTTTTTCAGGATTTATGGCGTAATTTAACCCGTGAGCTTGAAAGTTTGCTCTCATCTATGATCGTTAACCGCGATACGGATGATCAAAACTTTAAGATAGCAGTAAATTCAGCAATCCAATTATGTCGAACAGAACCAGAAATTCCTTCAATAGAAGAAATTAGGCAAAAACGTGATTGTACTGGCGCACTTGAAGCAGCTTACGCTGAGTGCCTACATGAAGTACGTACTCATTTATCCAAACGTTTTCTAACTCTTGATATTGCTTTGAAAGAGTCATTGGAAGAGGCAAAGTCAAAAGTAGTAAATGTTTTAAAGACGCATGGTAGATTGCAGAGATTAGCAGATGGAGAAGGAAGCGAGTTCCTTCAAAATTTAGCCGATACTATTCCGGAGCATTTGGATGGTTTAAGATTAGGTTTCCTAACGCTTGCAACCTTTGACTTGCAATATCGCGGCTTAATCCAACATCGTATTCGTAAGTATTTAGATGTTTTGATTCCTGACAGAACACCGTACAAATTGAATGATTTCTGGAGTGAAGCAATTCCTCCATTTTCCGCCAAAGTAGAGCGTAGTGAGAAGATTTTAGAAAATTTACGTAAAGCTCAAGCAGAGGCAGTTAACAACTGTGAAAAAGAGCTTAAAAATCTGTTGAAAGAGCCTCGCCAAGCAGGGTTCGCAATAGTTGAGGAGTTTGTGGATCGAGTATTACGTGCTCAAGGAGTTCAAACCGAATGGCAAATTTTTTTACAAGAGGTTGCCTCGGATGTTTGGGCAGATGAGTTTGGCTCAACAATAGCACGTACTCAACTCAGACGAGATTGGATGCAAACAGTGGAACGGGCAGAGCAGGCTATCGAATTAGAAAGGGTAAGCTTCTTGAGATAAAGTTGTCAAAACCCCTTACTATCAAGTTTGAATTTTATGGCGATCACTTTATTTCTATCAAAACCCAGTCTAAAAATGACATAGAAAGTAAAGCGATCGCTGCAATAATCCTAACTTGACGGTTTAGCACTAAAACAACTATTTACTGAGGAACACAGATGAATTATCTGTAGCTGTTGCTGAACTACAACGGCGTTTCGTTTGCTGGTGACTGGTAAATCTGACGCAATTCGGCAATTGTCGCGGCTATTTTGATTCCTTCTTTAATTGCCCGTAATTGTTCAATATCGGACAGTAAGGAAATTTCTGACATCAGGCTTAAGGACTCAGCACCAAATTTGAGTTCTAAACCTA
The DNA here is from genome assembly GCF_014698795.1 of Nostoc sp. FACHB-892. Lineage (GTDB taxonomy): Bacteria > Cyanobacteriota > Cyanobacteriia > Cyanobacteriales > Nostocaceae > Nostoc. Next base: position 6,070 of record NZ_JACJTR010000090.1, read on the forward strand.
ACTCAATTCCTTCCAGTAATCCTAACCGAATACCGCTGCGCTCAAAAGAAGTTACATACTGCATACGTTGTTCTGCCTCCAATTGTTCTACTTCAAAAAGAAACTCTCGCTCCAAATCTTGAGGGAGTGTCAATACCCAGTCTACAAAAGCTAACAAGTTTAGAACATCTTCTCGTTCAAACCCTTGCTGGTACAATTTCCTCACCAAACTGAGTTTCTGCTGCTTACGCTGTAACCTATCGGTACGCGTTTGTACTGCGGCTAAGTGTGCCATGACTACAGTTGCCAATGGGTTACGGCTGACTTCCAGTTCAGACTGCTTTTGCTGATAGTCTACCAACTTGATCACAGGAAATTGGAAATTTACCATACAGCCAAATAATTCATAACCAAATTGATTCGGTCGCCAGTTAGTACGCTCATCACCAAGGACTGCTAATGACGCAACCGGACGCTTATATCTATCGTAAATGCGGTAGTTGTAAGTAAACATCCTCTCGCTAAAGTCAAACTCTGACTGAGATTGGATTTCCAGGTGTACAAGTACCCATGCTTCATCTCCTCCAAGACGATAAATTTTTACCAATTTATCCGCAAGGCGTTTTCCTAACTCGGCATCACGCACTACCTGCTGTAATTCCTGGTCTAAAAATTCTGGCTGTTGTGTCCAATCAATTTCTGCATGGGCTTGAGGGAAGAAGAATTGCATGAATTCTTCAAAGTACAGTTGTAGTATCTGTTTCCAAGGGCTATCAAATTCAGTTTGTGGGTTGTTATCGCTCATGCTGCAAAAGCTGAAATACTATAATAGTACATTAGTCCTATCTCCCACTCTTTAAATTAGACTTGTCCGAAAACTCCAAAGCCATACTGTTCAAAGCTTTGAGCCAAAACTTTGATATTTGCGTAAAAACGCAGTTACAAGGTTTTGAGATAGTTAGTGATAGTTTAGAGGCATAAAAATCAACTCCTAATTTCAAAAAGTTTATGATTATTGCTACTAGCTAACCTGGGAGAACCAAGCTACCTATTCTCAATCTAACTAACCCACATACTGTTAAAATAACTTGCTCATAAGTTTCGAGCTTTAAGCGGAATCTTTGTGAAGCTATCCGAAATATTTTAAGTAGTCGAATTAAATGCTCGATAAATATCCGATTACTAGACAAAGCCTTATTTTCATCTTTTTGCTGTTGAGTTAATTCTCGTTTTGGTTTCTTTTTATGAGGAGTAGTAATATTTTCGCCTCCTTGAAAGCCTTTATCACCTGAAAAAAGTTGAGACTTATTAAACTCTTTTTGAGATTTACGGAACAATTTTATATCGGCTGTTGGCCCAGGAACGCCTACTTCTACCTCCACAATATCCTTAGCTTCTGGCATCCCAACCATTAGACTTTTTAATGTATGTTGTTTCTTCTTACCAGAAAAATATTTTTGTTGTTCTTTTTGGTCGGAATCCCTATATATTGGCTGTTCTAGGCTATCGACTAATAGCCTAAAATTGTTTAATACTTCCTGAACAAAAAGTAAGTCGCTTTCATTATTTGAGACTTGTTCTAATAAACTAGCTGGTAAAATATCTCGGAGGATTGGTATCCAATAATGAAAAGTGTCGTTAGCTTCTGTCTTAGAAATGCCAAACATCATTCCTAATACTTGAAAGGTTGGCATCTGTCTTAGATAATATAAGCATAAACAGACTTGCTCACTTCTTGACAACTTGGTTGGGCGACCTCCTCCAGACGCATTGATTCTAATTTTTTGGCTCTCCTGTTTCACTTTGATTTCTTGGTGTCGCTTTTCCGCACATCTTAACAGTGACTGCAATTGTTCGTAACTAATCCCTAAAATTTGTTTTGTCCGGTGGGGATATTTCTGGATATAATCAAAAACCATAACTAATATCGAAAAATGGTAGACGCTCAATTTAACGTTTTACCATTTTTCTTTTCCTAAGTTAATATTTCGGACAAGTCTATTGGAGCTAGATACATGAAACAGGTAGTCAGACAAGTTAAAGAGCGCAATAAGATTGAGCTTCAATTACAAAATATTCAGTATGAACTTTGGAGATTAGATGATTCTGAATATAGAAAACTTAGGCAAAATAGCCTTGACATTAAAGATGACTCCAATTTCTTCAGGGAACTCTATTTTTCCGAGTTATTAAGTGAAGATAAACTTAACCTAGCAGAATTGTTTATCACTTTAACGTCCCTGTTTGGAGATAGTAGCGATTTATTTGATCAAGATAGAGGCTCATTTTACTTTCCCATATTACTAGTGATCAAAAAGGAGATAAATACTTTTTTCTACTTCATACGTATTTTTGACTCTCGTGGTTGGATTTGCTACCAAACATCTAAACTGTTTGAGAATGAAGCAGATGTTGATAAAAACAGAATTCAAAATGAACCCTTTGAGCAAGAATTCTCTCGACAAGAAATTAATAATTTTTGGAGCTATATCTACAGATATCTTACTGAATATTTTCACTCAATAAAATTAAATATTAGCGTTGAACCTTTTCTCAAAAGGATTGATTCTAATTTTATCCTTTATGGTTATTACGAGCATCAATATTTTGAGGAAGGATATGAATGTGAAGAATTATATTGGGCGAGAATCCAGTATTTCAATTCAGTTGGTATTCATGCTTGGCCACCACAAAATATAAAACCTATCTTGCAAACTATTATTAGTGAAATCGCTGACAAATAGTTGCGTTTACCCACATAGCAGTAAATAAAAAAAGTTGGCTCTAATAGCTGATTCTGATACTCTGGTATATCTGTAAATTATATAATTGCTTTTTCAGTTACACAGCCGTAAAGCAGTTATATATAGTATTTGTTTTATCTATACGCGATTACCTTTGGTACTGAAATTTAACACAATCACTCGACCTAAACTACTGTAATTGTAGCAATCTCACAACAAGAACCGATATGAAACATTTCCATCCTCATTTACTTCAAAATCAGCACTAAGTTCCTTAGCTTTCTTATCTAAATACTGTTTAGCAAATTGAGTTGATATCTGGGCGTTTTTCGCCAGTAGCAATACTGTTATTTTCCCAGAGTTGTTTTCAAGTAATTCTAAAAACACTAACTCAATTCGTTTTTGTTCTGATTCAAGCAGTAATTCTTGTTCTCTTTTGTGATGCTTTATTAAAGACCAACTCAACCACCCACCCATAGCTGTTGACGGAATAGTAAAAATAATTAAAGCAGCTACAGCACCTTCTTTATCTTTAGGGGTAGTTTTAGGATTAACCATTTCCAGAATCATCAAAATAGAAAATGGAATCCCAAATCCCAGAAAAAACAATGCTAAAAGTTTTCTAATTAATCTCATATAACTTTTCCCCTTCTACCGTTCACACCCAATCCCATCCCCATCTCTGTCAAAACCATGAGGATCGGGTGGCAGCACTTTAAACCTTCGTTGGCTAATATCTCGGCAATTTAAGTCTGGTGAATTCTTTGGAATGCAAAAATCTGGGTAAGCAGGGTCGCAGTTATTCTGTTGCTGTCCTTGAGTTGGCACTGAAGTTGCCCGTTGAGCAGCTTTGTGGCGGAAGTCCCAAGGCATTACAGGATTAGACTGGCTCCAAAAAGCTAAACGCTGTTGTTTAGCGGTGTTTTCACCCTGCAACAAACTATCTTTAGATTCTGGACAGCTTTTTAGATACTGACGATAGATCACAGCCTGTCCCTCTTGCACCATCTTGAGATTGACACTGCGATTCTCGACAAACACCTCTGCAACCAAGCGCTTGTATTTGTCAATTTCAACAGCACGTAAGGTGATTGCTTGTCCCACTGGCAGCAATTGTTTGAGTCTTGCTGATGATTGCTGTCCCCAAGGGTTTTGCTTCATCTCTGGTGCATCAATGCAACCGAGGCGAACAGTTACAGTTTTGTTACCAGTTTTCACCCGTATGGTGTCACCGTCACCTACGCTTACAACTGTAGCGGTAAGATTGTTGCCAAATACAGGTAACGACATTTGAGCTAAAAGCAAAGCGCCAACGCCAATCAAACGAAGTTTAAAAACCATTTGTACTAAAAATCACTCAAAACTTCTTTTAGAATTCCCAATTTCAGCCAAGCGATCGCTAGTTAATCGACAAATTAGTTTTATGTTTTAAATTAGAAAATATTATCCAATCTACTTTTCTTTAATTCTAGGTTTTTACTCTTTAGCTTCAGTAGTCAGAGAACGAATTAATTCCCGGATTACATCGGTTGCTGGTCTGCCAGTCATCGAGCAGTATTTTTCCAGCTTCTCTGCTTCACTTGAGGTGAGATTGATTGTAAGTCGTTTAGCAGCCCATTTTTTATTCATAATATTAGAAAAGTTTGATTTAGCAACTACTTATCTAATATCAATCACTTAATATGTTCTTTAACATGGGGCTACCACTGGCTTTTAATTTAAGAGATGATGAAGCAAACTAATATGTTTTTGGAAATAATAGTGAATCCGTAAAGTCTATTTTAGAGAATGAAGTTCTAGCTCATTAAAACCAATAATTATTAAGACATTATCAAGAAAGGATAAGATACTCTCACACAAAATAGGTACTCTGGTCAAGTAAGTTTTTATCGTTTCTTAAAAAAGTATTCTTTTGCATTTTGATATACATCAGTATCCATTGCCAAAGCACTCTTGTTGGAGATATTAAAGCGATTGAGGAAGCGATCGCTTGTGACAAAGCAGTACACTGGTACTATGCCGAAACTTCCAGAGTGCGATAACTGTCTTCTCTATTCACATAACCCCCACCTCGTCTGTGTCGTTCACCCTGATGGGGTAGAGGGCCAGAACTGCTTGGACTTTCGACTTGACCCCAATGCCGAAGGAGAGGAGCTATGGCAACCGGAGGGGGCAAGCTACTACAACGGTGAATTAATACTGCAACCACAACAGAGGTGGACGCAACAGCAAAAGCTGGAGTTACTTGATTGGCATCCAATGTTTACTGGTAAGTGTCCCCAGTGCGGTGCATCAAATGACCGAGACTACACCTCAAGAGTGCATTGGGATTGTGAATGCGGTTGGATGGATGATTCAATTTAGACCGTTCGCTCTTTCTTACTTCCTTGCGCTTAATGCCTGCTTGCTCAATTGCATCACAATATTTTGGGGTAATGGGTCTACGACAGCATCGGTCGGCAGAGATTTAATAAAAGCTGTCACCTCTTCCCCAGTTTTGTATTCCCTTCACTCCAAGCATCAGCAATCTGTTTAGCTATTTTATTAGCATCCTCTCGCTGATTATGAGCAGTGACACACTGTATATCATGACCAGTAAATGATATCCAAGTCTGCCAACGTTTCGTAACTGGGTGCTGTACAATGCCTGTAGTCAGTTCATTGTCCTCAAGCACTGATTTTTTCTTTGGGCGACCAAATCCTTTAAACATGGCAATATTGAGTAAACGCTACTTTAAAATGCCCAAAATCAACACAGCGATCGCTCTAGGTAAGATGCTAACAGGTTTGACTCCATCCAGTTGTGGGCGATAATCTACTGGTTTGTACATTCCCATTAATCACCTTGGAACCCAACCAGCTAAATTTATTTTCTGATTTGACCGTCACACCAGCACGCAGAGCAGAGACACTGGTAATGAGCCTTGAGGCGCTGTTGAAGTGGAAATCTCAGATTTTTGAATATCAGCAGAAGGTTCAAGAGAACAAACCACCACAGCAGACGGCATTGTTTGACCTTGCACCCAACCATTGCGACCCTGACGCGATAAACCCTTTCACCTTGTCCCTGCAATCAATGGCGTTTTACAGGATGCCAACAGATGAGGGTAGCGCCGCTATTTATTTTGTGATTGATAATGCCATGCCCTTGCTGTTGTATGTTGGTGAAACAAGACGATCTGGTAAACGGTGGAAAGGTGAGCATGGATGCAAGCAATATTTAGATAGTTACCATTCACTGCATCATCGTTATGGACTCCAACGAGAAGTGAGCATCGCTTTTTGGTGGGACACTCCCACAGACCGACGCGCACGGCAAGAATTGGAGTTGAACCTTA
>NZ_JACJTR010000091.1 GCF_014698795.1 Nostoc sp. FACHB-892
CTCTGTTTAATCTCACAAATGACAAAACTACTGCTTTATTGCTATTCCACTTATTTCAAGGCGCAATCTTAGACTTCTTGGCTACGGGAAATGCACAACGTGGACAGCAAACCATCAAGGCTTTCACGGAAACGCTACGGTAGCTTCAACGCGGTTGTTGTTCAGATCGTCTCGAAAAGATAAATAATTGCTGAAGCGTGGTTGGGACATGAAGTGCTGTAGTGTGAATTTGCGGTAAGCTGACAATACCTTACCGCAACCAAGTTGCACTATGATTTGATTGAAGCATCTGTATCCGGCTATGTTTAAAAGACTAATATCGCTCCTTCTGCTCTGTTGGTAACTTTAGCTAGCAACCATTTAATGTCTAGCAATAGCTCAACCTACCTCACTATTTTTAGTTAGGAGTAAGTGTTAATTCTTCACGCTTGTTATAGTTAACTTTATGTTAAAAAACCAAATGTAGTTAATCAAGCTTTCATCGTAGCATGGTTAAAAATAGCGTTAATAAAAAGTCAGATAAAACAATTAAAAAGCGGCATCGCTTTTTTCTTAATCCTTATAGTGATTGTGCGTTCACTAAATGCCCAAAATGCGATAGTAAAACTAAGTTACGCAAGTTCCCTTTGGTAATCCACATTGAACCTAAACAGCTATTTTTACTAAATAAACAGTGTAAATATTGCCCAAGCTGCGACTTAATTATTGCTAAAAAACAGGAAATTGAGCCATTGATGGCTGCTACTTTTGTCCAAACAAATCCTCAAATTGTAGGTAATAACTATGTAGTTATGGGAACAGTTGATAAAAAAGATTGGAAGGAAGGCGACAAAAATTTGCTTTCCCCATCGGAAATGATCGGACGCATATACGTCTTCAAAGATGTTTGGAATTTTGAAGTCATTCCCGCAGGTTGGTATCCTAACGAAGAAAAATAATTCCAAAAGATTCTAAGTTTTTTATCTTTATTAGTGAAGTTCAAAAATTTTTGCTAAGATTGATGACTCATTTCTTTTTGGAACGATTTTTTCTCCGAGATTGCTTTTGCATTTTTTTCTTATCCCTAGCTTTATTTTTAGATTTTTCAGATGTTCCAAGGCTAAATCCTTCTGGAATAAAAATATTATATGATGGCTCTCTCTCTTGTGGTTGGAAACAACTCCAACTCTCCATTTCTAAGATTATATTTTTAATAAAAGAATACTTTGTATTGTTACGTAGTCTATTTAAAGCTTCTTCTCTCTCTACTACTAGATAAGTGCTTACATCTTCTTGGTCAATAAAGAACAAATCAACCAATTCTTCTTCAAATGCCCGATCTATTTGTTCTTGCAGTTCGACTGCACAAAGCTGTGCGCTATTGGTTACTAAAGTAGTTTGGATATAATAATCTTCTTTATCTAAAGTAGAAAACAGCTTGGCATAATATTGTATCACCTGTTCTCTAGTAATGACTTCTTGAGCTATTAAAACCAATAATGCTTCTAATGCAGCACCCCTTACATATTCATTGGCTTCTGGATTTTCTATAAGTTGCTTTATCGGCTCAATATTTGAACCACTAACGGAAGCAAGTATTCTGCATAAATCTTCAGTTACTATATCTCCAGTTACATCTAATGCCACATCCCCAGGAACTGAAAAAAACTTGATAATTGTAGGATATGCTGCTACTTCCCTAAATTGTGCCAGTAAATATAAAGCATGGATATGTAAAATATAGTCTGATTTTTCTAGTAGCTCTTCTAAATTGTTACTCAGTTTGTCTAAAATTTCTATTAATATAGATGTAATCGTTTCTCGCTCCTCAATGGCTTTTTCTAACGCTAAACGAGGAAATTCCTTAGTGTTATTTTCTAGTTGGGCTAAAATTTCTTCTATTTGCATCTGACCAAGATTAGCACTATTACTACTAATTAACTTAAAGTAGTTTATCAAACTGTGTACTGTAATTTATTAATTTTATCAAAACAGAATACATGCGTCAGTCGCCAGAATACAGGAAAGGTATAGTAATAGTTGGTTCTCGTTCTAGTTGTTGGGCGAGTTCATTTTTTCTTTGTTCAATTGCCATCATCTGCTGTACCTGCCTGTCATAAGCAATTTCTTGGTCTGCGGTCAACACCCTAGTAACGGTCAATCTCTTGCAGGTAAACGCGAACCATGTCGGAACTAGGACTGGACATACAACTTGAGGCTATTTAATAACCAGGACGGACTTAAACTATACATCAAATAATTCAATTGCTGACTCAATTTTCCTGACTTAAATAGCCAAAAAGATTAACTTGGCGCAGACCCAATTCGTCGTTATACAAGAGTATTTTAGTTTTTTGTTTGTTTAACCAAGCTGATATTCTACATTCATGTTGATCAAATCGGCTGCAACAACCTCTGCCACAACCGTGTATATCTCTGCTGGTCATCTGTAGTCCGCACAGCCAAAGATATTGCTTTTTTGTCACCGATGATGATCGCCAACTTCCTTGCACGGGTAAGCCCTGTATAAAATAGGTTGCGCGATAGCATCATATAATGCTGCATATACAATGGAAATATCACCACAGGATACTCTGAGCCTTGGCTTTTATGCACTGAGACAGCAAATGCCAGGGTAATTTCATTCAAGTCAGCATAATCGTAAACCACAGCCCGACCACCATAATTAACTGTAACTTCTTGCTCTACGGTGTCAATACTTAAGATATTCCCTAAATCACCGTTAAAAACTTCACGGTTATAGTCATTGGTTAGTTGGATAATGCGATCGCCTTCACGTAGAATCATGCCACCCCGATTAATCTCCACCAAATCTTTACTTGGCGGATTGATCAGCTGTTGCAGCACAGCGTTCAAGTTACGAGTTCCCACCAGTCCCCGAGACATGGGACAAAGTATTTGCACATCTGTTGCCGGATTAAAGCCCAGTCGGGGAATCAAATCGGTGATCAGTTCACAGATTGCCTGTACCCCGTGTTCTGGCTGATTTCCTCCACCATGCCAAATACAATCAGACACGGGATTATCTCTTATTGGCTCAAGCGCCGGATATTCTCCCTGGTTAATTTGGTGTGCAGCGGTGATGATTGCGCTCTGTTGGGCTTGCCTAAATACTTGCGTTAGCCGAACCACTGGTACTTGAAGCGAATTTATTAGATCAGCTAATACTTTTCCTGGCCCAACTGAGGGAAGCTGGTCGATATCACCCACCAATAATAGTTGCGCTCCTTCTGCTACTGCTTTCACCAAAGAGTGTGCCAGGAATAGGTCAAGCATTGAAGCTTCATCAACAATAATTGCGGTGTGCGGCAAAGGGTTATCGCTACCGCATTTAAACCCCATTTTCTTGGGGTCAAACTCCAGTAGGCGATGTATGGTCTTTGCTTCAAGTCGGGTCATTTCGGATAGTCTTTGTGCTGCCCTCCCCGTTGGCGCAGCTAGAGCAATCGATTTACCCATTGCTTTCCACAAGCTGACTATTGTATGGGTGGTGAAAGTTTTCCCCACACCAGGGCCACCAGTGAGAATCATGAATGGAGAATAAGCCGCTATCTCCACAGCTTGCTGCTGCTGTTGCGATAGTTGTATTTTGTGACTAGCGGTAAAACGTTCAATCCAACCACGAACACGAGGCATATCCTGTGCAATCGGTTGGCGTAATCTTCGAGAGATTAACTGCGCTAAGTTCTGCTCAGTATGGAAAAACGTTGGTTTGTAGCACAATAGTAGTTTCTCGCCATAATCATCTCGAATCCTCTCCCTAACCAACTCCTCTCTGGCACCCATATCTTTGATGATATTGGTTATCGCATCTTCTGTCGACTGATGCTCCTGAGTTGTCAGCAGTTTGATGACTTTTTCGATTAGCTCTGGCTGTGGTAAGTAGCAGTGACCATCTTCTGCGGCAACACTAAGAGCATGGGTTATTCCAGCGCAGTATCTAAATTCGCTATCAGGTGCAACTCCCAGGTTACGCGCAATCTTGTCAGCTGTAAGAAAACCTATTCCGTAGATATCGGTAGCTAACTGATATGGATTATGGGTAACTGTATCAATAGCTTTGTCCTGGTATTGCTTGTATATCTTCACAGCATAAGTTGTTGAAACGCCGTGGCTTTGCAGAAATACCATGACTTCTTTAATCGCTTTCTGGGAAGCCCAGGCGTTTTTGATCAGAGTGATCCGCTTTTTGGCAATACCCTGGACTTCAATCAGTCGCTCAATTTGGTTTTCGATGATGTCGAGTGTTTCTAAACCGAAGTGAGCAACGATACGCTTGGCTGTGACTGGACCAACTCCTTTGATTAGTCCACTGCCCAAGTATTTCTCAATTCCGGTGAGTGTTGCTGGTTTGGTTTCTTTATAATTGGTGACTTGGAATTGTGGTCCAAATTGGGGATGGTCACGCCAAAAGCCTGTTAGTTGAAGTGTCTGCCCTGGCTGAATGTTGGCAAAACTACCGACGATTGTGGTTAAATCTCTAAATCTGGGACGTACCAAACGCGCCACTGTATACCCCGACTCCTCTGAGTGGAAGGTCAAACGTTCTATTACTCCAGTGATTATTTCATGCTGGGTAGTAGCGTTAACTTGTTGCTGGATGGGAGTTTGGGAAGTGGACATTGCTTTGGGCGAAAATGTTTCCTGCTGTCGTTACCGCAAAATATTTAAAGATAAGTATTAATCAGCCATTAATGCAGTACATATATACTAAAATATAATATGCAATTGTCTGCTGGGACAAAGCATTAGAGTTGTCGGGAAATAAAAGATGAGCGAGACAAATGGTGGTCTAGATTTGAAGTGTTATTAAGCAGCCATTAAGTAAAAGTTCCATAATCCCGTAGCGGTCAGCATCAAGCGATCGTCAAAGTTTTTAATCCGATTGCGATAAATGAAACTGATGGCGTTGTATCGCTTCACACTCTTCAAAGCATTTTCACAAACTACACGGGATTGACTTAATTGGCTATTTTGGTTTTTTTGAAGGTGGCTTAACTCACCTCCTTTGGGTTTTTTGTGCGGAAGAAGAACATTGTCATACTGCTTTTGTATCCCTTGAAAACCAGAGTCTACTTCAATGGGAATCTCATCAGGTACACTACCTGCAATGTCATCTTCGTCATGAAAGCGTTTGTCATGTAACCTGCCTTCGCGTGCTTTGCTTAAGACTAAAATTCGTTTGGTTTGATCAACAGCTGCTAAGTGTTTACGTGTATGACGTTTCTTTTTACCAGAGTAGTTCTGTTTTTGTTTTTCACGATCTTGAGGACGGGTAATTGGACGCTCTGTCCCATCAATCATTACCCGTTGAACTCCGGGAAACCGTGACAAAAATGCTTCTATGCTGTCGAGATGGCGTTCTGGTAGTGCCATTTTCTGCCCCAAAGCTGCTTCTAATATGGGCTGCAATCTATGCATCCACTCATGTGCTTGAGAGCGATGCATATCAAAAAGCAGTCCTGCGACATCAAAGGTCGGATAACATTTAAAGTAGAACAGGATGAAAAACAATTTGTCTTGATTTGTAAGCAACCGAGCTTTGCGCCCTCCACCCAAGGCCCTTTGACGAGGCTTGTTCTGTTGAATATCAAGGTATACAGTGCTAAACGTCAGCAATAGGGCATCAAATGCTTTCCGATTCAATCCTGTTAATGCCCGCAACAGTCTATCTTGCTTCAGCGCACCTTCAATATTCAGCATTGTCTTTTTCTAGCACTGCTATCTATTGTCTCTTATTTCCCGACAAGTCTATTTAATATAAACCATCCATAACCCACTTGCTATGCCGAAGCGCCTTTTTGTGATACTAGTATTTTCGTAACAGATGGTTATAACTTCAATCAAGAGCAGCTTCATCAGGTAATGCTTCAAGTTGTAAGCCTACAGAATTTAGATAATTTTGGTCATTCAAAACTTGTGCTGGTAATTTATTTGCATTTACAGCCGCTCTTACCAAGTCTTTTGCAAGAATATTTCCGTTTAAAGTTTTAAGTACTAATGTTCCTCCACTTGGGATACCTTGTTGTAAAAGACCTCCCTGGTAAGCACAATAAACAAGCTCCGAAGCCTTTAGGAAACTAATATCAGTAGAGTTAGTGGGTAAACTGTTAAAATTGATAGCTATTGGTTTTGCGTTGATAACAGCATCTGTTTGGGCCTTACCAACACAAGGCATCAGGCTAATACAACTAACAATCACAAGAGAATCTATTAAGAGAACAAATCTCATAAAACTAGCTTTTCAGTTCGAGTAAAATTAATCAGTTTTAGAACTTTAAGAATTAAAAGGGGAGAATTAGGGGAGAATCAAACAAGAAGCGCCCTCAAGTATTTAGACAGATACTTGACTTTTGTAAACTTCGACAAAGTGCAAGTAGTAGCTTGATTAACAAGCAAAAGCGCTCATACTCTGACGAAAGAGCTATGAGCGCTGTGAATCATAAAAACCCACTATCATGAGGATTATCTATTAACTAGATAGACCGAAGTAAATATTAAGATAACAACTATTAAGTAAATAGACTGCTAGGAAAGTTACAAATATTGCGTAATTAATGCTACTTATACGGCTTGGTGTCACAAACGGCTACCAAATTCTCTTACGGAAAGTGTATTAGCCAAACCTGAAAAGGTAAACTGAAACTCCATGAAGGATTTCAAGGTTCTAGCAAATTATGTCAGAAATTAGCCACAAAAATTAGTGAGAGTGTATAGAATATACATCTAAACCAGTGACAAACTACGGTTGATGGTTAACTTTACCAAATAGTGTAAAGTTCTGGTGTGTGATTATTTAGTCTCGGTGCAGACTAATCAGAGAATTACGCTGCCTAGCCACTATTCGCACCCAAAGCCTATTTGTCCTAATGAATACAGGTTTACCGTTAATAAAACTTTGTTTGATTGTTTTAGGTTAAGTAAAAAAATAGGAGCCTTGAAGGTAACTAAACGGTTAACTTTTAATATGCCGAGTTCGAGATTTAAAAAATCTTATCGAAAAACCTAACTTGCTGTTACAGCGCTTACTGTTGTATAAAATACAGTTTCTTCCGTATCCGCTATCTCCTGTACCTTTCAGGACTGAGAACGTACTTTACAATAGCGGAAACTGCTGTATATGAATAAATCTGAAAAAAATGATATAACATTATCTCAAAAATCTTTAGCTCAAACTGAGATAACGTTATCTCAGAGCTTGGAGTATAAAATGTAATTCTTAAGTAAGAGAAATTAATCATGGCTGCCAATTTAATACTTTCAATTGAGACAAATGCTGGAGGAGTAGCTAAAAGTACTATTTCATATAATCTTGCCTATGAGTTAGGTGTTCGGGGCTATTCTGTTGCTCTACTGGACATAGATCCTAATGAATCATTGACATTATTTTGTGGTTTAGGAGAAGTTAAAACACTAGGAACAATGGCAAATGTTTATAATTCAGACTTTAAAGGGAACTGGCCTTTAATTACAGCTTGGCAAGGTAAGACTGATAAAGTTCAAGTTTGTAAAGGCGGAAAAGAATTACACGAAACGATTAGAGAGATTTCAAAGGATCTGCGTGGAGCTTATATTCTGGCAGATAGGTTGAGTGATTATCCCTTACCTCACGATTTTGTAATCATTGATTGTCCTGCCACACTAGAACCTTTGCCACTGACTGCTCTTGCAGCTTCTGGCTATGTATTAATTCCAATTCAACCTGAGTACAAAGCTTCTCAAAGTGCTGCGGCAATGATTGAGTGGTACTATTACAACTGCAAAAGATTAAGACTCAAACCGATTCCAAAAATTCTAGGTATGGTTCCCACGCGTTGGAAAAGTGATTGGGGAGCGCATAGAAGCATTGTTGAGGAATTACCCTTGGTTTGTAAAAATCTAGGAATCCGGTACTTTAGCCCAATTCGAGAATCAGCGGATATTCTTAATGCTTCTGGTAGAGGTTTACCTTTAGGGATTTACAGACCAGGTAAAGAAGCAAGAGCAGATTTTATGCCAATTGTTGATGCACTAATTCAAGAACTTAAGGTAATGAGAGGTTAATAAATGACGAAATTAAACAAACCAAGTGTACTTGGCATGTTTACTTCTGCTGCTGGTTCACAACAGGTATTTGAGCTTGAAGAACGAGTAGAAGAACTACAGGCAGAAATTATAAGATTAAAAGATGAGCAGGCAAAAGGTAAGCTTGCTGAAGAAGAACGTAATCTTCTCAACCAAACCGTTGAAGATTTACGAGAACATCTGAAATCATCTGGAATTTTTAAAATTCACTATAACCAAGTGAAGCCCAATCCCAAGCAAGTAAGACAAACGTTCACTGCGGATAGTATCCACAGTATGGCTGTTTCAATTAGAGAAGAAGGGCAACAAGAGCCAATTATATTGTTACCTGGAAACCTCATTTTTGATGGCGAACGGAGATGGCGCTCAGTTTCAGAATACTTACAGCCAGAAATTCAAATGCTCGATGCAGTAATGCTTCAAAAAGAACTTTCTGAAGAAGAATTACACGCACGCACCTTATTAACTAGCCTTCATCGAGAAAGTTTAAATGAGCTAGATTTAGCAGAAGGTTTAGTTCAACAAGCTAAATTAGCTCTAGGAATTGAGCAGGAAGAAGTAGTAAAGGCTGTTAGAAGAGTAATAGCTAGATTAAACTCAAAAAAACTTTTGCCTAAGTTAACTCAATTAGTTAGCGTAAGTAGAAAAGAGCAGACGGAAGTAATTAAAGAATTTGATTTAGAGGAGACTGAGCAACGTATCTTTTTGTTACTACTACGTTTTCAACAAAATCCTGCATCAGTGGATGCAAACGTCTTTCCTTGTTTACGACTTTCGCAGGACTTAAAAATTGCGATTAGGGAATTGGGGCTTGGTGCTAACCATGCCAGATGCCTTCAAAAATTAAACTCCAAAAACTTAAAAAATGACGAATCTAAAGCTAAAAAAGTTCGCCAAAATATTACATTGCAGGTTTTACAAGAAAAGCTAACAGTAACTCAAACTCGTTCACTAGTTGCTAAAACCATTGCTAAATATGCTCCCGAAAACAATGTTAAATCAAGCCGCCAAATTACCTCTCTAATTCGAGATGTCTCAGCAACTGAAGTTGACAATATTCAAAAAGAGCAACTTCAAGATTTACTAACTGTGTTGGAAGTTAAAGTTGGAGAAATTCGTAAAAGGCTAGATAAGTAGAGAATTTATAGACCCGATTCGGGTCAAACTTTTCTAGCGATTTTTGTCAGCCTATTGCTCCCTCTTTAATCAGATACAAAAATTCTAGGTTACTCCAAGGATATTTTTTAGCTACTGCAACCACTAAGCGGAGATTGGCAGTAATCATTAAATGTTTTGCCAGTTGCCCTTGTTCAAGGATTTGGGTTAATTCTGCTTCTGTTTTATTCACCTCGGCACAGAGTTCAGACCCATTTAGAGAACGCTTTAGCCGTTGACGAAAAGATTTTTTTTTGCTGCTCAATTGCGAGCATAGACCTTACAAGTCTTGCATAGAAGATTTCAAGTCTCAGGTAGTAGCCTATCGATACGACCAATTTCTCGTAGGTAAATTCCAAGTGTATCAGAGCTAAAGCTCGCCATTTTACGTAAAGCTAATTTAGACCTTGCATTAGAGTATAAATCAATGAGTCAATAACAATCTAAATTAATTTCTACTGCGTTGATAGAAAAGATTTTAAAAATTCTCTATGGGGGCTAAATGGGGGTTATATATACCCCAACAGTAGTTCAGGACTTTAACGACATTTTGACCCCTATATAGGACACATATAGGTGCTAAATGGGGTATATTTAACTAGCTAAGATTTTGTACCCCACTTAGCCCCCAAGGGTATATGATAAGCTCTTGAGGCTGGAGAAAAAGGGGTGGTTATTTTATTCTTCTCTACCTCTGCTTCTCCAAATCATCTGAACAGATAATTTTCACAAATTAAAGCGTATTACCTTGGAGCCTATGTCAAACATTCACACCTTACAAAAAATTTTTCCGGCGGGTTTCGATAACGGTTACGGAAGTCTCAAACTTTTAGTCGAAGGGTTTGAAGTAGTTCGTGTCCCCAGCTATATATCCAATGCCGAGATGGAAGATGTGCCAGGGCGTGTAGTTTTTAACGGTAGTGCTTATACAGTTGGAGAGTCAGCTTATCGGACAGGAAATTATTTTGACCGCAACACAGACAATAATGAAAATAAAGTAAATAATGCGTTGTTGACTTTGTTAGGTGCATTGGCACATCTCCCACACCGTAAAGCTTGGCACTTAAAATTAGTCGTCAGCTTACATGATGTTGGTCTGGCTGAAGAATTACAAAAAGTACTCAATGGAGAATATCAGCCAATACTTGCTGGCAAACAATCAGACGTGAAAGTAGAAGTCCTGAAAGTCGTACTAGAGGGTATGGGTGCATTGTTTGGGCATCCACTACCGAAAAAGCTAACCATTTTAGACTTTGGCAATGGTACGACCCTGTATTCTCGTTACAACCGTGGTCAGCGAGAAGTTCACACTGCTTACCCCATTGGTGTAGAAGTTCTCATCGATGATATCTCCCAAAAAATGAAACATTTAAATGGCGGAAAAATCGGAGACCCATCCAAAATCCGATTTTGTTTGGAAATGGGGCATACCCGATACAGCCGTGACATCGATATCAAAGATGTATACACTACTTGTTTGAAAGATTGGTATGAAAAATACTTGAAGAAAGTGGTGAATCTGACGCTTGATGCCAAGCACCAGGGGGATGAAATCTGGGCGATTGGTGGAGGCTGCCTCTTACCAGGATTTAAAAAGCTGTTGGAGAAAAACGGCTTCAAAATCTTGGACAATCCGGTAGAAGCCAATGTCTCTGGGCTTTTAGAGATGGCAAAAACTATTAGCAGCAAAAATCTAACGGGCACATCTCTTAAGTGAAGTTATAACAATGGCAGATAAAAAAGACTTAGCACCGGAAAAAGTTCGCCTCAAAGATAATTACAGAGAGCGCATATTTGCAGAATCGCAAAAACTAGATAAAAGTTACCTGGACACGATTTACTTTATAGTTGATTGCTATTTTGTTTTCATTAAGGCTGGATTACCAGCACAACTTTTAGCAAACACTCCGATTAATACTGAGTCGAACAAACTTCCTTCAATGACTTCAACTCCATTTGCACAGGAGAAAGAAGAAGATTCTGAACCGGAAACATTCAGCCTTGATTTTGATTTGTAACCGTCAAAGGAAGTTGACAACGTAGTGGTCACGGTATCACTATTTGATACATTTTGAGCGATATCCGTTCCTCAGCTCCCTCTGAAAAATCACCACTCAACGCTGGCGATCGCTGCCCTCGACATATCTACCTTGCCTTTATCTGTAGGCAAATATCATAAAACTAGCTATTTGACAAGAGATTTGTTATACTTATTTACATGAACAATGATTTAGACTTCAAATCTCCTGAGCTATTTGGTTCTGTTGTTTTCAGACCTAATTTTAATAGCTTTAAGACTATCAATGCTTCCCAAGCTTGGTCTTTATT
>NZ_JACJTR010000092.1 GCF_014698795.1 Nostoc sp. FACHB-892
AGTCAGTGTTACTACTGATTGCTTTTCTTTCAACCTTCAAGATTAGTCTTCAGTACTATTGTCTATTTTTTATCTCTAATTTTCTAAGTACTTTTTTCTGAGCCTGAGCTTTTAGTCCAAACTCCAGTAAAAACTTCACTACCTTTTTTATATTGCTTCCGCACCTCATACTGATAAATCCAGACCCCAGGTTCAGACATTGGTTCATTGACTAACTGCTGTCGGATTCCCTTTAATTACTGAAGCTTCTCTATGATTTGGTCAATGGGTTCGCCATTAGGCGTGCGGGAGGTATCAGTCATGGCACTTATAAAAGTTATGCTTATTTAAAAATGTTAAGGCATAACTCCTATGACCGCGCTAGCGGAATTTGGCTATGGCGATCGCACCAAATCGTCGCACCAAATCGTCAGCGCAGTTATTGACGTTGTTGGGGTGCTAGACTTAACTGGCAGATTCAGTGCTACTGCGACGACGGTGCTGCCGCGTCTTTTTGCAATCGTATCGCTTGGGTTAATTCTCAATATTGAGAAAATTTGACTTCGGCTGATGTAATATTTATTGAGCAAAGAAGATTTAACTCTGAGATGTCAAAAGCCTCTTTGTCTGGTTTTTCGATCTGCACACTACTGGACTTATTTATATAAGTTAGGGGAATGGCGTGCAGGTAATCTTTGGTTTTAGGCTGCACAGCACCACCTTGGTTTTAATAAATAGAAAGGGTAGCGTGCAGGTCATCTTTGGCTCTGGGGCTGCACACCACTACCCTGGCTTTAATAAATAGGGAGGGTAGCGTGCAGGAATCTTTGGTTTTTGGGGCTGCACACTACTCTCCTTGTTTATATAAGTTAGGGGGGTGGTGTGCAGGTAGTCTGGGTTTTGAGGCTGCACACTACTCTCCTTGTTTATATAAGTTAGGGGGGTGGTGTGCAGGTCATCTTTGGTTTTGGACTGTACAGCGACACAGCATCCTCACCACTACTGCCTCAACTTCCATCCATTAAATTTTAGCGGCGATTTGCTTAATTGGCTTGGGCAATTCTATGGTTGGCGATCGCCAATTGGGTGTTCGGTTGCAATTGTAATCATAGCCTGCCAACCTCAGTTTTAACTTTTGAATAAATGGCATGGCTTTTGAAGTTTCAATTTCTCGCCCCGAATAAAATCACCTCATCTGATTGGGACCGCGCCACCAAAACAAAAAAAAGGTATTAGGGAATGAGTGGAGGCGATCGCACCCAATCCCAAAAACAAACCCCGTGCGACGCGAGGTAATACGGGGTCGAATTGGGGACTTATTTTAAAGGCTTGCTTAGTAAGCAGCTATCTCAGCACCAGGATCAATGTAAATTCTTGCACCATTGCGATCACGAGTACAGGTAAGAACCATTGTGGTTGGCTCGCTCAAATTAACAAGTGTAACCCCACTGATTGTAGATACATAGGATGCACCCGCTCCTGTCCCCGCGAAGGTTGCGTGTATAGACAGAATCTCACCTGTTTCTCTAGCGCGGACATAGCATCGCACGGCATCGTTGCTTCCAGTGTTTACAGGTGACGCTGAATAATTAATTATCCACTGACCAGCAGGAACAAGAATTTGGGTTAGTCTGAGTTCTTGATTTGCAATACTAGGTAAATCAAGAGCCTGTGTTGTTTTGCTAAAGAATGCTGTGCCAATTGCTGTTGCAGGCAGTGTTAAACTGACTACTGATCCAATAATTGCGAACAAGGAACTACTTAATGCTAATAGTTTCATAGTCAATATTATGCTGTTAATAACATCTTACGAAGCTGTTTACTGGAATTAGAGCCTGTCAAGAAACAACTTTTACAATTTATTATCTAGAAAGCTTGCTGAGAAAGCATTTCTGGCTCTAAAAAGGCAAGGTTGTTACATGACAAGCTCTTATTGCACCTTTTATACAAATCGCGATCAAGGTGGTGAGATTATTTGGGCGTGGCACTGGTGAAATTATGAAAAATTGGCGGGATATTTGAAAAACCTAAACAATGCCTGCTATGTCGAGTTCTAACGCCCTATTTTCCAACAGCTATCCAATTAATATGGAATTGCTGTGTGTTGGCAAACTCTGGTGTCAAAGTTGGATATAGAGTAGTTACATCAGTTTCAGAAAAACGTATATAAACACTAAAATTAGTTGGTGTAGTCCTATAAACTGACGACGCTCCCGTAACTCTCCAGTGATAACCTAAACCACCTAGAGAAATAACGTATTTTGGAGTAGATGTAAAACCAGCTTCACTAGTATCTACATCTACATAGATTCCTGCCTCAATTCCTGGGGGTGCTGCATTATTTGAATATGATTTCCAATTTGTAGCGCCTGGAGTCGTAGAACCCGCAAAGATTTTTGTGTTTCCAAATATAGCACTATAACTTTGATTATCAGCCGAGTTGGGAAAAACTTTAGTGTTCGCTTTTTGAGCGGTTGCTTTTTGAGCTAACGGTGTAAAGTTCACAATGATACTAGAACCTAAAATCACCAAAATTGGTACTACTAGGAATATAAGAAGATTTTTCTGAAAAAGATTTTTAAAATGCTGCAAATGTGTAAACAATCTTGATTTCATGCAAAACTCCTTTAATGTTTGGCAAACGCTTTGGAAGAGATACGAAGTTAATAGAGCTTGAGGCATTATCAATCTATGAAGATGAAGTAAATCACAATTAATTTGCATCAAGCTATTAACCACACACCTCTACTTGACTTTCCGGCTTACAAGTTTTATGCAGAACCAGTTATTTCTTTACAAAACTTTACCCAGTTCGTTGCAGTACTCTCTAAACAGTGATCGCTAATCTCGGTCAAGCAATTGCAGTTAATCAAGTGTCAATTCGTTGTAGGCATGGACGCGCTAAGGTTTTAATACAGCAAGAGATACAGCTAATTTTTAGCGACAATTTGGACAATGACCGCGATCGCACAATATTTGGCGTATATTTATTTAGTGCCTGTAGAATCCGCGAATGCTGTACCCTGTTCACCCAAGATATCTACACACCCAAGGGCAATGTCAAACCCCGGCTGGTGATTAGAAAGTCAAACACCAAGGGTAAACTTGCAACCCGGTCAATCCCAGTGATTGAAGACTTACGGCGTTTACTCACTGAATACTACCCACTGGCCGGAGAGATTTATCTGTTCCCCGGTCGCAGTGATGGACACATCAGCGAAGACTCAGCCTCTAGGATTTTGAGAGGAGCTTGCAAACAAGTTGGGATAATTGGCGTATCTACACATAGTTTTCGGCGTAGCGCTTTAAGCCAACTTAGTAACGTTGGCATTCCTTTGAGGGTTGTGATGGAGATATCCGGGTATCGTAAGTTAGAGCAGTTGCAGAGATATTTGGAAGTGAGCGATGAGCAGGTGTTGGGGGTGGCTGCAAGCTTGGCTATGTTGTCACCTGTGGCTAGAAGTGGTGTAGAGCTAGACACAGATAAAAAACTTGAAATTGACGCACATTATTCCTAATAGGGATTTAGGTTAATTGCAATTACTATTTAACCCTGGTTTAAGGGCTAGGTGATTAGTCCCTGCCTTTTTCTAGTTGCAAAGGTAGCGATAGTAGGTAGCACCGTTACTATCTAGCTTGATGTTTGTAACTATTGGATTTTTAGGAGAAAAAGCTTGGATAAGTTCACCATTCAAATTAAATCTTTTTCTTGCTAGAAGTACAATAGTTCTTTCCTCACAACTAATAGTTGCATTAACTTGGCGGATAATCTGCCCATCTTTGTGCATTATCCAGAAATTATAATTACCATTATTGTCAGTGAGAATAGAATCAGTATCTATCCCCACAAGTTGACGGCCACCTTCATTTAAGTCAACCCAATTCTCAGCCGCAGCAGGTAGAGCCGCAGACATAGCAATCATCAAACTCAACAAAATCGCTTTCATAATCGACACCCAAAAAATTCATCATCTCTTAGGCGTTAGCACTTAGTCATCAGGAATTCTAGGGATATTATATGAAGTTCTTATATGGCAACTGTTACACTTTCTGCAAATAACTCGTTTCAATCCCTAATAGTGATTTAAGTTAATTGCAATAGCCCAATCTACCGTTTTTTGTATTGTTGATTTGCGTTTCAATCCCTAATAGGGATTTAAGTTAACGTGAGTTCGACGGAGCTAAAAAACGGCAGGAGGTATTGCAGGTAAATCTTTTGGGTAAATATCAATCGACGGTTTTTTGGGCAAATGCCAACTTTGTAGCACGTGCAAGGTGTAGAACTCCTTGAAAGTTTTATAACCACTACCGTGAAATGCGATCGCAATTGTCATCACCTCTGATAAATGCATTTTTGATTTGCTGCGGCGCTCTCCCTTTGTGGATGGTAACTGTGGCACTTGTTGCCACAAGTTCTCCCACTGGTTGCAAAAATCATCTACGTCACAGAAGATTTGTACGATATCGAGGCGAGATACAATGGTAGACATAGCCGATACCCTCATTTTTCTTAGATATTTTTAGTCTCGGCGTTTTTTTGTGCCTTTTTTGCTCATTCTCAATTAATCTTCGTGATCGCACTTCGCCTGCCCAGTTAAGCAAATTCCTATCTAGCAAGCTTTTTGGGCTTTTCTATCCGTCGAACTCACGTTGACATACAGTTATTTGATATTGCACTGCTGCAACCGGATTGGCAGTTCTCGAATCCACCAACCGCCGAAAGCATTATTGATCCCCGTATTACCTGCGGGGCGAAAGGGAAAATAACCAACTGGGACAGTGCTGGGATCGTCGATAAGTGTTGATTGAGTAGAGTTCCAACCCACATTCCGCTCAAATCGTAACGAATCCTCGTAACTGAATCCCTTGAGGTTTCGCCAAATGGTTGCTTGAGTGCTAAATCCAAATCGCCCATTGCTGCTACTTTTCCAGAGGCGATCAACAATTTGTAAATCTGAACAGGCTACAGTTCGAGTGTCTGTTGCTCTCAAATAACCCTGTTGCTCTTGATGGGCAGCCTTGAGAACCAGAACCGAAGTCAACTGATTGGCTTCTTGCCATTTTCCAGTCTGTAGTAACTGTTGAAGCGCAGCGTAGTCAATTCCTTGCTGAGATCGCAAGGTATTTGGGATAGATGATAGCTGCTTTGACAATTGCGGCAAAGTTGTGGGAATGGATGAGGCAAGCAGACGCGGAGCGAGTAAGCTGCTCAAACCTATAATACTGAGTCCAGCAGTCATCAAGCTTTGGCTAAAAGTTCTGTGTTTTAACATTGTGTTCACTAAAGCGATAGATAGAGCCTCTGATCAACACTACAGTTTGAATTTTAGGATTTTCGAGGAAGAACAAACTGAATTTCTTTAGAACAGTGAAGTGTCGTTTAAGGAGAACTGCATCGCTGCTTGAAAAAGATAATCTTGGAACTTTCAATCAGGAATTAATCTTTACAACCCGGAATCTTTTTATACTCGTATGAGGATGATAGCTGGAGTGACACTTGGGCGATCGCCTTCGATAGCAAGCTACGCACTCCCCACCGCCGCTACAATCGCCTATACCAACTTGAGACTAGAATCTACACAGCCACCACTATACACACCCCTAGAATTGCAAAATTAATCCCACTCGTTATTGAAGTGGGACATTGGGTATTGGGAATGAGGCGAAGAGAGGAGAGGCGATCGCTTCCCCTTCAATCGCTCCTCACAATTTGACATTACTTTTGCAATTTCAATTTTTTACCGCAAATGCTTGGGCTACATCTAATTGCCTTCCCGCCGCACAGCCAAAACAAAAAAAGGGTATTCGGGAATGGGGAATGAAGGGAAGGGCGATCACACCCCCTTCAAACGCTCAATTAGCGTTACCTGTTTGTGTTTGTCTAGCTATGGACTCAACGGAGCCACTAAGTTAAAAGTGGCATCCTGTAGAAACAAAGTATTACTGTTGAAAGGGTCAATATATAGCTTCGCGTCTTTATGGCGTATATAGTAAGTGGGATAATTATATGATTCAAAGGAAACGGAACTCTTTGAATTTGCTAATCCTGGTTTCAAGCAAAATGTTGCATCTTTTCTAAACAGATCAGTATTGTTATTAACATTTAATACAATTTGACCAAATGAATGCCTTAAGAATAGACCTGGAAAATTTGATGATTCAAATGAAAGACAGCTAGTAGATGCTAATCCAGGCTTTTGTAGAAATGTTGCGTCTGCTCTGTCTAGAACACTTGAAATTTCACTGATCTCGCCAATTCCAATCTTATGGCGAATGTATTGGTTAGGGTAATTGTATGATTGTATAGAAATTCGCTGTGCAATCGCAGGATTAATTGACGCAGAAATAGATATAGGGAGCGCTGATAGGATGATTGCTAATGCAGAAAAAGCGTTTTTCATGGTTACAACTCTCTTGATGCTTTTTGCAACAATGCTCTTAATTAGAGTTTAATCTTAGTTCTATAAGCCTCATAAATAAATTATAAATATTTACTTTTCCCTACATGAAACTTAAGGGTTTCATGCAAAATATAGTCGAGTTAGCTCATCAATATCTATTTGAAACAAGTTAAGGATAAGTGAATTTTACCAATACGTATTTGAGTAATAAATGGGGGACGAACTACCAGTTCAGGAATGAATTTACGCCATTGAGCCTTGTCACTGAGCGATTTACCCCGGATTATTGAGCGGTTACATTACATTTTCAAGGCGATCGCCTGTCGAGGGTTACATCATCGCCCCAATAGTTATGCTTATTATTTTTCTGTGGCTAACTCCTATGACCGCGCTCCAAAATTGCATGATAACGATAGCGATCTCACCCAATCCCAAAAATAAACCCCGTGCGACGTGGGGGTGCTACGGGGTCAATTTGGCGGGGTGGGGGCATAGGTCATAGCCCATTGAGTATTCAGTATTGAGCAATAGGAAGGTGCGATTACTTAAATTTTTACGCTTTGTATGTGAATTTTTGTAATGAATTTCTGTTTTTTTGCGAAAAAATAGTTGAACAACTAGCTGCCTAGAAGCTTGACATACAATGCTTTTCTTGTCAGTATACTGAGGAAGATTCAAGTAAGATTTCTATATGTTAAATAAATTCAATTACGTGGCAAAGTTAGCATCAGCTTTAACTTTAACATTTCTTTCTATGGCTTTTGTAGCTCAAGCAGACCAAAAAGCTTTTGCTCAAGTTGTAAGAAGTGGTACATCAGGCTCTGGAAATTGGAAAGAATATGATCCAACTAGACCTGGTTTTGGTATTTATATAGATGTAAATGCTAATACAGGATTTGCCGGAACTCCAATTTATGTCACATCATTAGCTTGCAGAGGTAATTGTTGGATAGCTACAGGCGGATCAGCAGTTTATAACCCTACATCTAACACTTTTCGTGTTTATGTTCGTTATGTTGACGGTAGACCTCTGTATCCTGCTGATGCTTTGAGAGATGGTTGGACTATTAATTGGATTGCCACTCAATAATAACTCTTTTCTGCCAATCACAGTAGATTACAAAGTTTTGGTATTGCTGATTGTATATATGAAAATGATTTTGCATAATACTAAAATCCTTGTAGAGACGTAGTACTGTTACGTTTATACATCCGGATTCATACTTTAATTCAGCAATGCCAAGTTTTTTATATTTCTGAAAGTTTGTGATCTACAGCTAATTTTTAGTGACGGCTTGGACAATGGCCGCGATCGCAACAGGGAATTTTTACAAATGGATATGCGGTTTTTAGTCGTAGGGCGGGAAAATTACAATGTTGCTGCTGCCCTGGGTATTTATGTGGTGGTAATTATGCTGTGGTAAAGCATGGGATTTGTCGAGTTGGTTTTCTGACTCGTTAACAACCCAAGTTTCAGCTTCAACGCAACAGTTTTCAATCTCTCCATTTTTAATCTGTTTCATAATTAAATCAAATTCTTCTTGTTCTGTCATGGCACTTCCTTATTTCTTTTCAATCACTAAGAGGGATTTTCGTTAATTGCAATTAGGCTATCTAGTATCAATACTTATGAATTACTCTGCCACATTAGACCTCCACTACTTCTAAACTAAGTTTGCTCTCACCATACCAGTCTGCACCCAACACTTCTAACTGTGTGAAGAATATTTGATATTCCCATTCATTAAGAGTGAACTGCATACCTACAATAAACCCAGGTTCACCATCTTTATCGATTACAGTTTGCCCAAGCCCATACTTGGGTTGAGGGAATTCATAATCATCTCGCTGGCTTATTTTAAGCTTGTCGGCATAGTAATCATAGAAAAAATATTTTTTAATTAAATAAAGTTAAAAACTCGTCAATTACTGCTGAAGTATTGTGATAGCACTGTCCAGATGGAAATCTAACTGTAGTAATACCTTGACGTAAAAACACCCTATCTCTTTTATAATCCCAACCTCTTTGAGAACCAGCGTTATGATGATCACCATCAACTTCTAGAATCATACATTTCTGATTATGAAAAACTAAAAAATCAACTTCTGCTTTTTCTCTAAGTCTATTATCTTGATTAGTAATAGCCAAACCGTTAACGCTCATAAAACCATTAACGTTAGCAAAAAATATAATGTCTCTACTATATAAAGCTGTAGCAATTTTTTTCTCGGTTTCAGAACGAAGAGTTAAACCGTTCCAAGTTAATTGTTCTTTTATTTGATTGTTGATAAGTCGAGTTCTGACTAGGTGTTCTTCAAATCTGATGTTTTGAAATATTCTTTTTCTTTCAGTGTTATTATAATAAATAAACCACCAATATTCACTCCCTTTTCCGTCTCGCTGGTCTGCAAAAGCTAGATGTAAATGTTGATTAATTTCAAAGTAAAATCCTGTTCTTTGCCTAGCTTCTAGCCATGCTTGAATAGCGTCTTTATCAGCAAAGTCATAAAATTTTTGAAGAAAGTTTTTTAGAGAACTAGTCCGCACCTCTACATAATAAGGCAAGCTAGGAGCTACTGATACTAATGAACTATTTGAATTACTTTGTTCAGTACCAGCCGGATTAAAAACAGGTTTTTGTGTAGTTCTTGGCATAAAAAAATAGGATGTTATTCAGTTTTAACTAATTTAAAATAATCAAAAGAATAGAGAAAACACTTAACTAAATTATTAAATTAAATAAATAGGAATAATGATTTACTCGTACTAAACCAGAAAATTAAGGATTTATACTGCTGATATACCTAACGCGCTATATTTGCATATACCTGTTTAATTTTTAATAAAAGCACAACTGTATCGGGTAAAAAATCGGGAAATATCGGGAAAACGACATTGGTAAAGGTGGCGATCGCCTTCGTAGCAATCTGGCATCACTTTTGCAATCTCAAATTTTCACCGCAAATGAAATCGCCTCATTTAATTGCCTTCCCACCGCGTCGCCAAAACAAAAAAAAGGTATTCGGAGAATCGGGGAATGAAAGGAGGGGCGATCGCAAAGCTGTAAACCGCATGGTTGAAAGATTCTTTTCACTCGTAAATTGATATTTTTAGGACTTACGCTTTGACAGAAGCAATTAAATATGGGTATGGATTTTCAGGTATTCAAGTTTGATTTTTTCACCATTAGCCAGCGATCGCTACTGATATAAAGCTAGTAGCCAATAGCCTTTTAGAACTTGTAGTGTGGGTAGATAAAGTAGAAACCTCCACACACACTGATATAAGGGACACTGCGAGTGGTTAGCCTATTATTCTACACTTTCAAAATTAACCATTAAAAATTTCTATAAAAAGCTCCATACCACCAAAACCAAAGCCAAAAATCATAGGTTGCCCCGTCAAAATCCCAACCGTAATAACCGCACCGGACACAACAATACCAGTGATAGCGACAGCTTGCATTTTATTAACCCCAAATGTAGTATCTAGAACAAAAATGACATGAATTGTAAGTATTAAACATCGTTATATTTCCTGAAAAGTTATGTGAACTAATTGAAAAGATAAATTTGGTATTCAGTGGTTTACTTAAAACGTTAAATCGAAACTTTTTTGGCTGTTTGACGACTTCCACCTAAAAGCCTCTACAGTAAAGCATCCAGCCCTTTAGCCACTTTAATTTTTCCCTGCCTTAAAGCCTTCCCCACTTAGAAATTCTTCATTTATCAGCAACAGAATTTTATTTGTGTCCTTTCCTTTGTTGGCATAGCTGGCAGGGTTGCTAGGGTCTTTCTTGTTCTCCATACCGAATTTCGCGTTATGGCTTATTACTTCGTCTTTGTGCTGTTCAATCCAATCTCTTATCAGCAGACCGTTACAGCCTGATAAATCTCTGAGCGCTTGGTTAGTAATTGCCAATCGATCGCCCTCTCCAGTTGCCACAGTATCGTTATACAAACAGATTGCCTGATAAGACCTACGAATTTTTTCTACAGCTGCCCCAGCCGTTTTGCTCCCCCACACCTCGGCATCGGTCTTGGCTTGCCAGTCAATCTCTTCCTTTGGTGGTGCTACTTTGGCAGGTGTGGCAATGGTAGCAGGTGCGCTCAATGTTCCCCCAAGAGTTAACTTACTTACCATCTCAATAACTTTCTTTTCCAGCCAAGAATCTAACTCTGTGGCATTGAGGATAACTGTTTGGGGTTGTGGTGAGCTGGTTTCCGTTGCATCTTTCTCTTGTTGTAGTTGGTTATTCGCGGCTTCTAACTGGTTATTGGTTTCTTGTAGCTGTTTAACTTGTGCTTCTAACTGGTTATTAGCTTCCTGTAGCTGTTTAACTTGTGCTTCTAACTGATTATTAGCTTCCTGTAGCTGTTTAACTTGTGCTTCTGATTGGGCTAATTTTTGCTGTGCTGACTCTGGTAGCGTGGCAGTATCCAAACCTTTGTTATACGACTCAATTAAGGCGCTAACTACTGACTGATGGTTAGGTGCTTCTAATTGCCCTTGCAGGTAGCGAATAGCTTCTAAGTCTGAAGACTTAACCCGAACGTTGGCAAGTTTTTCTCTTGGCAGATCGCCGGGAAAGCCTACAGGTTTTGTAACATAATAATCTGAGTAACCAAGGGTAGTAGCGATGTGTTTTAAATCGCTATCACTGAGTTTGTCGCCTGGGGTAATATGACCGAGAAAGCAAGCTGCGAAGTACATTTTCGCCCCTAGTGAACCCTTACAATCTCGCTCGGTCACTAAACAAGCACAAGCTGCCCGTAATGCTGTACAGTCGTTCTGCTCTTGATCGT
Source organism: Nostoc sp. FACHB-892 (assembly GCF_014698795.1). Classification (GTDB taxonomy): domain Bacteria; phylum Cyanobacteriota; class Cyanobacteriia; order Cyanobacteriales; family Nostocaceae; genus Nostoc. The sequence continues at coordinate 11,187 of NZ_JACJTR010000092.1, forward strand.
GACGGAAGTTTAAAACCGGTTTATTACTATCTTTGCCACCGAAATACTTTTTGACTATCCGACGCAGTGAATTGCCGCGCTTGTCTTCAATAATCTTATTTTGTGCTGCTACATCACGGGGAAACTTCTCAGAAACTTCTTTGAGTAATTCCTTAAGATTGCCATCCTTCCGTAAGTAAGCCAATCGCTCAATTATGTACGAAGCCCCTAACAAAGTAGAAATTTTAAAAACTGGCTTCTGACCACGCTTCTTGCCCTGTCCTTCAAACCATGCTTGATAAGATTCACC
>NZ_JACJTR010000093.1 GCF_014698795.1 Nostoc sp. FACHB-892
CAAGGTACGGGGGATTGAAGGGTTACGAGTTGTTGATGCATCGATTATGCCAACTATGATCACAGGAAACACAAATGCATCGGCAATTATGATTGGAGAAAAGGCTGCCGATTTGATAAAAGTTGGAACAAAATTGCCTCAATGATGGTAAAAGCCTCAGAAATGAATGGCACTAAGATAAGCACAAATGTCTTAATTTCAAGTGTTTCAGCAATTTAAAAAATGATCACCATGAAGTAGTGATCGCATAGCTGGGAATTGGAGGTTTTCCTGATTCTGGAACTCTCCCGTTCTCGAAGCTATTCATTTTCTCCAGCGCTTATCAGCCAACGATTTCACTTTAACTTAGTACCATTCGTAATAGACGAAAGCAGTTTTGTTATTTCATTGAGGGTAGTTCTATGACGCATTTACTAGTACAAAGCAGAAATGATTCTGAGCATGAAGGTACACCTCAGACTGATTCTCTTCGCGACTCTTCGGTGAATCATGCCCTGATTGCGATCGCGCAAGAAGTTGCTGAGTTGCTGAAAACTTGCTTATCTAGTACAAGTTGATGACGTTCGCGCTCACCGCACGCAGACAACCTTTGCAACTCAACCGACCATATTGAAGCTTCCGGTGCAGCGCGGTTGTTGGGCTGCGCTTTAACTTGCACATAAACTACTATCTATCCCAATGCTCTAGAGGCGACTTTGGCAATATTCTTCTAGATCATCAATAATATCCAGAATTTCAACGAACCGAGAGCCAAAGGCAGTCAACTTATACTCCACGCGGGGCGGAATTTCTGGATAAGCAACTTTCTCAACAATACCAAAGTTTACGATATCTACTAATCGCTCATTCAAAACCTTAGTGGTCAATCCCTCAGTTGCACGAGTCATTGCTCCTGGGCGGTTGATACCTTGACGAATTAAGCGTAAAACCTCCAGCATCCATTTACAACCAAGAGTATGCTCTACGATATGAGCCACAGGTGGTTGAGAAGCAGGAATTTTTTTTGGCAAGTTACGGGATTGTGATGACTGCATTTGCGACTGAACAGTAACTACCTTACTAGATGGTGCTGACTTGCGGGACAAGAGAGAACCATTTACGTTGAGTGGTATCGAAATACCTTTACCGTTGATTATAAAGCAAGGATGATTAGCAAAGATGGAATGTATGAAAGCGGCCGTACTGACAACATTTGGTGGTGCTGAGAGTTTTGAGATTCAAACTGTACCCAAGCCAATACCAAAACCTAATCAGGTTTTAGTAAGGGTGTGTGCGACATCGATCAATCCAGTTGATTGTCAGACTCGCCGTGGTGATTACAAAGACTTGGTTCGATTACCAGCAATTATCGGAGTTGACATTTCAGGGGTTATTGAGACAGTTGGAGAGTCAGTGACAGACTTTGAGGTAGGAAACGAAGTTTATTACTCGCCGCAGATTTTTGGAGAATCTGGCAGCTATGCTCAATATCATGTTGCTGATGCAGGGATTGTTGCGCTTAAGCCTTCTAACTTGTCGCACATTGAAGCAGCGTGTTTTCCTCTCGCAGGAGGAACGGCTTGGGATTGTCTAGTGACGAGGGGCAATCTTCAAGTTGGGGAATCAGTTCTAATTCATGCGGGTGCTGGTGGCGTTGGTTCAATTGCGATTCAACTTGCAAAAGCGATGGGAGCCTATGTTTTTACAACATGCAGTTCTAAAAATCTCGATTTTGTCAAAAAACTTGGTGCAGATCGAGCCATTGATTACAAGAACGAAGATTACGCGCAAGTTATTTATCAGGAAACAGATGAGCTAGGTGTTGATTTAGTTTTGGATACGATCGGTGGGCAAACAATCCAGCGTAGCCCAGAAATTATTCGCCCATTTGGCAGGCTTGTGAGTATTGTAGACACTGAAACGCCGCAATCACTCATCGAAGCATGGGGCAAGAATCTGACTATCCATTTTGTTCTCACGCCACAGTACCGAGCAAAATTAGATGCTTTGACAAAACTAATCGAGCGCACTCAGCTTCGCCCCATCATTGATTCAACGCTGTCTTGGGATCAGATAATTCAAGCACATCAGCGTCTAGAGCGGGGGGGGACGCAAGGGAAAATTGTGCTGGAATTTACCAAAAGTTAGACTGTTCTCACCGATCACTTTAAATCGTCCAGGGCGAACGCATCTAAAGTATACGTAGTGACTACTGAAATTGAGAATCAACGAAAAAATCAGTATTTCTGGCTTGATTTATTTTCCAAGGCTCAAAGTGATCGCTAAAATCTTTGTCAATAAGCAGGGTTTAACGAGATTATTTTTACGTCTATTGAGAATAGTCTAGCCTTATTGACATGATGCGGCCGCCCTGCTCCTAAGAGCCTCCAAGAGATGGGTATGACTTTAGAGCAGTTTGATTCGATGGTGTCGTCGAGCGTCCCGATGGGGCATAGGGGTCAACCTGAAGAAATTGCTGCAACGGTTGTGTTCTTATGTTCTGATGCTGCGAGCTACATCACTGGACAACCTTTGGCAATTGATGGCGGATATACAGCGAGTTAATTTTCGATCGTTAATGGTGGGCTCACAGCGAACCGATCCATTTCAAGAGAGAACAAATGGGCTTGATTTTCAAATCGCAACTAAAGGAATTCTATGTCAATTTTTGTCTTAGTTCATGGCTCCTGGCATGATGGTTCTGCTTGGCAAGCAGTTGTTGACCATATAGAAGCAAAAGGACATCTGGCGTTTGCTCCCACGATTACCGGACATGGTAAAAGCGTAGATAAAATCGTTAACCATGCTCAATGTACACAATCGATCGTCGATTACATTGTTGGCAAAGACTTAACCGATATTGTTCTCTTAGGTCATAGTTTTGCCGGAACAATCATTGCGAAAGTTGCTGAAGCGATTCCTGATCGCATTCGACGGCTCATCTTCTTCGATGCCTTTGTCCTCAACGATGGTGAAAGCCTCAGAGATAGCCTTCCACCGCATCTTCAAACATTACTCGATGAGCTAGTTAGAGAATCAAACGAGCAGATGATGGTTATACCTTTTAAGATGTGGCGAGAAGCGTTTCTCAATGATGCTGACCTCGAACTGGCTCGATCCAGTTACGCACGATTATCACCCCAACCGTATCAACCGTGGATTGACAAGTTGGACTTGAAGCAGTTTTACTCGCTGCCCATTCCTAAAAGTTACCTCTACTGTACAGAAGATAATGTCCTCCCTCAAGGCGAACAGTGGGGTTGGCATCCGAGAATGTCTAACCGCTTGGGGCTATTTCGGCTTGTACAAATGCCCGGTAGTCACGAGGTAATGTTTTCTAACCCGATCGGTTTAGCAGAAAAGATTATTGTGGCAGGGCGCGACTAGCAGCAGAATTTGCAATCGCCAACCCACTAATGTCGCCGTCATTCAACAAACAATGACCTGAAAAGGAGAAATCATGACAACTACATACCATCACAGTGCTGCTTTCAACGATCTCCCAGCACTGCTTACAGGACAGCTTTTTCTTCCTCAAGCTGCTGATTATGAACAGGTGCGTCAACTCTGGAATGGCAAGGTGAAGACACAACCCGCTGCGATCGCTCGTTGTCTGACTGTACAAGATGTCATTCATACCGTTCGCTGGACAAGGACACATGGGCTACCCCTCTCGGTTCGAGCGGGAGGACACGATACTGCTGGACGAGCGTTGTCTGAGGGCGTGGTGATTGATTTGTCTCAGATGAGAACTGTCACCGTTGATCCAGATCAGTGTACAGCTCACGTTCAAGCTGGAGCAACGATCAGTGATCTGATTGAGACAAGCACCCAATATGGGTTAGTGACAGCGACAGGAAACTGCTCCGCCGTTGGCATGGCTGGATTTACTCTGGGAGGAGGATATGGCCCTCTCACAGGGGCTTATGGGCTTGGTATTGATAATCTACTGTCTGCACAAGTGGTCACTGCCGATGGGCAACTTCTAACCGCAAACGCCAAAGAACATCCCGATCTGCTTTGGGGACTACGCGGTGGAGGAGGCAACTTTGGCGTTGTCGTTTCGCTGGAGTATCGCCTGCATCCACTCACGACCGTGTTATCTGGGATGCTGCTCTATCCGCTAGAGGAAGCTAAAACCGTGTTACGCCGTTTGAACGACTTCATGGCTACTATCCCCGATGAATTGACGATTCTGTCTGGGTTCATTCAGATGCCAGAGGGCGCGACAGTTCTCTTTCTCTTACCGCTCTACTGTGGTGAGAGCGCAGTAGGTGAGCAAGTAATCGCACCTCTACGAACCTTTGGTACTGTGCTAGTCGATCAGGTGCAATCCATGACGTATCGCGAATTTATTCATCAGTGGGATGCGAATGCACCGAAGGGGCGTCACTACTATGCTAAAACACAGTCGATCAAAGGGTTTCAGCCTGAAATCATTGACACACTGATCGAACAGGGACTGCCATTTTCTTCCCCCTTTTCGTTCATCGCGCTCCATCACTTTCATGGAGCCGCGAGCTGCGTCGGTGCGTCGGAAACTGCTTTTGCACTGCGGCAGGATCATCTAATGGTTGAGCTAATTGCAGCCTGGGAGCCACAGGACGACGAGCAGCGGCATCTTCAATGGGCACAAAACATCTCACAGGCACTAGCACCCTATGCCTTGAAAGGCGGATACATCAGCCTTCTGGATCAGGAAGAACAGGAGCGTGTTCGGCTTGCTTTTGGGTCGAACTATGAGCGATTGCTCGATCTTAAGCAGAAATACGATCCAGATGATGTGTTTCGATCGACGATTGGATATCTCGCACCCCATTCGCTCACACGGTAAGACTCTGAGGTATCTAGAACATTCACAATTACAGGAGATTCAAATGACAATTTTAACTCAAACATCTTCTCTAGGCTCAAATCCTCTGAGTTCGATGCAAATCGATCATGTTTGCTTGAATGTACCGAACTATGAGGAAACGCTTCAGTGGTATCAAGAAAAGCTAGATGCGACGATCGAACATGAATGGACAGTAGGCGTTTTCCCAGATCTGAAATTGGCTTATCTCAGTGTATATGGCTTTCGCATCGAAATTATTGGCTCTACTCAGTCACAATCAGGAATGCCGATCGCGACTAATCTTGGTGAGGGATTAAGGACAACAGGCATCGGACATTTTTGTTTTCGAGTTCGAGATGTCGATGCAGTTCTTGCTGAATTAAATCGACGTGGTGTGAAAACATTTCTCGAACTCGGAAGCTATCCTGATCCGGGTATTCGGCTCTGTATCATTCAAGACAATAACGGCAATCTGATCGAGTTTATCACCCCATTATGAATTCATTAATGAAATAGATCCCAACAGTTGCCGCTGCATAACAAACTGATTAGGGTGGACAGGAGGGTATCCCAGCCTTCAGCGTGTATGGTGCCACCAAAGCTGCCGTGCGATCGTTTGCTCGCATCTGGACACTCGACCTCAAAGACCGCCAGATTCGAGTGAATGCGGTCAGCCCTGGTTTCACTCCGACTCCCGCTTACGATCTTCTCTGGGGACTCAGTAAAGAGCAGTTGAAAGAATTTGTGGCGAGCCAAGCTAACAATAACATCCCATTGGAACGACCCGGCACGCCCGACGAGGTTGCTAAAGCCGTTGTCTTTCTGGCTTCAGATGACAGCAGCTTTGTCAACGGCATTGAGCTATTCGTCGATGGTGGCATGGCACAAATCTAACAATTGGTAAAAGCGCAGGAGCCGTACTGTCAAGCAACGCTTTCACACAGACAAAAACACATTGTCGAATTTACAACGGAGGAACCTCTCATGACTTACATTACCGTTGGTCAAGAAAACTCTGCAAACATTGAGCTCTACTACGAAGATCTGGGGACAGGTCAACCGATTGTACTGATTCATGGATTTCCCCTCAACGGTCATTCCTGGGAAAAGCAGGTCTTAGTGCTGCTAAATGCAGGATATCGGGTGATTACCTACGATCGCCGAGGCTTTGGTGCTTCTAGTCAACCCTCATTTGGCTATGACTACGACACGTTCGCAGCCGATCTCAACGCCCTTATGACCAAGCTTGACTTGCATGATGCTGTCCTGGTCGGCTTCTCAATGGGAACAGGCGAAGTCACGCGCTATCTTGGCAAGTATGGCTCAGAGCGGGTGCAGAAAGCGGTGCTGATGGCTCCAGTGCCGCCCTTCTTGCTGAAGACCGATGATAATCCCGAAGGCGTTGACCAAAGCGTTTTCGATGGCATTATGAAAGCGATTGTTGAAGACCGTCCAGCCTACTTTTCTGCATTCTTCAAAGAATTCTTCAACGTCGATATCTTGCTGGGCAATCGTATCAGTAATGAAGCAATTCAGGCAAGTTGGAATGTGGCAGCAGGGGCTTCTGCGAAAGGGACTTTGAACTGTGTTCCATCCTGGCTGACTGATTTTCGCGATGATTTGCCCCGCATTGATGTACCAACCCTGATCGTTCATGGCGATGCCGATCGCATTTTGCCGCTTGAGTCCACCGCAGCAAGACTCCCGAAGCTGATTAAAAACGGTCAACTTGTTGTCATCCCTGGCGGACCGCACGCCATCAATTGGACTCATGCTGATCAGGTCAATCCCTTGTTATTGGACTTTCTTCAGGGGTAATTATCTATCGAGTTCTTTATCGCTGAAAGGGTTCTAATATGTTTTCTAGACTGACGATAGCGGTTGCAACCACAGTGCTAATGATTGTGACCTCTTGTAGCTTTCCAACGATAGCACCAGGCAAAAGTGCGATTGCTCAAGTGCCAGGTGTCTATCCATTCAAGTTAGGTGATTTCAAAATTACAGTCCTGAGCGACGGCACACTCCCCCAAGATTTACATACGCTGCTGCCGAATACGAACCCAACAGAAACTGATCGCCTGCTTCAGAAAAACTTTCTGACTAATCCTGTCGAGACATCGATTAATGCTTTCCTGATCGACACTGGAGAGCAACAAATACTCGTGGACACGGGAGCCGGAACCTTTTTTGGTTCAAAACTGGGTGGCAAGCTTCAAACATCGTTAAAAGCAGCAGGCTACACACCTAACGAAATTGATGCAGTTCTTCTGACTCATATTCATACCGATCATAGTGGGGGGCTGGTCGAACAGGGGAAACGGGTGTTTCCTGCTGCCACGCTCTATGTCGGCAAGCCAGATGTCGATTTCTGGTTTGATCGAGCGAATGCCACGCGATTCAACGTTGCTGAAAAGTACTTTGACGAAGCCGCGAAAACTGTCAAACCTTATTTAGATGCGGGCAAGGTGAAATCGTTTTCTGGCAAAACAGCTTTGCTACTGGGAATCACCGCGCATCCCACACCCGGACACACTCCTGGTCATAGCTGCTATGTGGCGGCAAGCAAGGGCGAGAGCATCGAGTTTTGGGGCGATATTGTTCACTTTGCTTCGGTGCAATTTCCCAAGCCAGAAATTACAGTTGCTTATGATGTCGATGCCAATGCTGCTGCGGCACAACGCAAAAAACAGTTTGCGAGAGCGGAAGCATCCCGAATTTTGATAGCAGGCGCACATTTGCCCTTTCCCGGCGTTGGACACCTTCGGGCAGCAGATCAAGGTTATGCCTGGGTGCCAGTGGATTACCGCTGGCGTGATCCCTAAAGGATTCATAGCAATCATTTTAGCAACTTGATGATAGTTGCGATTACACCACAACTATTCAAGCAAACTTCAAGCTGATGATAGTTGCGATCGCACCACAACCATTCGAGCAAACTTCAAGCCACAAATTGTAGGGTGGGCACTGCCCACAAAGCTTTGATGTGAAGGGTTTTACAAAATGGTGGGCATCGCCCACCCTACTAGCTCGCCATCTACCATAAGAATCTGGAAGAAATCAAGCATTGGAACTCACTACACTTCAGATCAATCATTTTAGACGTAAGGAGGCTGATATGGAGTACATGCAATGCGGTACTGACCTCTTTTGGTAGCACTGAGGTATTTGAATTTCAAACCATACCGAAGCCAGTTCCAAAAGCGACCCAAGTTCTGGTGAAAGTATACGCGACATCGATCAATCCCATTGATTATCAAACTCGTCGGGGTGACTACAAAGATTTAATTCGTCTCCCTGCAATTATCGCAGTGGACGTTTCGGGTGTGATTGAAGCTATTGGAGAGGCAGTCACCCATTTCCAGGTCGGAGATGAAGTTTACTAAGCTGTTAAGCATATAAGAAAGCACATTGAGATCGCAGGGAAGCAGGGGGCAGGGAGCAAGGGAGAGGGGTTTGCAGCTTTTACTACCATGAAAATGGTGCAATTTAAATGATGATTAGCTTACTCACCCCAGGTTTTTGGCGAGTTTAGTAGTTATGCTCAATACTACGTTGCAGAGGAAAGCATTGTTGCAGTTAAGCCCATTAATTTGACCCATGTTGAGGCAGCTTCCTTACCGTTGGCAGGAGGAACCGCCTGGGATTGCCTTATAACCAAGGGAGTCCCAAGGCTAATGCAGGCTGATGGCTTTGATAATTTTTAAAACCCTCGACCACGAGAGAGATTCTTAAATCTGGTAAACTGATGGTCAAACAAAAGCTTGACTGTACCAGTGGGGCCATTGCGTTGCTTGCGAACGACTAACTCAGCAATGCCACGATCTGGGGTGTCGGGGTTGTACATTTCTTCGCGGTAAAGCATGATCACAACATCACTGTCTTGTTCAACAGTACCACTGTCTTTTAAATCACTTAGTACAGGGCGTTTATCGTTACGGTGTTCAACTTCGCGGTTGAGTTGGGACAAAGCCAGTACAGGCACATCCAAATCTTTGGCTAATCTTTTTAATCCTCGGCTGATTTCACCGACTCGTTGAGCCATGTTTACCCGTGAATCAGTATCAAGAGCCATAAGTTGTAAGTAGTCAATGATGACAAGCCCAACACCACCGTAATGGGATGAAATTCGGCGGACTTGGCTACGGATTTCATTAAGAGAAGGGCAAGATTCGTCGTTGATGAAAATCTGTTGTTCGCTTAACGCAGCGATCGCCACACTCAAGGGTTGCCACTGGCTGTCAGAGACATTCCCAGTTTCTAGAAAATTGTTTTCAATGCCAGATTCGCTGCTCAAGAATCGCTGTACGTACTCATCAGTAGACATTTCCAAGCTGAAAACGCAGATCGGCATCTTCCCAGTTTTGGCAACATTGAGAGCGAGATTACCAGCCAAAGCGGATTTACCAACAGAAGGACGAGCAGCCAGTACATACAACCGTCCTTTGCGAAAACCACCACCGAGTATACTGTCCAGGTCATAAAATCCACTGCTTGCTGCTGGTGAACCTGTACCAGCATGACGCGCTTCAATTTCGGTAAAAGTGTCGGCTAGGGCATGAGAAATATGAACCAAGTCAGAGGCAGAATGCTCAGACTTAATGCCGTAGACTTTTTGTTCGGCTTCGTCAAGAATTACAGGTAAATCGGTTTCGGTAGCATACCCGAGTTGAACAATCTCAGTGCCAGCAAGGATTAACTGCCGCCTTTGGTATTTTTCCATCACCAAGTCAGCTAAAACATCGATGTTCACAGCTGACACAGTGCGGTCAACCAGACTGGCCAGTTTATTGCGTCCACCGATACGGAACAATAAACCATTATCAGACAACCAGTTAGTGATGCAAAGCAAATCCGTTGGTAATCCTTGGCTGTACAGTCGTAGGGCTGCTTGATAAATGTCTTTGTGGGCATTGATGTAAAAAGCATCTGCACTCAGACGATCGCTTATTCGGCTCATGGCGCTTGGGTCGAGCATGATGCCACCGAGTATTACTTCTTCAGCCTCAATGCTTTGAGGGGGTAAGCGGTCTTGTTGAGATGTGAAGTTTGATTTGTCTTGTGTCATAAATCCTCAAACAGAAGTCGGAATTCGGAGGTCGGAAGTTGCAAGTTAAAAGTGAAGAACAGGGGCAGGGGAAGTCAGGAAGAAAGCCGAATTTGGATAAAATACTTCCGACTTCAACTCACGCAGCTTGCGGATGTAAGTACACATACATTTGAGGATGTGTCAGCTTTAACCAATCCAACCATTTGATCGTTGCACCTGGATCTTGTTGGTCATAACGGCTGCTGAAAGAAGCGATCGCTTTGTCTTTACCAACTTCATCCATGCGGTCTAGAAGTTCACTGAAGGTCGCTTTATGCCAATCAAGAGAACGATTTGAGTAGTAACCGATGGGTTGGTCATTGGCTTTTGATTCTTCAGTTTGTGGCGTAGATGATTCAAGAACTCTTGACCAATAAACCAGCAGTTCTTCTAAACCAGCTTTACTCACCTCCAAATTGCTGATTGATTTGATCACAGTGGGGACTTTTTGCTGCCAATTAACCTTGTCCCACTCGGCTCTCTCCTTGGCGATTAACTCCACCAAACGGCGATCGCAGGTTTGGTAAATCTTGTCTCTGCAAGAAGTGCGCCAAGGGAAACGCCAACATCGGAGTTTGATTTCATTTCTGTAAACTGCGGGTAAAGGCTCAGATGCCAAGATGCCGGGGTCAAGCAGGATGTGATTGAGCAAATCATCAATCGACTGAAATCTTGGTTTGCTCGGTTTATTGTTCGTTTGTTCGTTTTTATCGAACAACCCCACCGCGATAGTAGGTCTACATGAGGGAATGTCTGTTTGATGCAAAGTCTCGGATTGATTTGACAACGAAGTGACAGATTCGGGAATTGGTTCTTCCTGGTTTGATTGTGAAGACGAAGATTTGGAAATTGGTTCTTCTTCCTGGTTTGGTTGTAAAACCAAGTCAGTTTTTTCACACACACACTCGCTTTTTGGGGAGACTGCACTTAGTGTGAATTCCTTAGATGGGATTACCTTAATGGGAATACCTTTGTGGGTCAAAATTGACCCCACCCCCCATGCAGAATTGACCCCCCCACTGGGTGCAAAATTGACCCCACCCCCCGTGCAATTTTGACTGGGGTTAATTTTGACTGGGGTCAGTAAATCGCAAAGTTTTTTCCAAGAGAATAAGCGTCAAGATTTTGTAAACAGAGATACATTTTTTGCTGAACTATGTGAAACCGGAGGTGATGATTAATTAGGTTTACTTATAGCAAGGCATAT
>NZ_JACJTR010000094.1 GCF_014698795.1 Nostoc sp. FACHB-892
GGTTTGCAATAATGCCTCTACTTGTTTTTCTGGAGATTGCTTTTGCGCCATGTGATATATTCTACGGCGCTATGTGCATCTATCTACTTTTTATTTTTTGCACTACCCCGATTTATTGAGCGGATACTGTATTTGTTGCCTATAGTGAAGCACGAAGGCTAGCGAAGGGAAAGAATTAATCTTCAAAACATATCAGCGTTTGCCCTGTCAGCTATGTTAGTCAAGTCAATAGAAAAACGAGTTCAGGAATTAAATGAAAATTTAGAACTATCCCTAGATGAGATTTTTTATACTGTCTGCCAAGAGTATAATCTGAATGCTGTGGACATAGAAGAAGCCTTAGGGTGTAAATGTCCGTTTGCGCTGATTGGTTTTATCACCACATTAAAGTCAGCAGATCCAGGAAATTATACACAGTACAAATCCTAAAATGTCAGCCGAGAAATTTCAGCAAGAGGCTCAATCAACTTTAGATATACCCTATCAATTAAAATTAACCCGAAGCACTATTGGATTAATTGCAGATAATGGAAATTTACAGATTATGTGGGAGAAGGATCTACTAACAGGAGAAATTCAATTTTATATGAAAGAGGATGAGAAAATTTATATTGGCAAGGGGCTTTCTTGCCGTGAAGCTTTTGCTAAAAAACAAGAATATTATAAGTAAATCTAATAAATGACAAAAGAAAGATTACTATTTATTTATATGGATACTGAACAGGATTTCTTATTTTTCAACCCTCGAATCGCTACTAAATATAATCCCTTTTATGAAGGAGAGTATCTATTAATCCAGACTTATCCCCGTGAGCATAAGTTAATGGTTGAGCAGCGCAGTTTTGATTATATTGGTGCCAAAAGACATTGCGAACTAGAAAATCTAGCTCATGACTATACATCATTTTCTCTTAGGATTTTCCACGATGACAAACTATGGGAGGTGAACTGTGAAGGCCAGCCACAAAGTATTTCTAAGCAACAGAACTGGAGAGTTGCCCAAGAATATCTAGAAGCTAATTACGCGACGCATACTGATGCTGAGGTGGTTGTATGCCAATGCAGTTACCCCTATTTTTCGTCACTCACTAGTCATATTAGCAATAGTGGTCAGCCCATTACTTCGTGGCAATCGCTCACTTGTCTACTTGAAGGTAAAGGGCAAGATATTCAAACCTGCCCCAACTGTAATGCATCCTTAGTTCGAGTTGATGAATTGGAGGATGATGATTTTGATTTTGATTTTGATAACCAAGTTAGCCGACCAATAGCTTGTATCGGTTGCGCTAACTATCATGGAGTTGAGTATGACGGGAATATGTTAGTCTGTGGAATTCACGCGCATGGATGGGATAGCGAGAATTGCCCAGATTATCATCCATGAGATTGCTCCTGATCTAGGACTCATCTGATACTCAAGATTGTAAAAAATTGACCCGCTCTTTAGTATGCTCTTCTCGAAAAGCCACTACTCAGATAGGCATTAGGCATTGTCATTGCCGTTATTAACTGCTATGTCGAAATGCAATACGTCTTCGCGATCGCCCAGCTTTGTATAAAGTTTAATGGCTGGATCGTCACCTATATCCGCCTGGACGAAAATAACATAAGCTCCACATGCTGCTGCTACTTCCTTCAGCTTCTGAATTAATGCCGTTGCGATTCCCTGCCGTCGGTGTGCGGCGGCAACAGCTAGATCATAGATATAAATCTCACTGCGCTCCTGCTCGAACTTTTTAAGCTCGTATGCAGTAAGACCGCCAACGACTTCACCTTCTTTCAATGCGGCGATCGCAATGAAGTAGTCACTATCGAGCAGTTGCCGCAGATAATCTGCACTAGGCGGATTCCCATAGGTTTCCACCTGATCGAACGCCTCACCAAAGGTCGCTAATAAAGCTTCCATTAATGCAACGTCCTCCGGCACAATCTGTTGAATGCTTAAGTTCATTAGTATTTCCTAAGCTATATTCCTGCTGAACGGCTAAATCCTGCTCGTTCATACAATATCAGACGAAAGGGCTAAACCCAAAAATCTGTTGAAAGGGCTAAACCCAAAAATCTGTTGATTATCGTTTGCTGTTATGGCTGCGTTTGGGGTGCAGTTATTGGAATTGTGACCTTATTTATCAAGCCAAGCGTGACTGTGGAGGCGATTGAGTTGGGTTTTGCGGATGGAGCGTCTGGAAAATTGTTGGTTCAAAAACGGGAATAAATCATGGAACGCAGAATCATTGATTTAAGCGGCGGATGTCTGCCGGTTCTGGAAATAAAAAATTGTTAATGCGTTAGCTAATTTTGTTGAAAATAAAAGGGGTATAACTAATATCTATATCCCTGCTGATGACAATCCTTAAGGACAGAAAATGCTGACTTTGCTGAGGCGGGGCTTTATCGCCTGTGATCTTCAAGCCCCGTAAACCAGCTGCAAAGCGGTTCCAACGCCCTTGTCTTTGATGAAGCGCTGCCTTCTTTAGGGTACACTGGCAGTCGCTCTCTGCCTTTGTTTTAGTCAACAAAATATTTGTTTGTTTACAAATGAATCTGTAAATACTGATTATATAAATTACAACGTGGTAATACGCTATCTCCTTGAAATTTTACCAGTCCAAGACTGTGCAATTTAAATTTAGTTACTGTCGGTAGCTTGGCAGACTTATTAATAATTACATCTTTCATTGCATTTGCTAATTCTGGATTCTGCGTAAGAATTAAACTTTGGCGACGTAAATGGTCTGCGTAGATACTCAATGAACTTGTGGGATTTTGTAGTATCTGTGTTAAAGTAACGTTTTTATTGGCTATATGATAAAGGCTAAAACGTACTAGAAATGGATGTCCACCCACTAGCATCATTAATTTTTCAACTTTCGTTTCATCCAAATCTAGTTTATACCTTTGAACTAAGTCCAAAATCTGTTTATTATTAAATTCAGGTAATTCTATAGACAACCCTACATTAAACGGCGATTGATTAATATCAAGAGGAACATAAACTTCTGTAGAATGTACAATCACCAATCGCAGTCTTTTCCAAATCTCTCGCCGTTTGCCTTCTTCGTGTAAAGCGCGTAGTAATCCAAAGAAATCTCGGTAAATTTCGGGATATTCAAAAACTTTATCAACTTCATCCAACCCAAGGGTTAGCGGCTTATTAATTGTTGGTAGTAGATATTCCTCAAAATAGGCTTTACATGCCATGCTACTACCCAACATTTCCGCTAAATCCCAATATTCACTAAGTTTATTGGGGATATTTAAAGCTAAACTAACACTTGCACAAAACCAGCGTAAAAACTTATCTGAATTAACGAAAATCTCTTGGGCTGCAAGTTGGAAATCTAAGATGACGGTACAATCCCCTTGAGAATAGGATTCATTAATAACCCTTGCTAGAAGAGACGTTTTACCCATCTGCCTTGGCGCTTTAATTCTAATTAAAGCACCGGGTTTATGAATTTGTTCATAACATCGTTCTTCGATTGGGGAGCGTTTAATATAAAATGGTGAATCTAATGGTACTTGCCCGGATGGATGCTCTAGAGAGTGGGATGAAAATATTTCTTGAGTTTCTTTGTTATTCTCCTCTATAGTGCCTACTAAGGGTGATGAAAATATATTGTTCCCACTTTCTACTGTTAAATCAGTAGTTAAATCAGCAATATTTTGCCATTCCAGCCCTAAAACACGACAAATTTCTCTAAAGTTAAGGTAATCTACAGCTCTGCCATTAAGAAAACTGCTGATAGTAGATTGAGATATTTGCAAATGTTCTGCCAAATCAGTTTGACGAATATAGCCATTACGCGGTAGCGCTGACTTTACCTGTGATATGAATTCAGGACGTACTCTAACCGAACGTGGCATTTTTGATATTACAACTGCTCATTTTCTATTTTTTGCAAAATTTTCAAATATTCAATCTCACTACAAAGTCGATACCTACTCGATATACCCCTATGCCAACTCAAGTATAGTCAAGGTTAAATCGGAGCAGTAGGGATAAGGTTTGAGGTGTAGCCTGTGAACGCTAGTCCTACTTTAACTGAAAATCTTTCCGGATTATATAATTATGAAATTTGCCTTCTCTATACCTTCCTTATTAGCTTATGCATCATCTATTTTACTACTAGGTTTTTCAATACCATTAGTTGCACAAATACCGGCTGATAATGCTTTTACTGAGTGTCAAACTCTTAAGCCACCACATCTTAATACAGTAAACGATTTCATAGGCATGGGACACTTTCAAGAGGACTGCCAAAAAGACTCACTCGCTGCGGTTTCTTCTTTCACGCAGGCAATTCGGCTCAATCCTAAAGCTGAAGAACCCTACTACCATCGTGCAAATGCTTACGCTGCAATTGGGAATTACAAAGCCGCAGTGGCAGACTATACTGAAGTAATCAGGCAAAATACAGGTAAATTTGGTTTTAGCCGTACTGCATATTGGAATAGGGCTAGGGCTTATGAAAAGTTAGGCGAAAGACAAGAAGCGATTTCAGATTTGACTCAATTAATTGGTGATAGTAGCCCCAATGTTGACGAGTACTTATTAAGAGGTAATCTGTACCGAGACTTAGGAGATAAAGAAAGTGCTATTTCAGATTATAAATCAGCAGAAAATATTTTGCAGCAAAGTTTAAATGGGGTTTTCGGAACTGGTATGATGGATGCCAGATATCAAGAGATATTAGATAAAGTCAGAACTGAATTATCACAATTAGGTGTATCCTTACCAGCACCACAATTGAGAACTCGTCGGACTTTAGAAGCGATCGCAAAAATGGAAGTCGTGAGAGCCTTAAATTTAGCAAGATATACACCTCAGAATCCAGCAATTGGGAAATTTGATGCTCAACTTCAGGATTTGTACAAACAACTAGCTAACTCACAACAGCAATCATATAAAGGAACAGTAGAAAACCTGATATTAAATGTTGCATCTGAAAAACTAGAAGGTTTGGAAAAAGAGCGATCGGAACTTATCAAAAGAGTTACCCCAGATAATCCAGCAGTAGGGTTAATTGACGAACAGAAAAAACAATTAACGTTGTTAATGAATACGAACAGAAAACAACTTGATGCCTTAATGCACCAAGATTAAATATAGCTGTAGGGTGTGTGACGGTATGAATGAATTATATGCACAAAAAACGAATAATTTATTTACCGTCACACACCACCATATAATTTGTTGTGTAACACTATGCTTTTATACACCCTACAAATTAATTATCTTGTTATCAGACAATGAGCAACAATTTTTCATATAAAGTTGGTGGAAGTCTTACAGAAGATGCTCCTTGTTACGTAGTTAGACAAGCAGATTTCGACCTTTACAACGAACTGAAAGCTGGGAACTTTTGTTATATTTTTAATTCCCGACAAATGGGTAAAACTAGCTTACAAGTTCGTACAATCAAACGACTGCAAGCCGAAGGCATCGCTTGTACTACGATTGACATCTCTGGACGCGGTAGTAAGGATATAAACCCGGAACAGTGGTATGCAGGTATCGTTTACACATTGGTTGCAAATTTTGAAATAGCTAACCCTAGCCAATTTATTAGAACCTGGTGGAAGGAAAACTGTGAATTAGCACCAATACAGCGTTTGGATATATTTATTGAAAAAATTTTGTTAGAAAAAGTCAAAAGTGAAATAGTTGTTTTTATTGATGAGATTGATAGTATTTTAAGCTTAAAATTTAAGGGTGATGATTTTTTTGCTTGGATAAGAAGTTGTTATGAAAAACGTAATCTTAATAACGAGTTTAATAGGATTACTTTTGTGCTTCTCGGAGTAGCAACACCTAGCGATTTAATTGCAGATAAGGTACGAACACCCTTTAATATCGGTCGTGCAATTCAACTTAATGGTTTTCAAATACACGAAATTTCACCTTTAGCATCAGGGTTGAAAGGGATTGAAAATCCAGAAGCTATTTTGCAAGAAGTTTTAGCATGGACTGGAGGACAACCCTTACTTACACAAAAATTATGTGATTTGTTAGTAACTTCCCCACAAGTAACGAGCAAAGCTACAGAAGCCGAATGGGTAAAAAATATTGTTACGCAACAAATAATTCAAAACTGGGATTCCCTTGATGAACCACCCCACTTAAAAACTATCAAAGATAGAATTTTGATGAGTAAGCATAATACAAGTGCATTGCTTGGTTTATATCAGAAAATTTTACAATTAGGACAAATTCCTGCTTCGGACAGCCCAGAACAGATAGAGTTACGCCTATCTGGATTAGTTGTAGAGCAACAAGGATATTTAAAAATTTATAACCAGATTTATGCAAATGTTTTTAATTTAAACTGGGTCGAAAAAGCCCTCGCCGATTTAAGACCTTATTCAGAAGCATTATCTGCTTGGTTTGCTTCAAACTGTCAAGATAATTCTAGATTATTGCGTGGTAAAGCATTAGAAGATGCAAAAACTTGGGTGGCTAATAAAAGTTTAAATCAGCAAGATTACCAGTTTTTAACTGCCAGCCAGGAATTTGAAAAACAAGAAATGGCTACGGCACTAGCATTTCAAGAAGAAGAAAGTCGCATCTTAGCACAAGCTAACGAGACTTTAACTACGGCACAGCATCAAGCCAAACAACAAATTCGTATCGGTGGTGGAGTTCTTATTTGTTGTCTTATTGGAGCAGCTATTGCTTTTGTCGGAGCAACTATATCAACTAACCAACTACGAGAAACCCAGTTAGGTATAAGATTAGAACAAGCAGGAATTACAGCCCTAAAACAGTTTGAAACAAACCAAATTGAATCTTTAGTGACAGCGATGGATGCAGGACAAAGGTTAAAAGAAATAGTAAAAGATGGACGACCTCTAGAAAAATATCCTGCAAGCAGTCCAATTTTTGCCTTACAAACGATACTTAATAATATTCATGAACTCAAACGATTTGTTGCCTACGAAGACAATATTACTACTGTGAACTGGAGCCACGATGGAAAGTATATCATTACCGCTTCTAATAATAAAACTGCTAGTATTTGGAATTTGGCAGGTAAGCTTATAGCCGAACTAAAAGGACACCAAGACGGAGTTTTTATTGCTAATTTTAGTCCAGATGGAAAGCAAATTCTTACTAGTTCTAGTGATAAAACAGTTCGACTTTGGAACTTTTCGGGGAAACAATTGGCGGTACTTAGACATCAAGAAAATGTGACTAGCGCCAGTTTTAGCCCAAATGGGAAACGTGTCATTACGACTTCTGGAAATCCACTTGTTATTGAAAGAGGTATGGATGGTAAAACCATAGTTAATATCCCTAATGATCAAACAGCCCGTATCTGGGATTTATCCGGTAACTTATTACTTCAGCTTCAACATCAAGCCAAAGTTAATAGCGCCAAATTTAGCCCAGATAGTAAATATATTCTAACTGCCTCTGACGATAAGACTGCCCGGATTTGGGATAAATCAGGTAAATTATTGCAGACATTCACAGGACATACAATGGCTGTTAACAGTGCTTATTGGAGTCCGAATGGAAAATATATTTTAACTAACTCTAATGACTCTTATGTTTGGGATATTTCCGGTAAACAAATCACACGATTTAAAGTAGATGATAAATGGGTAACGATGGATGCTGGTTTTAGTCCTGATAGCCGACGTATTTTCGTATCAACACCTTACAAGACTTATGTTAGGGATTTATCTGGTCGGCTAATTAGAGAAATAAAAAATGAGAAAGTACTAAATGGGGATGCAGAATTTAGTCCAGATGGTCAGCGCTTTTTTACAACTGATGATACTATAAAAGTTTGGGATATGAGAGATGAAACTGTAAAACCGTGGGATTTATCAAGTAATTTAATCACCGAACTAACAGGGGATCAAAGTAGCCCCCGTTGGAGTCCTGATAGTAAATATATTGTTACTTTTGGACAGGATAAAATTGTTCGCATTTGGGATTTATCCAATAAAATACCAGTAACTAAAGTAGCTATCAATTCAAAAGACGCTATTACAGGAGCAAGTTGGAGTCCAAATGGCAAATATGTTGTTACTCCAACTAGAAAATCTATATTATTTTGGAATAGTTATGGTCAGCAGTTGGCAAGATTTATCGGACATGAAGATGTAGTTAGTAGCGCTAATTTCAGCCCTGATGGCAAAAAGATTGTCACAGCATCATCTGATAAAACTGCTCGTGTTTGGGATACATCGGGAAAACAGCTATTATTACTTTCTGGACATGAAGATGGAGTAGAGTATGCTGCTTTTAGTCCAGATGGAAAATATATTTTGACTACAACTTATGATCATAAAACTAGAATTTTCTCAGAGTCGGGTAAGTTAATAACTACGTTTAAAGCTAGAGGTATTACTTGGAGCCATAATAGTAAATATATTTTGGCTATGTTTGATTATAACGGCAAGAACTACTCTAGTTTGTGGAATATTTCGGGTGAAAAAATAGTAGATTTTCAAGGAAGTGAAAATAGTTATTTGGGTGCTAGTTTCAGTCAAGATGGGGAGCGTATTGTTACGACTGATGGAAATATAGTGACTAT
Organism: Nostoc sp. FACHB-892; assembly: GCF_014698795.1. GTDB lineage: Bacteria > Cyanobacteriota > Cyanobacteriia > Cyanobacteriales > Nostocaceae > Nostoc. The sequence continues at coordinate 8,550 of NZ_JACJTR010000094.1, forward strand.
TTGGAATACATCAGGTCAAAAGTTATCAGAGTTGAAGGCGAATCAAGATATTTATAGCCCTAGCTTTAGTCCGGATGGGACATTAGTTATTGCTACTTCCCTAGATAATAAGGCGATTATTTGGGATACTTCTGGTAAACAATTACTGGAAATACCGCATCAAAGTAAGGTTGGATTTGCTGTTTTTAGCCCAGATGGTCAGCGAATTGTCACAGCTTCAAATGATAAAATTTATCGTGTTTGGGATATATCAGGTAAGCAACTTGCACAGTATAAGTATTCATCTACATTTATATCGCCAGTACATTTTAGCCCGGATGGGAAATATATTCTCGCCCATGTTCAGGGTAATTCTCCTGAGCAGAACAAGGTGCTGATTTGGCGGATTGACGAATTAGATGGGCTATTAACACGGGGATGCGACTGGTTAAAAGATTATCTGAATACCCAGCCTCAAATACGGGAAAGATTAAAAGTTTGTTGGGTAAATAGTTAACCGTGTTTTAGAATATTCATTTAGGGGCAGTGGTTGTGTTAATCCCATTGCTTTTCCCCTTTCCCCTCTTGTTTGTACCTTCTGTAACCTTCGGTTCTTCTTCCTTACCGGATTTGACCATTTTCACTAAGGAAGAATTGAGATAACTTTGTGCAGAGATATACAAACTTTCCCAAATCTCTTGATTACGACTGATTTTTGTCCCGACTGTATTACCTGCTGTTTTCTCCGATACTAAGTATTTGCGGAAATAGTTAGTCCACAGGTGTTGCAGGAAATCTTCGGCAAATTCGTCAAACGGCAGAATCCATTTATAGTCCTTATCTAGAAATACCCGATATGATGCAATTATCGGTAGTGCCAAGTCGGTTGGCGCACCAAACCCGAAAGAGTATTTGCTATCAGGCAACAATGTAGTTTTACGTATATCAATTGATGCTAAATCGTTAGCACCCTTTCTTCTGGGGTTGCTAATATAGTCTTGAATCATTTCGTACAGTCTTTGCTCTATCCACAAAGCATGAGTCAAGAGAGGCAGTAAAGCAGTTAACCGTTCCCTTTCTGCGTCTGTGATGTTACTTGGAAGACTCATCCCTACTGGGTGTTTGGTTCGTTTATTGCCGTCGGGATTGTATTTATTTCTGTCGAGGCAGTAAAGCAGTTTCAGTAAATGGGTGACATTGCACTGAGCATTTCTGGGAGCGCCGCTTTGATTTTGATAATAGGCGATGCGGAATTTCCTATCTTCTGCTCTCTCTAACTGGGCTAAATACTGCTTGATGAATTTGTAATCACCTCTGGCGTTGACTTTGGAGCGAGAATCTACTGGCGTTGTGGTATTTGAAGCTAGGGCTATGTCCTTGGCTGATTCTTCAGTTAGTCCAATGTGAATCGTAACTTTTACCCTAGCTTCGGTTAGGTCATATTTGTAATTTTTCGCTTGCTCAAATGCTAAAACTGTATGCCCACCGTTGATAATCCCATCGCTACCGCCTTCGTTAGCTTCTAATATCTCCAGTTCTAGCTCAGTTTTATTTCTGTTGGGTTTAACTTTATTGGCTGAGAGGACGATTCCACTGTGGCGAGAGAAGAATTTTGCAGGTTCGGTCGTCAGCGAGTCGAAGATTTGTCTGTAGGTCGCGCTTTTGCGGTTTGCTTCCCGAATATTCGGTTCTAGGGGGAGGTCTGTTGGGAAGCTGTCTACATGGGCTGTGGCGATGATGCAATTAGGATTGGCTTGAAAATAGTTATCTATCTTGATGTTCCAAGTCTTGGGCATACTTTCTAAGCAATGTCAGGGGAATTTCTATGTTAACCAAAACTCTGACCCTGATATTGCTTTCTTGACACGCCTAAAAAGCTGAAATTCACAGCATCATTATGCTTAATTTGTGCAGTGCCTAAATTCTAGCTTAGATAAAGAGTACTTAAACTCTTCATATTTAAGCACTCTCCTTATGGAAAGCTATTTTCAGCTATAAACAACAGCTTAGTTGCTGTATTTGTCTATAAAAACTAACTTAAGATAGACTATTATTCATACTTAAGTTAGTTGCAAAAAGGGCTAATGTAGAAAAATCTCTAGAACATCTATAACTAAGCTTGATCAGTTAATTTCGCTTAAAACGTATTTATACTCATTCTTGTTACGAGAATGGCTACTTTACTAATATTCAAAAGCCCAAGCGCACAGTACTATGACTATCACCAAGATCCATTCAGTTGTCTGTATTCACTCTCGTGTTTTAGTCGTATTTTACACTCCTGCTAAATGCTGGCAGTTTCGGATTGTTAGCCCCGATGGCACGGTATTTGGTGACTATCCGATTTACTATAGCGCTGAGGCGGCAGCAAAAGCTGGGCCTAATTCGATTTATCAAAACCGTTGTAGCGGTTAATTCATTCGGTGGCAACCTCAGTGGCAAAAGTACTTTCATCGCGCCAGTAGGAGAGTTATCACCCGTAGCCTTTAGAGAGAACTAAATTGTTCAAAGTAATGGCAGTTAACAAACCAAT
>NZ_JACJTR010000095.1 GCF_014698795.1 Nostoc sp. FACHB-892
AGTTAAGTCTGTGGGATAAGACTTTCGTGCCATAAGCAACTATGTAAATACACTGTGTCTGATGTATTTTAATCCTTGCAGTAATCCCCTCCTACTCGCCTTTAGATTTACTTTATAAATAGCCTCTAATTAATTTATTTAGTTGCTGCAACTGCTCATAAAATATATCTCCCTCACCTTTTTTAATAAAACAACATATCCGCTTCCGATCTGCTTCTCGAATTCCTCCCATGACATTTACCCGTCCACATCGCCGTTGACCTGTAATATTTTTGCGCCGTCCTCGCTTACCCCAGTTTTTGCGGCGAATCACACGTAAACTAAAACCGCTCTCGTCCCAAAACCATACCTGCATAGGCTCTGGCTGCTCTCTTGCTATTGTCAAATATTGGGCAAGTTTCTCTTGGAATTCTGCTCTAATTAGAGGATCTTGTTTATCTTCTAAATCATACTTAGCCCAAATGTAACTATACTTTTTTCGCTTTAATATCCTCCTAACTTGAGAACTACTTAAATCAATTCCTGTTTGTTCTGTTAAATATGTTGCTAATCTTCCTGCTGTCCATAGACCAAATTCATAACCCAAATCTGATGGTTCTCTTTCAACTGTTTTTAATAACAGTTCAATATATTCAGGCGTGGCTTTTCGGTTATGCTCATACTCTTGTTTATTATGTAAACTTTCGAGGTTATCTGGATCTCCATGCATACACCAATATGCAACAGTTCTGGGGAAACAACCTAGAAATCTAGAAATTTCTTGTTGTGTTCTACCATCGTTTTGGAGCAGAATCATGAAAATCCTTTCCCTTACGTGCGGTAGTTTGCTCTCCTTAAGAGCCTGCTGTAGCTGAGTAACTTGTTCTAAAATTAAAAAGTTTTTGGCTGGTGGTGGCATACTTTTTTCAATTAGCTCTGCATTTATATTATGCAGCTTAAATGCCGATTAGCTTATGAGCATGATTACTCCCTTGCATTGTTGGAAGCGATCGCGCTAGTGAACAAATGGATATAATGCAGTGGTGCAAGCATAAAAAGTTAAGTTTTCTAGCTTTAGTCTCCTTACAGAGAAATGCTCTGTTTGTGGAGTAGTCAGTCTATAATTTTGTCTATTCCTGTGGCTACTTAGTTTAATTAAGCTATCCCTTAAAAACCAATCTAGACAGGAATGATTAAAGCAATTAGGGAACGCTTATCAAGTGATTGAACTTTTCCTACAGACTTCAGATCACTTACAACTCGGTCTAGTAGTTCTCCAGCTTGGTCACGATATTGATGTTCTCGACCTCGTAAACGAACAGCAAACTTCACCGAATCGCCTTTACTCAACCACCCAACTGCTTGTTCAATGCGTAATTTATAATCAGCTACACCTATATTCAAACCAAACCGAACTTCCTTTACTACTGGTCTAGCACTCTGTGCCTGACGCTTTTTCTTTTGATACTGAAGCTTGCCATAATTGAGAATTTTTGCAACTGGAGCCTCTTTGCCTTCAGATACTAATACTAGGTCTAACTCTAAGCTTTCGGCTAGCTGTAACGCTTCATTGGTATCGGTCAAACCACGATTATTATTTTCATGGTCAATCAAGAAAACTTGGGGTGACTTGATTTGCGAGTTTATTAGTTGTTTTGGAATTGCGATAACGTTTGGCTCCTATGTATTACAAAAGTTGTTACGAGAGCAAACACAGCATCATTTTCAGCTTGAACATTTAGCCAGCCAAGGCATGATTAAGTTAACTGGTTAATAGTCGCCAGCACAAAAATCCTAACTCGCTACATCTAATTCTACTATTGCTGGCTGTTGTTGTTCCTTGACAGCACGCAGTGACTCAATAAAAGCGTCGATTGCCTTAGCTGCTGACTGCTTACCTGTTTTAAATTGGGAAAGGATATTTTCGCGTATTGCTGAATAATCTGGTATGACTTGCTGCTCAACAGAAACAGCCTCTTGTGTAGATAGGGCAACTCCACCATTACGCTCATCTATTAAGCCCTTTATCTGAGCGATCGCATCTGCCATCTCCTGCCTAATTACCTGTCTTATCTCTTCCCCATCGGGTGTAGACGCAGAAGAAGCATTTACTTCCTGTTTAACTATTTCCTTAATCTCATCACCATTAGATAACGCCAGCCCAGCTTTTGTCTGACCCAGGATTCCCAGGAGCAATCTTGTCGCTGTATGATTTAATGACTCATTCTCCGAAATCTGCATTGCCGATAAAGCTTTGATTTCTGCATCAGTTAGCCCAATAGAAATTGTTACCTTAGCCATACTTTTAACACCTGTAAATATTAAACTCTACATTGCTATTTTTGAGTTACAGCGTTTGCATACAGTACTTTGATCGCTGATCACAAATGCTGTATAAACAACTTATCAATGACCCAATTATTAAACTTTGCCCTGTGAGCAACTTTTACCCTCGGTTCTTTAGTCTAGCTTCAAATCAATTAAGTTGCCATTACTTCAATTCTAACGCACACTTACCTGATATCCATCTTCAAAATGAGGGCAGATGTGCCCCCATTTAAACTTTTAACTTTTAAATATTGCTTTACATTCGTTACCCTTGCAGTTTTATATTCCACAAGGTGTGTCGCTTCAGTTACTACTTGAAATTATTGCTAGCTCTGAACATTACCAACTACCACAGTAACTATCGACCCGAATCTCTCGCCAAATATCTGATACCTGCCACCCTGAGTTTTCAATTGATTTCACTTGAGGGCTATCAAATACCGGAGAATAGTAATAGTTAGAATCATACTTTAAATTGTTATTATTTTCTTCCAGTTGTTGTTCAGCTTCCCATGCTGGTTTGGGAGCCTCAATAATTTCAACTTTTGGTTCTAACTGTTGGGATAATTTTGTTGCAGATGCCTTTTTCAAAATGGGCTTTTCTATTTGACTGCTCAGTTCCATATCTATCTAAAATTGAAAAATTTATGATTACAAAAAGTTGATTCTTGAATCTGAAGAGTTCAGGAGTTAGTGGAAAGAATTAACATTGATACCTGAATTTATAATTACTTACTTTTTAGACTGCTCACAAGTCGTTAAAACTAGAACTTACTTGTTCGGTTTGCTGCACTGTCTAAAGTCAGCGCAGTCAGGATAGATTACATCTGGCCATAGACACTCAACTTCGACAGCAAAGAAAATTATGGTACAAATGTATTGTAGATGAGAGTAAGTTGAGCTATGCACCTTTTGTGGTTTCGTCGAGATTTGCGTTTAACTGACAACGAAATTGTCACCTCTTCATCTGGTAATGATGCAAGAGTTCTGCCATTCTTCATTATTGACCCTTGGTTTTATACCTGGGCTGATGTCGGAAAGGGGAGAGTCCGCTTCTTGTTTGAGTCATTGGAAAATCTCGACTCAAATCTCCAAAAGTTAGGTAGTCGGCTGTACTTATTTGAAGGTAATTCTACAGACATCGTGCAAGAATTGACTAGGCAGTTAATCATTGCACGATATAAGCCCAAACTTTTCTTTAACCGTGATGTGCAGGTAGAATACGGTGTCAGCCGGGATAAAACTATAGTTGATTTCTACAAACAGTTAAACCTTGATTACCACATTGGGCTAAACAACTTTCTGCAATCAACAGAGCAACGTGACCAGTGGTTTAACGAATATTATACCTATCAAAGGCAACCCCAATATCTTGCGCCATTAACTATTAATACACCTAAAATAACGCTTAATCTACCACAGCTAACGTTTGAAGAACTTAAACAGAAATACCAGCGCTTTTGGGCAGTTAAGAAAGTTTACTTTCCAGGGGGTGAAACACAAGCACAAGCTCAACTGAACTCTTTTCTCAAAAAAAGATACTTTGGCTACCATTGGAAACTTTCTCGCCCAATGCTCTCACAGCTTGGTGCAACATCTCATTTATCACCACACCTAACCTTTGGGACTATTTCAACTCGCACTGTTTACCAAAGCACTAAAGCCTTAGCAGAAGAATTAAAAGCTCAACCTAAAGCAGAATTCTCTCTCAAAACATTTCGAGACCGTTTGCGTTGGCATGATAGTTTTACTGCACGGCTCTATTTCCATCCAGAAATTGCTTACACTAACCGTTACCCAGAATTTGATCAACTATATACACCAGAAACATTGTCGGGAGAAAAACAAGAATTATTTCAAGCATGGCAGCGAGGAATGACAGGCTTTCCACTGGTTGATGCCAGTATGCGACAACTCAAAACAATGGGTTGGATGAATTTTCGGATGCGGGCAATGTGTGCCACATTCCTAACCATTAACTGTGGGATTTCATGGCATCACGGAGCTAAACACTACATGAACTATTTAGTAGATGGAGATTTAGCAATTAATAATTGGCAATGGCAGATGCAGGCTGGTGTAACTAATCCACTTAGCGATACTTTTCGCATTTATAGCCCGTCGAAGAATATTGCCGAAAAAGACCCCCAAGGAGACTTTATTTACCACTGGGTACCGGAACTACGGGGCTACAGTTTACCAGAAATTGAACAGGGGAAATACATTGACACTAGTAACTATCCTAAAGCAGTTCTAGATTGGTCAAAGACGCGTAAAGTTAATGGTAAAGTTGTTTCTGACTTCCGAAAGCAAACAAAACAGCGATTATTAAGCCAAGGTGGAGATGAATACGATAGTGCAATCGCTGCTAAAGAAACAGTTGAGAAATACTGGCAGCATAAAGACAGAGAGTATAAAGAATATCAACAAAAGCTTACCTTTACGCAGGAGTAAAGCATTGTCTAGATTTTAGAACAAGCTCCTCTCTCTTTTTACTAAACAAAAATCCCGTTTAACAATACCTTGTCGCATCTTCGCCACATTCATCTACTAAATACAACAAACACTTGTAACGCAGACCAATTATTTGCTCATAGAGGGGGTTGATTTTACACAATGGTGGAATGTGAAAAAGTGTCCTCCCTAAAATTGTTACCGTTCTTTCAAAAGGACAATGGGATGGAATTAGTTTGCATAAGAGTTTGGCTAATTTGGAATCATGTATTTCTAATATCTCAAGCTGATAACGGAGCTGGTTTAATAAGTTATTGTTGAAATAATCTTTTTTTAGGAAATTCATATATCAATTCTCTTTCCAAAATCTATTTCTCTAAAATGACACTTCTCTACGGAGAAAAACATCGTAAATTTACGAAACTATTTCTCCGCTTAAAGAAACCCTATTGAAATATCAGTAAAATTCCTTAAAATCCACGAGAGGTAGGCAATCGTATCTAAATAAGAAATATTAGGAGCAAAGTTAACGTCTGAAGGGGACACGAGTATGAGCGCATCCCTAGCTCCTGTAACGACTACTGTTTTTTACTTTGAGCAATTAGCGTTAAAAATAAACACAAGGTCTTGTTTGAAGTATTACCTCAGCACTGGGTTGTCAACAAAAGAGCTACCAAACCGAATCTTCGCGCCAGATTTCCCATCAACACGCCGCTCATCACTCCAATAGCCCACATCAGCAAGACTTTCGGCAATAAGTGAGAGAATCGATTAGGGAGACGATGCACTAAGTTTCGCTTTTAGAGCGATTGCTACTTTAACGGGGATGCGTCTACGCTTAAATCTTCGTCAAGAAACAAGCCTTAATGAGATTACTTTCGATTCTATTGAGAATAAACTATTTTTATTGACATAATGCAGCCGCCCTGGGTGAAACGCCTTTTGGCAACCAGTTAAAACATTTACAATAATGTTAGGGTTTTTTATACTGCGTCTGAACCAAGAAAATGCTTAAAAACCATCTAGAACTTAGAACCAAGAGTTACTTCAAGCTTAGTTCACAACTTGCTGGGTTGGATAATATGCAATTGTGTTCTTTGTTTGACAATAACGAGCCAGGCACATTAAGTTCAAGCTCGGGGCGAAATCATACCATTGTTCTTGGACAATTCAAAATTTTTGTTAAGCGCATTCCGATTACGGATATCGAATACGAAAACCTATTTTCTACCAAAAATTTGTATGACTTACCAACTTACTTTAACTATGGTGTTGGTTCTATTGGTTTTGGTGTATTTCGTGAACTTATAACACACATTAAAACTACTAGCTGGGTATTAGAAGGAGCGAACGCCACATTTCCCCTAATGTATCATTATCGAATTATTCCGTTCTTTGGGCAACGCGAGAATATCGATATGGAAAATCATAAAAGCTTTGTGGAGTATTGGGGCAATAATGCGAGTATCGAGAATTATGTGTTAGATAGAGCAAACGCCAACTATGAATTGGTTCTGTTTTTAGAGTACATACCGTATGTTCTGGAAACATGGTTGCAAGAAAACCATAGCAAACTTCAGCAACCTGTAGATAAATTATGCACGACCATTGCCTTTTTGAGGAGAAAGGGAATTATTCACTTCGATGCACATTTTCGCAACATCCTCACTGATGGCAAACAGATATATTTGACTGATTTTGGTTTAGTACTTGATAAGAGTTTTTCGTTAACCAAAGATGAAGAATCTTTTTTTAAGCAGAACCAATTTTACGACTACGGAGAAGTCTTGCGGAATCTTGGTCATCTTATTCGCTCACGATATGATTTATGCTCTGAAAACGAGAAACGCAGAATAATGGAAAAATATGAGATAAAAGAAGGTTTAAAACCTGATGAACTCGGATCTATATTACTTGACAGCATTGAGCAGATACACGCTGATGGGGTCATGAAGTTAGATGAGTTTTATGTTACTAGCATCGTCAAATACCGCAGCATTATTGCGCTGATGCAAGGCTTCTTTGTTGATATGTATAAAAATAACAACAAAGACACAAAATTTCCTCATACAAAACTACGACAGCTGCTCAAAGAGACGGGATGGAATTTTTATGTATACTAATAATTGCTTTATGTTTAAAAGCGATAAAAAACTTCAAATTCATTGCTCGATCTTCAAGTGATAAATGAAATAGGCTTATCTACGTTACTACTCGCCCATTATCATCCGGTTAAAACTTTGCGGCAGGTTCAATGGTTTGGGTGATGTCTACGCCCCGCTTTGAGAGCGATGTCTACGACGGGCTGTCCGGTGTCGCTACTTCCTTCATCCCCAGATTTGCCTTCTCAGCGCCCTATTACCAGCAACTATATCCTGCGTCCCGCCAAGGAAGAAGCTCAAAATCACAGTTGCCGTCTGTGATGCGCTGGCTGATGCTGACTTCTATCCTTTGTAATGCCAACTCAAGATTATTCGTTTTTTGCGTAAAGTACGAAATTTCAGGCGAAGAGTATTATATAACGGTATTTACTATGGATAAACTGGGGACAACACTAATTGTCTCCTATATAATTTACTTCTATCAAAAACTGCTCAAGTTTCGTCTAGGGCAGTTTTATATTGCACGGTAGAAGCCAGATTCACAACTGTACCCAATGGTGAATCATCTGCCTATTGTCAGCAATCGAAGCTTCTAAAAAAAATATTACGCTACATTGCATAAAACCGCATACCCTAGATATATTTCTGTATAAACCTTCATTATCACCAGCCCAGCCATACAGATTCGACCTTTACCATAACCAAGGCGTTGACCCGAAAGCAATCACAATTTCCTTTAAGCAGTTAGCCGAGAATCACCCAGAAGCAGATTTGCGAATCGTGGGCATGGAAGTACGCGGCCAAAACAAGTTTCTACTTCGTGCTAAAACTGCTGTTGAAGCTGACAAGCCGGAACTAAGTGCGGAATATTTTGAAATTTATAATCAACTCAAACCATTAGCACAACAGGAATTACAAGCACTAATTTCAGAGAAAGATAGCCGAATTCCTAGTTTAGAGACTATGGTGGTTACGGCACTGCAAAGCCCTAAATTTTACGCCCAAACTTATAGTAATCAGGGAAATACTATGTCACAAAATCCTAACAAACAAGCCAACTTTGACCTCAAAGGCGCTCAATTTGCAGGTGGTCTAGTCAACGCAGACACAGTAACCGCACAACAAATCGGCGGCAATATCACGAACTATAGCCCACAGCAAAAGCAGAATCTCGCACAAGCCGCAGCAGAAATTCAGCAGCTTCTCAACCAATTAAGACATAGTTATCCTACTAGCACTCCACTAGAAAAACAGATAGCAGTGACAGAAGTACTCAAACAAATCAATGGTAATTCTACTTTGAAAACACGGGTACTTGAGGCGCTGAAAGCTGGTGAGACAGAGGCATTAAAAGAATTAGTAGATCATCCTCTTGTCAATATACTTTTGGCAACTTTAGAAGGTTGGCAGGATGTTGAATAGTTCAGCTACTACAGATGAAGCAGAGGGGTTAGCTGGTGGATCGCAAACTAAGAGTTGCAGATTATTCTGATTCCCGACCTTAAAACTATTAATTTTCTAAACCTGTTATCAAGCAACTATTTCAGCTTTTCAAGCGTGCCATTCTCTAGAGCATGAGTGAAATAGCAAAAGGCGACCGCATACTTTTAGAGTAGCCATCGTCTTGATTCTGGAATATTAATTTTTTATAACCAGTTTTCAGACTTAGTTAGGTCATGGGACTTATCTCCGGCGATTTGAGCGTTACAAGGTTACTTCCGGCTACTCCGGTTTTAGCTCCGGCTACTTTAAATAGCGGCACTTCAGTTTTGATTTAGTTGCTCTAGCAACGGGAGCAACCCTTGCAAATCACGAGCGCAATCACGTCCACTTTTTGTCTGTAAAGCGTGCTTTCCAATAGTGGAAGGGCTTGAAAGTTGATATTGCTACCCTAATCTCTACCGACAGAAAGATTTATACAAACGACAAGAGGTTTAAGGTAGGTACAACCAACAGTAACGCAAGGAAAAAACAAATGAATCTACCTGCAACTGTTAGCACAAAACTCCAGAAAAGTGCGGCATTTATATTGCTTTCTCTAGCTTTAGTCGGTTTAGAAATTCCTTCTTCAACTGGACAAAGCTTGCCAAATAGCTCAACCAAATCGGCTTTGCTTGTTGATGGAACATATTTATACGGCGAAACTCCTAAACCTAATCAAATAGGGAAAGCCTACTTATTATTACAACGTCAACAAGGAGATATTGTCGGAGCTTTGTACTATCCTAATTCTGAGTTTAGTTGCTTTACAGGAAAACAGAATAACAACACAGTTTCTGCTAAATCACTTAGTTACAATAAAGCAAAAACTGAAAATATGAAAATTAACCTATCCAATTTTCATCAAATCAGACTTATTAGCCCTAACGACCAACGCATCCTCACAGTCTGCAAGCAAACAACAGTTGCCTCTTAGCAATTAACTAATGAGATTATTAATTATATAGGCTTTATCGAATAACAAGACACGGATCAAAATCTCAAAAGTCAGAGCAAAAGAGTAGGTGATTCAGACTAGAACTCATTGCAGGCTGCGTTCAGCTTATAGTTTGATTAACCTGGCTCAAACATCTTGTGGTAGTGCAACAATGCTTAATTTCCTATCCATAAATGCATTTAGGAAACCAAGCCTAAAACAGATTCCGTCGTTTCTCGAAGAGTGTCAAACAAAAGAGAGTTGTTTGTTCCCTTGTTCACCTTGGTCTGGTAGAGAAGCGCAGAATGCACTGAAATTTACTCCTTTAGGCAGCAATTTTTCGGATTTTAACTCAAACACTGCTGTAAAAACAGTTTCTTTAGGGCTGCTAGAAAAAATCTTTTTTAGTATTGTAGAAATTGGTAGAATTGGCTACCTGATAATCCTCTTGAAGGGTTGAGAAGTCATAATGGCTCAAAACAATAGCAATGGCAACATCCCTCATACTTTGTGATTTTTCCAGCCTCTCTCCCAAATAAATTTGCCAATAAACTTCCACATCACTTTCGAGAACTGGCTTCTCAATTTCTGTAATAACACCATTCTGCTTTGGATGAATCGAGGAAGCACTGTACTTCCACTCATTTCTATCCTTGAGAATGATATCAGGCAAATCACCAATCTGTAATTGGAGATGTAACTCGTTTAGACGTATCCCTTGATATACGTAAAACATTCTTGACACAAGCCCTTTAGGGGGGCGTGCAGCTACTTCCATCAGAATCGGTTCTTCGCTAAGAGAAGGTAGCAATAAATCAATATTAAATACACCATTTTTGGGGTAACCGTGTTCTAAACTTTCTAACACATCACTTGAAAATTGCCAGAGTTTCTGAAATTCTAGTTCTTCTTCTCTAACAATAATATTGCCGAGTTGATGGCCATAAATGAACTCATCATTAGGTCGATAATGCTTGCAAGCAGCGAAATAACAAAGTTGACCATCTTTCATGACAACACTTGTATTGTATAACTGACCTGTAATGAATTCATTCAATTCAAATTCCTCATTTGAATTTACATTGCTATCACACCAAGCTTTCAAATCATCAACAGTATAGATTCTTGTAGATTTTTCACTTCTGGCTTCGCTAACTGGTTTGATAAAGATGTGATTACCTAGCTCTTTTACAACAAACTTTAAGTATGATGCTGGCTCTTTACGGTATTAGTCTTGAGCAAAAATTAGATACTTGGGCACCCGAATCAGGGAATTTTTGAGGGCAGATTTGAGGTAACTCTTATCAGTAAACTGCTGGATCATCGTTGGGCGATCGCCTGGCAGATTTAGAGCTTCACGCAACTGTGCAGTTAACAGCACTGAATACTTATCTTTAAATTAATTCCAAAAAACTATGGTTTTCAAGGTAGACGCGGTTTAATTGTTTTTAACTGCGAACTGCGAATTGCGAATTGTTGTGGTCTTTGCTGCTACAGCATCTACTAGTTCACATGAGTTCATAAATTCACTTCAGCATTGTCAGTAAACCAAAAAGTTTTTCTCCAAAAAGCGATCACTAAAATATTTGTAGCTTTTAATACTTGTAAACACAGGATCTTCTAAGCAGCAGACATGGTATAAATTATAATTACTTATGATTAGCTAATTCATAATTTGTTAATGCTAACCGGATGGAATATGAATATTTTCAACTA
>NZ_JACJTR010000096.1 GCF_014698795.1 Nostoc sp. FACHB-892
TAGGATTTTGATAAGGTATATATAGTGCTGAATCGTAGCGAAGCTTGGAAATTATATGTAACTTAACTTGACGAGCCATCTGCAAGGCATTATTGTTCCCAAAATGACCGTCTAACACTAAGTAAGTCAGAGGGATAAAGTTAGCTATTAACAAGACTAACTCATTAATCATCTTCTTAATTCTTAGTAATTCAGATGTGAGAATGACCTCTGTTTTATTCTTGTTCTTACTCCCTTTTGGTCGTCCACGCTTACGTTTATCTTTTTTGTTTATTTCTGGGGTTGGTGACAGGCTAATTTTTTCTACATCGCTCTTGATTACCTGTTCTATCCGAATCGGAAACGAGTGTCTTCGCTCAACACTTACTAATGATAATGTAAAAAAAGATAGCCCTAATATAGGTTTGCTGACGAGGCTAGAAAAAAATCTATCCAGCCCATAAGTCTTTTTCCCGGATTTACTGATTACAACTTCATCTCCTGCAAGCAAATATACCTCATTTGTACGAAACAAATGCTTGCGAAAAAATAGCCAAAACAACGTTGCCCAAGGGATTACTGTATGAAAGAATCTCAATATCGTCCGATAACTACCACCAGTGCCTGTCCAGCGCGAGATTCAAGGGCATGGTGGCTCGCCCGCTCATTGCTAACATGGCCAGGATTATCTGGTTCAATTGCCCCATCGTCGTAGCGTTTATCTGCGGTAGCAAGCATTGTAAGAGTGATAAGATGTCTGGCATGGGTAGCTTGTAGTTCTTGAGTTGTCGTTGTGAGAGACAATAACTCTACTACGAAGCGCCCTACCTCTTCATGCTCTTATTTTGGCTAAGGTATTGTTATTAGTTAGTTAAGTAAAACCAGTTGAGATTTCACCATCATATATATCAGCCCACTGCAAACCTCCTCTAAAACACTAGCTAAATAAACGACAGGTTTTTTCTGCCCGATAAGTCTTAATCCCCGACTGTCTAGTTGTCACGGTCATCAGGGCTAACCAGCTCTGAAGCTGCTTTGGCTCCTAAGTTCATAGAGACTAGACAATCAGAGATATCGACTGTTTAAAGTTTAAGCCACTAAATAGTCAATTCAGTTGAATCTACCAAGAACCAAATTCGGTATCGCTTGGCAATCCTTGTGCGAAGTCATTGGTTATGATACTTTCCAAATCATCAAATTTTATGTTATTCAAGAGATCGAAACTCGCTTCAAAAAAGTTACTGGTGAGATCCTGCTTTAAAGACTGCTGCTCGATACTTGTAGTCTTCACTCGATTTGGAGATATATGTGAAAAAACAGCTTCATTGGCAATACCAGACCCTAGCGATAGTAAAATTGAAAATCCAAAATCTAAAATGCGGACTAGCATCTTTTTTCTCCTTGTCGTTTGAAAAATACAGTTAAGTAAATCTGAAAAAAGCCCTTCTTGCTTATCGGGTCATTTCTTTAGCTTCTGAAAATTAGTTCTCTGCTACTAAGTAAGTATTTAACTTTAGCGGTTTCAATACATTCTGAAGTTCCTCATCTGAGATGTAGCCTTCCTTGGGTGGAGTAAAGCGTAACAACGCAGTTTCATAACAAGCTCTCGCTACGCGCATACACTCTTCAGAAGCCATCTCTGCAACAATCTCAACTGTCTCCTCAACATGGTTCACTTCAGCACCAACACCACTGTGTATCCGTAACCAGCGTGTGGCATGAGTACCCTGTGGTAGCAAAGCCTCTACACTCTGGATGTACTCCTCTCCTTGAAATGTCCCTAAGCGTTCACTTGCATACGAATGGCCAACGCAACCAATTGGATTGATCGCTTGCACACTTTGGGTGAAATAATCTACCACAGCTGTTGCAGCAGATGGAATAAGTGCTTGCACCACAGCCTCAGCTTCGTATCCCATTGATTGAATATCAAGCAGGGCGAGTTGATCGTGACCTGCTTCCTCTCTAGCTTTTTGTGCAGCCCAGTCTGCCAAACTCTGGCGACCAGATGCAGCGAAGCGTTGAGCGGCTTCTTCCATAAGTCGTGAGGTATGGCGGCTTGAATGATACGCACCAGCAAGCCGCCATACCCAACGTATAGGGGTCAGTTTTGGTGGCCTACGATCGCTCTTGACTGTGTGCCAAGCATAGGCGATTGCTCTATCTAAAAGCTTCTGAGTTTGAGCTATCCTCTCTGCATCACTCATCTTTGAGACGGAGCGATCGCCACCTTTTGCAGAAGTGGGTCGATGCCTTTGAGTGTAATTAGCAGTCTTGATCGCTGTTTCGTCAGGCACGAAACATGCTGATTCAGTATTAATTAACAAGTCATTACGCATAGTTCGTTTCCTAACTTACATTTGCTACAAAATTTGGGCAAGTCACTCGTGGCAATAACAGACTTGTTGCTAAATAAGCTAAATAACCCATGAAATCCAGCACAGCAAACATTTCGCCAGATGGTTACAATGTAGACAGTACAATGGTTTGAGCTATTTTAGGCGTTATTAAGCGACAATTCCAAAAAATTGCCAGTCAAGTAAGTAAATTGAACTGTGTTACAGCTTGTGGTATTGGAATGCTAGAGGAATGCGATCGCCTACGGCGGGCGGTTACGCCATCGCACCTACCGAAATACCAAATGCATATTGCATTCTTACGTCTTCGGCTAATTTGCTGACTTTCTTTGACAAAGGCAATGTCCAATTGTGAGTTTCACTGGACGTTTGCAAGCAAAGAGGTAGTTAAAGATGACTAAAATGGCGAGAAAATCCCATACCCTTAGGACTTATGTATTGACAGAAACCTGATTGACAAACGGCTTCATTCGTGTATAAGGTTTAGGGAAACTAACAGGAAGCTTTTATTCTATGAGTAGCAAATCAATTGCAGACAGGATGTGTTTCACTACCATCCTGCACATTTAATTAGAAGCAACGCTTATTTCAATCGGATAGTGTCAAACAAAGTCCAAACTGCCCTTTAGTTGCAATGCTGGTGAAAGAAGCAATGCATGGGCGTTGTCATCTGTCTTCCCTATTGCAAACCTCCGTCATAGAGGTATTCCACTTAGTGAGGAGAAAATTAGAAGTAAATACTCCTACATCTCGTATCCTGCCAAAGTGCCTTGCTGGTAGTCAAAACCGTTCGGTAGCAGACTCAATCTGCAACCGAAGGAGTTTGCCCAGAGGCAATGTATACGAATCTAAAGTTTCGCAGCATTGCTAATTACTCATCTTACGCACCCTCATCTATGTGGTTGGTTGACTGATACCTGTTGCAGTTAAGTTTGCTAACTTTACAAAACTTTTGCAACTCAAGATAAGAAACTTAAGATAAAGATAAGTTATTTTTTTCCTGTGACATTGTCCCCTTCAAATTTAAAGTTGCACATACAAATGTACTATTTAGCCTAAAAAGTTTGATAGGTGAGCAATAGCGCGATTTTATTTTCAAAAACGTACATCTGTAAAAACTAGTTTGGCAAAGGATAACATCTTAGTGCAGCTTTGCATAAGTTCTTAGCGGATTAAATTTAGTAAGACTGTGCGTCCCCTTGGGCTTACTTTCTATCCCCACCGTATCCTTCCCTACGAGAGAGACTTACGAGCGAACGGGAACCAAGCAAGCTACGTGCAGTGTCTCCGACTTCTCTGTGAGTTTAAATTTAAACCCTCAACTGGCCACAAAATTACTTAGCGCTCTTTGATGTACTGATCTATCACGGTGATAGTGGAGGTAGCCGTTCTTAAACCCAATCAAATACCTCTGATGAGTTAAGCGGACAGTACATTGATTATACTCTCATGAGAGTAATAAAAGCTGTTTACACGCGATCGCCCGCCCCGTAATGGATGTAAAGAAACATTTCTGTTTTTTAGGCGAGTGTTAGTAATGTTCAACCCTATTAGAAAGAAATTTAGAGATTTTACCTGTGCAAATTACTTAAATAACCGATTGCTTGAGAATGGTACAAGATGCAAATTTTAGCAAAGTTAGTAAAACCTGTTATTTACATTTACTGTTAGCTAAAAACCGCTTCAGTTGGAACTTTGCCTAAAATCCAAATTAAAAACACAAACTTTTCCGCTTAAGTTTTCTATCTTAACTGGCTAAAACTAATGTTGAAATGGATAATTATACGCAAAGCCTTTGAGAGAGTTACTCACTCTCAAGGACTCCTAACACTAACTTACTCGGTTATATCCCTCGATTCATCCACGGGGGGGTTTCCCCTCTAACTTCGCTGGCTGCTATATATACATATTCTAGACAACAACGGTTTTGCTTTTCGATTCCTTTTTGTAAGGATCGTACCCTTAGCAGAAACTTAATATGTTTTTTAACAGCATATTAATGTCTAAGAATATACATTATAATAGCGCTTCCGGGAAAAAAATTAAAACTTTCTAAAAAGTTTCTTTATCCATGTTGATATTTTTATGACCAGCCCTTTCAATCTGGTAAAATTTTTCCTGATTTCTTCAATTTCAAGCCTTGTTGCACATGGATTTAGTCTTAACGGCATCTAAAAAATAAGATGCCGCACGATAAGGCAACAAAGGTATTCGCTTTATAACTCTTTAGCGTCTCGCTTAGTCGTCAGTTTGACAACTAGCTTCATGAAAACTACCCCACTCTAATACTGATTCCACATGAGGTTGCACAGAAAATTGGGTTGTCCAAGCTTTCATAAAACAGGGATTATAGGCATTCAGGATTAAAAGCATACACAGAGAAAATTGGTTAAAGATTATAGAGGCTTGAAATGACGAAACGAACTAACTACTACAATGATTTGTTAGTAGATTACTCCAAGCCTGAGCTAGTTTCTAATGAACTAGCAGTAAAACTACTCAAAGACGCAGAGACATATCTTTCTCTACGTAATGATACCTTACCTGAAATAACTCTAGAGTACAGCTTAGAGCAAGTAGAACAGGAAAATAAACATTGGTGGCCAACCCACTGTGAAGCACTACGACAAGGACGGGGGGACATTTTAGCAGGTGAGTATGCCAATAATCTTGTATATTTTTGTGCTGATGGACCTTTTTATGGCAGAACCGCAGCAACAAATAGAGAAGTAAATCGTTGGGCAATTATTGCTCAACCAAGTGTAACAATAGCTTGGCCAATTATTATGTTCAATGGTGAAGTTATCTACTCGGAATGGAATTGTTTTGATGATGAAACTAACGAAGTCATCGCCAAAGGAAACGAAACTTTGCTTCGGCGAGGACATCGCGGTTCGTGCTACTTAAAATGCGAGCAACTTAGCTTTTATCGCGACGTTTATGCCTCTGATGAATTGCTGTATTGGATTAGGCGTTGACCGAATTGGTGATCAGAGAATATTTATAAATGAATGAAGAAAAAGTAGAATATTAGACGAATTAGTTTATGGAGGTTAACTGAGCCTTGACTAAAAATAGAAATATTTAGGCTCTACTCTAGTTCAGATAGTTTGAGATGAAATCCAAGTGTGTTTAATACAATTAATGAGGCTAAAGTGATGGACTCAAATTACTTATTAAATGGCATTGACTCTTATAACGTTAACATCGCTATTAATACGGCGATCCTGACAAGTTTTGAAAAGTTCTTGCTTCAGTCTCAACCTTTGTTAAGCCATGTTTTTCAATTTATTGAGACAAATTATCATAATTCAATTAGTCTTAGAGAGGTGGCTGAGGCGGTCAGTCGGTCCCCTGCCTACCTCACCGACCTTGTACGTCGAGAGACTGGAAAAACCGTACTCTGTTGGATTGTTGAGCGTCGTATGGTAGAGGCACGCCGTCTGCTTATTGAAACAGACCATTCGGTAGAGCAGATTGCTGAAGCTGTGGGCTATCTAGATAGACGCCATTTCGGTCGCCAGTTTCTCCGGCTCCACAATATAACCCCACAAACATGGCGAAGGTCGCATCGGAGTAAGAGTATCCCATGTTGGCAAAGAGTCCCACAAAAGGCAAGCTCAAATGAACTAATCAACCAAGAAATCACAACTGTAACTTTTGCAGAAGCTCAACGGTTGCAAGCCTGTATCCAAGAAATTGCTGCGATTTTTAACAAAAGTACTGTTGCTGATGAAGTACTTATGTTAAAAAGCGAAAATGGTTCTGTTGCCAAAATAGACAATGGTTTGATACAGATAACCTTAGTCTCAACTTGCGAATCGTGTTGAAATCATTTTTGGCTTTTATTTAAGTCTGAGGGATTTGCAGTTCAGCATTATCCAAAAATGATTTTTGAATTTGAACAAGACTAATCTATATGTTTTTGTACATTTATTTTGTGTGGTAGACATGACAGAAAATAACGACTTAACCACAAGCTTTGGAATCCCGATTAGCGACAATCAAAATTCCTTGACAGCTGGAAGTAATGGTCCAATTTTGCTTCAAGACTTTTACCTGATTGAAAAACTCGCCCATTTCAACCGGGAGCGAATTCCGGAACGAGTTGTTCACGCTAAGGGCGCAGCTGCTCATGGCTATTTCGAGGTGACCAATAACGTTACCCAGTGGACAAAGGCAAAGTTTTTGGAAAAAGTTGGGAAGCAAACACCCGTTTTTGTGCGGTTTTCAACTGTTGCTGGAGAAAAAGGCTCCGCAGACACCGTGCGCGACCCTCGAGGATTTGCCGTGAAATTTTACACTGAAGAAGGTAACTATGACCTTGTTGGGAATAACACGCCTGTCTTCTTCGTGCGTGACCCGATGAAGTTTCCAGATTTTATCCATAGCCAAAAGCGTAACCCCCAGACTAATTGCAAAGATCTAAATATGGTTTGGGATTTCCTTTCCCTTACACCAGAATCTACCCATCAGGTGACAATTCTGTACTCAGATCGGGGTACTCCAAAGTCCTATCGGCATATGAATGGCTATGGCAGCCACACTTTTAAATGGATTAATACCCAAGGTAAAGCTGTTTGGATCAAGTATCACTTTAAAACTGAACAAGGCATTCAGAATTTTACTCAAGAAGAAGCTATTCAAATCGCAGGGGTTGACCCAGACTACACGACGCGAGAACTGTTTGAGGCGATCGCCAAGAATGAACAAGCAGCCTGGAAAGTTTATGTCCAGATTATGACGCTTGAAGATGCTAGCTCTTACCGCTTCAATCCCTTTGATATTACTAAGGTTTGGTCACGTAAAGACTATCCCCTTATTCCCATTGGTCGTTTAGTTCTCAATCGAAATCCTGATAATCATTTTGCAGAAGTAGAACAAGTTGCTTTCTCACCTGCCAACGTGGTTCCAGGAATCGACTTCTCACCAGACAAGATGCTACAGGGGCGTCTGTTTGCCTATGCAGATGCCCATCGTTATCGTCTAGGGGGTAACTACGGCCTATTACCCATCAACTGTCCTCATGCACGAAAGGCAATAAATTATCAGCGGGATGGTCTCATGCGATTTGATGATAACGGTAGTAGCAGCGTCAACTATGAGCCTAATAGTTTTGGCGGGTCAAAAGAAGTGCAACAATACAAAGAGCCGCCCTATAGTATTTCAGGTGATGCAGACCGAACAGCATTAGAACATAATAATGATGATTTTACTCAGGCAGGTGACCTCTATCGGCTGATGAAAGAAGAGGAGAAAGCTCATCTAGTGGACAATTTGGTTGATAGCTTAAAGCCTGCAAAGCGGGAATTTCAACTACGGCAAATTCTTCATTTCTACAACGCAGACTTAGAATACGGCATTCGCGTTGCTCAAGGTCTTGGTATCGATATTGAAGAAGAAGTTCTCCAAACTAAGTCAGTTGAACCAAAACAAAACATTAACCAGGAAAACAGAAAACAAAACGAACAGGTCGATTTGACTGTCCCTGCTAAGTACTGGTAATAAAAGTTTTTATAAGCTGTTCCTTCCACATTTAACTAGCACACTTGGGCGAGCAAGGATGCTTACCCTAGAACAAATACAGTAATTTATATTATGCAGATTAGATGTGGTTCAGCTTAACTCAAATGTTCAAATCAAGGCATTGAACATTTCTGTACTGATAGCCGGCTAGAAAGCGCTTAGGTTGTGTACTATACCAAGTTAAAATCCGTTGCAAGTAATCTTGTAGCAGCAAGGGGGTAATTGATTACGCTGAAGCGTTGCTGATTTTGGGTATGAATTTAGTTTCGTGTAAAGGTGCAAATGAAACAGTTTAAATTATTAACCTTTTAAAATTTATACTTGAATTCAGCAATGCCCTATTACGTTATTAGACCTTTTCCAAAAGGTAATTTTGCAATAGTTATAAACAGGGGAATAAAAAACGTTTAAAGAGATTGAATTTTCCTTGAATTCTTAACCTTGATCTTTTCTTCAACTTCTGCGATAAGTTTATTGTTAATCAGAGATAGTCTCTAGCCAAAGCTTGAGATTAATCAGTAGTCAGCAGTTAAAAGTCAACTTTCAACCAGCAGATCATATGAAAAATTGTCCTTGCTGCTCCCATCGGCTTCTACAACATATTAGTAATAACCAGGTGTACTGGTTTTGCCGAAGCTGCTGGCTGGAAATGCCTTTGCTGAAATTAGAAACTTTAACTAAAGAAAAAGCTGAAAGTTTAATTAACTTTATCAAATTGGAGGAAAAAGAAGTAATCCAAGCACAGATAGTGAGAGTGAAGTTATCCCATTATTCTAGTAGCAATACCAAGTAGGGCTAAAAAATATAAAGTTGCAAAAAAAAATGACCATTGCTACTAGAAAAACTCCCTATTTCAAGTTTTTTGTTTCAACGTATAACAGTTTATTCACGGATGGTTATAAAAACAAAAACTTAGATATACCAAGCTATTCTGATTTCATATAAAGTATAGTTTTAACAATGCATGGATGTAAAGCAGTTCGTCATTAGGCATTGCTGCATTCCACTGTTTACATTGTTTTATAAACAGCCTTGAAGTTTTTCATCTTACAAATATGAGTACTAATTTAGTTGCTGCGGTAATTAATAACAACCTTAAAGACGCTAGGAAATTCATTGAAGCTGGCGTAAACGTTAACCAAACAGACAGCAGTGGAAATAGCCTCTTGCTTGTCAGTTCTGCTAACGGCCAATCAGAAATGGTGAAACTGCTACTTGACGCTGGTGCTGATATTCACGCGGTTGACTCAAATATGAAGGCCACTGCACTTCATGCCTCTGCCTATTTAAGACATCCAGAGGTTATGAAAATTCTGATTGAATATGGGATTAATATAGATGCTCAGGGCCCTTATAACGGATATACTGCCCTACACGATGCAGTTTGGCAGGATAATATTGAAGGAGTCAGGCTCCTGGTAAACGCAGGTGCTCGCTTAGATATCAAAGGTAAGAACGGAGACACTCCTTTAGATATTGCCAAAAAAAGTGGGTGTAAAGAGATTGTTGCCATGCTTTCTGGGTAAGAAGCGGACTGTGCTTGAATCTCAAACTTATTAATGCCTACTTGCGTCACCTAAATACTAGACCTGCCTTATTTTCAATGCAGGTCTAT
Organism: Nostoc sp. FACHB-892; assembly: GCF_014698795.1. Lineage (GTDB taxonomy): Bacteria > Cyanobacteriota > Cyanobacteriia > Cyanobacteriales > Nostocaceae > Nostoc. Next base: position 9,478 of record NZ_JACJTR010000096.1, read on the forward strand.
TGATTAACCCTGTTATCTCACTCTCAGAAAACAATAATCTCAGCAAGATTCTAAAACTTTTATTGAGTCAAGCTTTGAGACATTATTTTCTAACAGTAAATGAAATTTATAGTCAAAACCTGGAAATTAAAGCTCCCAAAGGCTTGAGCGTGATTGGCTTCTCCCAGAGTGACAGAAGAGGGTTAAACAGTTAGGATCTGAAAGTAGCTTTTGAGTTGTTGTAGAAGACAAAAATTTTAATACTAAAATCTAAAACTGCATGGCTTGATTGACATATATTTCAATATCTTTGCCTGCGTGCAAAAACCAAATATTAGTACGTTGCATCTTTATTTGAGAGATAGCCTGTTGATTCCGCTGAGAAATTGGGAGAAGTACAGTGTTTATCCCACCTTCTACTAAACTTGTTAATACCAATTTAATATGAAGCTGCATAGAAAAGAGCTTCTAGGATAAAATTATAAGAAGAGACAGAAATCACCTGCTCAAATGAAAGTTGGTCGAATATTTCTTGGATGCGATCACGTAAAGCTTGTA
>NZ_JACJTR010000097.1 GCF_014698795.1 Nostoc sp. FACHB-892
TTGATTTGAGAGCAGGTGGATTCTTAGAAGAGTTGAAACCCGATGCCATAGTACTGACCCTGATCTAAAATAGACGCTTTACTTATTAGCGTACTACTTAACATATTTAATACTCAAATTTGATTCTCTCTCCATCTCTTGGTTAAATATTCTGTATCTTTACCTACGATTTTATATGCGCTTACCCTGCTATTTCGGGTTTCTGTTTCTACCAACAGAACGGATTATATCGCCACTAACGATTTATCTCAAAGTTCCACGGATGTTGTACTGTCTTGTGTGTAAAATTCGTTGGAACATCGAGGAGTAACACCTTCTAGATTAAACAATTAACTGGCATTGAATATTGTCAATGTCGGAAAGCTAGGCTTCAAAGAAATCATATTGCTTGTGCAATGTTGGTTTGGATTAGATTAAAGAATTTAGCCTATCAAACTGGCCAAACTGTTTATCAAATCAAGCATAATTTGCTGTCTAATTATTTAATTCAGCAACTAAAACGCCCAAGTATTCCTATGTGCTTGGTTTGATTTAAATTGTTGCGTGGCGGGGTGTAGCCCCGCCCGCTATTTGTGCTAGTTGCGTAAGTCCTGATTATGTATGTCACATTTCCTAGACAGTGTTCAAGAAATAGAACTTTCGGTTATTGAATGTAAAGATGTTAATTTCTGGGAAAAGAAAGTCAATGAATATACTTTGAAAAAAGAAAATTTTCGTACAAACTTTCCTTGCCCTGATTCTCATTGCGAAACGGTTTCTATATTGGATAAAATTTCACAATTGATTGCAGCTAAAACAAAAGAAGACAAATTTTTAATTAAGTGTCCTGGTAAAGACGAAATTGGACGTACTTGTATTGCGGGTTTAAAATTTACAGTTAAAATTTCTTATGTTGATTGATTCATCATTAATCATAATGTAACTGTATTAGTGTTACTAAAAGGTTGGTTAGTTTTGAATACCATACTTTTGAAACATTACAAACGCTTGGTAACATACACGTTCCAACATTTGTTTGCTTGCTTCAGATTCGACTTTAACCACTATTTGTGTTTCTTTTCCGTTTTGACTAGACCTCTTGCAAAAGTGTTTTTTGCAAGAGGGGGAAAAGGGTAAAGGTTAAAGGGGAAGGGAACAATACCAGGGCAAACGCATCTAAATTACTCTTGATCACAACGAAGCTTAAGAACCAATGAAAAAATCTTTCCTTTCGCGCTTGATTATTTTTTAAGCCCCAAAGCGATGCCTGCGGCGGGCTTTGCCTACGCCTAAAGTTTTCGTAATAAGCAAAAGTTAATGACATTATTTTTAGGTCTATTGAGAATAGACCTTGCTTATTGCCATGATGCGGCCGCCCTGGGGTTAGCGTGTCTCAAGCCCTATTGACAAGCGGACTTGCTTGATGGGTAATGGAGTTTGAAAGAAAGTGGTACTATCCGAGCCAGGGTAAGACTAATCCATCTAGCCCATCTTATTAGGGTTCATTTTTCCTTCAGATCCAAATCATATTTTGGTTCGTGATGCCATTTATTCTTTACTGCAAGAACTGTTAATTTTTCATCCCTCGTTTTGCACGCTTCTCTTTACCTAAAAGATTGACCGCAATTTGTTATATACATCATTTTAACCATCTTCCTGGAAAGTAGTCAGTAAAGTTAAACCCATTTCCTACTTTCTTTCCTCCACCTGCATTGTAGAACGTGCCATTTTTAAATGGATATAATAGCAAATCTCCATTGCTCTTTCTGACAATCAAACCTGGAATTCCGTCTCCAGTCCAGTCAGCAACTAAGTAGTCAGTAAAGTTAAACCCATTTCCTACTTTCTTTCCTCCGCCTGCATTGTAGAACGTGCCATTTTTAAATGGATATAATAGTAGGTCTCCATCGCTCTTTCTGACAATCAAGTCTGGAATTTTGTCTCCAGTCCAGTCAGCAACTAAATAGTTAGTAAAGTTAAACCCATTTCCTACTTTACCTGCATAGTAGGACGTGCCATTTTTAATTTGATATAATAGTAGGTCTCCACTGCTATTTCTGGCGATCACGTCTATAATTCCGTCTCCAGTCCAGTCAGCACCGAAGTAGTCAGTAAAGGTGTAGAACCCACTCGCGATTTTTTTTCCTCCACCTGCATTGTAGAATGTACCATTTTTGAATGGATATAATAGTAGGTCTCCATTGCTCTTTATGACAATCAAGTCTGAAATTTTGTCACCAGTAACGTCAAAAACTGAGTAGTCAGTAAAGTTAAACCCATTCCCGACTTTTTTTCCTCCACCTGCATTGTAGAATGTACCATTTTTGAATGGATATAATAGCAAATCTCCATTGCTCTTTCTAACAATCAGGTCTGCTGCGCGTGTAGCTGCTTCGGACGATATAATTATTGAAATAGCGATACTAACTGTAAGAATTGCTTGTTTGAAAAAGTTTTTCATAATGTTCCTCAAATTTTGCGTTGTGTCTCTTTAAAATCACTTTAAGTAAACTTTTTGTTTCCCAGCTTTTAGCCCACATTCTGTAAGTGTGATTGTAAATGCTACATTTTAGATATATAACAGCATTACTATTAGATATACAGGAATCTTAAATGATATGTGCATAACTTTAAGTAATGTAATAAAGTATTGAGCTGAGATAGGTGTAAGTGCGATTCGTTCTGGAGAAACCCATAATCTGGGGGAATTCCAGGCTTCAGTAGAGTAACTCCGCCAGGAGTTGAGTCCGCACTTTAATCGCTTTATCAGTTTCATTTTTATTAATTTTTTGCCTCCGCAAAATTTTAGATATTAAAAATCTCATAATATTTCTTAACAATATTTGAATATTTCAAGGTAAAGTAATGCTCAATATATATCTAGAACGACTTCTTTACGCAGTACAAATAGATTTTCAAACAGAGGTTACTAAGATTACTGGGCAAGTTTTTAGCGACACTCAGTTCCAATTATCGGCTCGAAAAATTGGCAAGGTTCATGCAGCTTTAGTTGTACCACAAATTTATTTGAAATCATTACATAAAGATTATGAAAGCATTGTTGATAATAATTTAGCTATTACTTTTAAAAGTCAAAACCGTGCTGTAGGAAATTTTCAAGTAAATTATTTACCTAAAATAAATATATTAACTATATCTGGGTACTACAAAGAGGGCACGGCTTATCTATGTTATTCTCCAGCTAGGAATCCTGATTGGTACAATGGCAAAGGTTATAAAATAGTTCGCCCTGATTGTATTGGAGAAAAATTTAAGTTGTTAGCGAACAAATTTTATCCATTTTTTGAAGAATTTTTTGCAGTTTAATCAAAATTAAACCCATTGTCAGGATGGCTATAGCTGACTTTTCCCGTTAAGTTTCTTTTGCAAGCTGCCACCCCTCACAGAGGTCGTGCAATTTTAACCAGCCTCGCCACAGTACTTGGATACCAATAGGGGTTTTATGTCGATGTTCTAAGTAGCCCCCTAAACGAGCGATGCCTGCGGCGGGCTGCGCCAACGCTTGCACAGCCCAACCAACGGTTAATGTCTTGGGTAGTTTTGGCGATTTAGCTTTCAAAATGCGAATTTGTTGGGGATTGAGGATAACAATTGCGTCGGCGGTTGGCTGAGTGCGGTGTAGATAAGTCAACTGCAACAATTCCACAGCAATTACACTCAAAAAACCAAGTAAAGTCTTGATCCCATCAGCAGCAAGCCTGTATCGTTCTACTTGACACCCTGATTTTAAAACTTTGTGATATTCTTCTACTCGCCAACGGTAACAATACCAACGTAAAATCGTAGAGGCCATTTGGATATCTGCAACAATTTTGCAATATTAAGCCGTTACCTCCTTTCCCAATTGGGCCGTAACCTTCTTTTTTAGCCTCAATACTGCCATAATCAAGAAAAGTTGTGTCTCCGACGCACAGCATTACATCGCTTTCTGCAACAGTCTCCGCCGTCATTTGACAGTGCGGCTCAATCACGCTTGGAAATTGCACTTTTGGGTTGGCAAAAACTCATAGGCTCTTTTGAGTACTGTTCCATTGCTGAAGATTTCTGACAGCCCTTTCCCAAATCCAAGGCTTAAAGCATAGCCTATCGACATTGCACGCTCATTTAATCGGCGGTAAGCGAAGCCATGCCGTCAGGCTTATCACCCAGTTCTAGAGTTGCAAAATTTTTCTCCCACCAGTCCAGCATTGCTTGTCACCTTTAGCACTCGATTGCAATTACTTTACCCTATTTGCTGTGCTGTTTCTTAAATCCTTTACTAGTATGCCTTTCAAGACTTAACGGGAAAAGTCAGGATAAATTCCTGTCCGTTGTCATAAAATATGTCTGCAACCAGTTGATTACGCTCGTCGTAACCCTACATATCCACTGCTGCCCTCCACCAGCGCTTTCCTCTTGAGAGTAACTGTTCAAGTTCTAAATACTCCGGTTTCCAGTATTTGGTACGCCATTGATTTGCCAGCGCCTCAATTAGTATCGCTGTCGGGTAGATCGGCTTTAGGTTTTCTTCGAGCCAGAGTATATAAACGATTGCGCTCCTGAAAGCATCTTCTAAACAATAGCTGGATGCTTCTAGAGTGTCTTGGAGTTGCTCGTTATTAAAATTTACGCCGAGCGATGTCTACGACGGGCTACGCCTACGCAGGGCTGGGGCATACAAATCAGATAACTCTTGTTCTACTGAATCGGCAGACCAGAACCACATAAGAAAAAGAAAACTCCTACTGGGTGGCTAAATAAAATTTAGCATTTAGCGTGGGAAGTTTTGATGTGAGGACAAGTAGCGATCGCTAATTAAACACCAAGGCAAGTAGAACAGGATCACTCTGCTATGTTGTTGGTTGAAAATTGAGCTTTAGGTGGAGAAATAAAAGCAGTTGATGAGGGTGAAAGTCCCGCCGCGCCTGTGCTAAATGCTGAAAAATAGTCACATGAAGCGATAGTTGCGCGGTCAAATGTATGACCGAAGCGGATGCAGAAACTGAAAGTTGTCGCGAATTCAGCGCAGAATCCCAATACGGTTCAGTTAAGCCTCAAAGTCAGGTAAATTAGGGATTAGTCCCAAGTACGAAAACTTAATATGATGGATCTTAAATGTTTTTCATTCGTGTTTTAAAAAATACAAAGTAATGAATTACTAAAAGCGATTGAGACAGGCATACCTGCAACAGCAATTGAGAAAGCAATCGTCACAAGTAAAGCTAAAGAACAAATAAATTGTTCTTTACCCTTGGGATAACGCTCCTTCGTTAATAATGAGATGTTGAGGTTATTTGCGGTGATTTATGAGTGTATGGCGCAATAAGTTCATTAATTGGGTCAAGTCCCAGTCTAACAAGCAGAAAATACTAATCGGTATCGTTGTTACGTTAGTGGCGATCGCTATTCTTTAGTAAGGAAAAGATTAAGAGTGTTTAGGATCTCAACAACCGCACGAGCATCTTCACGAGCATTAGATTTTATTGGTGAGTAGGTCTGAGGGAACAAGCAGTTGCTAGCCAAGCTAAAAACAGGCCGCATCTGACTACTGATTATTCTGGTATTCTGGTAGGTTAAATAACGTGCTTCGAGGACAATACCCCTAGCTGGTCCACCAAGTCGACAAACAAACTTTCCAATCTCTTTCTGTTGTATTCCGCCGGATAAAATGTCATAACTGAAGCTTCGCCGCAGACCTTCTAATCTGCCGTAAATACTATCGGGTACTTTGATGAGTTGACCATCAATAGAGAGAGAGAATTGGTCATCAATTGCCGATGAATTAGGATCGATGTCATTTCCATAAAACTTAATTTCTTTTGTCACCGTGTTGTCAGATTTATACTTAAGATTTAAGAGCAATATTTGTTCAGCCAAGGTCATGTTTGGGAACAGTACCAGAGCTAATACCACAAATACCCTTATAAGTGTCTTCATTAATTTACCTCTGCTATTTCAACAATCTTTTATATTAAAGTACCTACCGAGGGTAAATGAGCGTTGAAACAGAAACCTAATCTAAAGCTAAAATCCTTTCTGCACAGACAGTCCGATCATTCGCCTGTAAGAAAAGTTTTCTATTTTGCGCCGATTTTTGTAATCTCTAGTAATTACCCTATAATTGCTCTAGCCTATTGAAGAGATCCTCTTAAATAAACTTGATTAACCGTAATAATGAGCAAAACATGGCATGTTTCAAAAACAGCCTTTTTTAGGTCAGGAGTTACGCTGTTGAGAAAAAAGGGTAGGTGGGGTAGAAACAAAGCATGAACCCACAGAAGGTCAACGAGTACTGCTGTCTTCCACCAACGCTTTCCTCTTGAGAGCAACTGTTCAAGTTCTAAATACTCCGGCTTCCAATACTTGATGCGCCATTGATTTGCCAGTGCCTCAACAGGATTGTAGTGTTGAATCGGAAAACTGTCATGTTCACGTAGCGTCTCGTAGAGAAGATACTTGTTCCGCCGCGCCCGTTGCCCAAAATGAAGAATCTTTAAATTCTGCGATGCCTGCGGCGGGCGTAGCCATCGCTAATCAAACTCAGGGGCAGGTAGAACAGGGTCAATCTGCTTCGTTGTCGGGAGAAAATTCAGTTTCGGGTGTTGAAGTCAAAGCAAATCATGAGGGTGAAAGTTCCGCCGTGTCCGTGCCAATTCCTGAAAAATGGTCGCATGAGGCGATTGTTGCGAGGTCAAATATGCGACCGGAGCGTATGAAGAAACTGAAAGTTGCGGCGAATTCGGGGCATAATCCGGGGTTTGACTTTTTGCAGGAGTGTTGGAATGATGATCCTGCGTTGCGGATTGTGATCAAGAAGTTACTGGCAAAGTTCTCACAGTGGAGTATCGTTTAGAAATGTTGTAAAGTAATCAAAACACTTACTTTGCTAATGAAATGACTGCTGGGGTAAGCGTACCTTGTGGTATGGAATATGCGGCTTATTTAGTGGAACGCTTCTTTTAAGAGTGGACATACTTCCTGCAATTGAATTGAGGAAGTGTCGCAATTGTAGCAGGAGTACTGGACGGCTGACCCTTATGGTTCCCTCTGACTTCTGCTTTGGGGCACAGTACTTTTATCTCTGCGAAAAAAATTCTGTCTGATGGCCTTTAGTAGCAGTTCTGAATTCCCACTGGTTGCATTCTGACGGATCTATTCACAATAGCTGAATTCTTCTTCAATCATTCTGAAAATTGTAACAATTCGCTAAAAAATTTACATAGATTATAGTGGTATAATTTTTTGGTATTTGGCAGCAATTTTCTCACACTTTTACTTTTAACAAAAGTATTGAACCCTTAAAAAAAATTTAAAGCTCCCATGAACAAAATATCATTTAACTACAAATACTCAACTATTCCCCTATTAGGTGCAATAATAGTTAGCAACGGATTTTTCTCCACAGTATCTGCTCAAAACATTTCTACTCCAGGCACTACTGATTCTGTTGCCGTTACTGTAGAAAATCAAGAGTTTCCCCAATGGGGATATTACACAGTGCGAAGAGATTTTCGCAAATGTGCTTTTCCAATATGCGGTGGATATTTCATCAAGCAGGTAAACTTGAAAGCTACTCCTTGCTTAGATGGTGTTTTTCGCTCTGAATGTTATGTGTCTGCAATTGATTGGAGTTCACTGAAAGTCCCACCTTCCCAACTGGTAAAAATTCAAAATGATGATGGTAGCCGTGTGCTTCTCAGAGGTAATATCGTTCCAGTAACATTTCCTCGATTCGGTGAATTTGGGAATTTGAGAGTGAAAGAAGCTTTCTATGCCGCGACAAATGTCCCAGCAAAAGGTACTTTTGTGGCACTAAAAGACAATGGCATTCGTTGCATCATAACTCCTTGCTTTTCTACAGATAATCTGGTTCTAAATAAGCCAAATATTTCTCAAGTTTCGTCAATTGATTTGAGTCAAACGCGTGCAACGCAAAAGCAACTTGACGCAGCAACAAACGAAATTTTTGATCAAGGTTTGATTGCTGTAGGTAAAACTGAGGTAGTAGAAAACGTAGATCCAACCAAGAGAGATACTAAGTTTGTGGCTACACAATTTTATCTGAGAGTGGAACCGAACTAAAGAAATAAGGTTATCTTTGCCACTGGCTCATCCTAAAACTGTGCTATCGCCCATAGCAGTATGAATGGGGAAAGCTCAACTAAAATCAGAGCCAGAGGGCAGGTGTGGGCAGAAGTTTGAGGGGAAGAATACTATTTATTGCATAGCGTTATAAAAGATCAGCCTTCTCTACCCAATCAGAAAACCCATAACTGATTGGGCAGAAATTTTTCAACTTTAACTGGCTAAAGATTTACCAGTTCTAGATAATAACTTACCTAGTCTCTGAAGCGGGCCTTTAAAGCCTCTTTTTGCTTCTTGTCCTACAGTAGTTGTCTGTCCTCCTAGCTTTTCTAAGATAGGGCTAATGTCGGATGGTTTAGGATTTTTGTGCTTCAAGACTTGTTTGAGTTGTTTCAACTCATTAGCAATCTCTTGTAAAGTTTCGCAATCTGATTTGTGCAGCAAATTGTACCACTTGTCGATAGAGCCTAATGCTACGTCAGTCTCAACTTGAGTTAAATCTTCTTCAAAAGTTTCGATCACCGAGTCGATTTCTTCAATCTCTTCATGCTCTTCAGCTTTACCTAAAAAGTTACCGACTTTAGTTAATTGTTTGCCTAATCTCCGCACAGGAGTTCTAATATCTTTTTCTGCATCAGATGCAAAGTTAGCTGTTTGCTCGCCGATTTCTATCAGCACTTCGCTAATTTCATGTCCGGTAGCCTTATTGCTCTTAAGGTACTGTTTAAGTTGTTTTAATTGATTAGCAATTTCTTTGACTTCTGGTTCTTTAGCCTTGTGCAAGAAGTTATACCATTCATCAATTAAGCTGGTAGCATCTTCACTTGATAATGTAGATAAATCTCCACTTAGAGTAGATTGTAATTCTTCTAGCTTTTGCTGCCAATCATCATTGATTTTTGCATCTGCTCCATTTGTTTGAGATGCTTTGTTAGTAGCTTCTTGATTACTTGCACTGTGCTTGCTTTGATTTTCTGTTTTGCTTGTCGTGAGGGAATTCAGTTCCTGTAATTAACAAAAATTTAAGTATCATTTTAAAAAACTAGTTCTGTAATTCCCTCGTCCTTAAGTGCAATATTAAATACTAAATATTTAAATCATTTGACAGATGGCTTTTAGGTACTGACTGACTACTTGTTTACATGGCGCAGGCAACCAAAGCCCCGAACAAACAAGTGAAACAAGCCTTAGACAAGGCAATTGACTTGCGTCCGTCGTTCGCGTAGCGTCTCCGACACCAGAAGGAGAAGACGTTGGTGCAGCCATCGCTTGCAGCAGAACCCCCAAGAATGTTTACGGCTCATGGGCATGGCGTTGAAGAATCTCGCTAGTGCGATGAACAATACCCAAGCACTGATAACTCTGGGGATTGAGCCAACACCAATTGCGATGGTCATCCGCCTTCGGCGGATTCTCAAGTTGTCCAGACCGGAGCGTATGCAGAAACTCAAGCTTGCGGCGAATTCGGGGCAGAATCCGGGGTTTGACTTCTTGCAAGAGTGTTGGAATGATGATCTGGCGCTTGTGATAATGATCAAGAAACTGCTGGTGAAGTAGGAGGAGTAATTTATTCGTTGAAAGTCCCCAGAACAAAGTAGGGTTGGGTTAAACTCAATGTGCCTGGGGAAATACCT
>NZ_JACJTR010000098.1 GCF_014698795.1 Nostoc sp. FACHB-892
TAAAACACTATTGGACATGGTAACAATTGAAAAATATGTTATTTTATATCCAGGAAAAATACACCTGATTTCTAATATTACTGGTGTCGATAAATTGAGAAATCAGTCTTTAGTCTCAAGTGGTTTCGGCTAAATCAGAAAATTTTTGACAAAGAAATTGTAAAACTTTTAACATTAAAAACTTTGGGTATGCCTGAATGAAATGTAACCGTCCAAGGGCGTAGGTTATTTTAAAACAAAGAAAACTCTTTGCGTTGAGGACAATCATTAATATCTGTGCTTGTCAATTTCCAGGCTAAGTTATTAAGTAAAACTTTGCCGTTCTCTGTCAAAAAACACAATGCCCCCCTTGGGCATTTGCTAAGTTGTTTTGTAAGGATTCAGAAAGATTTTTTTCTTAGGCTTGTCTGTAAATTGGTTGTCAAAAGAGGCAAGGTAGTTCAAGTATGTAGCTATCTATTTAGAATGCAGTTAAATTGCACCCCCATTTGTGAAATGCTGTAATAAGCGCAATATGTAAGGAGAGGATCTCCATGACATCAAAAGGCAGGAAGAAGACCTCACGGCGTGGTTTTATCCGAGGGGTGGCTATTAGTACAGCTGCTGTAAGTGCAGCAGAGTTACTAAAAAAAGAAGTGGCAGATGCTGCAAGTTCTGGACAGGATCAGGCAATCCCTCTGCAAAGTACTGAATTTGATTTTATTCAGAAATCGGCTGCCCTAGAGCCAGATAAGATTGTAGATAGTGCTTGTCAATTCTGCAATTCTCTATGCCGATTGAAAGTTCATCTCAAAGACGGACGCATCATAGATGTGTTAGGTGAACCAAATGACCCAGTACAGGCTGGTGGCTTTTGTATCAAGGGGCCAATGATGACCCAGCTAGTCTATAATCGTTTTCGCTTGAAAAGCCCAATGAAGCGGGTTGGTGGAAACAAAGGTGACAGCAATTCTAAATTTGAGCCAATTTCTTGGGATGAAGCACTTTCAATTATAGCTAGCAAGTTTTTGGCACTCAGAGATGCAGGTCAAGGCAGAGCGATCGCGAACAAAACCTCTGGCAGACTCCCACGGGGGACAGGTTCTCTGGTCGGACGCTATTTCAGTATGCTGGGCAGTCCTAATAATACCGATGTTGGGCCTGTATGCAACGATGCAGGTGGCAATGCTTTGGCATGGACATTTGGCTTGGGTAATTTTACAAACGGTTACGGAATCGATGATGCGACTAAAAAAGAAGACTTAGGAAGTGCCAAATTCTTTCTGTTTTTAGGTACGAATCAAGCGGAAACCCATCCTGTAACCTTTGCCTATCTTCTCAGAAGCCGTGTTCAGACCAAAGCAAAATTAGTAGTTATCGACCCGCGCTTGACTCCTACAGGAGCGCAAGCTGATGAGTGGATTGCACCGAAACCACACACTGACTTGGCTTTGGTTTTGGCAATGCTCTATCACATCGTGACTAACAATTTATACGATACTGGCTTTGTAAAACGATGGGTATTAGGTTTTGACGAACTGAAAAATCACCTAAAAAGCTTCAACTACACACCAGAGTGGGCAGCCAAAGTGACGGATGTTCCAGCATCAAAAATTAGATCGATAGCTGAGGCTTATGCCAAAACTAAGCCTGCTGCGATTTTCTGCAACGCTGGTATTTCTCATCAATTGGGGGCTTTTGACACTTACCGTTGTTTGACATTCCTAGCCGCGATTACAGGCAATATTGGTATTCCTGGTGGTGGTTGCAATTTCATGCACAATACCTGGCCAGGGGAATTGAAGTTGCCAGCGATTATTGGTAAAACACCTAATAAAGATATTGCACTACCAGTTGGGCCAGATTATTTTGCAGAATCGATCATTTCAGGTGAACCTTATCAACTTAAAGCGATCGTTACTCAGGGGAATCCTCTGTTGGCTTGTTCAGACACAATTAAAGTACAACAGGCTTACCGCCAATTAGAATTTTATGTATACACTGGGTTGTTTATGGAAGAATCAGCCTACTATGCTGATATTATTTTGCCCGTAACCAGTGGTTTTGAAATGGAAACCGTTTATATGCGGCGGGATGATCGAGCAATCCGTTGGCAAGAACAAGTGGTTACTCCCGTAGGTGAGTCTAAACCAGATTGGCATATTTGGATTGATTTAGCACACGCCACAGCGAAATTAGACAAACGCAATCCGCCTGAATACTGGAGGGACAACTTTCCTGATTCTTGGAAAGACTATCGTCATCTGTGGGCAACTTTTTTAACGAATACTCCAGGAATGGGAGGTATGACCCAACAGAGACTATCTCAAAGAACAGAACCCTTGCGTTGGCCTTGTCCAACAGTAGATCATCCTGGTGTCAGCACACTTTACCTAGATCATGCATCTTGGTATGAAGCCGCATCATCTCTTAACCCTGATAATATTGGTAAGCGATTTCTAACTCCCAGTGGGAAAGTAGAAATTTATACTCCACAATTGCAAAGTCGGCTAGCTGAGGCTGGACACTCTGCTCTACCAAGCTTCTATACCCATCCAGAGGTAACAGGTAAGCATCCAACCATTGAATATACATCTGAGTTGGTAAAAAATCCTGTAAATCCACAGGCTCTAACTCAAAACGTCAAATTCGAAAAAATCTCTTCTGGGGAAGTACACAAGCAGTATCCACTGATGGGAATGACTGGTAGATCGAGTGTAGTTCATTTCCACTCTGTAACTCACTGGACTTATACAGGCAAGCAAATGAATGGTGTTCGCCTAGTACAAATCCATCCAGAGGCAGCAAAAAAAGCAGGCATTAAAAATGGTGATGAAATCATAGTTGAAAGCCCCAGAGGCTCAATCATTGGCACTGCATTGGTTTGGTCAGGAATTCGAGAAGACACTATTTTTGTCCCTAGCTGGTTCGGGCCTGGGCAGAAAATGGCAGAAGAGTTGGGAACTCCCTACTATGAGTCAGTTAATATCTTGATAAATAAACAATATTATGACAATCTTTCAGGACAGGAGGCATTTAAATGTTTTGCCTGCCGAGTCAAAAAAGCATAAGGATTACTTGTTCTAAGTGATAACGTAGCGTAAAGCCAACTCTTAGAGCGAGTATTCGTACTCTTTCAGAGAAGCAAGCTACGCTTTTAGCGTCTCGCAGAGAGCGTCTGCCTACGCCTAGCTATGCCTACGCTTTAAAAATGCAACTTTGACTCAAAGAATTTTTTGTCAGATGCAATAGTGCTATAAGCAAACATGAGTGTTAAAAGCTATTTAATCCAACATCTCTGATCCAATACTGCTCGGGTTTTGGATTTTTAACTCAGAATTTGGTTTTGGGAAAAGGTTAAAGGGTAAAGGTTAAAGGTTTTTTCTTTCCCCTTTCCCCTTCCCCTTTTCCCCAAAACCCGACAAGTATTAATCTCTGATCTACTCTGCTCTGTTATTCTTATAAAATTAAAGAAAATTCTTTGGTTGTGAGGTTTCTCCAACTAACTTATTTCAATCAAGTATGTGTCTCAATGATGTCGTGATTGCTCGTGCCAGCCTCAGCGATGTTGCTGGAATTGTCAAGTTGTTCCAAGCCAATGACCCAGAACATGGTGGTATGTTGTTAGGTCATCTTGAGCCAGAGGCAGTGATGATGACCATATCTAAAATGCCGAGCGTTGTAGCCCGCAAAGATGGGCAAGTTATAGGATTCTTACTCAGTTGGTCAAAGGCAACTGCTAATTTACCAATAATAAAGGTGATGTTACAAGCCTACGCTGGTACAAAAGATGCTTACTTATATGGCCCCATCTGTGTTGATGAAACTATGCGTGGGCAAGGTATTGCTGCGAAAATGTTTGCTAACTTGAAAGATTTTTTACCAGACCGGGAGGGAATACTGTTCATCAAGGCAAACAACAAAGCATCACTTCAGGCACATCAAAAGATGGGTATGTGCAAGATGGTAGAGTTCATCTATGAAGGCACTGAATTTTTGGTATTTGCCTATAATGGCTAACTACTTGATGAGTTTGGGTGATTCGAGCGGCGCGATTGCTTTTAAGAGCGAGGGGCGTAATCCCAAGACCCAGGAAATAATTACAATCCGGGCAACCATTGTGCCTGTATTTTTTACTTGTTGCAGTCTCGGGAAAAAGTAGCACATTTTGCATTACTGATGCGTTGATTTTATCGAAACAAGAGTGCTGTTTCAATACGGTTAGTAAATTCAAAAAAATAATCGCAGTTGCAAGGAATGCCCAAACTGAACTATTTATGGAATTATCAAAACAGGTAAATAAAAATTATATTAGCGCTGACAACTCCTTAAGATCAGAACTATCAGAGAAAATTCAATGGTCTTTAACACAGCGAGATGTTGATTCGATTGAATTACTAATGCCTTTATGATCATGGTTTTACCGTTACTATTTTCAAGTAAAAACTGATGGATGGCATCACATACCAACAGAAGGAAAAGTGTTACTGGTTGGTTCCCATAATGGTGGAATGGCTTCTCCAGATTTAGTAATGATGATGTATGATTGGTTTTCTAGATTTGGAACAGAGCGTTTAGTGTATGGTTTAATGCACCCTTATGCTTGGAAAGTCAGTCCCGATATAGCCCAATTAGCTTAGAGAGTTGGAGCGATTGTTGCACATCCAAAGATGGCTAGTGCAGCTTTTAAAATGGGGGCTAGCATTCTGGTATATCCGGGAGGACAATATGATATGTTTCGGACTCACAGCCAACGCTATAAAATTAATTAGTCCTCGTGTGCGAGATGGTATGCTGGCGGATTCTGCTAGAGTTGTGGAGTGGGAAGTTCACATTGGACGCGATCGTTTTGCTCCCCTGTGAATAAGTAGAAGCAACAACTACTAAATTACTTGGACAAAAACAGATAAACGCTCAGTAGAAAATTCTGATAATTGAGATAACAGCAAAATTTCTAAAGTAAGCGTGCGGCGGCCTCACGTAATCGAGAATTACAATCAGTAACTATTGGACTACCATGAGCTACAGAAATAACCTGCAAATCAGTGATGGCATCAGCTAATGCTTCTAACCACTGACGATAGGCATGGCGATCTGTGAGAAAAAAGCGTCTACCCAAGCCAGTGATCCCGAAAAATCCACTTGACCCAATAAGACTCGCTCCTAGCCACTGAAGTAAGAACTCTCCCGTAGGTAAATGTTGCTGTAAATATTGCTTGTTCAGATTAAAGAGAATGTCAGTAAACACCAGTGCTTTTCCCGTAGCAAGAGGTAGTTCATAAACTAGTTCTTGCTCTTGGATACCATGAGGTATGTGGCAAATAATACCGTAAGCAGGTAAAACTTCTTCTGCAATTCCGTCTACGGCTACCACTTGTTCAACGTAAGATTTTGCTGTTGCGGGGCAAACAACTACTAGTTTGGGATAGCGTTGTTTATATACACCTGCATCAAGCCTGTGGATGCGGTTAGGTACAATCAGGATTTTAGGTGTACCTAAAGATTCAAGTTCTGCCATTCCTTGCTGATTTAAAGCGATGGCACTGTGAATTAGTAAGCTGGAGTCGGCGAATCTATAAACCACCATTTCGCGTGGCACTATAACAGAACTGGGCAAAGTACCAGTTACGTGCCAAAAATTTGGTGCTAGTTCTTCAATTGCACCGTGAGGTAAAACATGAGACTGCCAGTTATCTTCATTAGGAGCGCTTCTATTTTGACGAGGTTTAATTGAGGAGAAGAAAGAATAAAATCGCTCAGAAGCTTGTTCTTTTTCTTGATTCATATTCTCACTGCCTGCAAGATGTAATTCAATTACTCAATCAACATTGTTCAACTAGTAATATAACTGGTGTCAGATGTGGATCAGACAATCTAGTAAGCGGTTAGTTCGCACGAGCGACCCATTGATACACAATTGCACTGAAGAGTCAGACGTAACATCCAGCCTCAACATTTCTACGCCTGATGAAGCTGGATGTTCTTTGCGGCTCGTACCAAAAACACAATAACCTACAGCAGCAAGTTTTTGAGCAATGAACTGCCCCAAACCCAGATGATACACCTATTACTAGCACGACTTTTTGGTTAGTCATCAGTTTTTAGCTTAGAGCCTTTTGCTCGTGATATTCGGAAATATGCTCGTATATCTCTGGTGGAAATTGTAAGTCTTTGTAAACATTACAAGCATCTTTTTCGTCAGGATTAAGACAGATGACTAAAAATTATGTTGAAGCTTAAAATGCGTAAGCGCTTACTACACTCTTTATTCCCAGTTGTCTTACTCGCCGCTTATGTAGGGGTTGGGTCACATCCAGCCCAAGCAAATTGTCCAGGTTTTGGTCGGGAGCCAGAACAAGTGAACCTTGAAGTACAACAACGTGCAAACCAACTCAAAAATGATCCCAATCAATTCTTTGGAAACAAGATGCTGGATGCGATCTCCAACCGTCGCATCACCTTGACTCCAGAATACGATCGCTTAACGGGAACCGAAAAGCAGCAAGTTCTTAGTACTTTACAATTAGATGGTTCAACCTACGAAGTTTACACTTATGATGGCAGGCTAGTTTCGGCGCAGTACGATGGTTGTACCCGTACTTACCTAAAAACTGAACGCGATCGCTATGGTTGGTATCTCAATCGCCCTCCAGTAGCAATGCCACTGCCGATGTTACGCGATGCTTTACGTAATTGGGGGCAACCGACTTGGCGCAAAGTTAATCAGAGTATACATCCAGAAGATGAGCGTAGAGCGCGCTTCAAGTTTTGGGAAACAGTTGGCTATGACAAACACGACCAAGGCTGGTGGATTGGTTGGGTGCCGGAAGGGGGCTACTTTGAAGTTACAGTTCGCAATGCTGATGGTGTTAGCCAACTGAAGCCCTACTTAAAAACTGCGTTCCATCAATATCGCTATATAGTAATAGCGAGTGATGGTACTCCTTTGTACGACACTCAAACAGAATTGGGTAATCCGTGGCTGTCGGTTCTAGGAAAAACCTCTTCTCCTGCGGGATGGAGTGTCAGCCCTTGCCACGAGCAAAATCCCAAGTTGTGCGTCTATGGCAACAAACTTGCCCTTGGAAGCGTCGAACTTCAACGCAAAACGTATACAGACTATCCCATTTTGCTAACCCAATTTGAACAACTTGGAATAGTTCCGGGGCTATTCACCTATAGCAATCCTAACGATAAAGCTAAGGTACTAACTGCATTGAAAGCTGTAATTGCTTCTTACTACCAAACGATTACAAAAGATCGGGCTTCGGCTTATGGCAAAGGCTATAAAGTTCAGGTGCAACAACCAGAAGAAGTTAAGATTGGAGAATTACCAGGGTTAAAGTATGGCTTTAAGAGCATAGATTCTTCAGGGCAAGTGCGCGAAAAGTACGTGAGCTATATGGCATTTAATGGAAATTTATACATTATTACTACAGGCTACGCTCCAGCAGCAAAAACTAATACATTTAAAGACCTTAGCAGTTTGGAGCAGTTTGAACCTCACTTAAAGACGATTGTGGCAAATCTAAAGCTGTCTGAAACCGCTCGTTAATATGCTTGTAAGTTAAGTATCGCATTAATTAAATTAATTAAAAAGCCACTCTATACAATAGAGTGGCTCAATTGCTAATCCAGAATCTTAATTACCACTTGAAATTAAACCTGTTGCGATCACTGTTTTTAAGGTACTGAAAAGTGCAATTGACAGGCTAATATGTTGATAATGAGTAGACTATTGTTGATCCCGGTCAATCCACTTATGTACATTGGGAATTTCAAATTGACTCAACTTGTCAATTAATTCCACAGGAGTTTCTCCTACTAAAACAATACTTCTGTGTTGGGAGCGAATAAACTGCTCTTGTGTTGCGTGGTTAAGGAAAGAAATCAATCTGTTATAAAACCCGTCAATGTTTAACAGTCCACAAGCTTTATGATGAAAACCAAGTTGAGTCCAGGTGACAACTTCACAAAATTCTTCTAATGTTCCTAGCCCACCTGGTAGGGCAATAAAAGCATCAGCCAGCGAAGCCATGAGCGATTTCCGCTCGTGCATTGATCCTACAACTCGAAGGTCGCTTAAACCAGTGTGTGCAATCTCTTTATCAACTAAGGCTTGTGGCATTACACCAATAACTTTTCCACCAGCAGCTAGCACAGAATCAGCTACAGCACCCATTAGTCCAACATTTCCTCCGCCATAAATAAGGGTAATTCCGCGCTCTGCCATCTGGACACCTAGACTTTGTGCTGCTTCAAGATAGCTATTGCGATTACCAAAATTAGAGCCGCAGTAGACACAAATACTTTTCATCAATTCATTCTTTTGAGTCAACTGTCTCAAGCAGTCTAGCAGAAACGGGACATTGATTTTAAATATTAAAACCTAAATCAAACTCAACTTTCCATTCTTAGTGGACTTGTCCCCAGCAGCAGTCTACTTGAGGGGTAGGCAATAGTTCTCAATTGTCTACCTGTGCGGATAAGAATAGGGCATACTTAAGCTGTAAAAACTTGGCAGTTATTTATTAGCAAAACTCAAAGAAGGGATGAGGCAGTGGTGAAAATCAAGTTCGTTTGGCAAAGATGGTTTTCTAATGACCAGCAGAGAGTAAAAATGTAAAGTACAAGTTTATTACTTTGTTTAGTAGGTTGCTAGAAATTTTTTAGAAAGGATGTCAATATGCCAGAAGTAACGTATTTTGTGGCTTGCAGTGTTGACGGATATATTGCTCATATCGACGGTTCACATAACGGCTTTTCCCAAGATGGTAAATATTTTGCCAATTTATCTGCCGACTTTCCTGAAACCTTTCCATCACAGCTTCGTGAGGTAATGGGGATACATGCTGGGAATAAGTGGTTTGATGTTGTTCTCATGGGACGAAAGACCTACGAGCTAGGATTGAAGAATGGCATAACCAATCCTTACTCACACATGAAACAGTATGTCTTTTCACGTACTATGCTCCAAAGCCCAAATGAGAATGTTGAACTTGTTTCGGAAAATGCTGTTGAGTTAGTCAAGAGTCTCAAGAGCGAAACTCTTAAGGGTATTTGGCTGTGTGGTGGGGCGGATTTAGCCACAACGCTTTTTGCTCACAAATTAATTGATCAGTTAATCCTGAAAATCAACCCATTTTTAATGGGTTCAGGCATTCCACTTTTTTCTGGAGTAATAGGGCAAACTGCTTTAGAACTTGCCAACAGCAATATTTATGAAAACGGAGTCGTGTTACTCCATTATAGGGTGAAGTGATTAAGTTATTGAACCTTCATAGTTCTCATTGAGCCGCTAAAACTTCAGTAGCCTCAGCCGTCAATAACCTGTCGCTGCATCAGATAACGCCGATGAACTTTATTTCTAAATTGTTGAGGTGGTGCTATGCGTACTACTTCAAAACCCAACTTCTGTCAAAAAGCGAATCCCGCCTGGTTTGTCTTTTAAAACAGCTAAAAAGACGAATTGTATAGTTTGTAAAATTAAGAGCCATTACCTTTGGCTCTATATTTTGGGGCTAACACAGGGCAAATGCTACAGAATGGTAACGTGTAATACCTTATATGAGCGCCAGATGAGATTTTAATTTGACGAGAATATCTCTAGCTCTTGTCCAGAGAATTGAGCCTCCTTGTTTTGGGTCTACAGTATGCGTTGCATTCGATAGGCGTAAAGCCAATGTTGCACCAAAATCAGGA
>NZ_JACJTR010000099.1 GCF_014698795.1 Nostoc sp. FACHB-892
TCGATCTACCCTTGGAAATCTTACCTTTACAAAACCCTTTTGCTGAGGATTTGTCAGGCAGTTTATTAGTTCAAATTCTGGCTCAAGGCAAACCAGTCAGTGATTCAGTTACTGTAGAATACCTTGGGCAAGAAGTAGCAAAAAATGCGGATGGCACTTTTTCTATTCCCATCAGTACAGAAGGGCTAGTACAAGCAATTGAAGCCAGCTACTCAATATCATCTGGAGGTATAACGACTTCTTACGAAACTGGCTTTACAGCACAAAAAACTTCTGTACCCGATCCATCAGCATTACTTGGTCTTAGCGTAGTTGGATTGCTGGGATTATACAAAAAAAGGTTTTTCGCCAAAGCTTAATTACGAATTAGTCTCAATGCGCTTGGGTTAAGCCAGAAAAATAAATTTGCGTAAGTTGGGGAGCCACTACGCCCTTGTGCTTCCCCGACTTGTTCGCTTTTAGCATTCCCGCTTACTTACCAAGTGGCGTTTGAGGAACGAAACCCAACATTCTCTAACATTATTCTTCAAGAATTGGGAGATAGTTCAGACACACAATTGCAATCATTGATGAGCTTGTGAAATGCTTACAATGGTAACTGAGATTCGCGGCATAACGGCTGCGGTCAAAGGTTGCTAAAAACTCGAACTCAGCACGAGCGGCTTTCTTCAATCCGCTACACTGCAATTGTTAGACATCAGAAATGAACAAACTAACACTTTTACTATCATCAGATAGTTTAATCATTCGCTCAAAGCTTAGTCCTAGTTTTTTGAGCAGCTTTGCTGAACCATAATTCTCCGGTGTAGTGATAGCGACTATACGAGTTAAGCCGAAGGTTCTTCTCCCATACATCATAACAGCAGAAGCAGATTCATAGGCGTATCCTTTTCCCCGGAACTTAGGAAGAAAGGCACACCCAATATCCACATCCTCCAAGGAATCTCTTTTTATCAAACCGCAAATTCCAATTGAGACGCTCTTTTCCTTTAGCTCAACCAAATACAGCCCGAAGCCGAGACGCTCATACATAGCAACCAGATTCTTCAAAATATATTCACGAGCATCATCGAGAGTTCTCACACCTTTATCACCAATAAAGCGCAACCACAAAGGGTCATTCAATATCTCAAGAATGAACTCGCTATCTTCAACACTCAGCCGACGAAGAACTAAACGCTCTGTTTCAAGAACTCTCATACTCATAAAATAGGAGACTTTTAAAGTGTTGTCCCCTGGTTTATATAGAAGTTTGATATGTAATATTCTTCAGCTAGAGTTTTGTGTTTTACGCAGAAATAACGAAACATATTGAAACTGCCGTCATACAAGAGCTAAGGGCAAGTATCAACAGCACCCTAACTTAAAAGTTAGGGGTTCCTTTCCCCCTTCCCCCTTCTTATTCATATCGGACCCTCTCTTGATCCTCTTATTTTGGCTAAGGTATTGAAATAGAAAAGCTAGTTGCACAACTAGAAGCACTGACAAATGTTTGAGTCACTTCTAGGAAGATATCAAGCTCAAAAAATAGTTACCATTGAGTATTGGTGGTAATTAATGCTGTCGCCGCTAAACTATCCAATGGTTCAGAGAAAAAATATCCTTGGGCAGATTCACATTTCAACTTTCTCAAAACTGCTAGTTGCTGTTGTGTCTCCACACCTTCAACACTGGGCGAAACACCAAGTTTGTTTGCCAATGCAATGATGATTTCACAAACTTCTAAATTTCTGCTGCTTGCGTTCATCGAGGTGATAAAAGAGCGATCAATTTTCAATATATCAATTGGAAAGCTAGAAAGACGAATTAATGAAGAGTAGCCGCTCCCAAAATCATCAATTGATAATGCAATGCCCATCTGCTTAAGTTTTAAAAGGTTAGCACTGGTTTGATCACTGTTTTCCATAATTACGTTTTCAGTAATTTCTAGCACAAGGCATTTGGGAGCAAGACCAGTAGAGTGCAAAATTTTTTCAATCTGCTCAATCAAATCCGGCTGAGAAAATTGCTTAAGGGAGAGATTCACATAAATTTTTTCGGGCAAGTTGGTACCCTGGCTCACCCGCCAAGATTGCATCTGGCGACAGGACTCATGCAACGCCCAGTTGCCAATAGAGACAATTAGTCCAGTTTCTTCTGCTAGGGGAATAAAACTTGCTGGAGGCAGCAAACCACGTTCTGGATGCTGCCAGCGCAATAGTCCTTCAAAACCTAAAATAGAGCCAGTTGTGAGCGAAACAATCGGTTGGTAAAAAACGCGAAATTCTTCGCGTTCAATTGCTCGACGCAAATCTATCTCTAAATGCAATCTTGCCAGAGCTTGAGCATACATCTGTTGGTTAAATAGCTGATAACGCGCCCTACCCTGGGCTTTAGCTTGGTACATTGCTGTATCAGCATCCCTAAGTACGTCTTCAGGCAAGTCATAGTCTACTGTCGAACTTAAAGCGATGCCAATACTTGCAGTTGTGATTATTTCTTGTCCTGAAAGCTCAAAGGGTAACGCTAGTTCCTGTTTAATCCGCTCGGCCACCATGATGGCTTCTGACACATCTTGGATTCCCTGAAGCAGGATTGTAAATTCGTCTCCACCAAGCCGTGCTGCTGTATCTACCAAGCGTACACATACTTTGAGCCTACTAGCAATAGCAACCAGAAATTGGTCTCCAATTAGGTGTCCTAGACTGTCATTGATCACCTTAAACCGATCTATGTCCAGAAACAGTACAGCAAATAAATAATCCTCTTGCCGTTTGGCAAGAGCGAGTGCGTATTTTAAGCGCTCCATAAACAAAGCTCGGTTTGCTAGACCTGTTAATGCATCATAAAACGCATTCTGCCGCAATTGTGACTCTGCCCATTTGCGCTCGGTGATATCATGAGTGATCCCCAGAATCTGATGAATTTCTCCTAATTCATTTAAAAGTGGCACATAGGTAACAACTATAGTGAAAGGGTCACAACCAGGCAAATTGATCGTACATTCTCCGGTTTGCAGAGTACGTGTCTCCACAGTTTTTTTGAGGATTGGTAGATAAGCATCTGTCACAGATGGTGGATTTATTTCTTCATCTGTGTGTCCAATAAGTGCCTCCAGAGAATAACCACTCCGCTTAACTCCAAAAGCATTGATATACTGTAACCGTCGTTGGGCATCATAGATCACAAATGTATCAGGGATGTTTTCTATTGCTAATCGGAATCGTTCTTCACTCTGTCGTAATGCCGACTCGACTTCCTTTTGATTAGTGACATCCCAGAAAGCTCCAATCACCCCTTGCACATTGCCAGCATCATCGCGCAATGGCATAGACCGACCAGCAACGAATCTCACATCGCTGTTACTGAAGACTAATTCCAAGTCTGTCTCAATGCTCTGCCCCGTTCTAACCGCAAGCTGCATTGGTAGTTCATTTGGCAGAATATTTTGCCTTTGTTTTTGAATTTGAAATTGAAAGGGGTACTCTCCAGTAGGTGGAGTTGCTGTCATGATTAAATCTGGCGTTCTCCGTGTCAATGTGTAGGCAGCACGGTTTGTGGTCACTTGATGGCACTGTGGATCGTGTGCAATCCAAACTGCTGCCGGAACTATCTCCATAAAAATCTCTAGCTCCCTGGCACAGGCTTTGGCAGACGCAAGGCTTTGCCGCAGAGCCTCCGAGCAAAGCAATAAAGCACAGCCAATCAAGACAAAATTAAGTGCTGTAAGAAGTGACATTCGCTCAGAGCAATATCTGGCAATGGCTCCAGGCTTTTCTATAAATAACAGTTGATCAATTCTCAAATTCCAACCAAACAGATATTCGCTCATTGTCAATAATCCCAGAAAGGTTATTGCTATAGCCAACCCCTGAGTGACTTGATATTTGACCTGTCCGGTTGAAGGGAAAAAAATTAATGCCAGACCCGCTAGTACCAAACCTAAAGCGGCATTCGGTTTCATAGTTACCCAGTCTCGCAGGATGCTTTTTAAAGTTTGAATATCAGTAAGCCAGCCAACCATTACGGCACAACCAACCAGGGCTACGAACATACCCAAAATTTGCTTAGTTGCTTTTAACACAGTAAGACTACAAAAATTTGGCTGATAAATCATCAAAATTAATAATAGTTTACATAGATTAACCAATAACAGCTGATAGGCTCGTAAGTCTACACCCAAGGGGTAAATAATCTGTTTAATTTCTTGAAAAAGTAGATTGTAAGCTAATCGGCACGGAAGTCGCATAATAAGAAGATGAAGTGGTTCAAAAGCAACTATGCCGCCACCAGTCAAGAACTTCTTAACGCTAATAGAGCCTTATGAAGCTGAGAAGAACTTTTACCCCAATGGCAAAGCAAGCTTGTTAACGGCAAACCTATTATTTATAAGGCTTTTTGGTGTGAGTGGTTTCTTCTGGGGGTAGGGAATTAAAAATATGTCGTACTATATGATGCGCTAAAATTCAATTGTCTTAAACATTACACATATACTTAAGGAATTTTTGTATCAGATTATATCAATCTGCTTATTTGCAGGTTATTATAATTTCTGCGTCTTGCTAAGGAATTAAAATTATGATATATGCGAACCAGTGCGGAAATTAAGGCAGAAATCGCAAAAAACTTTGGTTTTGTTCCTTCTTTCTTTGAGCCAGCCGAGCAGAATGTACAAGCATTAGAAAATCTCTGGCAACAAACGCTTTGTGCTTACGTTAATAATCCCTTATCGCCAATGTTGAAGGAAAAGCTTTTTGCATATCTTTCACGTTACTGTGCTTTGCCATATTGTATAATTTGTCATAGTTGCCACTTACGCACTCTCGGGGTAGAAGCACAGCAGATATTAGATTTGCTTGAATCGCCTCCGCCAACGGCAACCGACATCGATGCATACATACATATACTTGCCTGCTCACCTAGCCAGTTGATAAACCTATCAGATTTGAGTGAGGCACTCGAAAGAAGTTTACTATACTGTTCAATATTCATTTTCCTGGAGCCAGAGCAGGGTAAGGATTGCCGCTCCCATCTGCGTCACCTGCTTGGGCTTGTAAATTACCAGCACTTAATTACGTTTATAAGTTACATAAAAATGTGCCATCTGTGGATAGAAGCTCACCCAGAAGTTTCTTATAAAGCGGATAAGCGAGTTATTAAGCAATTAAGTAAATTATTAGAATCAGAGCCAAGTTTAGCTGATTTCTTTGATAACTACATTGAAAAAGTTAGGCACCAACACCAACTTCAAACAGAGCATTTAGCCCAAGTTGCCCAGCGCCAACAGAATCAGGAAGCATTACAAAAAGCTTACGAGCAGTTAGAAATCCGAGTTGAGGAACGAACTGCCGAGCTATTAAAATCTAATATGCTCCTCAAACAAGAGATTTTGGAGCGCCAGCAGGCCCAGGCACGATTAGCTAATATTGCTTTTCATGATGCATTAACAGGTTTGCCCAACCGGATGCAATTTATGGAGCGGCTGAAGCAAACAGTCGAGCGTGCTAAAAGCTATGGTAATTTATTTGCTGTTCTATTCCTGGATTTAGATCGCTTTAAGGTTGTTAATGATAGTCTTGGACATACTATAGGAGATCAATTACTGGTTGCCTTAGCTGATCGGCTTCAAACTGGGCTACGCTCTGGAGATATTTTAGCCCGCCTCGGAGGAGATGAGTTTGCCATCTTGTTAGAGGAAATTCAGGGAATTAAAGATGTTATTGACATTGCCGAGCGGCTGCAACAGCAATTGGCAATACCTTTCCATTTAAGCGGGCATGAGGTGTTTTCTACTGTGAGCATTGGTATTGCCCTTAGTACAACAGGTGATCACCAAGTAGAGAACCTCCTACGCAACGCTGATATTGCAATGTATCGCGCTAAGGCTTTAGGCAGGGCAGGTTACAAAATATTTGATACAGCTATGTACACTGAACGTGCAAAGCTGTTGCAGTTAGAGACAGACTTGCGACGTGCTATTGAACGCCAGGAATTTCGGATTTACTACCAGCCAATTGTTTCATTGCAAACTGAAAAAATTATCGGGTTTGAGTCTCTTATCCGATGGCAGCACCCAAAGCAGGGTCTTGTGCTTCCAACAGATTTTATTTCAGTGGCGGAAGAAACTGGACTAATCGTTCCCATTGGCTACTGGGTACTTCGAGAGGCTTGCAACCAGATGCACCAATGGCAGCAGCAATTTCCACAAACCAAACTGACAATCAGCGTCAATCTTTCTAGCAAACAGCTTTTGCAATCCAATTTCACTGAGCAAATTTACTTAATTTTACAAGAAACTAAGTTAGATGCATCCCGCTTAAAGCTAGAAATGACTGAAAGTGTACTCATTGAAAACACCCAATCTGTAACAGCGATACTTTGGCAACTCAAAAGATTAGGTATTGAATTACACGTAGATGATTTTGGTACTGGTTATTCATCTTTAAGCTATCTGCACCGTTTTCCTATTAATGCATTAAAAATTGACCGCTCCTTTATTAAGAATATGGACACTAGTAGAAAATATGCAGAGATTGTACGCACAATTATTGCATTAGCTCACAATCTAAGCATAGATGTTATAGCAGAAGGAATAGAAACGGTAGTACAGCTTAAGCAAGTCAAAAAATTGCAATGCAAATATGGGCAGGGATACTTTTTCTCCCAACCAGCAGCAGTATCAGTCGCAGGTGCTTTAATACAACAGCAGTCAAGTTAAGCATCCCCAAGAGCAACGCAAAAATGTGCAACCAAAGCGTAAGCATAAACTCAAAGCCCGTCCGATACGGGAGCAATTGTGCCCGAATTTTGGGGACGTATATGCTGGCTGAAGCTGAACTTGAGTACAAGCATTGGTTAGAGTTGATTATAGACTTATTTGGTCTACGTTTAAATCTTTACCTGATATGTTAAATTATTAACATCTAGCTGATATCAATTTAAAATATGTTAGATATCAGAAGTCATGACGCTTAATATGTAATTCATAACATTTGATTTTTGTCATCTATCTATACTGAGATAATTGCTAGATAGATCTATCAATAAATATAGCTTTATTGATATTAAATTTCAATTCTACTGACTGGATTTTGGAGAAATGATTAGTGAATTTAGCAGTAATATGTTGTTAGTTAACAGCAACTAACCTTGTTGTAAAAATTCTCAAGCTACCAATTTGCTTCTCATTAAGTAACAGATGCTTGCGCCGGAACCCAGGTAAAATCTGACCTATCTTAATGGCGAATTACGAATTGTTATTACTTGTATGTTTGTGTAACTCGTGAATGTAGCTTGCTTGGACTTCAAGTAAAAAGGGTAAAACCCCTACGCTCAAGAATGCTGAATTCACTAATTCAGCATACTTCTTCAATTCACTGCTTTATCACTTGCAGTTCACTTCAATACAGGGAGTCAATCAATGTGGTTAAGTACACGAGAAATTTTATATGTTAATAATCCTCACTGGCGTGACTATTTTGATTCTCTTGGCTTTCCTCATAGGGCAGAAATTCGCAGTATTGACTCTTGGTGCAATCCTCATGTTCATTACTCGGAAAACTTTCGCTTGCATTCATTAGAACAGGCTTGGGATTTAGTTGATTGGTTGCCTATTCCTATTTTTAAACGACAATATTATCTCCTATTTACAAATGCTGATAAACAAAGGGTGTTATTAACTCATCCTCGATTGCACCTGCTGGGACATGAACTGTTAGATCACCAATTTAACTCCTCATTATTAAACTATTGGCCCTGGAAAGGAGCGTTAGCTCCTTTTGCTCAAAGGGTTAACAAGTATGGACTACTTAGTTGGGATGATGCTAAAGCTGCTCAAGCTATTCTTCCAAAACTTTGGCATGGTGCCCCTCGCTCATGGGTGGCAGTTGCGGCTTTATTTGAAGTTTTACCGGGAGCAAGGTAATATAAGACCCTACTAACGTTATAGCAGCCACAGAGGAATAACGCAGATAGTGACTGTTATTGCCGAGGGAGTGGAAACAATTGAACAATTAAACCAACTTCAAATCAAACAATGCCAACACGCACAGCGATACTTCTTCTCACCCCCACTTGATAGCTTCTGGCTTGAGCAATTAATTTCATCTAGCTTGCACCCTAACCCTCTTCTGTCATGGGAGAAACCAATCACGCTCAAGCCTTTAGGAGCTTTAATGTCCAGGTTTGGACTATAATGCTTCATGCGATTGCACAGATGGCAATCGGAACGCAAAACAAGCCCACAGCTTTCTCGGAAGTAGGACTACTGGGAACTAGAAGGGTTTCTTGTCGGTGGCTGTGGTAGTCGCGGGCTTTTATGTTTTCAGTGGGGAGTATGTGGCGGTATTCAAAAGGTAAAATAAGTCAAAGTAGGAAAAGTAGGAAAAGTAGGATCTTTTCGTAATTTATTACATAATAGTTTGATATGTTGTAAGCTAAGTGTTGAATACAGTATTAATCAATAATCAATATTCTGATTAAATTGTCTTCATTTATTTGAGACATTTAAAATTATTAATAAGATTGTTAATTTTAGTCCTGAAGGAATAGAAGTATTTTTTAGGTAATAATGTTATCTTCTTAATAAGGACAATTTAAATATTTTTCTAAAATGCGACATAGCCCGTTTTAAGTCTCTTTAAAAAGTAGCGATTAATAAAGGCTTGTGCTTATGTTAATAGCATCTCTCTTCAAAAGTTTTATTACAACAGAGGCATTTATTCTTATCACTACTGAAAAGCCAATACAAATCTCAGTCACCTTTTCCACTAAAATTTATGTTAGCTAAAAATGATATCGAACCGTTAAAAAGAATTTTGGTTATTGAAGACGATCGTGTTACAAGGGAGCTTTACATTCAAGGACTCAAAGCAAAAGGTTTTGATGTCATGGATGTTCAAAGCGGTCTTCTAGGTATCAAACAAATACAAGAGCATTTACCTGACTTAGTGATTTGCGATATTACAATGCCTGATATTGATGGTTATACAGTTCTAAATACCTTACGCCAAGACCCCCAAACAGCAAATATTCCCTTCATTTTTCTTGCCAGCAGCACGACTAAAGCAAATATTCGCAAAGCTATGGAGTTAGGAGCGGATGACTACATTACCAAACCATCAACATTAGACGAGCTACTTAAAGCGATTAGGCGTTGCATAATGGAGGGATGAATTGAGGTCTTCTACTGTGCATTGTCCATACTGCAAGTCTACGAGGATTAGAAAAAATGGTAAACGC
This sequence comes from Nostoc sp. FACHB-892, assembly GCF_014698795.1. Lineage (GTDB taxonomy): Bacteria > Cyanobacteriota > Cyanobacteriia > Cyanobacteriales > Nostocaceae > Nostoc. The sequence goes on from NZ_JACJTR010000099.1 coordinate 9,220, forward strand.
CGAGGTAAACAAAATCACTTTTGCGTCACCTGCGATCGCCAATTTATAGATATCTATAGTCCCCCAAAAGGATACTCAAATGAGATCAAAAACGAATGTTTAAAAGCATACGTTAACGGTGCAGGAT